>NZ_JBXALO010000005.1:0-443054 GCF_058799515.1 Serratia sp. GW822-FHT06D09
TTGGTGGGTCGTGCAGGATTCGAACCTGCGACCAATTGATTAAAAGTCAACTGCTCTACCAACTGAGCTAACGACCCAATTTCCTTGCTGCTTTAACATCTTGCAAGATGTCTTGGCAACGGCGGCATATATTACTAATTTATCTTGGCAGCGCAACCTAAATTTTTGAACAAGGGGTTCAACTGCTTGTTCTTCACGCGAATGAGCCCAGAAAGCGGTCAAATCGACTAACTTCTGGGCTCATTATTTTTTCTGACTAACCGGCTACGCGACTTTTCGCCTGTTTGGCCGCCGCACTGGTTGGGTATTGTTTAATCACCTGCTGGAACACGGCTTTGGCTTTATCGGCCTGCCCTTTCTCCTGCATGATGATACCTACCTTGTACATGGCGTCCGGCGCCTTAGGTGACTTTGAGTAATTCTTCACCACGACCGCATAATAGTAAGCCGCATCGTCTTTCTTACCCTTGTTGTAATACAACTGGCCCAGCCAATAGTTGGCATTAGGCTGGTAAGTAGACTTTGGGTACTGTTTTACGAAGGTCTGAAAAGCAGAAATTGCCTGGTCATACTGTTTTTTTTCCAGCGCTAATGAAACAGCGGCATTGTAGTCGCTGTTTTCATCACCCTTGCTGGCCGGCGCTGCGGCTGTAGCGCCCGCAGACGCACTGTCAGCGCCTTCGGAGGACGCAGCCGCTGCTGCTCCACCCGCGGCACCCGCTGCGGCAACAGAGCTCTGAGCGCCGCCCTGGCTGATGCTATCCATCTGCTGATAGATTTGCTTTTGGCGTTCAACGACCTGATTCAGTTGATATTGGCTTTCCTGGATTTGCCCGCGGAGCGAGTCAATATCGCGCTGATTGTCAGAGAGTTGTTGCTGGAGTTGGTTTAAAAGCTGGCCTTGAGCATTGCTGATGCGCTCAAGCGAGGTGACACGGTCTTCGACCGAGCCGGAGCCGACATTACTGATTGGCGCTTGGGCAGTAGCGGCCCATGGGACCGCTACGCCAACCAGTAACGACAGACTCAACAAGTGACGTCTGAAGTTACTGTTCATGCGATTCTCTTAGTAAACCAGAACTGCACGACGGTTTTTAGCATAAGCCGCTTCGTCGTGGCCCAGTACTGCTGGTTTTTCTTTACCGTAAGAAACGATAGAGATTTGGTCAGCTGAAACGCCTTTACCTTGCAGGTACATTTTCACGGAGTTAGCACGACGCTCACCCAGGGCAATGTTGTATTCCGGCGTACCGCGCTCATCCGCGTGGCCTTCTACGGTCACTTTGTAAGACGGGTTGTTACGCAGGAATGCAGCGTGCGCGTCCAGCATCTGAGCGAACTCAGAGCTCACGTCATACTTGTCCAGACCGAAGTAAACAATGTTGTTCTTCTGCAGTTCTTGCATCTGCAGACGAGCTTGTTCTTCAGAAGACAGGTTGCTGCTGCCGTTTTCTGTACCAGTGCCAGCGCCAGCGCCCAGACCAGATTGGTCGTTGTTTGCGCTTTTGTTAGAACTACAAGCTGCTACAGCCAGGACTGGCAGTGCCAGCAGAAGCCCTTTCAGCACTTTGTTCAGTTGCATTTCTTTAATCCTTTTATAGTTTGCCATACATATTTACACATGCATCACAGATACGGCGACCAGGCAGGGAATTTGACCTGTCCATCAGTTGCCGGAAGACGCGCTTTAAAACGCCCATCAGTCGATACCAGTTGCAACACGGAGCCCATACCTTGCGTGGAGCTATAGATCACCATGGTGCCGTTTGGCGCAATACTAGGCGTTTCGTCCAGGAAGGTGCCGGTCAAAACTTGAACTGCACCCGATCCGAGATCTTGTTTGGCGATATGCTGAGCACCGTTGTTTGAGCTCACCATCACCAGGAATTTACCATCAGAGCTGACTTCAGAATCCTGATTCTGAGAGCCTTCCCATGTCAGACGCTGTGACGCACCGCCACTGGCACTGACTTTATAAATCTGTGGCCGGCCACCCTGATCGGAGGTATACGCCAGAGACTGGCCATCCGGGAACCAGGTCGGTTCAGTATTGTTGCTGCGCCCGTCGGTGATTTGAGTGATCTGGCCAGAGCCCAGATTCATCACGTACAGGTTCAGGCTGCCGCTTTTAGACAGCGCGAAGGCCAGACGGCTGCCGTCCGGTGAGAACGCCGGTGCACCGTTGTGGCGCGGGAACGAGGCGATCTGACGGATAGCACCGTTAGCCAGGGTCTGAACCACCAGCGCAGAGCGGCCGCTTTCAAAGGTCACGTACGCCAGTTTGCTGCCATCCGGCGACCAGGCCGGGGACATCAGTGGTTCCGGTGAACGGTGTACCACAAACTGGTTGTAGCCGTCGTAATCCGCTACGCGCAGCTCGTACGGGAATTTCCCGCCGTTGGTCTGCACAACGTAAGCGATACGGGTACGGAATGCGCCCTTGATACCGGTCAGCTTTTCAAACACTTCGTCACTGGCGGTGTGAGCAGAATAACGCAACCACTGCTTGGTCACTTTATACTGGTTCTGCGCCAATACGGTGCCTGGAGAACCTGAAGTGTCCACCAGTTGATAAGAGATCAGGTAGCCGCCGTCCGCACCAGGTTGAACCTGTCCGACCACGACTGCGTCAATGCCCAATGCAGTCCAGGCCGCCGGCGTCACTTCAGACGCGGTGGTCGGTTGCTGCGGCATGCGCGCTACGTCAATTGGGTTGAATTTGCCGCTGTTGCGCAGGTCTGCGCCGACAATCTTGCCAATATCTTCCGGAGGCGTGCCTGGGCCAGCCCATTTAAACGGCACCACACCAATCGGGCGAGCGGAGTCGACCCCTTGGGTGATTTCAATGCGAACTTCCGCGTGAAGAACGGAGGCCCACAGTATTAAAAAACCTAACGCTACTCGAAATGCCTGCTTCATCTCATCTCCCTTATCCAGGCGGGATGCCTGCGATAAATTAGCAGAATTTTAACAAACCAACGCAAACAAAACTACATAATCCCTGTTGGTTACCTTAGTACATCCCTGCGATATGACTTAGCTAATCAACCGTTATTGTGGCTTAAATACAAGGGTCGAATTCTTAAAGTGCTGATAAACGGCATCGCTCGGTGGTTTCGGGATCTTCGCCTGATTCGCAGCAGCTACAGCCGCCTGGCACAGGGCAGGATCGCCACCTACCGATTTCACGTCAATCAAAAAGCCATCAGGCCCCAGCTTGATGCGTAGGTCACAGGTCTTACCGGCAAACGAACTGGCATCATAAAACTTATTCTGAATTGCTGTACGAATCTGCCCCGCATAGCCATCAATATCGGCACCACTCGCCCCTGCAGCCTTGGCATTGCCCTGACCGGCCGGTTTACCGTCACCCTTCGCTTTAGCCCCGCCGCCTTTCGGCGCGTTTTTACCGTCCGCCAGGTCGCCAAACAGATCATTGACGTCCGAAGACTGAGCTGCCGCTGCGGCAGCCGCTTTCTTCTTGGCGTCTGCGGCTTTCTTGGCAGCAGCTTTCTCAGCGGCGGCTTTTTCGGCAGCGGCGGCTTTTTTCTCAGCTTCTGCAGCCGCTTTCTTCTCGGCATCAGCTGCGGCTTTTTTCTCGGCTTCTGCTGCAGCTTTCTTCTCGGCTTCGGCAGCGGCCTTTTTCTCTGCAGCTTCGGCAGCAGCGGCTTTCTTCGCTTCTTCCGCCTGTTTCTTGGCGGCAGCGGCAGCAGCCGCTTCTTTCTTGGCTTCAGACTCCGCTTTCTTCTGCGCGTCGGCCTGTGCTTTAGCGACTTTATCTGCCTCGGCCTTGGCCTTGGCGGCGGCAGCTTCCGCTACTTTCTGTTGTTCTTTGGCTTTCGCCGCGGCGTTCTCGGCCGCTTTTTGCTGTTCAGCAGCCTGCTTTTGTTGCTCCGCCGCCTGTTTTTGCTGCTCTGCGGCCTGCTTCTGCTGTTCAGCCTGTTCTTTCGCGTCCTGCGCCGCTTTTTCCTGCGCAGACAAACGCTCTTTCTCCAGCTCTTTCAGGCGCTGTTGCTCCGCCGCTTGCTTCTGCTGAAGTTCTTCGGCTTGTTGTTCCGCTTTTTTCTGGCGCTGCTTTTCAGCACGCTGCGCGTCGTTACTCTGCTGTTGCTGGCGGTTGTACTGCTCCACCACTGCCCCGGGATCGACCATCACTGCACCGACGACAGAACCATCGCCACCGCCGCCGGCACTGTTCATGTCGACGTTTTCTTGCAGCGATCCCCAAATCAGCAGGGCAATCAATACAAAGTGCAGAACGACCGAAACAATAACGGCGCGGTTCAGCTTATCGTTTTGCTCAGTTGCCTTTACCAAAATAGATTCCCAAAAACTGGTGTTGCTTATACGGGGTTCCTGAGCCAACGGCACAGGAACCGGGTTGCCACTGACCTTAGGGTCAGATTGGCTGGGTCATTAGCCCCACGGAAGCCACGCCCGCCTGATGGAGAATATTCAATGCCTTGATAATCTCATCGTACGGTACTTCCTTCGCCCCACCGATCAAAAAGACCGTTTTCGGGTTAGCCGCTAAACGCGACTTGGCTTCGGCGGCAACCTGTTCCGGCGGCAGCAGCTCCATGCGGTTGTGATCCACCACCAGGGTGTATTGACCCACGCCTGAAACCTCAAGGATCACCGGCGGGTTATCATCGCTGGACACCGTCTTGGAATCGGTGGCGTCCGGCAGATCAACCTCAACGCTCTGCGTGATAATCGGCGCCGTTGCCATAAAGATCAGCAACAGCACCAGCAACACGTCGAGCAACGGAACGATGTTTATTTCGGACTTCAGCTCGCGCCGATTACGTCCACGAACTCTCGCCATGCTACCTCCTACTTATTTGCTGTCGCTGGAGAAGGCCTGACGATGCAGAATAGCGGTGAACTCTTCCATAAAGTTGTCGTAATTCTGCTCAAGCTTGTTGACGCGCTGGTTGAGGCGGTTATAGGCCATAACGGCCGGAATAGCGGCGAACAAACCGATGGCGGTTGCGATCAGTGCTTCGGCGATACCCGGTGCTACCATTTGCAGCGTGGCCTGCTTCACCGCGCCCAGTGCGATAAAGGCGTGCATAATCCCCCACACGGTGCCGAACAGACCGATATACGGACTGATCGAACCCACGGTGCCGAGGAAAGGAATGTGGTTTTCCAGCGTTTCCAACTCGCGGTTCATCGAGATACGCATGGCGCGTGACGCCCCTTCGATCACCGATTCCGGCGCATGGTTGTTAGCGCGGTGTAAACGAGCGAACTCTTTGAAACCAGAGTGGAAAATTTGCTCTGAGCCGGTCAGGCTATCGCGACGCGCCTGGCTTTCCTGGTACAGACGAGAAAGCTCGATACCGGACCAGAATTTGTCTTCAAAGGCTTCGGCGTCACGCGTGGCCGCATTCAGGATGCGGGTGCGCTGGATGATGATCGCCCAAGAGGCCACTGAGAAGCATATCAAAATCAACATGATAAGCTTAACCAGCAGGCTCGCCTTCAAGAATAAATCTAGGATGTTCATGTCAGTCACTGCTTAAACTCCGCGACAATAGACTTAGGAAGCGCTATCGGCTTCATTTGGTGTGGATCAATGCATGCAATCAACACATCGGCCTGACTCAAGAGAGTCCCGTCAGAATTGACAATGCGTTGGGCAAACGTGAGAGAGGCCCCGCGCATTGAGGTGATTTCACTCTGCACTTCCAGCTGTTCGTCGAGACGAGCCGGAGCCAGGTAATCCACCGTCATGCGCCGAACCACGAAAGCGACATGTTCACTGAGCAGCTGCTGTTGATGAAAGTTGTGATGACGCAGCATCTCGGTGCGCGCTCTTTCAAAAAAGGCGACATAGCGGGCGTGATAGACCACACCACTGGCATCGGTATCCTCGTAGTAAACGCGAACCGGCCATCGAAACAACGTATTACTCACTCTACTTCCCAGCAATGCAATTTAACGGTGCTACTATACGCAAGACAGATCGGGTTGGGAATGGGTTACAAGAGGGGAACGAAAATAATTATGGGCCGGAAGGGCCCATAACTCGGGGTTATAACGGAGATTATAAAGAAACGTAAAGTAATCCTGCGGCGAGGATCACAATTGCCGGAAGTGGCGCGAAAAAAGCGCGCCATAACGTCCGCTGCGGTTTGAAGCCAACGCCGTGAACCACCCCGGCGCAAACTGCCCAAATCAGCAGCAGCCCTTCCCAAATCTCCAGCGAGCTGGTCTTCGCCGCAAAGCGGGTCGGATCCCAAAAAATACAGCCCGCCAAAATCAACGCCAGCACCAGTGAAAGGGCCCGGACAGGGCCCTTGTCAGTCATGGCGTACAGCTTGTCAGTTAATGACGAACTCATCACTTACCGTCTTGCTGTGCTTTTGAATCTTCGTGGTGCTCAAGCGCCAGCGCCGTGATGATACCGAAGGCACAGGCAAGAAGCGTTCCGAGAATCCAGGCAAAATACCACATGGTTTAGCTCCCTATCCTTAATACAGCGAATGCTTGTTGTTCTCGACGAAGTTTTTGTCGAGACGGCCGAACATTTTGTAGTACGACCAGCTGGTGTACCCCAGAACGATAGGCACGAAGATCGCCGCGACAACGGTCATCACTTCCAACGTCAACAGACTGGAGGTGGCATCCCACATGGTCAGGCTGATGTTAGGCACGGTGCTTGACGGCATCACGAACGGGAACATGGTCACACCGGCAGTCAGGATCACGCAGGCAATGGTCAGTGACGAAGTCACGAACGCCAGCGCGTCTTTCGACATGCGGGAGAACAGCACCGTAAACAGCGGCAGCACCACACCCAGGGCAGGCAATGCCCACAGCAGCGGATACTTGTTGAAGTTGATCAACCAGGCACCGGCCTGATGAGCCACTTCTTTACGCATCGGGTTAGACTCCGCCATGGTATCCAGCGCCGAGGTAATCACATAACCATCGATGCCTTTCACCAGCCAAATACCACCCAACAGGAAGAACACCGCCATCACCAACGTGGAGATCTGCGCCGCAGCACGTGCACGCAGGTGGATCTCACCGCTAGTACGCATCTGCAGGTAGGTTGCCCCCTGGGTCACCAGCATGGTCAGACTGACGACACCCGCCAACAGGCCAAACGGATTCAGCAGTTGGAAGAAGTTGCCGGTGTAGAACAGACGCATGTATTCGTCCATGTGGAACGGCACGCCCTGCAGCAGGTTGCCGAACGCCACGCCGAACACCACCGCCGGCACGAAGCTGCCGATGAAGATGCCCCAGTCCCACATGTTGCGCCAGCGGCTGCTTTCCAGCTTCGAGCGGTAGTCAAAACCGACCGGGCGGAAGAACAAGGCGGACAGCACCAAGATCATGGCGACGTAGAAACCGGAGAACGCCGCCGCATAGACCATTGGCCAGGCGGCGAACAGCGCACCACCGGCCGTGATCAGCCACACCTGGTTACCGTCCCAGTGCGGCGCGATGGAGTTGATCATCACCCGGCGCTCGGTATCGGTTTTACCGATAATGCGCACCAGGATGCCGACCCCCATGTCGAAACCGTCGGTGACGGCGAAACCGATCAGCAGTACGCCAATCAGGACCCACCAGATAAATCGCAGTACTTCATAATCAAACATACGTGGACTCCTGTTTAGCGCGCTTCCTGCACGGCGGCAGTCGGTTGTTCAAAGTGGTAGCGGCCAGTTTTCAGGCTGCTTGGACCCAGACGTGCAAATTTGAACATCAGGTACATTTCAGCCACCAGGAACAGGGTGTACAAGCCGCAAATCAGCCCCATCGAGAACAGAATGTCGCCCGCAGTCAGTGAAGAGTTGGCAACCGCAGTCGGCAGCACCTCACCAATCGCCCAAGGTTGACGACCGTATTCAGCCACAAACCAGCCGGCTTCGATGGCAATCCACGGCAGCGGCAGGCCATACAGCGCCGCACGGTGTAGCCACTTTCTCTGGCCAATGCGGCCACGAAGCACGCTCCAGAATGACAAACCGATAATCAGCAACATCAGCACGCCACAGGCCACCATGATACGGAAGGCGAAGTACAGCGGTGCTACGCGTGGGATCGAGTCTTTGGTCGCCTGCTGGATCTGCGTTTCCGTCGCGTCGGTGACGTTCTGGGTATAGCGCTTCAGCAGTAAACCGTAGCCCAAGTCTTGCTTGGCTTTATTGAACTCGGCGCGAACCGCCGGATCGGTATTGCCACTGCGCAACTCTTCCAGCAGTTGGTAGGCTTTCATCCCGTTGCGGATACGCACTTCATGCTGCGCCATCAGATCTTTCAGGCCGGTGACCTGAGTATCCGTTGAGCGGGTGGCAATCAGGCCGAGCGCATAAGGAATTTGGATCGCGTAGGAGTTTTCCATTTTATCCTGATTCGGAATACCGAACAGGGTAAAGGAAGCCGGAGCCGGTTGAGTGTCCCATTCGGCTTCGATGGCGGCCAGTTTGGTTTTCTGCACGTCACCCATTTCGTAGCCGGATTCATCACCCAGTACGATTACGGACAGTACGGCAGCCATACCGAAGCTGGCAGCGATTGCGAAGGAACGTTTGGCAAAGGCAGTATCACGGCCTTTCAACAGGTAGTAAGAACTGATACCCAGTACGAACATCGCACCACAGGTGTAGCCGGCAGCTACGGTGTGAACGAACTTAACCTGCGCAACCGGGTTGAGCACCAGTTCGGAGAAGCTGAGCATCTCCATGCGCATGGTTTCGAAGTTGAAGTCCGAGGCAATAGGGTTCTGCATCCAGCCGTTGGCCACCAGGATCCACAGCGCGGAGAAGTTTGAGCCCAGTGCCACCAGCCAGGTTACGGCCATGTGCTGCACCTTGCCCAGACGATCCCAGCCGAAGAAGAACAGGCCGACCAGCGTCGATTCAAGGAAGAACGCCATCAGACCTTCGATGGCCAGAGGGGCCCCGAAAATATCACCGACGTAGTGTGAGAAATATGACCAGTTGGTCCCGAACTGGAACTCCATGGTCAAACCGGTGGCCACACCCAGAGCAAAGTTAATTGCAAATAACTTGCCCCAGAATTTGGTCATATCTTTATAGATTTGTTTGCCTGACAGTACATATACCGTTTCCATAATTGCCAGCAAAAACGCCATGCCTAGCGTTAATGGGACAAATAAGAAGTGGTACATCGCCGTTAAAGCAAACTGTAAGCGCGACAGTTCGACAATATCAAACATCTTGACTCCTTGCTCCTCGCAGGAAGACTCCGACATGCGGTTATCGATATGACTTCGGGTGAAGCTACCGGTAACGCCCCGCAGTGAATGCCCTTAAACACAACAAAAATTTGATCCAGCTTCTCCGCTTTCAACCATGCATTCGACGCGGGCCGTACTGGCCAGTGCACTAAACACACCACTGAAAACCGACAACGGGTAACAAATGCAACAAGATCAACCATCCATATTCACCATGGATGATACTCGCCCAATCCCACACAATAAATAGGTTTTTACGTGATATGGGTTAGACTTTTGGTTACAGGTCAAATTTTAGCCCAAAGAGGTACTCAGCCCTAATTTGATCTGGAACAATTTAAGCCTATCTGAATTTTATTTCCAGATTCAGCTCACAATTTCTCATAATTATCTTGTGGTTATGTTACATAATGGTTTCGTAGTCTATCCAGGTACTTTTTGTGTTAAATAGATGTGATATTTAATGGTTATCTGTATTTAAATGAAGTCTCGAGTGTGAATGATGTTAACGTTTATTAACCTGCTAATAGGACAAGCTTAGCTTATTTTTTTACTCTGATAATTGTAGGCAATAAAAAGAATAATTATCGATAAAGCAGCGCTTAAATACGTCCGCCCATCCCCCCCCTTTAATTGATGCCGCTAACGCTCACCACGGCCACCGCAATGCCCTATTCCCTCTCGCGCAGGCAAAAAAAAACAGGGCCAGACACTTGGTCTGACCCTGCTTGAATACGGACTACCGCAGATTAAATTAGCGGTTCAGAACCGCTTTAACTGCCTCGCCGATGTCAGCCAGGCTGCGCACGGTTTTAACCCCTGCCGCTTCCAGCGCTGCGAACTTCTCGTCCGCAGTGCCTTTGCCGCCGGCAATGATGGCGCCGGCATGGCCCATACGCTTGCCTTTAGGCGCGGTAACACCCGCGATGTAGCCAACTACCGGCTTGGTCACGTGTTCTTTGATGTACGCCGCTGCTTCTTCTTCTGCGCTGCCGCCGATTTCACCGATCATGACGATCGCTTCAGTTTGCGGATCTTCCTGGAACAACTTCAGGATATCGATGAAGTTAGAACCTGGGATCGGGTCACCGCCGATGCCTACGCAGGTAGACTGGCCCAGACCGGTATCGGTGGTTTGCTTCACCGCTTCGTAGGTCAGGGTGCCGGAGCGGGAAACGATGCCCACTTTGCCTGGCAGGTGGATGTGGCCTGGCATGATGCCGATTTTGCACTCGCCCGGGGTGATAACGCCTGGGCAGTTCGGGCCAATCATACGCACGCCGGCTTCATCCAGCTTCACCTTGACGGTCAGCATATCCAGCGTCGGGATGCCTTCGGTAATGGTGATGATCAGTTTGATGCCTGCATCGATAGCTTCCAGAATGGAGTCTTTGCAGAATGGTGCCGGTACGTAGATAACGGACGCCGTGGCGCCGGTCGCTTCTACCGCTTCACGCACGGTGTTGAACACCGGCAGGCCCAGGTGCTGAGTGCCGCCTTTGCCCGGCGTCACGCCACCGACCATTTTGGTGCCGTAAGCGATAGCTTGTTCGGAGTGGAAGGTCCCCTGGCTACCGGTGAAACCCTGACAGATAACTTTGGTGTTCTTATCGATTAAAATGGACATTATTTACCCTCCACTGCCGCAACAACTTGCTGAGCCGCATCAGTCAGGCTGGTCGCAGCAATGATATTCAGACCGCTGTCCGCCAGTTTCTTGGCGCCCAGTTCGGCGTTATTCCCTTCCAGACGCACCACCACCGGGACGTTAACGCCCACTTCGGCTACTGCGCCAATGATACCGTCAGCGATCAGGTCGCAACGCACGATACCACCGAAAATGTTAACCAATACCGCTTTCACCTTGTCGTCGGACAGGATGATTTTGAAGGCTTCGGTCACGCGCTCTTTGGTTGCACCACCGCCTACGTCGAGGAAGTTGGCTGGCTCACCGCCGTGCAGCTTAACGATGTCCATGGTCCCCATCGCCAGGCCTGCGCCGTTAACCATGCAGCCGATGTTGCCGTCGAGAGCAACGTAGTTCAGCTCCCACTGTGCCGCACGGGATTCACGCTCGTCTTCCTGAGACAGGTCGCGCATTTCACGCAGCTCAGGTTGACGGAACAGCGCGTTACCGTCAGCGCCCAGTTTACCGTCCAGACAGATCAGATCGCCCTGCTTGGTCACCACCAGCGGGTTAATCTCAACCATCGCCAGGTCGCGCTCCAGGAACAAGGTTGCCAGGCCCATGAAGATCTTGGCGAACTGGCCAACTTGCTTGCCGGTCAGGCCCAGTTTGAAGGCCAGTTCACGGCCCTGGTAAGGCTGTGGGCCTGCCAGTGGGTCGATGGTCATTTTGTGGATCAGTTCCGGCGTTTCTTCCGCAACTTTCTCAATCTCAACGCCACCCTCGGTGGATGCCATGAACACCACGCGACGGCTGGCACGGTCTACTACCGCGCCCAGGTACAGTTCTTTATCGATGTCGGTCGCGGCTTCTACCAGGATCTGGTGAACCGGTTGGCCCAGCGCGTCAGTCTGGTAGGTCACCAGACGCTTGCCCAGCCAGGCTTCAGCGAAAGCGCGGATATCTTCTTTGCTGTTTACAACTTTAACGCCGCCAGCTTTACCGCGGCCGCCAGCATGAACCTGACATTTAACCACCCACGGGCCGGAGCCGATTTTGGATGCGGCTTCTTCCGCTTCACGCGGTGTGGTACAGGCGTAACCGGTTGGTGCCGGCATGCCATACCGAGCAAACAGCTGTTTTGCCTGATATTCGTGTAAATTCATGATGTTCTATCCATTCAGTTCTGAAGGTTTTAGCCGAGTCATTTTGGCGGAAAACCGCATGACTTTCGTCGGCCACATAGCACAGAGTGTGGGCGCGGCAATCTCTGTCATCCTTAAAGCTGCATCTTTGTTGGCTGCCTTCTCTCACCCCAGTCACATAGTTGACTATGCTCCTGGGGATTCGCTCCGTTGCCGCCGCGATGCAACTTCAATGATTTAAGATATACGCGCCCATCAGGGTTATACGTCCAGCAGCAGACGAGCCGGATCTTCCAGCATCTCTTTTACCGTCACCAGGTAACCGACGGATTCTTTACCGTCGATCAGGCGGTGATCGTAAGACAGTGCCAGATACATCATTGGCTGGATCACAACCTGGCCTTTAACCGCCATTGGGCGATCTTTAATGGCGTGCATGCCCAGGATGGCGCTCTGCGGTGGGTTGATGATCGGGGTAGACATCAGTGAACCGAATACGCCGCCGTTGGTAATGGTGAAGTTACCGCCGGTCAGCTCTTCCACAGTCAATTTGCCGTCACGGCCTTTAACTGCCAGCTCTTTGATTTTCTTCTCGATGTCCGCCATGCTCATGGTGTCTACGTCACGCAGTACCGGGGTTACCAGGCCGCGTGGGGTAGATACCGCAATGCTGATATCGAAGTAGTTGTGGTACACCACGTCGGTACCGTCGATGGAAGCGTTCACTTCCGGGAAGCGCTTCAGGGCTTCAACCACCGCCTTGATGTAGAAGGACATGAAGCCCAGACGTACACCGTGACGTTTTTCGAAGGCTTCACCGTACTGCTTGCGCAGGTCCATGATCGGCTGCATGTTGATTTCGTTGAAGGTGGTCAGCATCGCAGTGCTGTTCTTCGCTTCCAACAGGCGCTCGGCCACGCGTTTGCGCAGGCGGGTCATCGGCACGCGTTTTTCGCTGCGGCTGCTCAGAGCAGGCTGCGGTGCGGCTTCGACGGCGGCAGGTTTGTCGGCTTTTTTGCCGTTAGCCAGGTGCGCTTCCACGTCTTCACGGGTGATACGGCCACCCACGCCGCTGCCTTTGATGGCGGCAGCATCGAGATCGTGTTCGGCAATCAGACGGCGGATCGCCGGGCTGAGCGCGTCGTTGCTCTCTTCTTCCAGGCTGGCAGTCGCGCGCTGTGCAGGCGTGGCTTCTTTCTCCTGGCTCTTCTCAGCGGTCGGCTTGCCGGAGCTGTCGCCCGGGCGGATGCGGCCTAGCAGTTGGCGAGAAAGCACGGTTGCGCCCTCTTCTTCCACGATCGCATCGAGGATCCCGGCTTCACTTGCCGGAACTTCCAGAACCACTTTGTCAGTTTCGATTTCAACCAGAACTTCGTCACGCTGGACGCTGTCACCTGGTTTCTTGTGCCAGGTGGCTACGGTCGCATCCGCAACCGATTCAGGAAGGTCAGGTACCAGAATATCTACGCTACTCATTTAGCTTTCCCTTAATCTTTAACAATATTCAGCGCGTCATTAACCAGAGCCTGCTGCTGCTTCTGGTGTACGGACATGTAACCGACTGCCGGAGAGGCAGAGGCTGGACGTCCTGCGTAACGTAAAGAAGCCCCGAACGGCACCACTTCACGGAAGTTGTGTTGGCTGCAGTACCAGGCGCCCTGGTTCAGCGGCTCTTCCTGACACCAGACGAAATCATGCACGTGAGCATACTTCTCCAGCACCGCCTGAACGGCCTGATGCGGGAACGGGTACAGCTGCTCGATACGGATGATAGCCACGTCTTTCTGGTCGTTCTTGCGGCGTTGTTCCAGCAGATCGTAATAGACCTTACCGGAGCACATGACCACGCGTTTGACCGCTTTCGGATCCAACTCGTCGATCTCGCCGATAGCCGGCAGGAAGGTGCCGTTAGCCAGCTCTTCCAGAGACGAGGTTGCCAGCGGGTGACGCAGCAGAGATTTCGGCGACATCACCACCAACGGACGGCGCATACCGCGCAGCGCCTGACGACGCAGCATATGGTAGACCTGTGCCGGAGTGGACGGGATGCACACCTGCATGTTCTGCTCAGCACACAGCTGCAGGTAACGTTCCAGACGCGCAGAGGAGTGCTCTGGACCCTGGCCTTCGTAACCGTGCGGCAGCAGCATCACCAGGCCACACATACGGCCCCATTTCTGCTCGCCGGAGCTGATGAACTGGTCGATCACCACCTGCGCGCCGTTGGCGAAGTCACCGAACTGCGCTTCCCAAATGGTCAGGGTGCGCGGTTCTGCGGTGGCGTAACCATATTCGAACGCCAGTACGGCTTCTTCCGACAGTACGGAGTCCCACACTTTGAACTCGCCCTGCCCGCTGTGAACATTGGCCAGCGGAACGTAGACCGAACCGTTTTTCTGGTTGTGCACCACAGCGTGACGGTGGAAGAAGGTACCGCGACCGGCATCTTCGCCGGAAAGGCGAATCGGGATGCCTTCATCGACCATGGTGGCATAGGCCAGCGTTTCCGCCGCGCCCCAGTCGAACGCTTTGTTGCCTGCCGCCATCTCGGCGCGGTCTGCGTAGATTTTCGCTACGCGTGACTGCATTTCGATCGCTTCCGGCACGGTGCTGATGCGACGGGCCAGTTCCTGCAGGCGCTTCATCTCAACCTTGCTTGGGTACTCTTCATCCCATTCGTGGTTAAGGTACGGCGACCAGGTAAAGCTATGCAGGTTCATCGGACGCCACTCTTCAACCACGCAATCGCCGCGGTCGAGTGCATCACGATACAGGTTGACCATTTCCGTGGCATCTTCCAGGCTGGCGACTTTTTGTTCGGTCAGCACGTCAGCATAAAGCTTGCGCGGCGTTGGGTGTTTTTTGATCTTCTGGTACATCACCGGCTGGGTTGCACTTGGCTCATCGGCCTCGTTATGCCCATGGCGACGGTAGCAGACCAGATCGATCATCACGTCACGTTTGAAGGTGTTACGGAAATCCAACGCCAGGCGGGTCACAAAGGCCACCGCTTCCGGATCGTCAGCATTTACGTGGAAGATCGGCGACTGCACCATCTTGGCGATGTCAGTACAATATTCGGTAGAACGCGCATCCAACGGGTTGGAGGTAGTGAAACCAACCTGGTTGTTGATCACGATACGCACCGTGCCGCCCACTTCGTAGCCGCGAGCCTGCGACATGTTCAGGGTTTCCTGAACCACGCCCTGGCCGGTAATGGCGGCGTCACCGTGGATGGTGATTGGCAGTACCATATTGCTGCGCGCTTCGTCCAGACGGTCACGACGAGCACGAACTGAGCCCATGACCACCGGGCTGACGATCTCCAGGTGCGACGGGTTAAACGCCAGCGCCAGGTGAACCATGCCGCCTTCGGTTTCTACGTCGGAGGAGAAGCCCTGGTGATATTTAACGTCACCGGTGCCGAGGTGTTCTTTATGCTTGCCGGCAAACTCGTCGAACAGATCGGCAGGTTTTTTGCCCAGTACGTTGATCAACACGTTCAGACGGCCGCGGTGGGCCATGCCCAATACCACTTCGCGCGTACCGTTCTTACCGGCGTGACGCACCATCTCTTTGAGCATCGGTACCAGCGCATCGCCACCTTCCAGCGAGAAGCGTTTCGCCCCTGGGAATTTGGCACCGAGGTAACGCTCCAGACCTTCCGCTGCGGTCAGTTCGTTCAGGAAGCGGCGTTTCTCATCATCGGTAAAGCTGGCGTGCCCCACCACCGATTCAATACGCTGCTGGATCCAGCGTTTCTCTTCAGTGTTGGTAATGTGCATGTATTCCGCACCGATCGAGCCGCAGTAAGTCTGCTTCAGCGCGGCATACAGGTCGCCCAGCTTCATGGTTTCTTTGCCGATAGCGAAAGAACCCACGTTGAAGGTTTCCTGGAAGTCGGCTTCGGTCAGGTTGTGATAGGCGGGTTCAAGGTCAGGAACTTGCTCACGCTGCCACAGACCGAGCGGATCGAGGTTGGCATGCTGATGTCCGCGGAAACGGAAGGCGTTAATCAGCTGCAGTACCTTGACCTGTTTGGCATCGGTGTCTGGGTCGTTGATGGTGGTGTTGTAACGCGCGGAGTCTTTCGCCAGGCGGCGGAAGTAGTCACGCGTTTGAGAGTGAAGCTGATCGGGTTTTACACCCGCGGTTGGTAGCTGTTGAAAAATGGAACGCCAGCTATCTTCAACGGAGCCCGGATCGGTTAAGAAGTCTTCATAGAGCTGTTCTATGTAAGACTGGTTCGCGCCCGCCAGATAGGAGGAATCCAGCCAGGCCTTCATTGCGCCGTTCTGCATCATGATCCCTTAAGCTTTGAAGCTTTAGTTTTCGCCGTGGTTAACATAATTACCGTGATGGATACGGTTTGCCGTAGAAACGGTTCACTCGACGTACTTTTACGGTACGTTCTGCTATGGACCTTGCGGTCCCTTACAAGGAACCTCTAAAAACCGGCGGGCGAACCTGGCTGCATAGTGCCGCAGCCACGGGTCAGTTTTTAGAGGCTCCCTCCTTTGTGATGTGCGCCGGAAACTGCCCGGCGCAGCATCTCATTCCGCTTATGCGCCGCGTTGCAGCAGCATAGACTTGATATGACCGATAGCACGCGTCGGGTTCAAGCCTTTAGGACATACACTGACACAATTCATAATGCTATGGCAGCGGAAAACACTGAAAGCGTCGTCTAGATCGTCTAAACGTTCTTCGGTTTCCGTGTCGCGGCTGTCAATCAGGAAGCGGTATGCCGCCAGCAGGCCAGCCGGGCCAATGAATTTGTCCGGGTTCCACCAGAATGACGGGCAAGAGGTCGAACAACAAGCGCATAAAATGCACTCATAAAGTCCGTCCAGCTTGGCGCGCTGCTCTGGCGATTGCAGGTGTTCACGCGCCGGCGGGTTCTTGCCGTCGTTCTGCAGGTAAGGTTTGATCTTTTCATACTGGGTGTAGAACTGACCCATATCCACCACCAGATCGCGCACTACCGGCAAGCCAGGCAGCGGGCGGATCACAATCTTGTTGTTGCCTTTACGCAGCGACGAGATCGGGGTGATGCACGCCAGGCCGTTTTTACCGTTCATGTTGATCCCGTCGGAACCACACACGCCTTCGCGGCAGGAACGACGGAACGACAGGCTAGGATCTTTTTCTTTCAGCAGGATCAAGGCATCCAGCAACATCATGTCGCGACCTTCTTCCGCTTCCAGGCTGTAATCCTGCATGTGCGGAGCGTCATCAACATCCGGATTGTAGCGATAAATTGAAAATTCGAGTTTCATCAATCGATCTCCGCAATTAGTAAGAACGCACTTTCGGCGGGAATGCCGGGCGCAGCTTCGGTTGCATGTTCACTTCACGACGCGTCATGCTTTCCGATTGCGGCTGATACAGCGAGTGACACAGCCAGTTGGCGTCATCACGTTCCGGGAAGTCGAAGCGGCTGTGTGCGCCACGGCTTTCGGTACGGAAGTTGGCCGACACGGCGGTGGAAAACGCGGTCTCCATCAGGTTATCCAACTCCAGGCATTCGATGCGCTGGGTGTTGAACTCGCTGGAGGTATCGTCCAGACGTGCGTTCTTCAGACGTTCACGGATCACTTTCAGCTCTTCCAGGCCTTTCGCCATCGCATCGCCTTCGCGGAATACCGAGAAGTTGTGCTGCATGCAGGCTTGAAGCGCCTTACGGATTTCGACCGGATCTTCACCGGAACGGGTGTTGTTCCAGCGGTTCAGACGATCCAGCGATGCTTCTACATCAGAATCGCTGGCATCACGGCTTTCGCCCTGCTCCGCCAGAGACTCATGCAGATGCATGCCGGCGGCACGACCGAACACCACCAGGTCCAGCAACGAGTTGCCGCCCAGACGGTTGGCACCGTGCACTGAAACGCAGGCAATTTCGCCCACGGCGAACAGACCCGGGATCACCACGTCTTCGCCTTTTTCGTTCACGGTCAACGCCTGGCCGGTCACTTTGGTCGGAATACCGCCCATCATGTAGTGGCAGGTTGGGATAACCGGAATCGGCTCTTTCACCGGGTCGACGTGCGCGAAGGTGCGCGACAGTTCCAGAATGCCCGGCAGACGGGATTCCAGTACTTCTTTGCCCAGGTGATCCAGCTTCAGCTTGACGTGTGGGCCCCATGGACCGTCACAGCCGCGGCCTTCGCGGATTTCAATCATGATAGAACGGGCTACGACGTCACGGCCCGCCAGGTCTTTGGCATTCGGCGCATAGCGCTCCATGAAACGCTCGCCGTGTTTGTTCAGCAGATAACCGCCTTCACCACGGCAACCTTCGGTCACCAAGACCCCGGCGCCGGCGATGCCGGTCGGGTGGAACTGCCACATTTCCATGTCCTGCACCGGCACGCCGGCGCGCAGCGCCATGCCGACACCGTCGCCGGTGTTGATATGGGCGTTGGTGGTGGACTGGTAAATACGGCCCGCACCGCCGGTCGCCAGCACGGTGGCCTTGGCTTTGAAGTAAACCACTTCACCGGTTTCGATGCAGATAGCCGTGGTGCCGACCACTGCGCCATCCTGGTTTTTCACCAGATCCAACGCATACCACTCGGAGAAGATAGTGGTGTGGTTTTTCAAATTCTGTTGGTACAGGGTGTGCAGCAACGCGTGACCGGTACGGTCAGCCGCCGCAGCGGTGCGTGCCGCCTGTGCGCCACCGAAGTTCAGTGACTGGCCGCCGAACGGACGCTGATAAATGCGGCCTTCGTCCGTACGGGAGAACGGCAGGCCCATATGTTCCAGCTCCAGAACCGCTTCCGGGCCGGTTTTACACATATATTCAATGGCGTCCTGGTCACCGATATAATCGGAACCTTTCACCGTGTCATACATATGCCATTCCCAGTTATCATCGTGGTTGTTACCCAGCGCGACGGTGATGCCGCCCTGCGCAGACACGGTATGGGAACGGGTCGGGAATACTTTGGACAGCAGGGCACAGCTGGAGCCTGCTTGAGAAATTTGCAGTGCCGCGCGCATACCTGCGCCGCCTGCACCGATAACTACAGCATCAAATTCTCTGATCGGCAGTTTCATCTTATGCACCCCACACTACGATTGTTCCGTACAGTAAATAGACCAGCAACACGACAACAATCGCCAGTTGCAACACCAGACGTACCGCCAAAGGTTTGACGTAATCCGTCAATACCTGCCACAAACCGACCCAGGCGTGAACCAGAATCGACAGCAGCGTCAGCAGAGTGAACACTTTCGTAATAGAGGTGGCAAAGAAGCCGCGCCAGATTTCGTAGGTGAGATCCGGAGCCGTAACGAAGAAGCCCAGGATATACAGAACATACAGGGTGATGACGATAGCGGAAGCACGCAGTAACAACCAGTCGTGTACGCCGTTGCGTCCTAATGCAGAAACATTGTTTACCATACGAGGACTCCAGCCAGAACTGACAGCACGACGGTCAGACCGATCGCCACCTGGGCAGAACGGGTACCGGCAGCTAAACTCTCTTCGATATAGCCAAAATCCATTAACAAGTGGCGAATACCACCGCAAATGTGATAGGCCAGCGCCGTGAGGATGCCCCAGAATATGAATTTGACAACGAAGCTATTCATGATGGCGGCAGCCTGCATGAACCCCTCTTGGGAAGAGAGAGACAGGCCCAGCAGCCAGAGGAGGATACCCACGGCAACGAAGGTAATTACGCCAGAGACTCGGTGTAAGATGGACGCTATCGCAGTTACGGGAAACCGGATCGTTTGCAGATCCAGGTTGACAGGTCTTTGTTTTTTCACGTTTTTGCCCACACAGCTCTTATTATTTTCCTTCCTCCGGCCTGGGCGGGGATCAGACAGCGTTAAGAGCCAAAACCCTCACACGTCACGCGCTCAAACAACAACATCCTCTGTGCTTAAACGGCGCGTAGTTATAACGCTGGGTGCTCCTACTTCAGGGTATCCCGGAGACCTGGCGGCAGTATAGGAGGATCACATTCTGATTACAATTCCCATACAATCCCTTTGGTAACATTTCCCCCGAACAGTGATTTAGATCACGAATTTCACAATTGGCACAAAATTAATTATCTGATTTGACAAGAGATCAACAATTCCATTACATATAGGGGCACAAACGGTCCTATGATGCGCTATAGGTCAGCAGATACACTTCCCCCTGTGTTCAAGATATGCAACAGTGTATTTGGCAGAACCTATCCCAATGGCGGTTTTTGCCGGACATGTTTGCAGCAGTTCGCCGCAGATTAAACAAAATAAGGCATATAAAACAGTTTATTGGGATAGGTTCAACAACCCCCGAACACGTCGTAGGTAAGATTAACAGAATATAACGAATTCCGATGAATCGTTAACAACTGGTCACCCGCCTCGTTCGCCTGGTTAGCACTCTGTACCCTACCCGCGCATTTGCGCAGTCGCTCACAGAGTTAGCGTCCGCACCATTTTTTGCGGGCAACCTGAGGAGAATTAAGGTATTTCAGTTGTTAGAGGTTTTTAAAATAAGGCGCTAAGGAGACAGTAAATGACTGATAAGAAAGCGACGCTAACCATTAATGATGGTGAAGCTCCAATCGAACTGGGCGTATTATCCCCGACACTGGGCCCCGATGTCCTCGATGTCCGCGCCCTGGGCTCCAAAGGTTATTTCACGTTTGATCCCGGCTTTACCTCTACCGCTTCCTGCGAATCAAAAATCACCTTTATCGACGGTGACAAAGGCGTGCTGCTGCACCGCGGTTTCCCGATTGAACAGCTGGCGAAAGAGTCTTCTTACCTGGAAGTGTGCTACATCCTGCTGTACGGCGAGACCCCAACCGCAGAAGAGTTCGAAACCTTTAAAACGACCGTAACCCGCCACACCATGATCCACGACCAGATCACCCATCTGTTCCGTGGTTTCCGCCGCGACTCGCACCCAATGGCAGTACTGTGCGGCGTGACCGGTGCCCTGGCGGCGTTCTACCACGATGCGCTGGACGTCAACAACGAGCGTCACCGCGAGATCACCGCGTTCCGCCTGCTGTCCAAAATGCCTACCGTGGCGGCCATGTGTTACAAATATTCCCTGGGCCAGCCTTTCGTTTATCCACGTAACGACCTGTCCTACGCCGGTAACTTCCTGCACATGATGTTCGCAACCCCGTGTGAAGAATACGTGGTGAACCCTGTGCTGGAACGCGCAATGGATCGCATCCTGATCCTGCACGCAGACCACGAGCAGAACGCTTCCACCTCTACCGTACGTACCGCAGGTTCTTCAGGCGCTAACCCGTTTGCCTGTATCGCGGCCGGTATCGCCTCCCTGTGGGGGCCGGCACACGGCGGCGCCAACGAAGCCGCGCTGAAAATGCTGGAAGAGATCAAAACCGTTGAGCACATCCCTGAGTTTATCAAGCGCGCCAAGGACAAGAACGACTCCTTCCGCCTGATGGGCTTTGGCCACCGCGTGTACAAGAACTACGACCCACGCGCCACCGTGATGCGCGAAACCTGTCACGAAGTGCTGAAAGAACTGAACAAGAAGGACGACAACCTGCTGGAAGTGGCGATGGAGCTGGAACACATCGCGCTGAACGACCCGTACTTCATCGAGAAGAAGCTGTACCCGAACGTCGACTTCTACTCAGGCATCATTCTGAAGGCAATGGGTATTCCTTCATCCATGTTCACCGTAATCTTCGCCATCGCCCGTACCATCGGCTGGATTGCACACTGGAACGAAATGCACGACGAAGGCATCAAGATTGCCCGTCCGCGCCAGCTGTACACCGGCTATGCCGAACGCGATTTCAAATCCCAGGTGAAAAACAAATAACGCCGCTTTACCCTACATAAAGCAGCACAAGCCGCCCGATGGGCGGCTTGTGACTGCTGACAAACATATAGTTTGGCAGCAGTCACCAAAGGTTTGATAATAATAAGGAAAATCAATTTATTGATTTTCGGCTGATAACACAAAGGGGGAAAAACCACGCTTTTATCCCCCTTTGTCAATAATCTGAAGCCGCCCGATGGGCGGCTTTTTTTTTGCTATTTCTGACAGCCTGGACACCAATAAAACGGCCGCGACGACAACGAGGTACGGACGATCATCGCGCCGCAACGTTCACAGGGTTCACCGCTGCGGTGAAACACCTTGAAACTGAATAACGCGCCGTGATGACGGTTCTCATCCACCTGCCCGCGAGTCTGGTAAGACAGCCTCGGTACCGCCAGCAGGGCCTTTGCCAGCCGTTGCAAAGCCTCCGGTGACAGATCCTGCGGCTTATGCTGCGGTGCCAGTTCGGCCTGCCAGAGAATTTCGGCGCGCAGGTAATTGCCCAGCCCGGCGAGAAACGCCTGATCGAGCAACATGCCACCCAGTTGCCTGCGACGAAACTTCGGCGACAACAGTCGCTGTTCTACCGCGGTTTCCGTCAGCGTCATATCCAGCACGTCGGGGCCGATCCGTTGCAAAAACGGATGCTGTTCAATTTCTTCGCGCGGCCCCAGGGTAATATCTGACGCGCTGTACAACAGAATTGCCCGCTCCGCCGTTTCCAGCCGTACGCGCAGATCCCGTTTGGTTTCCGGCGTTTCCCCCGCGTTCACCACCTTCCACACGCCATACAATTGGTTATGGCTATAAAGCGTCAGCCCATTGGAAAAGTGGGTCAGTAACGCCTTGCCGCGCGGTTCGATAGCAATGATCCGCTCACCGATTAACCGGTCGCGATAGTGTTTAAGCTGGGGAAAGGCAAAACCGACGTCGGTCAGCGGCTGGTCGATCACCGCCGCCGCCAATGCATCTGCCGCCCGGCGAATCTCCGGTCCTTCCGGCATAGAATCACTCCTGAGTAGCCCCGACGCGACAAACCGCGCCGGGGGTAAAAACGGCGATTAATGCGTCGCGCCGCCGACGACTTTCAAATCGTGTTCAACCTGCAGCGCAATGGAAACGGCCAATTCCAGCGCAAACAGGACCGTGGTTGCCGCCATACTGGGGGCACCAGGATGGACAGCAGCCTGCTCCGGCAGATAAGGAATATGAATAAATCCGCCCTTGATCGCCTGCTGTTTGCTCAAACGGTGCAACAAGCCGTACATCACATGGTTGCAAACGTAGGTGCCGGCCGTTTGCGATACCGAAGCAGGGATACCCGCTTCACGCATCGCCTCGACCATAGCCTTGACGGGCAAGGTACTGAAATAAGCCGCAGGCCCCTTTTCAACGATAGGCTCGTCTATCGGCTGCTGCCCCTGATTATCCGGAATACGCGCATCGTCGATATTGATTGCCACGCGTTCCAGCGTAATGTCAGTCCGTCCACCGGCCTGGCCGATAGCTAACACCATCACTGGCTGCACGTCATCAATCGCCTCATTGAGCGCTTCCAGCGCCGCGCCGAATACGCAGGGCAGCTGGCGCGCAATAATGCGCGCGCCGGAAAGCTCCATATCATTGAGTTGCTTTACCACTTCCCACGAAGGATTAACGCGCTCGCCGCCAAAGGGCTCAAAGCCCGTGATCAATACCTTTTGCATGCGTTCTCCTTAAAGGAACATCAGGAAATAAAGCAGGAACACGTTCACCAGCAGCAGCAGCACCCCGGTCGGCACCTGCGCCTTGATCACCGCATTCTTGTCCGGCAATTCCAGCAACGCCGCCGGTACAATATTAAAGTTAGCAGCCATTGGCGTCATCAGCGTGCCGCAATAGCCGGAAAACATGCCGATGGCCGCCATCACCGCCGGGTTACCACCGTGTTGCAGCACCAGGATCGGAATACCGATACCGGCGGTGACGATAGGGAAAGCGGCAAAGGCGTTACCCATCACCATAGTCAACAGCGCCATACCGATGGCATAAACCGCCACCGCGATGAAGCGGTTATCCACCGCCAGATACTCTTGAGTCAGATGAGAGATGGCGGTACCGACGCCTGCGGTGGTAAACAGCAGGCCCAGCGTGGCGAGGATTTGCGGCAAAATAAACGCCCAACCGATGGAGTCCAGCAGGCGGCGCGCTTCCTGAATCGGCTGCAGCGCTTTCTCATGGGTCATTTTCACCGCAATGACCAACCCCAGCAAACAACCGACGGTCATCGAGAACAAAGTAATCAAGGTTGCGTGGTTACCGCTGCCGAATACCGCCGTTTGCAATGCAGGAATATTGTTGAACAGCAGCACGCCAATCACCGTCACCACCGGGATGGCCAGTGCCGGAATAAACAGCCGGTTACCCAGACGTTTCGCGCTCTCTTCGCGCTGCTGTGGGGTACGTTGATGATAGCTACCCAGACGCACGCCGCCAAAGCCGGCGATCAACGCCATCACCACGACCACCACGCCGACGATAATATGCAGCATGCGTTTTTCGTTGCTGCCCTCCCCCAGCACGTTGCCCAACAGGCTATAGGTCCAGTCGCCAACCAGGAACACCACACCGTACAACGCCCAGAACAAACCGGTGGTAATACGCCGCGGGTTGGCGCGATCGCGGAACGACATCACGGCGACAATCAGCAGCACCACGCCAGCCAGCCAATAGAGATATTGTTGTTGGAAAGTCATTGGGCATCTCCTTTGGCCTGCAGTGCCGCCTGATTAAGCTGCGACAATTCAGCGCTGAGCTGCTTATCCATCCGGTAAAGTCGAAACGCATGGATCAGGAAGGCGAAGATAGCGGTGGGAATGCCCCACAAGGCGATATGCAGCGGCTCGGTCTGGATACCGCCGGATTCCAGCATAAAGTTGTGCATGAAGATGATCGCGCCGAAGGCCACAAAAATGTCTTCGCCAAAGAACAACCCGACGTTATCCGTCGCGGCAGACATGGCACGCAGGCGGTGACGCGTACGCTCCGGCAGCTCACCGTAACGGTTTTCCGCAGCCCCTTCCGCCATGGGGGCCAACAGTGGACGCACCATTTGCGGGTGCCCGCCCAGGCTGGTCAGCCCCATGGCGGCAGTAATTTCACGCACGAACAGATAGACGATCAACAAACGTCCAGCGGTGGCGCTTTTGATCTTGGCGATCCATGCCTGTGCACGCTCTTTCAAACCGTGGCGTTCCAGCAAACCGATCACCGCCAACGGCAGCAGCAGGATCAGCGGCAGGTTACGGGTATTCAAGAAGCCCTCACCGAGTTTTTCCAGGATCACATCCAGCGGCATCAATGCCGCCAGCCCGGTGATAATGCCGGCGACAATCACCACCAGCACGGGGTTAAAGCGTAAAACAAACCCGACCACGATGGCGGCAATGCCAATCAGTGGCCATAAGTTAACAACCTGTTCCATAGCGCCTTCCTTTTCCCCTCGTCTTTCAAGCCACAGCGTTGTTAGCTGCATGGGCAAACGCCAGTCACTTACTCAAGTAAGCTCCTGGAGATTTACCCCCTTGCTGCCTGGCTGTGACTCGAAATCCATTGGGTATTATTGTGTTGTGTGTTGTGTATGTTTAATTATTTTTATTCTGCGCTGACGTTAATGCCTTCCACGGCAAAACGTTGGCGCAGCGTGCGCGCGTATTCCAGCGCATGTTCACCGTCGCCATGCAGGCAGACGGTTTCGGCCCGAACAGCGGCCCAGGTGCCCTCCAGAGTGCGAACCCGATGGTGGCGTACCATTTCCAGCGTTTGCGCCAGCGCCAGTTCGTCGCTGGTAATCAAAGCCCCTGGCTGGCCCCGTGGTACCAGCGTGCCATCGGCCTGATAACCGCGATCGGCAAAGACCTCTTGTCGCGTCGCCAAACCTTGCTTTTCACCGGCGCGGATCAGTTCGCTGCCCGCCAGCCCCACCAGACGCAAAGCCGGATCGACTGCTTTAACCGCGCGGGCAATGGCTTCCGCCAGCGCCGGCTCCACGGCCGCCTGGTTGTACAACATGCCGTGCGGCTTCACGTGCACCATTACCCCGCCTTCTGCACGGGCGATCGCCGCCAGCGCACCGAGCTGATACACCACCTGCGCATACACCGTTTCCGGCGGCAACTGCATGCGGGTACGACCAAAGTTCTCGCGATCGGGAAAACTCGGATGCGCGCCAATCGCCACGCCGTACTGCAGCGCCCAACGCACCGACTGGCGCATGGTTTGCGCATCTCCGGCGTGAAAACCGCAGGCGATATTGGCCGAACTGACCAATTGCAGCAGCGCCTGATCGTTAGCGCAGCCCTCACCCAGATCGGCATTCAAATCAACGTTCATCTAACCCCCAGGCAATCTGTTGGATAAAGTGCTCCTGTTCGGCCTTGGCGCGCTGCGCCTGGGCCAGGGTACAGGGTACAAAGTGGATAGCTTCGCCCAGACGGATTTGCGCCAGATGATAGAGATCGGCTTCGATCACGCAGGCAATGCGCGGGTAACCACCGGTAGTTTGAGCATCGGCCATCAACACAATAGGCTGACCGTTATGCGGCACCTGCACCACACCCGGCAACAGGCCATGAGACAACATTTCGCGTTCGGTGGTACGGTTCAGCGCGCTGCTGCCGTGCAAACGGTAGCCCATGCGGTTGCTCTGCGGGCTCAGTTGCCAGGCAGTACGCCAGAAAGACTCTTTCGCCTCTTCGCTGAATTCGTCATATTCCGGCCCCGGCAAGGCCCGGATACGGTTGTTGAACAACAGTTGTTTCACGCCGGTGCTTTGCTTTTGCAATTCGCGCCCCGCTCCCAACGGCAGGCAGTCGCCATCTCGCAGGTTACGTCCTTCCAGCCCGCCAAAAGCGGCTTTGTTGTCGGTGCTGCGTGAGCCGAGTATTTCCGGCACCGCGATACCACCGTCTATCGCCAGATAGCTGCGCATGCCACGTTTTGGCATTTTCAACATCAGCTGTTGACCCGCACTGACCTGATAACGCCAGCCGGTCCACAGCGGCTTGCCGTCCAGTTGCGCATCACAACCGGCGCCGGTCAGCGCGATCCAGCCTGGCCGGGTAAATTCGGCGCTAAATTGCCCGAGGGTGATTTCCAGCCCGGCGGCATTCGTATCGTTACCCACCAGCAGATTGGCGATCCTCAACGCGGGTTCGTCGAGCGCGCCGCCCTGGCTGACGCCCAGACGACGGAAACCGTTACGGCCCAAATCCTGCACCGTGGTGTAAATGCCCGCACGCAGGATCTTCAGCATACGCCCTCCTTCTGTGGCACAAACCGCACGCTGTCGCCAGGGCGCAGCAGGGTGGGCGGCATTTCATAGGGATTAAACAACGCCAGAGGTGTACGGCCAATCAACTGCCAGCCGCCGGGGGTCACCAGCGGATAAATACCGGTCTGACTGCCACCGATCCCCACGGAGCCGGCCGCCACCGACAGGCGCGGTTCGGCACGGCGCGGCGTTGCCAACTTGTCCGGCATGCCGCCCATGTAGGAGAAACCAGGTTGAAAACCAAGGAAATAGACTACGTAATCCGCAGAGGAGTGGCACTCCACCACCTGCTGCGGAGTCATGCCGGTGTGGCGCGCGACCTCATCCAGATCGGGCCCGTCCTGGCCGCCGTAGATCACCGGAATATCCACCTGACGTGATTCCGGCACCAGGATCTCCTCGCTGTCCCATCCCTGTTGCAACAGCGCTAACATCATTTCGGCATCGGCCTGCGGCGTCTTCAGCAGCAGCGTAAGGTTGTTCATGCCGGGCACCACTTCGCGCACGTCGGGATGATGATTCAGCTTTTCGGCCAGCGCCCAAATCCGCTGCTGGCTTGGCAGCGTCACCGGCGGCGACAGTTCAAGCACTACCGCGCGTTCACCTAACAGGTAACATCGTGCTCGTTGCACCCTTTTCTCCTTATTATTATCGCGATGAAAACACATCAGTTATGCGCGACAGCGCTCCGGCTGTCAATAGAACAACCTTCGAGAAAATAAGGGATTAGGCTATTAAAAGGATTCAGCCTCGGTATAAACCGGGCTGGATCCTCGGAGGGAAATCAGGCGGGATTTGGGATATCGATAAAGGTCACATCAAAACCATGCTGCTCAGCCAGCCATTCACCGAGCGCCTTGACGCCACCGCGTTCAGTGGCATGATGCCCGGCGGCAAAAAAGTGAATGCCCATTTCACGCGCGCTGTGAATGGTTTGCTCAGAAACCTCTCCGGTAATGAAAGCATCGACGCCAAATCGCGCGGCGCTGTCGATAAAGCCCTGACCGCCACCGGTGCACCAGGCCACACGGCGGATATGCGCCGGGGCGTTATCACCACAGTGCAGTACGGCCCGCCCGAGGCGGCTCTCAATACGTTGCTGCAGTTCAACGCCGGTCAGCGGTTGCTCAAATTCCCCGTGCGGCACCAGCGGTTCCACTTCGCCAATCACCCGAATGCCCAGTTGATGCGCCAGCTGCGCGTTGTTGCCCAACACCGGATGCGCGTCCAGCGGCAGGTGATAAGCGTACAGGTTGATATCATTGCTCAACAGCGTTTTCAGCCGATTGCGCTTCATGCCACGTACCGAGGGCGCCTCGTTTTTCCAGAAGTAGCCGTGATGTACCACAACGGCGTCGGCCTGGTGTTCCACCGCCGCATCCAGCAGCGCCTGACAGGCGGTAACGCCGGTAACGATACGCTGCACATGGGGCCGCCCTTCCACCTGCAACCCATTAGGGCCGTAATCCTGAAACGCGCCGGTATTCAGTTCGGTGTTGATCAACTTTTCAAGATCGAGGTTACGCATAAAAATTCTCTCTTCAATTCAAAATGTCTGGCGGTCGCCCTGTTCCATCAGGATAAATTTCACGCCCAGATCGTTGCCCTGTTCCAACTGCTGTTTGATGGTCGCCCGCACATCTTGCCCTTGCTTCAGGCTGGGTTTGATATGGCTGATGACCACCGGGAAATCCTTCAGCGATCCTTCTCCCCCACTGTACTGGGTCAAATTTTTCAACTCTTTCAACAACCATGCCGGCGTCAGGTGCCCGTAGAGATTTTTATCTTCAACCTCGTTGGGATAGGAGCTTTCGATGATCATGCCTTTCAGCTTTTTCTGCTCGATGAGCGGCCCCAACGCGCGCCAGGCACCGTCCAGATTGCGCGACTGCTCAAGCGCATCCGGGCCGGTATCACCGAAATAGGCGAAAGAGCCGCTGCGATCGGAGACCAGCAGCATCGAAGAAGGATACCGATCGTGGCTGAGCGGATACATTACGCCGCTCAAACCGGTCACGCCCAGGGTCACACGCTGCTGCGGGCGCACGGTTTGCAGCCGGTAAGTCCCCAACCGCGATCCGTTGCCGGAATCGGTGAAGTTGGGCCAGGCCTTCCAGTTAAAGTAATGATTGCGCAGGGTCAGAATGGTATCGGCCTGGGCATAGATATTCTTCTTGCTGTCCTCCGGCGAACCGATTATCAACCCCGCCACGTGGTCCAGATGACCATGGCTGATAAAGTAAGCGCCGATCAGTTGGCGGAATACATAACCCTGCGGAGTATAAGGCGCCGCCAGTTCAGGGGTCACCTGCGGGAAACTACCCTTCTCCAGCCCTTTGGCAATACCCGGTAACAACGAGCCGGCATCCAGCGCCAGATACTGCGGTTGGTTGTCGCTGCGGATCAGATAAGAGGTCAGATTGCCGTCGCTAACGCCGCCATCCACGCCCAGCGCCACCACGTCAAAACCGGCCAGCGCCAGGGCTGAATAGCCGCTCAGGCACAGGGCCAGCACCTTTTTCATCATTATTTCGCTCCTTGCTGTTGCCTTAATATTCCCCGCGCTTCGCCGCCTCAAAGGCCGCCAGCGTTTCCAGCCGCGCCTGCTTGTGGTCGACAATCGGCAGCGGATAATCCAGCACGCGCTGCTGTTGTTCTGCCCAGCGATGGGGTTGATGGATAGCATTGTCCGGTACATCCGCCAGCTCGGGCAACCATTTACGGATAAAAGTGCCTTGCGGATCAAAACGTTCGCCCTGAGTGGTCGGGTTAAAGATGCGGAAATACGGCGCGGCGTCGGTACCGGTGGAGGCCGCCCACTGCCAACCGCCGTTGTTGGCCGCCAGATCGCCGTCCAGCAGTTGCGACATGAAATAGCGCTCACCTTCGCGCCAGTCGATCAGTAAGTCTTTCACCAGAAAACTGGCGCTGATCATGCGTAACCGGTTATGCATCCAGCCTGTTTTATTCAATTGGCGCATAGCGGCATCAACGATCGGATAGCCGGTGGCGCCCTGCTGCCAGGCCTGCAGCAGCTCACTGTCGTTCCGCCAGCGTACCTTATCCGTCCAATCGATAAAGGGACGGTGCTTGCATAACGCAGGATAGGCCACCATCAAATGCCGATAAAACTCGCGCCAGACCAGTTCATTCAGCCAGCCAAAAGCGCCGCCGTCGGGATTTTCCAGCACCTGTGGGCATTCAGCACGCAGGCGGTTAAAGCATTGGCGCGGTGACAACACGCCAATCGCCAAATAGGGCGACAGGCCGCTGGTACCATCAATGGCCGGCAGATCGCGCTGCTTAAGATAGTCTTGCACCTGCTCCCGGCAAAAAGAACGTAATCGCTGCAAAGCCGCCTCTTCCCCGCTTGGAAAATCCCCGGTCGGCTCTGCCGGTGGATAATCGAACGCCTCAGGTACCGCAGGGGTGGGCAGTGCGCCACCGGCTCGCGGTTTGGGGGCGGGAACAGAGCGGATGTCGGATTCGGTCAGACGCTGGATAAAGGCTTTACGAAAAGGCGTATAGACCTTGTACATTTCACCGCCGCCGGTTTGCACGCTCCCCGGCGGCAGCAGCAGGCTGTCGTCGAAACTCTGGCAAATCACCTGCCCGGCTAAACGCTGTTCCAGCCGTTGGTCGCGCTGGCGCTCGTTGATTTCGTACTGGCGATTGTAAAACAGCGCATCCACCCGCTCCTGTGTGCAGTACGCCACCAGCCAATCCACTGCAGCTGAGAAGTCGTCGCATTGGTGATAGCTAAGGGGAATGCCGCGCTCGGCAAGGGCCTGCTGTACCTGCAGCAAACCCGCATGGATAAACGCCGCCTGACGTGGCGCCATTTGGTGCTGCTGCCATTGTTGCGGCGTGGCGATAAACACCGCCAGCACCCGAGCTTCGGGATCGCTACAGGCGGCGTGCAGGGCTTTGTTGTCGGTGATACGCAAATCGTTACGCAACCAGACCAGATGCGTGGTCATAAAACTCCTTGTCAATCAGTGGCCATAACGCAGGCGCAGCGCCTCTGGATAGGGCTCGAAATAGCGTTGGTCGGCCAGATAACGATCGGGGTATTCGGCCATGTAGTGTTTGAGCAGGGTTATCGGTGCCAACAACGGCTGCACCCCCTGCCGATAACGATCGATCAACTGCGCCAGTTCCTGGCGCTGCGCGGAGCTCAGATGATTGCGGAAATAGCCCTGCACATGCATCAATACGTTGGTGTGGTTACGACGGGTAGCCTTGTGCGCCAGCAGTTTCATCAGGCGACTGCGGTATTCTAGGGTGAAGGCTTCCAGCGAATCCCATTTATCGATGCCCGCCACAAAACGCCCAAGCTCCCGGTATTCCTGCTGCGAATGCGCCAACAGCGACAGCTTATAGCGACTGTGAAAGGCGATCAGGCCGCCGCGGCTCAGGCCTTTACGCCACAGCATGTTTAACTCATACAGCGCATAAACGCGTTCGACAAAGTTTTCCCGCAGCGTTGCGTCGTTCAGCCGCCCGTCCTCCTCCACCGGCAGCCAGGGCATTTGCCGCAGTAGCTCGGCGGTGAACAATCCGACGCCACTTTTACGCGCGCCGCTACCGTTCTCATCATACAGACGGACCCGCTCCATGCCGCAGCTTGGCGAGTTGGCGCAAACAATGTAACCGCACAGGTGCTGCAAAGCGGCGATTCGATGCTCGGAAAACTGCTGCATCCGCTCGGTTACGTCAATGCTATCGTCATTGCTGTGGCGCAATGCCACGTGATGTTGTTTTTTGATCAACCGCAGCGCCGGGCGCGGGGTCGGTAAACCGATGGCCATTTCCGGGCAAATCGGCTCAAAACGCACAAAAGGGGCCAGTTGTTCCACCGCAAAGGCCAGCCGTTTATGGCCGCCGTCAAAACGCACCGTCTCACCAAGCAGGCAAGCGCTGATACCGACCGGAATTTTGTCACTCATTGATAGGCTCCCGCAGCGTTGGATGTGACTAAAAGTGTAGAAGAATTCGCGCTATGACACGAACGCTATCGACACCATGCCCGAACCGCAGCCATAAAAAAACCCCCGCTGGAAAGCGAGGGTTTTCGTTGGGGCAAGCTGCGATCAGTAGAAATCGCAGGACGCCAGTTCCGCCTGTTGCAGCCAGACCGGCTTATCGCTGGTTTTTGACCAGACGCGGTGCAAATAGCTGTAAAAACGGGCGCGGTCGCTGCGGAACAGCATTACCGGTAAAGCCAACACACCTGCCAGGATCACTGCGCTGCGGCGCAGGAGAATCCGATGCAATGAATAAGCGTGATAAGTAGACATGCGAACCTCCTCAAAAACGCCTGGCCGTTGATTTACTGCGAAACAGCGCTGGCGTAAACAATAGAAACAAGACCATTTGGTAACTGGACAAAATTTTAGCGCAATTGATGAAAGTTTACTACTCATCCGACCACTGAATCGCACAAAAAATCGCAAATAATTCGCCAAATCCGTAATTTTGTTACATCAAGGTTAATAATTAACTAACCATTGGTTACATTGTGGTTATTTACGCCCTGTTTACGCAAACCTTCATCTTCACGCCCCCAAACAGGAGTCCAATCGCGCTACGCCCCCCAAAATCGAGGCTAAAAAGCCATTTTCTGCTGTAATTTCAGCCATTTTTATACTTTTTTTACACCGGCCAACGCTATTTTTTCATCTTCTTTCTACCGCCCTCCCTACACTCGCTCTATCAAAAACTACACCTCTGGAGGTGTCCCGTGAGTATCAGCGTTATTGGTGGTGCGCTGTTGGTTCTGCTGCTGTTGGGCTATCTGGTTTATGCCCTGTTCAATGCGGAGGATTTCTGATGGCAGCTTCAGCCTTTTTATTGATTGCCAGCTTCCTGCTGGTGCTTCTGCTGCTGGCGCGACCGCTGGGCGGTTTCCTGGCACGCCTGATTGAAGGAGAGCCGCTGCCGGCGCTGCGTCGGCTGGAAGCCGGCATTTGGCGTTGCTGTGGCACAACCCCCGCCGAAATGAACTGGTGGCAATACGCACTGGCGATCCTGTGGTTTAACCTGCTCGGTCTGGTGCTGCTGTTCGCGTTGCTGATGGCGCAAGGCTCGCTGCCGCTTAACCCACAGGGCTTCCCCGGCCTGTCCTGGGATCTGGCGTTCAATACCGCGGTCAGCTTTGTCACCAACACCAACTGGCAAGCCTACAGCGGTGAAAGCACTCTCAGCTATCTCAGCCAAATGGCCGGTCTGGCAGTGCAGAACTTCCTGTCCGCCGCGACCGGTATCGCCGTGGCCTTCGCGTTGATCCGCGCCTTCACCCGTCGTTCCAGCGCCACTATTGGCAACGCCTGGATCGATATGTTCCGCGTGACGCTGTATGTGCTGCTGCCGATTTCGCTGTTGATCGCTTTGTTCTTCGTCAGCCAGGGCACGCTGCAAAACTTCCTGCCCTACCTGCACATCAACACGCTGGAAGGCGCACAGCAGACGCTGCCGATGGGGCCAGTGGCCTCTCAGGAAGCGATCAAGATGCTCGGCACCAATGGCGGCGGTTTCTTCGGCGCCAACTCGGCTCACCCGTTCGAAAACCCGACCGTGCTGACCAACTTTGTGCAAATGCTGGCGATCTTCCTGATCCCCTGCGCGTTGTGTTTTGCTTTCGGTCAGGTTGCCGGTGAAAACCGCCAGGGCCACGCGCTGATCTGGGCGATGGCGCTGATCTTCGTGGTTGCCGTGGTGGTGGTGATGTTCGCCGAACTGGCGGGTAACCCTCATCTGGGCGAATTGGGCAGTGCCAGCAACATCAATATGGAAGGCAAGGAGTCGCGCTTTGGCATTCTCGCCACCAGCCTGTTCTCGGTGGTGACCACCGCGGCGTCCTGCGGTGCGGTCAATGCGATGCATGACTCCTTCACCGCGCTGGGCGGCATGGTGCCGATGTGGCTGATGCAGATTGGCGAAGTGGTGTTTGGCGGTGTGGGCTCGGGCCTGTACGGCATGCTGTTGTTCGTCCTGCTGACGGTGTTTATTGCCGGGCTGATGATCGGGCGCACACCGGAATACCTGGGCAAAAAGATTGACGTCTACGACATGAAAATGACCGCTCTGGCGATCCTGGTCACGCCGACGCTGGTGCTGTTGGGCACGGCGCTGGCCATCGCCACCGACGCCGGTCGTGCAGGCATCCTTAACCCGGGCGCGCACGGCTTCAGCGAAGTGCTGTATGCGCTGTCTTCCGCCGCCAACAACAACGGTAGCGCCTTTGCCGGCCTGAGCGTCAATACGCCGTTCTATAACCTGCTGCTGGCCTTCGCCATGTTCGTCGGCCGCTTTGGGGTGATCCTGCCGGTGCTGGCCATTGCCGGTTCGCTGTGTGCGAAGAAACGTCAGCCGGCGGGCAACGGTACTCTGCCAACCTACGGGCCGCTGTTTATCGGTCTGCTGATCGGCACCGTGCTGCTGGTGGGCGCATTGACCTTCGTACCGGCGCTGGCGCTGGGACCGGTGGCCGAACATTTGCAACTTTGGCTGGCCAAATAACAGGCGCATTCCCGTCGCCTTTCGAGCCGCAGCGTTGTTACCTGGCACTCGCTCACCCCAGTTACTTACTCAAGTAAGCGCCTGGGGATGAGCGAGTTGGGTGCCTAGTTGCAACTCGAAATCCATAGGGAATGAAATAAAGAGAGAGATTAAGAGATGACTCGCAAACAACGTGCGCTGTTTGAACCGGCACTGGTCCGTACCGCGCTGATCGATGCGCTGAAAAAGCTGGATCCACGCACCCAGTGGCGTAACCCGGTGATGTTCGTGGTGTATATAGGCAGCATCCTGACTACGGCCATCTGGCTGGCGATCCTCGCCGGACAGACCGACGGCAGCGCGGCTTTCACCGGCAGTATCGCTCTGTGGCTGTGGTTCACCGTGCTGTTCGCCAACTTTGCCGAAGCGCTGGCCGAAGGGCGCAGCAAAGCCCAGGCGGAAAGCCTGAGGGGCACCAAGAAAACCAGTTGGGCGAAAAAATTGGCCGCGCCGCGCCGTGATGGTGCCACCGAGAAAGTGTCCGCCGAAAGCCTGCGCAAGGGTGACATCGTACTGGTGGAAGCCGGCGATACCATCCCCTGCGACGGCGAAGTGCTGGAAGGTGGCGCCTCCGTGGACGAAAGCGCCATTACCGGCGAATCCGCCCCGGTGATCCGCGAATCCGGCGGTGACTTCTCGTCGGTGACCGGCGGTACCCGCGTGCTGTCCGACTGGCTGGTGGTGCAGTGCAGCGTTAACCCGGGCGAAACCTTCCTCGACAGGATGATCGCCATGGTGGAAGGCGCCAAACGGCGTAAAACCCCGAACGAAGTAGCGTTGACCATTCTGCTGGTCGCACTGACCATCGTGTTCGTGCTGGCGACCGCGACGCTGTTTCCGTTCTCGCAGTACAGCGTGGACGCCGCCAACGGCGGTTCGGTAGTCACCATTACCGTGCTGGTGGCGCTGCTGGTCTGCCTGATCCCTACCACCATCGGCGGGTTGCTGTCGGCCATTGGCGTGGCCGGGATGAGCCGAATGCTGGGGGCCAACGTGATCGCCACCAGCGGGCGGGCGGTGGAAGCCGCTGGTGACGTTGATGTGCTGCTGCTGGACAAAACCGGCACCATTACGCTGGGTAACCGTCAGGCCTCCGAGTTCTTGCCTGCGCCGGGCGTGAAGGAGCAAGATCTGGCCGACGCGGCCCAGCTGTCATCCCTGGCGGACGAAACGCCGGAAGGCCGTAGCATCGTGGTGCTGGCGAAGCAACGCTTCAACCTGCGCGAACGTGACCTGCAGGCGCTGAACGCCACTTTCGTGCCCTTCTCCGCCCAAACGCGCATGAGCGGCGTCAACGTGCAGGACCGGATGATCCGCAAAGGCGCGGTGGACGCCATTCGTCGTCACGTGGAGTCCAATCAGGGCCACTTCCCGCAGGCGGTGGACGAACTGGTCGCCAGCGTGGCGCGCACTGGCGGCACGCCGCTGGTGGTAGCAGAAGGCCCGCGCGTATTGGGCGTGGTAGCGCTGAAGGATATCGTCAAGGGCGGCATTAAAGAGCGTTTCGCCGAGCTGCGTAAAATGGGCATCAAAACGGTGATGATCACCGGTGATAACCCACTGACCGCCGCCGCGATCGCCGCCGAAGCCGGGGTAGACGACTTCCTGTCAGAAGCGACGCCGGAAGCCAAGCTGGCGTTGATTCGCCAATATCAGGCGGAAGGCCGTCTGGTAGCGATGACCGGTGACGGCACCAACGACGCCCCAGCGCTGGCTCAGGCTGATGTGGCGGTGGCGATGAACTCGGGCACTCAGGCCGCCAAAGAGGCGGGCAATATGGTCGATCTGGACTCTAACCCGACCAAGTTGATTGAAGTGGTGCACATCGGCAAACAAATGCTGATGACGCGCGGTTCATTGACCACCTTCAGCATCGCCAACGACGTGGCCAAGTATTTCGCCATTATCCCGGCGGCGTTTGCGGCAACCTATCCGCAGCTTAACGCCCTGAACGTGATGCATTTGCACTCCCCAGCCTCCGCCATTATGTCGGCGGTGATCTTCAACGCCCTGGTGATCGTATTCCTGATCCCGCTGGCGCTGAAAGGGGTGAGCTATAAACCGATGAGCGCAGCTGCACTGCTACGACGCAACCTGTGGCTCTATGGCGTGGGCGGTCTGTTGGTGCCTTTTGTCGGCATCAAGCTGATCGACCTGATCCTGGTCGCCTTGCACATCGCCGGTTAATCATTGAGAGGAAATGAAAATGTCTTATTTACGCCCTTCGTTGGTGATGTTGATCCTGCTGACGTTGATTACCGGTATCGCCTACCCGTTGCTGACGACCGGACTTTCACAGCTGCTGTTTTCCGGCGCGGCCAACGGTTCGCTGCTGTATCAGGGCGATAAGGTGGTCGGCTCCGCGTTAATCGGCCAAAACTTTACCAAACCCGAGTATTTCTGGGGCCGCCCTTCTGCCACCGGCGATTCGGCCTATAATGCGATGGCGTCCGCCGGCAGCAACCTGGCCGCCACCAACCCGGCGCTGGATAAAGCCATCGCCGAGCGTGCCGCGCAATTGCGTCTGGCCAACCCGGCGATGAAGGGCCCGATCCCGGTCGATCTGCTGACGGCCTCGGGGAGTGGACTGGATCCGCAGATCTCCCTCGCGGCGGCGCAATATCAACTGGCCCGGGTTGCGGCGGCGCGCCAACTACCGCCGGAGCAAATCGCCAAACTGATTGATCAAAGCACCGATCAGGCCACCCCCAACTTTATGGGCGAGTCGGTGGTAAACGTGCTGAAATTGAACCTGGCGCTCGACGCATTGAAATAATCCGTTGCGTGTTAAAGGATAAGTATCGGGTTCGGCGTGCCGAACCCGATATATATACCCAAAATAATTCGAGTTGCTTGTAGGCGGCAACTGAGTGAATCCCCAGGAGCTTACTCGAGTAAGCGGCTGGGGTGAGTGAAGGCAGCCAACACCCAAGCAGCTTGCAGTATGACGGGTACATTGCTGCAAAAGGAACTCCGATGGTGGATGAGGAACAACAACGCCCTGACCCTGACAGCCTGCTGGCGCTGGCCAATGAAAAGCCCCGCGGCCGGTTGAAGGTTTTCTTCGGCGCCTGTGCCGGGGTGGGCAAAACCTACGCCATGCTGCAGGAAGCCCAGCGGCTGCGCAGCCAGGGGTTGGACGTGCTGGTCGGCGTGGTGGAAACCCATGGCCGCAGCGAAACCGCAGCGCTGCTGAACGGCTTGGATCTGCTGGCGCAAAAACGCATCCAGCATCGCGGACGCTTAGTGCAGGAATTTGACCTCGATGCCGCGCTGGCACGCCACCCGGCACTGATCCTGATGGATGAGCTGGCGCACAGTAACGCCTACGGTTCACGCCATCCGAAGCGCTGGCAGGATGTGGAAGAGCTGTTGGACGCCGGTATCGACGTGCTGACCACCGTCAATGTCCAACATCTGGAAAGCCTGAACGACGTGGTCGGCGGCGTGACCGGCGTGCGGGTACGTGAAACGGTGCCCGATCACGTGTTCGACGAGGCCACCGAGGTGGTGCTGGTTGACCTGCCGCCAGACGATCTTCGTCAGCGATTAAATGAAGGCAAGGTGTACATTCCCGGCCAGGCCGAGCGCGCCATCGAGCACTTTTTCCGCAAGGGCAATCTGATCGCGCTGCGCGAACTGGCGCTGCGCCGCACCGCCGACCGGGTCGATGACCAGATGCGCGCCTTTCGCGATACTCAGGGCCGCGAGCGCGTATGGCACACTCGCGACAGCATTTTGCTGTGCGTGGGGCATAGCAGCGGCAATGAGAAACTGGTGCGTATCGCGGCGCGGCTGGCGGCCCGATTGGGTTGCCACTGGCACGCGGTATATGTAGAAACACCGAAACTGCACCGCTTGCCGGAAAATCAACGCCGGGCGATCCTGCGGGCGCTGCGGCTGGCGCAGGAGTTGGGGGCTGAAACCGCTACCCTGTCTGAACCTTATGAAGAACGTGCGGTGTTGCGCTATGCCCGCGAACATAACCTGGGCAAAATCATTATCGGCCGCCGCAGCGAACAACGCTGGAAACTGCGCGGCAGCTTTGCCGATCGTCTCGGTCGCCTGGGACCCGATCTCGATCTGGTGATCGTCGCGCTGGAAAACGACACCCCTGCGCCGCAGGGGAAAGAACATGATGGCCGCAACTTTACCGAAAAATGGCGCATGCAATTGCGCGGCTGCGCCGTGGCCGTTGCACTCTGCGCCCTGATCACCCTGCTCTCCCAATGGTTGTTGCCGGGCTTTGACCAGGCCAACCTGGTGATGGTGTATCTGCTCGGGGTGGCGATCGTCGCGCTGTTCTTCGGTCGCTGGCCCTCGGTACTGGCGGCGGTGATTAACGTCGCCAGCTTTGATCTGTTTTTCGTCCAGCCTGAATGGTCGTTTGCCGTCAGCGATATGCAGTATCTGCTGACCTTCGGCGTCATGCTGATCGTCGGCATCACCATCGGCAACCTGACCGCCGGCGTGCGTTATCAGGCGCGAGTGGCCCGTTATCGCGAGCAAAGAGCTCGGCACCTGTATGAAATATCTCGTGGGCTGAGCCAGGCGCTGACCACCGAAGATATCGCCAAAACCAGCCGCCACTTCCTTTCCAGCAGCTTCCAGGCCAAAACCGTCCTGCTACTGCCGCAGGAAGACGGCAAGCTGCAGCAAATGGTTGGCGAAACGGGCGGGCTGCTGTCGGTGGATGAGGCTATCGCCCGTTGGAGTTTCGACAAGGGCATGCCGGCCGGCGCCGGTACCGACACCTTGCCTGGCGTGCCTTACCAACTGCTCCCGCTCACCACGTCGAAACAAACCTTCGGCCTGCTGGCTATCGAACCCAGTAACCTGCGCCAACTGATGGTGCCGGAACAACAGCGGCTGCTGCAAACCTTTGCGGTGCTGATCGCCAGCGCACTGGAACGATTGCATCTGGCGCGCAGCGCCGAGGAAGCAAAACTGGACGCCGAGCGGGAGCAGCTGCGCAACTCGCTGCTGGCGGCGCTGTCCCACGATTTGCGCACGCCGCTGACGGTGCTGTTCGGCCAGGCGGAAATTCTGACGCTCGATCTGGCCGCGGAAGGCTCCAACCATGCTCCGCAGGCCAGTCAGATCCGCCAGCAGGTATTGAGCACCACCCGGCTGGTGAACAACCTGCTGGATATGGCACGCATTCAATCCGGTGGCTTTAACCTGCGAAAAGAGTGGCAGTCGCTGGAGGAGATCGTCGGCGCTTCGCTGCACATGCTGGAACCGCTGATGACCCAACACCAGATCAAGGTTGAGCTGCCGCCGGAGCTGATATTGGTTAATTGCGACGGCAGCCTGCTGGAGCGGGTTTTCACTAACCTGTTGGAAAATGCCAATAAATACGCCGGTATCGATGCTACTATCGGCATTCGCGCCCATACGCTGCCCGACTGGCTGGAAGTCGAAGTCTGGGACGATGGCCCAGGCATTCCTGAAGGGAAAAAACAGCTTATCTTCGATAAGTTTTCCCGCGGCAATAAAGAGTCGGCCATTCCCGGCGTAGGTTTGGGGTTAGCGATTTGCCGTGCCATTATTGAAGTGCACGGCGGCCGCATTTGGGCGGAAAACGGCGCTAACGGCGGTGCCAGCTTCCGCTTTGTGCTGCCGCTGGAAAAACCGCCGGAAATAGACAGCGAAGCCTTTGATCTCTAACCAACTCCAGGGAGCCTTGTGAGCAGCACGCCAACCAATATTCTGATTGTCGAAGATGAGAAAGAGATCCGGCGCTTCGTCCGTACCGCGCTCGAAAGTGAGGGGCTACGGGTGTTTGAAAGCGAAACGCTGCAGCGCGGGCTGATTGAAGCCGGCACGCGCAAGCCGGATCTGATTATTCTCGATTTAGGGTTGCCGGACGGTGACGGGCTTAACTATATCCGCGATCTACGCCAGTGGAGCGCCATTCCGGTGATTGTGCTGTCGGCGCGTAATGCCGAAGAAGACAAAATTGCCGCGCTGGACGCCGGGGCGGATGACTATCTCAGCAAACCGTTTGGCATCGGCGAACTGCTGGCCCGCGTGCGAGTCGCCTTGCGCCGCCATTCAGGCAGCCAGCAGGAGAGTCCGTTGGTCAGCTTTTCCGAAATCACCGTCGATCTGATCAACCGCCGGGTACTGCGCCAGGGTGAAGATCTGCATCTGACACCGATAGAGTTTCGCCTGCTGGCCGAACTGCTGGCCAACTCCGGCAAGGTCATCACCCAGCGTCAGCTATTAAGCCACGTCTGGGGACCGAACTACGTCGAACACAGCCACTATCTGCGAATTTATATGGGGCATCTGCGGCAAAAACTGGAGGCCGATCCGGCCCGGCCAAAACACTTGCTGACCGAAACCGGCGTCGGTTACCGCTTTATGCCATGAGGTGAAAGGGTGCAGCATGCGGTTAAGCTGATGCAATATTCGATTAAACGGGTGCAGCATGCGGCACCCCTACACGTTTTGGCCTTTCTTCAGCCCCACCATAAATTCTTTGAACGCCTCGCGCAGCGGGGCAAACACCGGGTGCTTGCGGTTTTCGATCATCACTTCAGAGAACAGCTTCAAGCCGACGGCGAAGGCCGCGCTGTTATTTTCGCCAAAGTTCAGATCTTCGCGCGCTTTGATGCGCTCAACGATGCCAAGAATATCGTCGTGGTTTTCCACCTCAAAACTCAGTGGCGTTTTCTCAACGGGCTCGCCTTGGCGATCGCTCAGGGCTTCAACGGTAATGCGGAAACGGTGGCCAGGCATCAGTTGTTTTCCTTATCTGTATCTGTTGGAGCAATGTTCATTTCACTTTCAATTTCCGCCACCGCGGTGAGCAGCGCCGCATTGATGCGTTCTACCTGCTGTGGCGAAAGATCGGCGCGCATCACATTGCCACGCAACAAACTGCGCAGGCGGTTCATGGCGTCGGAGATGCCTTCCGCCAGATTGCCATGATGATGGTGGCCGCGACCGGCACCGGCCAAACGGGCCAGGATCACATCGACGACGGCCTGGTGTTTTTGTAATTCACTCTGGCCCAGCTCGGTGATCTGATAGCTTTTACGGCCGTTGCCGCTGGTGATCGGCTCGAGGAAATCCTGCTCTTCCAGCAGCGTCAGTGTCGGATAAATCACCCCTGGGCTTGGCACATAGAGACCGGAAGACGCCTCGTCGATCGCCTTGATCAGTTCGTAACCGTGGCTCGGTTTACGCGCCACCAGCGCCAGCAGCACCAGCCGCAGATCGCCGTGTTCAAACATGCGGTGACGGCCGCCACGACCGCCGCGCCCTCCCCGGCCATGCTCTTCACCATGGTCGCCGCCAAAATGATGGCGACCGCCACGACGACGATGATGATGTTCGTGCCCTTCTTCGCTGTCATGGCGGCAGCCGTGACGACGGTGTAAATCTAAACGGTGAAACATAGTCTGTACCTCGCATTGGATAATCAGTTTACGAGGTGATTTAGATATATCTAAGTCACTTCGATATATCTAATCTAGATCGATATATCTAAATGCGCAAGAGGGGAAGAATGAAAAAGATATATCTAAATTGCAGACATAAAAAAAGCGCTGTTTTTACAGCGCTTTTTTTCAAGGGAGAGAGGCCTTACTTGGCAGAAGCCAGCACTTCGCTGACGATTTCTACCGCTTCGTGCTCGATCTTTTCACGGTGCTCAGCACCGAGGAAGCTCTCACAGTAAATCTTGTAGGCTTCTTCGGTACCAGAAGGACGTGCCGCGAACCAGCCGTTGTCGGTCATCACTTTCAGGCCACCAATCGATGCGCCGTTGCCCGGTGCCGCCGTCAAACGTGCGGTAATAGGATCACCCGCCAGAGTATCGGCCTTGACCATTTCCGGTGACAGCTTGGACAACGCCGCTTTCTGCGCAGAAGTTGCCGGTGCCTGAATGCGGTTGTAGCTCGGGGCACCAAAACGCTTGGCCAGGTCTTCGTAGTGATGCTGCGGATTTTCGCCGGTCACTGCGGTGATTTCCGCCGCCAACAGGCACATGATGATACCGTCTTTATCAGTAGACCACGGGGTAGCATTGAAACGCAGGAACGAAGCCCCTGCGCTCTCTTCGCCGCCAAAGCCCAGGCTACCGTCATGCAGGCCATCAACGAACCATTTGAAGCCCACCGGCACTTCCACCAGCTTGCGGCCCAAATCAGCCACCACGCGGTCAATCATCGCGCTGGAAACCAGCGTCTTGCCTACCGCTACGTTAGCACTCCACTGTGGACGATGCTGGAACAGATAGTTGATGGCAACCGCCAGATAATGGTTCGGGTTCATCAGCCCCGCAGGCGTAACTATGCCGTGGCGGTCGTAATCCGGATCGTTGGCAAACGCCAGGTCGAACTTGTCGCGCAGCGCGAGCAGGCCACCCATCGCCGGTTCTGAAGAGCAGTCCATACGGATCACACCGTCGTGGTCCAGGTGCATAAAGCGGAAGGTCTGATCGATAGCATCGTTCACCAGCGTCAGATCCAGCTTGTAATGCTCGGCGATACGCTGCCAGTAGGCGATGCCGGAACCGCCGAGCGGATCGACGCCCAGCTTCAGGCCGGCACGCTGAATCGCAGGCATATCAACCACGTCCACCAGCCCTTCAACATATGGCTGCACCAGGTCCTGCGCATGCACACGGCCGCTGGCCCAGGCCTTATCCAGCGATTGACGCTGAACGCCTTTCAACTGCAGAGACAGCAGTTCATTGGCGCGCTTTTCAATCACCGAGGTCAGATTGGTGTCCGCCGGGCCGCCGTTGGTCGGGTTATATTTGATGCCGCCATCTTCAGGCGGATTGTGGGACGGGGTGATCACGATGCCATCGGCCAATGCCCCACCGTTACGGTTGTGGCACAGGATGGCATGGGAGACCGCAGGCGTTGGCGTGAAGCCATTATTTTCCTGCACGATCACATCAACGCCGTTGGCGCTCAACACTTCCAGCACTGAAATGAAGGCAGGCTCCGACAACGCATGGGTGTCTTTACCCACGTAGCATGGACCGGTCACGCCCTGCTGATGACGCACTTCGGCAATCGCCTGCGCGATCGCGAGAATGTGGGCTTCGTTAAAGCTGTGGCGCAGCGCACTGCCGCGATGGCCTGAAGTCCCGAACTTGACCGCGTGTGCGGCGTTGCCCGCTTCAGGTTGCAGTACATAGTACTGCGACGTCAGCTGGGCTACGTTGATCAAATCGCTTTGCTGAGCCGGCTGCCCGGCACGTGGGTTATTCGCCATCGACATATCTCCCTAATCCCTGTCCTGCGGCCTGGCAATATGTCGCTCACGGCCACCATGACGGGCTGTTCGCTAAATTAGATAGTGCCGCAAACTTTTTCAGTCAGTTCCGTCGGGAACTGCATAGCCTGCATGATGTGTTCAACCATGCTGCGTTTGCGACCGGTATTGGTATTGGTGATCACCCAGTAAGGCGTGCCCGGAACGTGCTTTGGCTTGGTGTGCGTTCCGTTCGCCAACAGGGTTTGCTGATCGCCGGCAAAATAGGTACGGGTACGGCCATGTAACGCATCGGTGGCGCTGGCAAAGCCGGCCGCATCGAGGGTATACAGGGTGGAAAGTACCAGCATAAAACGGTTCACCGCTTTGCTCTGTTCGGCGTACTCGTCCGACAACAACAGTTCACGCACGGCACGTACGCGATCGCGCGGGCGCGATGCGGCAACGATTTTTTCCTGTTCTGCGCTCTGTGCGCTGGCGGCCGGCGCTGCACGTAACGGCTGGCCTGCGGTAAATTTCAACATACGGCGCAAAATATCGGACGCGCTCTCACCAATATGTTGCGTGTGGCTGGCAATATAGCGGTAGAGCTCTTCGTCGACTTCAATAGTTTTCATCTTTATCCAGTACTGTTTTTTTCTACTTAGAACCTGAAGCCAGATCCGGCATTCAAGCCATGGGATTATAAGGTTAAAAGCGCAGAGGCGAACATAACAATGTGCCCCAATACGGCAAAAGCAGACTAATACCTATAGCCCGCCGGACACCGGCGCTGCCAAACCTGCACCTTACCATGAAAAATCCACGTTTTATCCTATGGATTTTAAGTTGCAGCAAGTACAGCGAACAACCCTGCCGCTTGAAAGGCGACGGGTTTATTCATCGAGTGTTTTAATCATGATAACCTAATCTGAATCTCTCTCAGTATGAACTTCGCCATGAAATTACATTATCAACTGCTGGCCACCGAGTCCGATGCATTGCCGGTGATCCTGATCCACGGGCTGTTTGGCAATTTGGACAACCTGGGCGTGCTGGCGCGCGACCTGAACCAGCAGCACAGCGTAGTTAAAGTCGATCTGCGCAACCACGGCCTGTCACCGCGTTCTGAGGTCATGACCTACCCGGAGATGGCGCAGGATCTGCTGACGTTGCTGGACGATTTGCAGTTGGAAAAAGTGATTGTCATTGGCCACTCGATGGGCGGCAAAGCGGCCATGGCGCTGACGGCAATCGCCCCGCAGCGCGTGGAGAAGCTGATCATCATTGACGTTGCGCCGGTGGACTATCAAACGCGCCGCCACGACGAAATTTTTGTCGCGTTGCAGGCGGTAAGCGCCGCAGGCATTACCCAACGCCAGCAGGCGGCGGAATTGATGCGCGGCTACCTGAAAGAGGAAGGCGTGATCCAGTTCCTGCTGAAATCCTTCCACCAAGGCGAATGGCGTTTCAATCTGCCGGTGCTGATCGAAGAGTACGAGAACATCACCGGCTGGCAGGAAGTGCCGGCCTGGCCTCACCCGACGCTGTTTATCCGCGGCGGCCTGTCGCCTTACGTGCAGGACAGCTATCGCGAAGATATTGCCCGTCAATTCCCGCAGGCTCGCGCTCACGTCGTTGCCGGTACCGGACATTGGGTTCATGCGGAAAAACCGGAGGCGGTGTTGCGCGCCATTCACCGCTTTCTCGGCGAAGCCTGAGTCGCGCCAGGCCCAACAAATGGGCCGTTTCCCTCCCAAAGTCACCATCTGATGAAAAAACGCGCTAAAGATAACGGCTTAGCGCGTTTTCGGCTCAGTTAAGCATTGTCGTCGCTCTACCTGCTGGGGTAATATGGCGCGCTATAATTTTACCGCCGTGCCGAGCGTGTTCGCTAACGTCAGGCTGGGGTGAATTTGGGTTAGGGTTTATTGGCCCGAAGTGTGTTAACCGAACCGTCCGGAAGCGTGTAAGCGCTTTTTGATGCAAACTCCCTTGCAGTACCGCTACCTATGGCAAAAGAACAAACGGATCGCACGACGCTGGATCTGTTCGCAGATGAACGCCGTCCGGGGCGCCCGAAAACCAACCCGCTATCCCGAGATGAACAGCTTAGAATCAATAAGCGTAATCAGCTTCGACGCGATAAAGTCCGTGGCTTACGGCGTGTGGAACTGAAGATCAACGCGGATGCGGTGGACGCCCTGAACAAACTGGCGGAACAGCGTAATATCAGCCGCAGCGAGCTTATTGAGCAAATGCTGCTGGCACAACTGGCGGACGAGCAGCCAGAACATTGATCATTGCAGCCGCACATGCGGCGCGGCGTTAAGGATGACGCCCGATCAACACCGCTTTATTCCACCCGGCATCGCATTAAAGTGATAAATACCCGGGGTAAATTTCTGGCATGATACGCACTTACCGGTAAGAGATAATCTCTTGCCATGGCATCATTTTAATCGGTGTTATCGTAGTCTACGCTAACATCGTGAATGCAATTTATTGAATTTAAAGGTTATACGCGATATGGCTAATGTAGGCATTTTCTTTGGCAGCGACACTGGCAATACCGAAAACATTGCCAAGATGATCCAGAAAATTCTTCAGCAGCAGTTTGGTAAAGAGGTGGCTGAAATTCATGACATCGCCAAAAGCAGCAAAGAAGATCTGGAAGCTTTCGATATCCTGCTGCTCGGTATCCCAACCTGGTACTACGGCGAAGCGCAGTGCGACTGGGACGATTTCTTCCCAACGCTGGAAGAAATTGACTTCAACGGCAAGCTGGTTGCGCTGTTCGGCTGTGGCGATCAGGAAGACTACGCAGAGTATTTCTGTGATGCGATGGGTACCATTCGCGACATCATTGAACCGCGTGGCGCCGCGATCGTAGGCCACTGGCCGACCAAGGGTTACCACTTTGAAGCGTCCAAAGGCTTGGCCAACGACAGCCATTTCATCGGCCTGGCCATTGACGAAGATCGCCAACCTGAGCTGACCAACGAACGTGTTGAAGGCTGGGTAAAACAAATCGTCGAAGAGCTAAGCCTGGCCGAAATCGTCGGGTAACGCCAAAGGTTGAACAAAAGCCCTGCAAAGTGCATAGTGTGCCGGCAGGGCCATCATTGGCAGTACAAATTACTGCAATAGAAGCTACAGATTTGTAACTTCCCACACCATCAAGGTAGACTGAGTTTCCGGTTTATCCCATTCATCAAGACGTTGCATGTATAACATGCAATTGTGCAATTATAGCTTTGTTAACAACCGGCGGTTTCCATTTAGAGCAACCGGTTCTATAATGAGACGCAATTAACTCTTTGTGCCGACCGATGCCAAAGGCGAGAACGCCTCAACTTGATTAGCATAGTAACAGGACTGAATCCGCATGACTGACAACAACACCGCATTGAAGAAGGCCGGCTTAAAAGTCACGCTTCCGCGACTCAAAATCCTGGAAGTACTGCAAAATCCGGAATGCCATCACGTCAGTGCGGAAGATCTGTACAAAAAACTGATAGATATGGGCGAAGAAATTGGCCTGGCTACGGTTTACCGCGTACTGAACCAATTTGATGATGCCGGCATTGTGACCCGTCACAACTTCGAAGGCGGCAAGTCCGTGTTCGAATTGACCCAGCAACATCACCACGATCACCTGATTTGCCTGGATTGCGGCAAAGTGATCGAATTCAGCGATGAGTCTATCGAAGTGCGTCAGCGTGATATCGCCAAACAACACGGCATCAAGCTCACCAACCACAGCCTGTACCTGTACGGCCACTGTGAAACAGGTGACTGCCGCGAAGACGACACCCTGCACGACAAAAAATAATGTCCTAACCGGCATTGAAAACCGCCTTAACGGCGGTTTTTTTGTGCCTGCGATAATAGGATAAAAAATCCCCGGACAGGCCGGGGAAAGTTCACAGCGTTAAATACAACAATTGCAGCGGCACTTCTCTACAGCACTTCTCTCGCTTCCCACTTACACTCACAGCACTCCCCCACCCGCCGACACGCGGATGAGCAAACCTCTTCACAGCTCATACTCAAGAAACAGCAACCGATCAAAAAACAGCGACCAGGCGTGATCGAATACACCTCGAACACGGAACCCCTTGTTCAGATAGATTTGGCTGGCATCACTGCGTTGCCATACGCACAGCACGATATTTTTCGCCTGGTGCTGTTGTGCTCGCTGCCTTATCTGCGCAAACAGCTGGTTAAAATGCCCTAGCCCGCGGAATTGGCTCTCAATCGCCAGACTGCAGATGAAATAGTCATCCTCAGTGCACTGGCTTTGGACAAAGCTGTCATAAGCCTCATCAAGCGGCCTTATTTCATCGCGATAATGATAATCCGCTTCTATGCCATACAGCTCGCTAATGGTGGCCGCATTAAAAAAACCGACAAACTCTCCACGCCGATCGTAAGCTACCGTGATCAGCCCCAGATAAGGCTCAATATTTTGCGCCTGCTGTAATGACACCAGATCCAGCCCGGCTCGATTGCCAACAGAACAGTACTCAAGGTAGCTGGTACTGAAAATCAGCTTCGCCATACGGGTTTTATCTGTTTCACTCGCCTGGTGTCCAGGCAGAAAATGCAATGCCCCACCCGGCTCCGGCAAAACCGCCCCCCCTACCCCAGCGGTCGGACACCAGTAATTACCCGCCGTAATCTGCCGCCGGTTATCGGCGATCAGGTACTCGCCAAATAGCTGGTTTACCCGATCAAGCGTGCGGTCATGGGAAAGTACGGAATAATAGTGGTAATGGTCAATATCGGAACGGATCTGCGCTGGATAGGCCATACGCGGCACTTCATCAACGGTAAATATTTCCGCATAACGTGCCAGATCCAGCGGCTGCTCAAGCTGCCAGTCCACCTGCTCCAGCCGGCTGACGCATTGCCGGTAGCTGTGTTGCTCTTCCTGCGACAGCGGTAGTCGTTCATTGGTGATCACATCCTCCAGCAGACGCATTCCGCGAATACCGCAGGTGACGGCCTGTGGGTGCGCATCATAATGGACGCCATAATCCTGGCAGAAGCGATCGTGACTGAGGAAAGAGCGGCCTATGTGGCGACTCCACAGCTGATAAAAGGGATCAAACAGTTTGCGTTCATAATCCGAATTCTTGTCCGGGACTTCGCCGCTTTCCGCCGCAAAGATCTGATCCAACCCCGCCAGCATTCGGCACAGTGAGATATCGCCCTTGCGGCTGACTATCATGCCGGTTTCATCGAGAAACAGATTCAACCAGCTGACGTGGCTGACCTCGCCCTCAGCCAGGAACTGAAGATAATCAGGCACCTCTGGTTTGATCAAAAACAGCGTCGCCGACCGGTGGGGTATGGTATCGATATCCATATACAGCCCCCCCATCTCGATCAAAATCAGAAAACGGAAGTAGTCGGAAAGCGTGGCGTAATAGCGCTTATCGTGCAGTTGATGGATAAAGCCCAGGTTGTCGCCGACCCTTTTTTGCGCCAGTTCGCTCAGCGAATGCACCTGCAGGCGATGGTTGCCCGCATCATACTCCCCCAGGTAGCCGCCTTTTATCACCGGTACGGGGATGAAATACGCATCCCTTGCCAGCTGCTGTGCGTCCCAAACCCATAACATGCCGACCCAGTCATTCGTCTCGGTGCTAGCCACCGCCTGCTGCGCGGCCCCCCACTGGGAGATAACCTCTCTGGCGTCGTCAGGTATCGCGCCCCCCAGCCAGATCCGGTGCAGCCGTTTTTCACTCGCAGCCAGCGGGCGAGTAGGCACACAAAATAGTGAAGAACAGCGGGCGGCATCGAATAAATGTCCATGTGCAGCCCGCCACTCACGCAGTTGCGCGACACCGCGCTGATAACGCTCCAGCAGCAGCAACGAAGCCTCACGTTGATATTTCACAAACTCAAACTTTAGATCGTTGATCCGCGCCTCATATTCAGCCCGGAACAGATCATCCTGCATAACCCCCAAATGCCCGTCGTTAAGCTTCATCGGCCAGCATCCTTATCGATGACAGCGGCAGCGAAGAGCCATAACCCTGTGGATTTTTGCTCTGCCATGACCAGGCATCGCGCACCATTTTTTCCAGACTGCGTTTGGCTTGCCAGCCCAGCTTCTCTGCCGCCAGAGACGGGTCGGACCAACACTCGGCAATATCTCCCGCACGCCGGGGATTAAATTGGTAGGCGATTTTGAAGCCACAGGCGCGTTCAAACGCCCGAATAATCTCCAGCACCGAGTAGCCTTTACCGGTGCCCAGGTTATAGACGTTAAATCCTGGCTGCAGGTTATCCAGCGCTTTTAAATGCCCTTCGGCCAAATCCATAACGTGAATGTAATCACGTACCCCGGTACCATCGCTGGTAGGGTAGTCGTTGCCATACACCGGCAACACCGCGAGTTTGCCAATAGCCACCTGCGCCAGATAAGCCAGAAGATTATTGGGAATGCCGGCGGGATCCTCACCAATCAAGCCGGACTCGTGCGCCCCGGCCGGATTAAAGTAACGCAGCGCGGTGATCGCCATCTGCGGTGCCGTTGAAGCGAACTCCGCCAGGATCTGCTCGACAATCAGCTTTGAGGTTCCGTAAGGATTGGTGGTCTGCCCAACACGACAGCTTTCCGTCAGTGGGGTATATTCTGCCGGCCCATAGACGGTGGCTGAAGAGCTGAAAATAAATTGCTTAACGCCAGCATGGCGCATTCTGTCCAGTACGATCAATGAGCCGGAAATATTATTTTGATAATATTTCAGTGGCTCTTCGGTAGATTCTCTGACCGACTTCAAACCCGCAAGATGAATAACCGCATGAACATCATGCTGGCGAAAGATATGATCCAGCAAATGATGTTGCTGGATATCTCCCTGATAAAAAATTACTTTTTTACCGGTTAATCGCTCCACCCGAAACAAAGACTCTGGCGAACTGTTGGACAGGTTGTCCAGTACGACAACTTCCTCCCCCCTTTCTAACAGTGCCAATACCGTATGCGAGCCGATATAACCGGCGCCGCCCGTCACCAATATAGCCATCATATATCCTTGTTTGTGTTTAAAAATAAACGACTCACTCAGAAACCACCTAGACTTCCCGGGTTTTAAAACCGACAGGTAAAGCAATACAAAGCAGTAATATGGCTAACAGATAAACGGAGGAATGCGGCCCGTACTCGGTCAGGATCCCTTGTAATATTCCGGCCAGGATCACACCGGTGGAAATGCTGTTGGTGAACAACGTGGTGGCCATGCCCGCCCGCTCCGGCATCAAGTCCTGGAAATACAGCATGCCGACGGTGGCGAGAATGCCGATAAATATCGCGTTAAACAGCTGCCAGACTAGCAACCCAGCGGCCGAGGTAAACCACAGCATCCCGGCATAAAACAGTATGCCGGCCACCATCGCCCCCGCCATCATCAGGCGCTTGCCCACCCGATTTACATATCGGCCTACCAGGATCATGATGGGGATTTCTATCGCGGCCGCGATGCCCATCATCCAACCGGTCAGACTTTGCGGCAAACCCAACTCGGCCGTGATATACAGCGGCACATCAATCAGATACATGGCGCTGCAGGTCCACATCAATACCGAGGCGAAAAACAACCGGCTAATATCTTTATCGAAGACCGTTTTTTGCGGTATGCCGATTTCATTGCCCACAGGCGGGCGAGCCACCTCGGGTAATATCCACCAGGCCAGCAGCGTGACCAGCAGGAATATGCCGGCAGCAAACATAAACATCGCCGTAAAGCCATAATTCACCACCAGCATAAAAGCCAATGGCGGGCCAAAAACCCAGGCCAGAGAGAGTTGGGCGCGCATGATGGCGCTGAACATCGCCACGTTTTGCGATGACCGTTCCCCGTATTCACGCGCCAGGGCAAATAACTGTGGTATCGCAGTATTGGCGATGGCGGTTAACAGCACGCCTGCGGTAATTAACGTCAGATAATTGCGATTAAAAGCAAATAGCAGACAGTTTCCCGCCGCCAATAAATAACAGATTAAAATCAAATGGCGCCGGTCACGCTGACGATCTGATTTTTTCGCCAGCAAAAAACTGACAATAATGCCGACCCCGGCATTAACCGCATAAAAAAAACCGACCCATAATGAAGTCACCCGAACCTCGGTGGTGAGGAACAGGCTCAGGGTCGGTATTTGCAGTGCCCCGGCAATGCCAGAAAAAAAAGCAACGACCATAAAGGTCAGCCGTATCGAATTCATCGCTGATTACCGCCGGTCGCTGCTGTTAACCATCAATAACGGCCCGCCTGCGAACAGACGGGCCGTGGTTCAGGAGTTACACTTTCTCGGCGCGACTATAACGCTTGCCGTCCGGGCTCACAGCGCGGATTTGTACTTCACCGCTAACCCCAGGCTTGGCCTTGGCATCGTAACGTTGCCATTGCTTACCACCGTCGGTGGAATATTCAATGCCCAGACCCGGCAGCGAAATATTGGCTTCCAGCTTGCCCCCCACAACTCGGGCGCCTGGCACCGGCAACCGGTAGTTCACGCCACCTTTGTCCAGTTTTGCCAGCTCACGCTGACCGAGCAGGTTGGCAAAGCGCAACCAATCGCGGTCCAGCTTCTTGGTATCGATGAAGTGGGTTTCGCCGCCTTTATACTCCCGGCCCGCCCGGTAATCCTGCTCCCACTCTGCCCGGTGCCATGCGCGCTCAGCCACCGACAGCGAACGAGGGAAGATCATGTACTCCATTTGTTCGTCGGTTCGCTGGGTTTCGCTCCACATCTGCGCGGAAATACCGTAAGCCCCCGGCCAGGGCTTGACGCTCTTGGCGGTAAAGTGATTACCATCGCGATCAACCGAGGTTTCGGCGTTTTGCGGCAGGTTGTTTGGCGCAAAGCTGAACATTTTCTGTTCGTCGCTGAAACGCGTTCCCCAGTAGTAACCGCGCTCGTCCGGGTTCACCTCATACGGGAAGTCCATGTAGACATAATCCGGGTTTGAAAGGATCAGTTCGTAGCCCTTGTTCGCCCAGTCGTTGGCACTGTCGAACCCGCCCCAATACAGCGTATCCCAGAAGTTAACCCCGACACGCTGGGTAGCAAAGGCCTTGGCGTTTTTGGCATCTTTCAGGCCATCCTGCCAGGCTTGCATTCTGTCGATCCCATGCGCTTTCACCAATTGGCTGACTTCTACTCCGAAGTAGCTTGGCAGGTGCTCCATATCGGCGACCTTGCCATCTTTGATCATCGCCTGGCAGACCTGAGATTTTGCCCATGGCTTGTCTTCTTTGCTCTGATCGATGATGCCTTTGCCGGCTTCCGGCTTGTTCACATCGGTATAACCAGCACCTAACCGGATGTTTTTCGCCTCGTCACCGCCAAAGTGCCAGGTACTCAGCGGCTGCCCGGCCTCTTTATGCATCTGGGCAATCTCGCCGATCACCTTGTCGACAAAACGTTTGGATGAATCCAGGCAAGGGTTGAGATAGCTTTGGCGGTTGAAGTACTGCACCGAGGTGGTGTTAGAGGTATCGGTTGGATCCACTAAACGGAACTCGTTGGCCTCTTGTTCTTTACCGGCGGCATGCAGTTTCTTATAGCGCGCTTCCATTGAGACCACCGCCGCACGGGCATGCGCCGGCATATCGATTTCCGGGATCACTTCAATCTGGCGCGCCTTGGCGTACTTGATAATGTCGATGTAATCCTGGCGAGAGAAGAAGCCGCCATAAACCTCCGGCCCCTGGCCATACTGCGGCAACAGGCAGGTGGTTTCGCTCAAGTCGTGGCAACGCTGCCCACCGACTTCGGTCAGTTCCGGCAAGCCCGGAATGGCGATGCGCCAACCTTCGTCATCACTCAGATGGAAGTGGAATTTATTGAGCTTGTACGCCGCCATTTGGTCCAGCAAGCGCAACACCGCATCCTTCTGGTGGAAGTTACGTGCGACATCCAGGAAGATGCCACGATACTGGAAGCGCGGCGCATCTTTGGCCTCCAGCGTAGCGATTTTTACGCTGCCTTCGGTAGGCACTAATGACAAGATGGACTGCAGGCCATAGAACACCCCGGTCTGATCGAAACCAATGACTCGCGCTTCCTGCTTGCCGATGATCAATTCATAAGCGCCCGGTACCGCTAGTTCGCCTTTGAATATTCCCGGTTGGATATCGGTTTTGATCGGATAACCAGCTGCGTTACTGGTTATTCCCAACAGCGCGAAACGCTGGGCAACGGCGTCCGCCGCCGGTTTGGACAATGCGCTCAGCTCCAATGCAACGCCTTTGCTCAGATCAACATCCTGCGCATGCACTTTAACCTGCAACGGCGTTGGCACTATCTGACCGCGTAACGACGCGGTGGGTAAGGTTTTTAGCTCGGCGTTTTTCGTAAAGCGCGAGGCCGGCGTCATCAGGATGTTATTGTCGTCTTTGGTACGCTTCCACTGGTCGCCGGTAAAGGGCGCAACGAACTGGTTCAGATCTTCGGTATCGGTATTGACCAGAATTTTAGGCTTGGCATCGCCCGAGGTGGCGTACCAACGTGGCACGAAGTCGGTTTTAAACAGTTGCCAATATTCAGTGATAATCGGGATCTCTACCGTTTTCCCCGCAGGGAAGCCGGTAAATTTGTCGGTAGGTTCCAGCTTGTACAGATCACCGGTCAGGTGAGATATCTTGAACTGGTCGTTATCCACCCGCAGGGTCTGACGAGCGCTGTGAAAGTAAATCGCCCAGTCCTGACCGTTGATCTCCTGATTGTCGTTGGTCAGGCCGATCAGTACCTTGTTGCAAGCCGCCCAGTCGGCACCCAGCTTACCGCAATCCAGACCGTTTTCGGCTGCCCGGTTATCGACCATTTTCAAATTCAGTTTCAGCTGGCTCAGTTGATCCACCAGCGGCTGATTGGCCATCGCGTTCCCCACGCTGCCAAATAACCCAATGGTTGCCGTCAGTGCGGCAAGCGCGCTCAATTTGAATTTATTCATTTTTATCATCGTCCTTAATTGTTGTTATCGCGGATCTCTTTCCAAATCTGGCCACATTTGGCGTCATAAGCCTGGCCGTTACCGCTATGAACTGCCTGAATGCAGTTTTGATAATCCATCACCCGCACCGTTTCTTTCTCGGCGAACTGTTGATGCTGTTTCTCTTGTTTCAGTACGTTCAGCACTGCCTGGCATGACTGCAATTTTTCCGGTGAGCCCTCCGCGGTGTTGATACAGGCGCTGTAGGCCTGTTTCAATTTGGCATCTTCCGGCGGCGCCGCAGGCTGTACGCAGGCGCTCAACGTGGCTACCGCAGCCAACATCATCATGATTTTTTTCATCGTGTTATTCCCGTTAAATGACCCCGGCGCTGCCGCCGGGGAATATACCCGCGATCTTTCAAGCCGCAGCGTTGTTATCTGCACCAGCTGCAACTCGCAAGCTCTGGGTATGTTTAGAAAATGGTGAATGGCGCGATAACCATGAATTTGACGTCTTTCTCGTCCTGGAAGATGTTGCCGTAACCCCCGCCCCAGCTTGGGATATTGGTGTGGTTGTCGTATTGGGTGTAGTGCAGTTTCAGCAGCGTGCCTTTGGCGCGGCCTTCCTGAATGGTATACATGGCGTCCAGGCTCCAGGCGCTCTCTTTCAGACGCTGGCTCTGATCGTACATCGGGTTGGTGCTCGGTTTAGCGTCCCAGGCGTAAACGTAAGAACCGCCCACCGCCATGCCCGGCAGGTTCCAGTTGCTCAGGTCGTACATCACCCCGGCATAAACCGCTTTTTCGCCGTTGGCGTTAAAGTCGGAACGGTTATCCCACCACACGTCGAGGCGGCCGTTGGAAGAAGCATAGGTTGGCGTCATACGCTGCAGGAAGTAGCCCTGGTTGCCTTCGGCCTTGACCATGGTCCCTTCCAGGCGCCAGTTGAACTGGCCAGTGGTGTAACCAAAGGTCAGCGCCTGCAGCCAGGCCAGGCCGTCGTAAATACTGTTCGGGTCGTTCTTGTCGTTAATGCGGTCTTCGGTGCCATAGAATTGGTAACTGGTGGTCAGCGGGTTGCCTACCAGATCGAATTTATAAGACGCCTTGGTGAAGTACTGATTCACATAGCCCTGGGCTTGGCCGAATGCCGCCTCCAGCACCAAATCGTTTTTGAAGTCGTATTTGGCACCCAGCGAGTGCAGATAGGAGACACCGGTTTTTTTATCGTTCTGACGGAAGTCGTCCATCTCGATATGCCATGGCGCTTTATATTTATTGGTCCACATATAAGAGAAGCTCAACTCACCGGCATCGCCGTAGTCAAACTTGGCACCGGCCTCTGCACCCTGATAGGTGCCGGGCATAAAGCTCCAATGCGGCGCCAACAGAGTTTGGCCGCTTGGCTGGATATAACCGCCACGTGCCCAGACGGGGCCATATTTGAATTTACCGGCGGCTTTATACAGGCTGATGCCGCCTTTGTCGCCGGAGTAGTCTTCATCGTAGGTACGGTTTTTGGAAGAGAACGCGATTTCATTCGGGTGGCCGCTGGCGCTGGATTCAGCCAGCTCGATGGCGGTAAAGGCGCCGACGTCCAGGCCGAACATGTCCCAGGCATAGCCCGAGGCAAAATCCAGGCTCAGGTTGGCCGTCGAATGCGACAAGTTGGTGGTGTATTTATTGTAATCGTCACTGGTCGGATTGAGATCTTTACGGTCACGCTCACGTTGCCAGTAATATACGCCGCCGGTCATCGTGGAATCATCGATAAATCCTGCGGCTTTCGCCTCAGGGGCCATGGCAAACCCTGTTCCCAACAGCGCACCCGCGACTGCGAGCGCCAGCGTTTTACGCTGAGCACCGTGCGTACCCATAATGAAATTCCTCTTTGACTTAACTTTAAAAGTTGCAGCCGCCCGTGTTCACCACTGCCCTGCACGACTGCCAATAAAAACCCAATCGGGTAAAAAATATTGCTGACAGGGCTAAAACCCCACAGCACTTATTGCTACAGACAGACTATTTTTCGCGACGCGAATTATCAAATGAAATATCAGAGAGATTTGTCAAAGTATGACAAAGAGCACATATCGATGAGATTTTGTTACGCAGCTATGCAAGGAGAGTGTCGAATAAAAAATTCAATAAAATCAGAATAAATAATGATATGAGGTCAATATAAGACGATTAATGGTTTCAGCCGAATCAAAAAAGTCAGCCAGAGGAAAAAATATGAGAGCGCTCTCCAGATGACATTAATTCGCATCACGAATATATAAGACAATGTTATATGAGTGATGATTTATATCAAGAAATTACGGATACAACGGCCAGAGAAAAATTTAAACATTGATTGAGCGAACTACATCGCAACAGGAAAGGTAAATAACGGCGACAGACATAAAAAAAGCGCAACCGAAGTTGCGCTCTTATTGCGTTAACCACTTATCACTCAGGCACCGATTTTAGCCCAGGTGTCGCGCAAACCAACGGTGCGGTTAAACACCAGATGCTCTGCCGAGGAGTAACGATTATCGGCGCAGAAATAGCCCTCACGCTCGAACTGATAGGCTTTTTCCGGCTGTGCAGTTGCCAGGCTTGGCTCCACAAAGCCGTGCTTGATTACCAACGACTCAGGGTTAATGGTGGCAAGGAAGTCCTCTGCCGCTGCCGGATTTGGCACGTTGAACAGACGATCGTACACGCGAATTTCCGCCGGCAACGCGTGCTCGGCAGACACCCAGTGGATCACGCCTTTCACCTTACGGCCATCGGCAGGATCCTTGCTCAAGGTATCCGGATCGTAGCTGCAGAAGATAGTGGTGATCTCGCCTTCAGCGTCTTTCTCCACGCGTTCCGCTTTGATCACGTAGGCATTACGCAAACGCACTTCTTTCCCCAGCACCAGACGCTTGTATTGCTTGTTGGCTTCTTCGCGGAAGTCAGCACGGTCGATATAAACCTCGCGGCTGAACGGCACTTCACGGCTGCCCATTTCCGGCTTGTTCGGGTGATTAGGCATCGTCACCATTTCCACGCCGGAAGTCATATTTTCAATGACAATCTTAACCGGATCCAGCACCGCCATCGCACGCGGTGCGTTGTCGTTCAGCTCTTCACGAATGCAAGCTTCGAGCGCCACCATTTCAACGTTGTTATCCTGCTTAGTCACGCCGATACGCTGGCAGAATTCGCGGATGGATGCGGCGGTATAGCCACGACGACGCAGGCCGGAAACGGTCGGCATACGCGGGTCATCCCAGCCTTCAACGATTTTCTCGGTCACCAACTGGTTCAGCTTGCGCTTAGACATGATGGCGTATTCGAGATTAAGGCGTGAGAATTCGTACTGACGCGGATGACAAGGGATGGTGATGTTGTCCAATACCCAGTCATACAGACGACGGTTGTCCTGGAATTCCAGCGTACACAGCGAATGGGTGATCCCTTCCAGCGCATCGGAAATGCAGTGGGTGAAATCGTACATCGGGTAGATGCACCATTTGTTGCCGGTCTGGTGGTGTTCCGCGAACTTGATGCGGTACAGCACAGGATCGCGCATCACGATAAACGGTGACGCCATGTCGATCTTGGCACGCAGGCAGGCGCTACCTTCGGCAAATTCGCCGTTGCGCATTTTTTCGAACAGCGCCAGGTTTTCTTCCACGCTGCGACCGCGGTACGGACTGTCTTTGCCCGGCGAGGTCAGGCTGCCGCGATATTCACGGATTTGCTCAGGCGACAGCTCGTCGACGTAGGCCAGCCCTTTGTTAATCAGCTCTACCGCATACTGGTGCAACTGATCGAAGTAATCTGAGGAGTAACGGACGTTGCCGCTCCACTCAAAGCCCAGCCACTCCACGTCGTGTTTGATCGACTCAACGAACTCGATATCTTCTTTTACCGGGTTGGTGTCATCGAAACGCAGGTTGCACTGGCCCTGGTAATCTTTGGCGATGCCAAAGTTCAGGCAAATGGATTTAGCATGGCCGATATGCAGATAACCATTCGGCTCCGGCGGGAAACGGGTATGTACCGACGTATGTTTCCCTGAAGCCAGATCTTCATCGACGATCTGACGGATAAAATTGGTTGGGCGGGCTTCAGCCTCACTCATTTCACTATTCCTCAATGCAAAGCGCTACACATAACCGCCTATGATCCAACAAGCCACGCCCGGAAACAACCGTTTGTTTCACGAAAAATGCGGGGCGTTGCACCACGACAGATCGCCGCACCACAACGGGGCAGCTTTCGTCACCTATCGCCCATAAAAAAGCGGGAAGAGATTGCTCTCTTCCCGCCAAAGGTAGGGTGCGTTCCGTCATGACTCGTTAAACACCCCGGGTACTACTCAGGTAAATCGGTTTACTTTTGGATCTCGAACAGTTTGGTCTGGCCTGCGACCACAGAACCGGTCGCCAGCGCCGACAGGCCGGCGTAATCGTCAGCGTTGCTGACCACTACCGGGCTTATCATCGAGCGTGCGTTGGCGTTCAGGAAGTCCAGATCCAGTTCAAGGATTGGCTGGCCGGCTTTCACCTCAGCGCCCTCTTCAACCAGACGCTTGAAGCCCTGACCGTTCAATGCCACGGTGTCGATACCCATGTGCACCACAATCTCCGCACCCTTGTCGGTTTCCAGGCAGAAGGCGTGGTTGGTGTTGAAGATTTTCACGATGGTGCCGTCAGCTGGCGCCACGACGGTTTTATCCGTTGGGCGAATCGCCAGACCGTCACCTACCGCTTTGCTGGCAAAGGCTTCATCAGGAACCTGATCCAGCGCCACTACTTCACCGGTGACCGGAGCCACCAGCGACTCGAAGGCCACTTTCACCGCATTAGGCACCGCCTGTGCTTTTACTGCGGTCACACCGGCTGCCGGTGCCACTTCTGCCGCAGGAACCGGACCGGCTGCGATAACCGCACGCATACCGTCGGCAATGGCTTCCGCTTTAGAGCCCACGATGACCTGAACGGTTTGCTTGTTCAGTTTCACCACACCGGAGGCACCCAGGCGTTTGCAGCTTGCATCAAGCACTTTCGAAGAATCTTTCACGCTCAGACGCAGACGGGTGATGCAAGCATCAATGCCGGTCAGGTTGTCTGAACCGCCGATGGCACCGATATAGCTGCGAGACAGCGCGCGCAAGCCTTCGTCGGTGTTGCTGTTGGCTTCCGGTGCAACGATATCGTCAGACGCATCTTCACGACCCGGAGTTTTCAAGTTGAATGCACGGATAATGATGGAGAACAGTACGAAGTACACCGCGAAGGCGACCAGACCCATCACGACCAGCATCCAGACGTTTTTACTGGCGGCCGGCAGGTTGTACATCAACACATAGTCGATGGCGCCTGCAGAGAAGGAGAAGCCGGCGTGAATGCCCAGCAGGGTGGCTACAAACAGGCTGATACCGGTCAAAATGGCATGGACCAGATACAGCAGCGGAGCCAGGAACATGAACAGGAATTCAAGCGGCTCAGTCACACCGGTCAGGAACGCGGTCAGTGCCACAGACAGCAACATACCGCCAACCATTGGGCGACGCTCTTTCGGCGCGGCGAAATACATGGCCAGTGCCGCACCCGGCAAACCGAACATCATGATTGGGAAGAAGCCGGACATGAACATCCCGGCAGTGCCGTCGCCCGCGTAGAAGCGGTTGATGTCACCGTGGAAGATGGTGCCCGCGGCATTGGTGAATTCACCAATCTGGAACCAGGCGATGGTGTTCAATACCTGATGCAAGCCGGTTGGGATCAGCAGACGGTTAACGAAACCGAAGATGCCGGAACCCACAGCGCCCATGGACACAATCCATTCACCGCCGGCATGGATGGCATTCTGAACCGGTGGCCAGATATAACCAAAGATCGCCGCAAGGATTAAACAGAAAAAGCCGGTTGCGATAGGAACGAAGCGTTTACCGCCGAAGAAGGAAAGGAACTCAGGCAGTTTGATGCCGGACCAGCGGTTATAAACCGCCCCGCCCACCAGACCGGTAATAATACCGGCCAGCACGCCCATATTGATCGCCGGGTTGATGGTGACCATCGCTTTGGTCAGGATGAAGTAACCTACCGCACCCGCCAGTGCCGCTGAACCGGCATTGTCTTTCGACCAGGTTGCTGCCACACCGATAGCGAAGATCAACGCCAAATTATCAAAGATTGATCCACCGGCCTGTGCGATGAACGAAATATTGAGTAAGTCGGGCTGGCCGAAGCGGAGCAAAAGCGCCGCCACGGGCAGTACTGCGATTGGCAGTTGCAACGACCTGCCCAATCTTTGGAAAAAGCCGAGTATGTTCACCTTAATATTCCCCCTAATGCCCTTTTATGGGCTTTATCATATTTTACGCTAGCGCCATCACACACTGCGATTAACTCTGGACGAACGACAACAAAGTGGAGTGTAAAAAAATTATTTCGTATCGCAAATTAAAACCTCCTTTTTTGTGATTTATATCACCAAAAAGCAGTCTTAAGCTGCCACATTGCTAGCCATCACACAAAACTTATTTTATCATTAAAAAAATCATCGAACCTGACGCATCACGTGAGAATCATAAACCTGGGTTAGGCTTAAGACTCTCGTTCAGGCACGAACCAGTATAGCTTTAGTTTACTTACCCCAAGAGGTGTTAGATGAGACTTATCCCACTGAAAGATACTGCACAAGTCGGCAAATGGGCCGCACGCCATATCGTCCAGCGCATCAACGCATTCAAGCCTACTGCGGAGCGTCCGTTTGTGCTCGGCCTGCCAACCGGCGGTACTCCGCTGGAAGCGTACAAACATCTGATTGCGATGCACAAAGCAGGTGAAGTAAGCTTTAAGCATGTGGTGACTTTCAACATGGATGAATACGTTGGCCTGCCGCAGGAACACCCGGAAAGCTATCATACCTTCATGTACCGTAATTTCTTTGATCACGTTGATATCCCAAGCGAAAATATCAACCTGCTGAATGGTAATGCACCGGACGTTGACGCCGAGTGCCGCCAGTACGAAGCGAAAATCAAATCCTACGGCAAGATCAACCTGTTCATGGGTGGCGTTGGCATCGACGGTCATATCGCGTTTAACGAGCCGGCTTCATCTCTGGCCTCGCGCACTCGCATCAAAACCCTGACCGAAGATACCCGCATCGCCAACTCCCGCTTCTTTGGCGGCGACGTTAGCCTGGTACCGAAGTTTGCACTGACCGTAGGCGTGGGCACGCTGCTCGACGCTGAGGAAGTGATGATTCTGGTGACCGGCCACGCCAAAGCTCAGGCGCTGGAAGCCGCTGTGGAAGGCAACATCAACCACATGTGGACCATCAGTTGCCTGCAGTTGCATGCCAAAGCCGTTGTGGTGTGCGATGAGCCATCCACCATGGAGCTGAAAGTCAAAACCGTTAAGTATTTCCGCGAATTAGAAGCGGAAAGCGTGAAGAGTCTTTAATTCCTGCAGGGGGCTACGATGTTCGCTTTAACCCACGGCCGTATTTTTACCGGCCACGACGTACTTGACGACCATGCAGTGGTAATCGCTGATGGGCTGATTGAACGAGTTTGCCCGCTGGCTGAACTGCCGGCCGGCATTGAAACGCGCGATCTGGGTGGCGCTATCCTGGCCCCCGGTTTGATCGACGTGCAGCTTAACGGCTGCGGCGGCGTGCAATTTAACGATTCGCTGGACGCCATTTCGGAAGAGACGCTGGAAATTATGCAGCGTGCCAACGAAAAATCCGGCTGCACCAGCTATCTGCCGACGCTGATCACCAGCAGCGACGAATTTATGAAGCACAGCATCGAAGTGATGCGCGCTTATCTGAAAAAACACCAGAATCAGGCGTTGGGTCTGCACCTTGAAGGGCCGTACCTTAGCCCGTTGAAAAAAGGCACCCATAACCCGGCGTTTATCCGCAAGCCGACCAGCGAGATGATCGACTACCTGTGCGCGAATGCCGATGTGATCACCAAGGTGACGCTGGCGCCGGAAATGGTAGAGCCACACTTTATCAAGCAACTGACCGACGCCGGCATCGTGGTGTCCGCCGGTCACTCGAATGCGACTTACGAACAGGCCCGCACCGGTTTTGCTGCCGGCATCACTTTCGCCACGCACCTGTATAACGCCATGCCGTATATCACCGGGCGCGAACCGGGGCTGATGGGGGCAATTTTCGACACGCCTGAAGTCTACACCGGCATTATCGCCGACGGCCATCACGTGGCCTGGGCGAGTATCCGTAACGCCAAACGCATGAAAGGTGATAAATTGGTGCTGGTCACCGACGCCACCGCCCCGGCGGGTGCCGATATTGACCAATTTATTTTTGCCGGTAAAACAATATACTATCGCGATGGGCTGTGCGTGGACGAGAACGGCACCCTGAGCGGCTCTGCGCTGACCATGATTGACGCGTTGAAAAACAGCGTTGAACACGTCGGCATCGCGTTGGATGAAGCGCTGCGTATGGCGACACTCTATCCGGCGCGTGCTATCGGCGTGGACGATCGTTTAGGCACGATCGAAGCCGGTAAGGTGGCAAACCTGACCGCGTTTACCCGCGACTTTAGCATCACCAAAACGCTCGTTAACGGTAACGAGGTTTAACTAACATATATACCCAAAATAATTCGAGTCGCAGGTAGGCGGCAACTGAACGAACCTCAATGAGCATACACTGGTATGTGATTTGAGTGAGTAAAGGCGGCCAACACCCCTGCGACTTGAAGTATGAAGGGTAGACAGCGAGTAAAATTATTGATGAGTACTGGCGGACAGGCACAGATAGGGAACGTTGACTTAGTCAAACAACTCAACGGCGCGGCAGTTTACCGCCTGATCGACCAACAGGGTCCGATCTCGCGCATTCAAATAGCCGAACTGAGCCAGCTAGCGCCCGCCAGCGTCACTAAAATTACTCGCCAGCTGTTGGAGCGCGGGCTGATCAAAGAAGTCGATCAGCAAGCCTCCACCGGCGGCCGCCGCGCCATTTCCATTGTCTCCGAAACCCGGCATTTCCACACCGTGGCCGTTCGCCTCGGGCGTCATGATGCCACCATCACCCTGTACGACATGAGCGGAAAATCGCTCGGTGAAGAGCACTATCCGCTGCCGGAAAGAACCCAGGAAACACTGGAAAATGCGTTGTTCACCGCCATTGCGCAATTTATCGAAGACTACCAGCGCAAGCTGCGCGAACTGATCGCCATCGCGGTGATCCTGCCAGGTCTGGTTGACCCGGCGCTCGGAGTGGTGCGCTATATGCCGCACATCAGCGTCAGCAACTGGCCGCTGGTAGACAACCTGCAGCAACGTTTTAACGTCACCAGCTTTGTCGGCCATGACATCCGCAGCCTGGCTTTGGCCGAGCACTATTTTGGCGCCACCCGCGACTGCGAAGACTCCATTCTGGTGCGTCTGCACCGCGGCACCGGTGCCGGCATTATCGTCAACGGTCAGATTTTCCTGGGTAATAACGGCAACGTCGGCGAAATCGGCCATATTCAAATCGACCCGCTGGGCGAACGCTGCCACTGCGGCAACTTCGGCTGTCTGGAAACCGTCGCCGCCAATGCCGCGATTGAACACCGCGTGCGCCAGTTACTGACTCAGGGCTACCCGAGCAAGCTGACACTCGACGACTGCAGCATCTCCGCCATCTGCAAGGCCGCCAACCGCGGGGATCTGCTGGCCAGCGAAGTGATCGAACACGTCGGCCGCTACCTCGGCAAAGCCGTGGCCATTGCCATTAACCTGTTTAATCCGCAGAAAGTGGTGATCGCCGGTGAAATTACCGAGGCGGAAAAAGTGCTGCTGCCGGCAATCCAAAGCTGCATCAATACTCAGGTGCTGAAGGACTTCCGCAAGAACCTGCCGGTGGTCACCTCCGAACTCAATCATCGCTCGGCGATCGGGGCTTTCGCCCTGGCCAAGCGAGCAATGCTCAACGGCGTGCTATTGCAGCGATTGCTGGAAAGCTGATCCGCCGCCTAAGGCAGGTGTGTTATCTTCGCGTTTTGCCTGCCGCCAATCATGAGAAACAGCAACAATGACAATCAAAAACGTTATATGTGATATCGACGGCGTGCTGCTGCATGACAACACGCCAGTTCCCGGCGCCGATCTTTTCCTGGCGCGGATTCAGGAACAGGGCATGCCGCTGGTGGTGCTGACCAACTACCCATCGCAGACGGCGCAGGATCTGGCGAACCGCTTCTCCGCCGCCGGGCTTGAAGTCCCGGAAAGCGCGTTTTATACCTCCGCCATGGCCACCGCCGATTTCCTGCGCCGTCAGGAAGGCAAAAAGGCCTACGTGGTGGGCGAAGGCGCGCTGATCCATGAATTGTATAAAGCCGGTTTCACCATTACCGACATCAACCCGGACTTCGTGATTGTCGGGGAAACCCGCTCCTACAACTGGGACATGATGCATAAGGCCGCCTACTTCGTGAATAACGGCGCGCGCTTTATCGCGACCAACCCGGATACTCACGGCCATGGCTTTGTGCCTGCCTGCGGCGCGCTGTGCGCCCCGATCGAGAAAATCACCGGCCGCAAGCCGTTCTACGTCGGTAAACCCAGCCCGTGGATCATCCGCGCCGCGCTCAACAAAATGCAGGCGCATTCGGAAGAAACGGTGATCGTCGGCGACAACCTGCGCACCGATATCCTGGCGGGCTTCCAGGCCGGTCTGGAAACCGTGCTGGTGTTGTCCGGCGTCTCGACGTTGAACGACGTGGAAACCATGCCGTTCCGCCCGAGCTACATCTTCCCTTCCGTTGCCGATATCAATATTTTCTAATCGCTGAGGTGGCCATCACGGCCACCCCAGATTGTTGACAAAGGGGGATAAAAGCGTGGTTTTTCCCCCTTTGTGTCATTCAGCCGAAAATCAATAAATTGATTTTCCTGATTTATTTTCAAAACTTTTAGCGACTGCTGACAAACATTATATGTTTGTCAGCAGTCTCAGGTGGCCATCACGGCCACCTTATTTTCGTCCCAATTTGAATTTAATTTATTATTGTCGCGAAAAGGTTTCACCCCGCCCTCGTTAAAAATCCGCACTATGTATTTACGCCCCACCAATAATCCCTATTGACGGCGTGTGGAATTAATCTTACCTAAAATAACGAGGTTACTATGAGCTCCGATAACATTATCAATGCACAAGTTGCAGATGACGCAGCCGCCATGCCGGATATGTCCAATAAAAAAATCATGATGGGTTTTTGGCACAACTGGGCCGCCGGCGCCAGTGACGGTTATCAGCAGGGCCAATTCGCCAATATGAACCTGACCGACATCCCGGCCGAATATAACGTAGTGGCCGTAGCCTTTATGAAGGGCGTGGGTATCCCAACCTTCAAGCCTTACAACCTGTCCGATGCCGAGTTCCGTCGCCAGGTCGGCGTATTGAACAGCCAGGGCCGCGCGGTACTGATTTCTCTGGGCGGCGCCGACGCGCATATCGAATTGAAAACCGGCGATGAAGACAAACTGAGCAATGAAATTATCCGTCTGGTGGAAACCTACGGTTTTGACGGTCTGGATATCGATCTGGAACAGGCGGCTATCGGTGCAGCCAATAATAAAACCGTTTTGCCTGCCGCACTGAAAAAAGTAAAAGCGCATTATGCCGCAGAAGGTAAAAACTTTATTGTCAGCATGGCGCCAGAATTCCCCTATTTGCGGACTAATGGGACTTACCTGGATTATATTACCGCTCTCGAAGGGTTTTATGACTTTATTGCACCGCAATATTATAACCAGGGCGGTGACGGTATTTGGGTCGATGAAGCCAATGGCGGCAAAGGCGCCTGGATCACCCAGAATAACGACGCGATGAAAGAAGACTTTCTGTATTACCTGACCGAAAGCCTGGTTACCGGCACCCGCGGCTACACCAAAATCCCGGCATCCAAATTTGTGATCGGTTTACCTACCAACAATGATGCCGCCGCCACCGGTTATGTGGTCGACAAACAGGCGGTCTATAACGCTTTCGCGCGCCTTGACGCCAAAAACTTGTCGATCAAGGGCCTGATGACCTGGTCGGTGAACTGGGACAATGGCAAGAGTAAGGCTGGCGTGGCCTATAACTGGGAATTCAAAACTCGTTATGCCGCGCTTATTCAGGGAGGAGTCACCCCGCCGCCGGGAAAGCCTGAAGCGCCTACCGCGCTGAACGCCAGTGCGATTACCGCAACGTCGCTGACGTTGAACTGGGCTGCGGCAAGCAGCGTCAAACCGATTAGCCATTATACGGTTTACCGTAACGGCAGCGCCATTGGCCAAACCGGTGGCCTGTCGCTGCAGGACAGCGGCCTGACGGCAGCCACTCAGTACAGCTATTTTGTCACCGCCACCGACAACCAAGGCAATACGTCGCTGCCAAGCAGTGCGCTGGCAGTTAAAACCTCGGATGGCAGTACGCCTCCCGATCCGGGCGTGGCCGAGTGGCAGAACAACCACAGCTATAAAGCCGGTGACGTGGTGACGTATAAAGGCAAGAAATACACCTGCCTGCAGGCGCACACCTCCAATGCGGGATGGACGCCGGATGTGGCCTTCACCCTGTGGCAGTTGATCGCCTGATAGTCGGCAATGAGTTGCCGGTAAAATTACCCGGCAACTCATCCATTGATTGAAAAAATGAATATTCATCAATTTTTATATCATTTAACTGAACATCCGCTAATTTTCGACCTCCCCCAAACAACTATTTTTCGGCGCAGCGCTAAAACGCTTGCATCCCCTGCCGGTTTTGACGCATTTTCATAAACACAACGCAGCAAAACCGCGCCATCGTTGATGCAGCGGCCATGCTGCCTATAACAGCAAATACAACATCACAGTCTATGCCCAAAATAATTCGAGTTGCTTGTCGGCGGCAACTGAGCGAAGCCCCAGAAACTTACTCAAGGGGTGAGTGAAGACAGCCAACACCCAAGCCACTTGAAGTATGACAGGTATAAAAAAGTCGTTAGGAGAGTCGGTATATGTGTTCTATTTTCGGTGTGCTCGATCTGAAGTCCGATCCCGTTGAATTGCGTAAGAAAGCGCTGGAGCTGTCCCGTCTGATGCGCCACCGCGGCCCGGATTGGTCCGGTGTTTACGCCAGCGATAAAGCCATCCTGGTGCATGAGCGCCTGTCGATTGTCGACGTCAACAATGGCGCCCAACCGCTGTACAACGCTGCGCACACTCACGTTCTGGCCGTTAACGGCGAGATCTACAACCATCAGGCGCTGCGCCAGCAGTTTAGCGATCGCTACCAATTCCAGACCGGCTCCGACTGTGAAGTGATTCTGGCGCTGTACCAGGAGAAAGGCCCTGACTTCCTCGACGAACTGCAGGGGATGTTCGCCTTCGCGCTGTACGATTCAGAGAAAGACGCTTACCTGATTGGCCGCGACCATCTGGGCATTATTCCGCTGTACATGGGCCATGACGAATTCGGCAACCTGTATGTCGCCTCTGAAATGAAAGCGCTGGTGCCAGTTTGCCGCACCATTAAAGAATTCCCGGCGGGCAGCTACCTGTGGAGCCAGGACGGCGAGATCCGCGAATATTATCAACGTGACTGGTTCGATTACGACAACGTTAAAGACAATGTGACCGACGCCAATGCCCTGCGCAACGCGCTGGAAGACTCGGTGAAAAGCCACCTGATGTCCGACGTACCCTATGGCGTCCTGCTGTCCGGCGGCCTGGATTCTTCGGTGATCTCCGCCATTACCAAAAAGTACGCGGCACGCCGTGTCGAAGATCAAGAGCGCAGCGAAGCCTGGTGGCCACAGCTGCACTCCTTCGCCGTGGGTCTGGAAGGTTCACCGGATCTGCGCGCCGCGCAGGAAGTGGCAAACCACCTGGGCACCGTGCACCATGAGATCCACTTCACCGTACAGGAAGGTTTGGACGCCATTCGCGACGTGATTTATCACATCGAAACCTATGACGTTACCACCATTCGCGCTTCCACTCCGATGTACCTGATGTCACGCAAGATCAAGGCGATGGGCATCAAGATGGTGCTGTCTGGCGAAGGCGCGGACGAAGTGTTCGGCGGCTACCTGTACTTCCATAAAGCGCCGGATGCCCGTGAGTTCCACGACGAAACCGTACGTAAACTGTTAGCACTGCATATGTTTGACTGCGCGCGCGCCAACAAGGCGATGTCCGCCTGGGGTGTGGAAGCCCGTGTGCCCTTCCTGGATAAAAAATTCCTCGACGTGGCAATGCGCATCAACCCTAAGGACAAAATGTGCGGCAATGGCAAAATGGAAAAACATATCCTGCGCGAATGTTTTGAATCCTATCTGCCGGCCAGCGTCGCCTGGCGCCAGAAAGAGCAGTTCTCCGACGGCGTGGGTTACAGCTGGATTGACACGCTGAAAGAGGTCGCTGCCAAGCAGATCAGCGATCAACAGCTCGAAACCGCACGTTTCCGTTTCCCGTACAATACGCCGAGCTCCAAAGAAGGCTACCTGTATCGCGAAATTTTCGAAGAGCTGTTCCCGCTGCCAAGCGCGGCAGAATGCGTGCCTGGCGGCCCGTCAGTGGCCTGTTCCTCAGCCAAAGCCATCGAATGGGACGAGTCATTCAAGAAAATGGACGATCCTTCTGGTCGTGCAGTCGGCGTTCACCAATCCGCCTACAAATAATCACGCCGGGTTTTCTCCCCAAGGCGGGCCTCCGGGCCCGCCTTCAGGTTATTGACAAAGGGGGATAAAAGCGTGGTTTTTCCCCCTTTGTGTTCTTAGCCGAAAATCAATAAATTGATTTTCCTGGTTTATTTTCAAATCCTTTATCGCCTGCCGCCAAACATTATATGTTTGTCCGCAGTCTCAAGGCGGACCTCCGGGTCCGCCTTTTTGCTGATGTTTTCAACCATTAATTGCCTGAATTGATGCTTTTATCGCCATACTGTTCACAACCCAGACAAACGACACATCCAGCCGCTTTTTCGGGAAAAAACTTGTTGACGCAAAACGGCCATATACGCATAATGCGCCCCGCAACGCCGATGAAGGTTGCGCGAAAAAAGATGGCTACGTAGCTCAGCTGGTTAGAGCACATCACTCATAATGATGGGGTCACAGGTTCAAATCCCGTCGTAGCCACCATCTTTTTTGCGGGAGTGGCGAAATTGGTAGACGCACTAGATTTAGGTTCTAGCGCCGCAAGGTGTGCGAGTTCAAGTCTCGCCTCCCGCACCATTTCTTTTCATCGAGTTGCAGGCAACAGGTGGGGTATCGCCAAGCGGTAAGGCACCGGTTTTTGATACCGGCATTCCCTGGTTCGAATCCAGGTACCCCAGCCATCTTTTTTAGGATGGGGATGTTGCAAAAAAAGTTAAACGTGTTGATGGGGTATCGCCAAGCGGTAAGGCACTGGTTTTTGATACCAGCATTCCCTGGTTCGAATCCAGGTACCCCAGCCATACCAATGCTGTTGACTTTTAAAGTAAAATATCGAAAAATGGCTACGTAGCTCAGCTGGTTAGAGCACATCACTCATAATGATGGGGTCACAGGTTCAAATCCCGTCGTAGCCACCATATTTTACTGTTACACCATTGGGGTGTCGCCAAGCGGTAAGGCTCTGGTTTCTGATACCAGCATACCCAGGTTCGAATCCTGGCACCCCAGCCACATTTAGAAAAGCCCGCTTCGGCGGGCTTTTTGCTATCTGAAATTTGGCGAGACCGAATGAATAAGGGCGCGACATTGAACTGCGCCCTTGTAGGAAGGGCCGCCTACAGCCCCAACGCGTATTTCAGCGCATGTTCCTTCAACTTGCCCGCCCGCTGGGCCGCCATCAACGCAATATTGCGCGCCACGCAAAGCGGCGACAAATTATTGCTGAAAGCGGTATAAAACAGATCCATACCACTTTGCATCAGCAAGTTATCGGTGCGACGGCGACGCTGATAACGCATCAGCACCGCTTCGCTGCTCCAGTCTTCACCCAACTCGCGTGCATCACACAAAACCGCCAGCAAGGCTTCCACGTCACGATACCCCAGGTTTACTCCCTGCCCGGCTAACGGGTTGATGGTATGTGCCGCGTCACCGAGCAACACCAACCCCGACAACACATAGCGTTGCGCATGGCGGCGCGCTAACGGGAAAGATCCGGCCGCATGCACCTTCACTTCCCCTAAGCGGGCAGGAAAGGCTTCGGCGATCTCTTTCTCAAGCTGCGCTGGCGGCATCGCCTGCAGCTGGCGGATACGCTGCGGGCTGTCGTACCACACCAGCGAGGCCCATTGATCATATAACGGCAGGAAAGCCCGGGGACCGGAAGGGAAAAACTGCTGCCAGGTCGTATCTTGCTGCGGCTCGCCGGTATCGACGGTGATCAGCATGCAGGACTGGCGGTACTGCCAGCCGCTGGTGCCGATAGCGGCCAAATTGCGCACCTGCGAGTTGGCTCCATCGGCCCCCACTACCAAACGTGCTTGTAGCGTCTGTGAAGAGTCCAGCGTCACTTGCCAGTGGTCGTCATTCCGCTGCAGCGAACGCAGCCTGGCGGGGCAATAGAGCGTCAGATTTTCGCACTGCTCCAGCTGTTGCCAGAGCGCCAGTTGCAAAATACGGTTTTCTACCATAAAACCCAGCTCCGGCAGGCCGAGCGAGGCGGCGTCAAACGCTACCCGTGAAGAGGCCCACTCCCAGGTTTCCAATCGGCGGTAAGGCGCCGAGCGCATCGCTTGCACCGCCGGCCAGGCGCCGAGTTGTTTCAGCAACCCCACCGAGGTGCAGCCGATGGCGGAAATACGCAGATCCGGCGGGCTTTGCGCATCGAACGCCTGCGGCGCCTGATGTTCCAGCAAGGCCACCGACCAACCGGCCTGCGCCAGCCCCAATGCGGCGGCCGCGCCGACCATCCCGCCGCCTACCACCACGGCGTCATACCGTTTTTGAGATACGTTCATATTGGCTATGTTTTCTTAGTGAATTATCGCCATTCCCACCGGCATGGCGTTTGGCTCCAGTGTAACGGATTTTTAATTTGGCTTCAGGTCGCATGGTGTTTTCCCCGCGCTGGTCACAACGGCGTCAAATGTTTACAATAAGCGCCCTGCATGTCGCGTATCGCAACTTTCGTCCGCACTGAGTAATGGCAAGTCAATGACCAAAAAACTACATATCAAAACCTGGGGCTGCCAGATGAATGAATATGATTCATCGAAAATGGCGGACTTACTGGGAAGCACACACGGTTACCAATGGACCGACAACGCTGAAGAAGCGGACGTGCTGCTGCTGAATACCTGCTCGATCCGCGAGAAAGCGCAGGAAAAAGTTTTCGCCATGTTAGGGCGTTGGAAACTGCTGAAAGAAAAGAACCCGGCGCTGATCATCGGCGTCGGTGGCTGCGTGGCCTCACAGGAAGGCGAACACATTCGCAGCCGCGCGCCTTGCGTCGACGTCGTGTTCGGGCCGCAGACCCTGCACCGCCTGCCGGAAATGCTCAACCACGTGCAGGGCACCCGCAGCCCCATCGTCGACATCAGCTTTCCGGAAATCGAAAAATTCGATCGCCTGCCGGAACCGCGTGCCGAAGGCCCTACCGCCTTCGTCTCCATCATGGAAGGCTGCAACAAGTACTGTACCTTCTGCGTGGTGCCTTATACCCGCGGTGAAGAAGTCAGCCGCCCAAGCGATGACGTCCTGTTTGAAGTCGCCCAACTGGCGGCGCAGGGCGTACGCGAAGTCAACCTGCTCGGCCAGAACGTCAACGCCTATCGCGGCGCGACTTACGACGGCGAAATTTGCTCGTTTGCCGAACTGCTGCGCCTGGTGGCAGCCATCGACGGTATCGACCGCATCCGTTTCACCACCAGCCATCCGATTGAATTCACCGACGATATCATCGCGGTTTATGAAGACACGCCGGAGCTGGTGAGCTTCCTGCATCTGCCGGTACAAAGCGGCTCAGACCGTATACTGACCATGATGAAGCGCGCGCATACCGCGTTGGAATACAAAGCGATCATTCGCAAGCTGCGCAAGGCGCGGCCGGACATCCAGCTCAGCTCCGATTTTATTATCGGCTTCCCGGGTGAAACCCAGGCCGATTTCGAACAGACCATGAATCTGATTGCCGAGATCAACTTTGATACCAGCTTCAGCTTTATCTACTCGTCCCGCCCTGGCACACCGGCGGCCGATATGGTCGATGACGTCAGCGAAGAGGAAAAGAAACAGCGTCTGTACATCCTGCAGGATCGCATCAACCAGCAGGTGCTGCAGTTCAGCCGCCGGATGCTCGGAACCGTACAGCGTATTTTGGTGGAAGGCACTTCCCGCAAAAGCGTGATGGAACTGGCGGGCCGGACAGCCTGCAACCGCGTGGTGAACTTTGAAGGCACGCCGGATATGATCGGTCAGTTCGTTGATGTGGAAATCACCGAGGTTTTGACCAACACACTGCGTGGCGCAGTGGTGCGTACCGAACAGCAGATGGACCTGCGCGTGCATGAATCCCCGCAGTCAGTCATCGCCCGAACCCGAAAAGAGAACGCGCTGGGCGTCGGCATTTATCAGCCCTGACGCCCTCTCCGCAGTGCTGTAAGCCGTGGCGCCCGACGCCACGTCAGCGATTATCCTTATGACTTATCAGCCGGGTCTTCATGCCCGGCCATTTTCTTTTTTTTATTTTTTTGATTAAGAGGCGACATAACATGCAACTCCCACACTGCCCAAAGTGCAACTCCGAATACACCTACCAGGATAACAACCTGTTTATCTGCCCTGAGTGCGCCCACGAGTGGAGCGACAGCGCGCCGGCGGACGACAGCGATACGCTGATTGTCAAAGACGCCAACGGCAACCTGCTGGCCGACGGCGACGCCGTGACCGTAGTGAAAGACCTCAAGGTCAAAGGCAGCTCTTCCATGCTGAAAATCGGCACCAAAGTGAAGAACATCCGCCTGGTGGAAGGCGACCACAACATCGACTGCAAGATCGATGGCTTTGGCCCGATGAAGCTGAAATCCGAATTCGTGAAAAAGAACTGATCGCCAGCCCTGAATCTCCCAAGCATTACGCGGCTGTTTTGGCCGCGTTTTTCCTCCTTCGGCCCTTGAATTTTGCCGCCGACGCACAGATAGATCATGGGTAAACTTGCGCCAGTGCGGCGCACCATGAATAATTCAAGGTAGAGAGTTCAGGCTTGGCCCTGGACGCGCGTACCGAAAACCAACCAGGCCCGATATGAGCCTTGAGGAATAGTTTGAACGTCGCAACACAAGAAATTTTGTTAGAGCCGGCAGACAATAAGCGATTGCTCAGCCTGTGCGGCCCGTTTGATGACAATATCAAACAACTCGAACGCCGGTTGGGCATTGAGATCAACCGCCGTGACAACCGTTTCAAGCTGGTCGGCAAGAACCCGTGCGTGGTTGCCGCCGCCGATATCTTACGCCATCTGTATGTGGACACCGCTCCCATTCGCGGCGTGATCCCGGATATCGACCCGGAGCAGATCCATTTAGCGATCAAAGAAAGCCGGGTACTGGAACAGGTTGCCGACAGCGTGCCGGATTACGGCAAGGCGGTGACCATCAAAACCAAACGCGGCATGGTGAAACCGCGCACGCCGAATCAGGCGCAATACATTGCCAATATTCTCGATCACGACATCACCTTCGGCATCGGCCCGGCCGGTACCGGCAAGACCTACCTGGCGGTCGCCGCTGCGGTGGACGCATTGGAACGCCAGGAGATCCGCCGCATTCTGCTGACCCGTCCAGCGGTTGAAGCCGGTGAAAAACTGGGCTTCCTGCCGGGGGATCTGAGCCAGAAGGTCGATCCTTACCTGCGCCCACTGTATGACGCCCTGTTCGAAATGCTGGGCTTTGAGCGCGTGGAGAAGCTGATCGAACGTAACGTGATAGAAGTCGCTCCGCTGGCCTATATGCGCGGCCGTACGTTGAACGACGCGTTTATCATCCTCGACGAGAGCCAGAACACCACCATCGAACAGATGAAGATGTTCCTGACGCGTATTGGCTTCAACTCCAAGGCGGTCATCACCGGTGACGTGACGCAGATAGACCTGCCGCGCAACCAAAAATCCGGCCTGCGCCACGCGGTGGAAGTGCTGTCTGACGTCGAAGAACTGAGCTTCAATTTCTTCCATAGCGAAGACGTGGTACGCCATCCGGTGGTGGCCCGCGTGGTCATCGCTTATGAAGCCTGGGAAGCCGCCGAACAAAAACGCAAAGATGCGATTGCCGAACAACGTAAACGCGAGGCGAGCATCGCCTCCGAGCAGGAGACACCATGAGCCAGGTGATTTTGGATCTGCAGATTGCCTGTGCAGACAGCAACGGCCTGCCGGATGAAGCCACCTTCCAGCGCTGGCTGGAAGGCGTGCTGCCGCAGTTTCAGGAGGAGGCCGAGGTCACCATTCGCCTGGTGGATGAAGCGGAAAGTAACGAGTTGAACCTGACCTATCGCGGCAAGGACAAACCGACCAACGTGCTGTCTTTCCCGTTCGAAGCTCCCCCGGGTATCGAGCTGCCGCTGCTGGGCGATCTGATCATCTGCCGTCAGGTGGTTGAACAGGAAGCCATCGAGCAAGAGAAGGCGCTGGAGGCCCACTGGGCGCATATGGTTGTCCATGGCAGCCTTCATCTGCTAGGGTATGACCACATCGAAGACGATGAAGCCGAAGAAATGGAGTCTTTGGAAACCGAAATCATGCACGGACTGGGTTACCCGGACCCGTACCTGGCGGAAAAAGACCCCCTCTGACGTCAGCTGATTTCCCCGCAGCCCCCGTATGGGGCTGCCGCTGACTCCCCTAACTCTGACATGAGTGATATTAACTAAAACGCCATGAGCGACGACCATTCACAAAGCAATGACAGCCCCAGTCCCAAGAAGGGGTTCTTTACTCTTATCCTTAACCAGCTGTTCCACGGCGAACCCAAAAACCGTGGCGATCTGGTAGAGCTGATCCGTGATTCCGAGCAAAACGACCTGATCGATCCCGATACCCGAGACATGCTGGAAGGCGTGATGGATATCGCCGAGCAGCGCGTGCGCGATATCATGATCCCGCGCTCCCAGATGGTGACGCTCAAGCGTAACCAAACGCTGGAAGAGTGCCTGGACGTGATCATTGAATCCGCCCACTCGCGCTTCCCGGTGATCAGCGAAGATAAAGATCACATCGAAGGCATTCTGATGGCCAAGGATCTGCTGCCGTTTATGCGCGCGGAATCCGAGGAATTCAGCATCGACAAGGTGCTGCGCACCGCCGTGGTGGTGCCTGAAAGCAAGCGAGTAGACCGGATGCTGAAGGAGTTCCGCTCCCAGCGTTATCACATGGCGATTGTCATTGACGAGTTCGGCGGCGTGTCCGGCCTGGTCACCATCGAAGATATTCTGGAACTGATTGTCGGCGAAATCGAAGACGAATATGACGACGAAGACGATCTGGATATCCGCCAGCTCAGCCGACATATGTATACCGTGCGAGCGCTGGCGCCGATTGAAGACTTCAACGAAGCCTTCGGCACCCACTTCAGCGACGACGAGGTCGACACTATCGGCGGCCTGGTGATGCAGGCCTTCGGTCACCTGCCTGCACGCGGGGAAACCATTGAAATCGAAGGTTACCTATTTAAAGTTGCGATGGCGGACAGTCGACGTATCATCCAGGTTCATGTAAAAATTCCGGACGATTCTCCGCAACCGAAACTGGAAGAATAAATCAAACATGGCTAAAGCCTCTTTCCTTGAACGCCAGTGGGTTCGCGCCCTGCTGGCGCTGTTGACCGGCGCCAGCGGCACGCTGGCGTTTTCCCCTTACGATATCTGGCCGGCGGCCCTTGTCTCTCTGTTCGGCCTGTTGGCCGTAACCCTGAACCGCACCACCAAACAGTCTGCCTTGCTCGGTTTTTGCTGGGGTTTCGGTCTGTTCGGGACGGGAATCAACTGGGTTTACGTCAGCATTGCCGACTTCGGCGGCATGCCTTTCTCCATCAACATTTTCCTGGTCGTGCTGCTGGCGGCTTACCTGTCGCTGTATACCGGGCTGTTCGCCGGGTTGCTGGCACGTCTGTGGCCGACCACCAGTTGGTACCGTTTAGCGATTGCCGCCCCCGTGTTGTGGCAAGTCACCGAGTTTTTACGTGGCTGGGTGCTGACCGGTTTCCCCTGGCTGCAGTTTGGCTACAGCCAGATTAACGGCCCGCTGAAAGGCGTGGCGCCGTTGCTCGGGGTAGATACCATCACCTTTATGCTGATGGCGATCGCCGGGCTGTTGGTGTACGCCGTCAATCAGCGTCGGATCGCCGCGGCTGGGGTTGCCGTCGCACTGCTGTTGCTGCCGTGGCCGTTGCGCCAGCTGCACTGGTTTACCCCGCAACCGGACAAGGCGGTCAACGTCGCGATGGTGCAGGGCAACATCGCTCAGTCGATGAAGTGGGATCCGAAAGCGTTGGTCAGCACCTTGCAAACCTATTTGGACGAAACGCGTCCTTATATGGGCAAAGCGCCGATCATCATCTGGCCGGAGTCTGCCATTCCGGATTACGAAGCCAGCCAGAACGGCTTCCTGACCATGATGGATGACCTGATGCGCGCCAAAAACAGCAGCCTGATCACCGGTATTGTTGATGTGCGTGCTACGCCGCAGGGCCAGCAAATCTACAACAGCGCCATCGTGCTGGGCGAACCGACGCCGTACGTTTATCCGGCCAAGGACCGCTATAACAAGCACCATCTGGTGCCGTTTGGCGAGTTTGTGCCGCTGGAAACGCTGCTGCGCCCGCTGGCACCGTTCTTCGATTTACCGATGTCTTCATTCAGTCGTGGCGACTACGTCCAGCCACAGCTCAGCGTGAAAGGCTATAACCTGACGGCGGCAATCTGTTATGAGATTGTTCTCGGCCAGCAGGTACGCGACAACTTCCGGCCGGACACCAACTTCCTGCTGACCATCTCCAACGACGCCTGGTTCGGCCATTCCATCGGCCCATGGCAGCACTTCCAGATGGCGCGCATGCGTGCTCTGGAGCTGGGTCGCCCTCTGTTGCGCAGCACCAATAACGGCGTCACCGCCGCGGTAGACGCCAACGGTGAGGTGATCGCTGAGATCCCTCAGTTCACCCGCAAGGTGCTGGAGGTGAACGTCACACCAACCACCGGCATAACGCCTTATGCCCGTTTTGGCGCCACGCCATTGTGGATAATCACCCTGCTGCTTGGCGGCCTGGCGTTGATCCTCGGCCTGCGCCGTAAATAACCCCCCCGGGGCGCTGCCCGTCAGCGCCCCGCTTCCCTCATCCACCTTGCAGCTTGCCACGCCACACTCTCCCACGCGTCTAGCATAAAGCGTCGCCAAATCAATGCTTCTGGCACACTCCTTGCTTTAATTACTCTGTTATAGAGAGCCGATTTACTTTTACTGACGTTTTGTCGCACCTGTGCACAACTCAAGAGCATGACCGGCACCACAAAGGTGCATTGGGGTTTTGTTGCATTAATTTGGTGCGCGTGGCGTCTCAAAAAAAGAAACATTTTAGTTTCAATCCATTCACAATCGGCTATTTTCTAACGGTTATGTGTTCTAAGACTATCTTTATACTTGAGCAATAAATCTCCATTTAGAATCTGATGCTCTTTGAATTTGAGCCACCACAACAGCAAAGGAGTTGGACCATGCAAATGCGTAAATTGGCGTTATCGTTACTGCTGATCGGTATGGCAGGTAACGTAGCCCATGCGGAAGAACTGACCGGTACGCTGAAGAAAATCAAAGACAACGGCGTGATCGTTGTCGGCCACCGCGAATCGTCAGTGCCGTTCTCCTACTACGACAACCAGCAAAAAGTTGTGGGTTACTCCCAGGACTACTCCAACCAAATCGTTGAAGCGGTTAAGAAAAAACTGAACGCTCCTGATCTGCAGGTCAAAATGCTGCCGATCACCTCACAGAACCGTATCCCGCTGCTGCAAAACGGCACCTTTGACTTCGAATGCGGCTCGACCACCAACAACCTCGAACGCCAAAAACAGGCGGCCTTCTCCGATACCATCTTCGTGGTCGGTACCCGTCTGCTGGTGAAAAAAGGCTCTGACGTCAAAGACTTCAAGGATCTGGCGGGCAAACCTGTCGTGGTGACCTCAGGCACCACCTCTGAAGTGCTGCTCAATAAACTGAACGACAGCGGCAAGATGAACATGCGCATCATCAGCGCCAAAGACCACGGCGACTCCTTCCGTACCCTGGAAAGCGGTCGTGCAGTAGCCTTTATGATGGATGACGCCCTGCTGGCGGGTGAACGCGCGAAAGCGAAGAAGCCGGACCAATGGGAAATTCTGGGCACACCGCAGTCGAAAGAAGCCTACGGCTGTATGCTGCGTAAAGACGATCCTGAGTTCAAGAAACTGGTCGATGACACCATCGCTCAGGCTCAAACTTCAGGCGAAGCAACAAAATGGTTTGATAAGTGGTTCAAACAGCCTATTCCACCGAAGAACCTCAACATGAACTTCGAACTGTCCGACGACATGAAGCAACTGTTCAAAGAGCCTAACGATAAAGCATTGAACTAATAGAACAAGAGCTGGGGCGGCCGCCAGGCCAAACCAGCCCTGTTGATGGCTGGGACAGACAGGAATACGGGAGGCCGTTCCCCTCCCGTATTTTTCCCATAACGCATTACCGATGCCCGCACACATAAGTCAGCCCGACTGGCCGCGGCGCCCTCGGCGTTGAATAGTCATCAATCTTTAGGCGCTCTGCGCCCGCTTAACGGAGTTTGTTATGTCAATAGATTGGAACTGGGGTATCTTCCTGCAGCAGGCCCCGTTTGGGAATACCACCTACCTCGGCTGGATTTGGTCCGGCTTTCAGGTCACGGTAGCCCTCTCCGTCTGTGCATGGATTATCGCTTTCTTTGTCGGTTCGCTATTCGGTATTTTGCGTACCGTGCCCAACCGCTTTCTTTCCACCCTCGGTACCTGTTACGTCGAACTGTTCCGTAATGTGCCGCTGATCGTCCAATTCTTTACCTGGTATCTGGTGATCCCGGAACTGCTGCCAGCGAATATCGGCATGTGGTTCAAAACCGAACTCGATCCTAACGTGCAATTCTTTGTTTCCTCGATGCTGTGCCTCGGGCTGTTTACTGCCGCTCGCGTCTGCGAGCAGGTACGTGCTGCCATTCAGTCACTGCCACGCGGTCAAAGAGCGGCCGGGTTGGCGATGGGCCTGACGCTGCCGCAAACCTACCGCTACGTGCTGTTGCCGAATGCCTACCGGGTGATTGTGCCGCCGATGACCTCGGAAATGCTCAACCTGGTCAAAAACTCCGCCATCGCTTCCACTATCGGGTTGGTCGACATGGCTGCCCAGGCCGGCAAACTGCTGGACTACTCTGCGCATGCCTATGAATCCTTTACCGCGATTACGCTGGCCTATATCGCCATCAACGCCGTGATCATGCTGTTTATGCGGTTGGTAGAGAGAAAAGTGCAGTTGCCCGGCAACTTGGGGAGTAAATAATGTACGAATTTGACTGGGCATCGATTGTCCCAAGTTTCCCTTATCTGCTGCAGGGCCTGTTGATCACGCTGAAGATCACCGTGACCGCCATCGTCGTCGGTATTCTGTGGGGAACCGTTCTGGCGGTAATGCGCTTGTCGCCCATCAAACCGATCAGTTGGTTCGCTGCCGTTTACGTCAACCTGTTCCGCTCCGTCCCGCTGGTGATGGTGCTGCTGTGGTTCTATCTGGTGGTTCCAAGCTTATTACAACAGGTTCTAGGGCTGTCGCCGAAAACCGATATTCGCCTGATCTCGGCTATGGTAGCCTTTTCCCTGTTTGAAGCGGCTTATTACTCGGAAATTATCCGCGCCGGTATCATCAGCATCTCACGCGGCCAGTCCTCCGCCGCGCTGGCACTGGGCATGACCCAATGGCAGTCAATGAAGCTGGTGATCCTGCCGCAGGCGTTCCGCGCCATGGTGCCGCTGCTGCTGACCCAGGGCATCGTACTGTTCCAGGATACCTCCCTGGTGTACGTACTGAGCCTGGCTGACTTCTTCCGTACCGCCTCGACCATTGGCGAGCGCGACGGCACCCAGGTTGAAATGATCCTGTTTGCCGGCTTTGTCTACTTTGTTATCAGTCTCGCCGCCTCGGCGCTGGTAAGCTATTTGAAGAAAAGGACTGTTTGATGATATCCCTGAAAAATGTTTCTAAGTGGTACGGTCACTTTCAGGTTCTGACCGATTGCACCACCGAAGTAAAAAAAGGCGAGGTGGTGGTGGTCTGCGGTCCTTCAGGCTCGGGCAAGTCTACCCTGATCAAAACCGTCAACGGTCTGGAGCCGATCCAGCAGGGCAATATCCTGGTGAACGGTACTCCGGTCAACGACAAGAAAACCAATCTGGCGCAGCTGCGTTCCAAGGTCGGTATGGTATTCCAGCACTTCGAGCTTTTCCCGCACCTGTCGATCATCGATAACCTGACGCTGGCGCAGGTGAAAGTGCTCAAACGCGACAAAGACGCCTCGCGCGAGAAAGGCCTGAAACTGCTGGAGCGCGTCGGCCTGACCGCACACGCCAACAAGTTCCCCGGCCAGCTTTCCGGCGGCCAGCAGCAACGCGTGGCTATCGCCCGAGCGCTGTGCATGGATCCTATCGCCATGCTGTTCGATGAGCCCACTTCGGCGCTCGATCCGGAAATGATCAACGAAGTGCTGGACGTTATGGTCGAACTGGCCAATGAAGGCATGACCATGATGGTGGTAACCCACGAGATGGGCTTTGCCCGTAAAGTGGCGAACCGGGTGATCTTTATGGATGAAGGCAAAATCGTCGAAGACCGTAATAAAGACGACTTCTTCAACAATCCGGAGTCCGAACGGGCGAAGGACTTCCTGGCGAAAATCCTGCACTGATGCCTCGCCTGCGCCCCGCCCGGGGCGCAGTTTCATTCCCTCTTTCCGGCACTAAAAGCACTTGTTTCTCTCCGATTTTGATCCGATGCTCACTGGATAACAAATAAGGAGATAAACATGCCCCGCCCTATCATTATCGATTGCGACCCTGGTCTGGACGATGCCATTGCCCTTGCCATGGCGCTGAGTTCACCAGAATTGGACGTTAAAGCCATTACCACCTCCGCCGGTAACCAGACGCCGGAAAAAACCCTGCACAATGCGCTGGGTCTGTTGACGTTGATGAAGCGTGAAGACATTCCCGTCGCTGCCGGTGCTGCCGCGCCGTTGATGCGAGACCTGGTGATTGCCGACTACGTTCACGGCAAAACCGGCATGGGCAATACCCATCTGCCAACGCCCGCCATCCAGCCGGTGGCGCAAACTGCCGTAGAGCTGATCGCCAGCCTGCTACGCAGCAGTCCGCAGCCGATCACGCTGGTGGTCACCGGCCCCATGACCAATATCGCGCTGCTGCTGGCCCAACACCCAGAGCTGAAAGGTAACATTGAACGCATCGTGTTTATGGGGGGAGGTATGAATGCCGGCAACACCACCCCGGTGGCAGAGTTCAACATCTATGTCGATCCCGAAGCCGCCGAAATGGTGCTGAAATCCGGCGTGCCGCTGACCATGGCAGGGTTGAACGTGACTCACCAGGCGCTGGTGCTGCCACAGGATATCGAACGCATCCGTCAGATAAACAACGCGGTGGCGCAGGCGGTGGCCGAAATGCTCGACTTCTACCTGCCGCTGTACCTTAGCCATCCCCGTGGGCTGCCCGGTGCCGCGATGCACGACCCCTGCACCATCGCCTGGCTGCTGGCGCCACAGCTGTTTGGCAGTATCGAACGCTGGGTCGGCGTGGAAACCAAAGGGGAATATACCCTCGGCATGACCGTAGTGGATATCTTCGGTCAGAACGGCAAGCCGGCCAACGTTGAAGTGCTGACCGATATCGATCGCGAAGGCTTTATCGATCTGTTGGCCGAGCGCGTAGCCCGCTATTGACCACCGGGCGGGAAACCGCCCTAACATTCAATATTTTTGATTTAACTCAGCGAATTTTTACGCTATCACTGGGCCAGGCTTGCCTCTAAGATGCTGTTAAACGCACAGCATCGCTGATACCTTAGACCAAGCCTGGAGATAGCCCAATGAGTCGTATACTGGTCCTGAAATCAAGTATCCTGGGTGATTACTCCCAGTCTGGAAAATTAGTCGATTTTTTTGTTCAACAGTGGCATGAAGCACACCCCAATGACAGCTTTACGGTTCGCGATTTAGCCAACCCGACACTGCCGGAGCTGGATGGTGAAGTGATTGGCGGGTTTAGCGCCGGTGACAAACCTTTAACACCGCATCAGCAAAAGACGCTGGCACTTTCCGATGAGCTGATCGCCGAGCTGAAATCGCACGACACCATTATCATCAGCGCGCCGATGTACAACTTCAACATCCCGACGCAGTTGAAAATCTATTTCGATCTGGTGGCGCGCGCCGGCCAAACCTTCCGCTACACCTCTGAAGGCTCTGAAGGTCTGGTCACCGGCAAGAAAGCGATTGTGATCTCCAGCCGCGGCGGTATCCACGCGGATACGCCAACCGATCTGATCACGCCGTACCTGAAGCTATTCCTGGCGTTTATCGGCATTACCGACGTCGAGTTCGTGCTGGCGGAAGGCTTTGCTTACGGCCCTGAAGCAGCAGAAAAAGCCGCTCAGGAAAGCCGGGTTGCGGTGGCACAGAAAGTGCTGGCCAAAATCGACACCGCCCCGCAGGCTGAAGTGGCTACGGCCTCGGCTGGCGGAAGCTTTCTTGGCAACCTGATGAAAAAACTGTTTGGCTAAGAGCAGCGCCTGCCCTGACCTTTTCCAGCGGAGAGGCCAGGGCGCGCAGCAAGCTTAAGGTTCGAAAGGCCGACGCTGGAATTGGTCATGACCGCATTTCGGGCACAGCGGCAGCACTTCCGGCGTGTAAAACGCCAAATGATGGTGGCATTTTTCGCACACCAGATTACCCAGCCCGACAACCTCACCGCTGTGGTAAACGCCATGGTGGCTGACGTCCTTGAACACCTCGCGCCATTCCAACTGAGTTTTGTCGGTAATATCCGCCAGCTCCTGCCACAGGCTCTCCTTGATGACCCGCATGAAAACGCTGTCGGTAAACTCGTCCCGGCTCTCCTGATAACTGCGAGCGAACTCTTCCAGATCGCGCCGTACCGCCTGTGTAACCTGCTCAACTTCGTCGCGCGTCAGTTCACCCGCTTCGCTTAGCCGTTTTTCTGCGCTCGCGACCAGCGAGTCAATATCACGCTCGCCATTTTTCAGGCGTTCTGTCAGAGATGCCACCAATTCGCGGTAGTACTGAGCAACCTTGTTCATAATCTCTCCTCGATGAACTTACGTGACTGGGCTTACCTCCTAAACTATCCCTTATCATTTTAGCCGTAAATTGCTGATGTCACTTGGCAAGACATGGTTTCCTCAAGATGTGAGTCTTATCATGGCCGGTATTTTTTAAATACGTCGAGTCGGGCGCTTGGTGTTGTTGCCGGGAGGTCTTATCAGCTATGCTATGCGGATCTATAAGTACTCAACAGAATGCTACAGAAATCCCCCCGATAGGTTTCGAGTCACGGCCAGGCGGCCAGTACGTGAAACCCAAGAGCTTACAAAGGTAAGTGACTGGGTTGAGTGTACGCAGCCAACAACGCTGTGGCTTGAAAGATGAAGGGGGAGCTGTTTTACACCTACAGGACCACCAGCCGCCATGCAAGAGCAATACCGTCCAGAAGACATAGAATCGAACGTACAGCTTCACTGGGAAGAGAAGCAAACTTTCAAAGTTACCGAAGATGCGAGCAAGGAAAAGTATTACTGCCTATCCATGCTGCCGTACCCATCAGGCCGTCTGCACATGGGGCACGTTCGTAACTACACTATCGGCGACGTGATCTCGCGCTACCAGCGCATGCTAGGTAAAAACGTGCTACAGCCTATTGGTTGGGATGCGTTCGGCCTGCCGGCGGAAGGCGCTGCGGTTAAAAACAACACCGCACCGGCTCCGTGGACCTACGACAATATCGAATACATGAAGAACCAGCTGAAACTGCTGGGCTTCGGCTATGACTGGGATCGCGAGATCGCCACCTGCGATCCGGACTACTACCGTTGGGAACAGTGGTTCTTCACCAAGCTGTACGAAAAAGGCCTGGTCTACAAGAAGACTTCCGCGGTGAACTGGTGCCCACACGATCTGACCGTGCTGGCCAACGAACAGGTGATCGACGGCTGCTGCTGGCGCTGCGACACCAAGGTTGAGCGTAAAGAGATCCCACAGTGGTTTATCAAAATCACCGACTACGCCGATCAGCTGCTCAACGATCTGGACACGCTGGAAAGCTGGCCAGAACAGGTGAAAACCATGCAGCGCAACTGGATTGGCCGTTCCGAAGGGGTGGATATCACCTTTGACGTAGCGGGCAGCGACGAAAAGCTGACGGTTTACACCACCCGTCCTGACACCTTTATGGGCGCGACCTACGTGGCCGTAGCCGCAGGTCACCCATTGGCGCAGCAAGGCGCGGTGAACAACCCGGCGCTGGCTGAATTTATCGAAGAGTGCCGCAACACCAAAGTGGCCGAAGCCGAAATGGCGACGATGGAGAAAAAGGGCATGCCGACCGGCCTGTTCGCCATCCATCCGCTGTCCGGCGAGCAAGTGCCAATTTGGGTCGCCAACTTTGTGCTGATGGAATACGGCACCGGCGCGGTGATGGCGGTTCCGGCTCACGATCAGCGCGACTGGGAATTCGCCACCAAATACGGCCTGCCAATCAAACCGGTCGTTCTGGCCCTCGACGGCAGCCAACCGGATGTACAAGCTGAAGCGATGACCGAGAAAGGCACGCTGTTCAACTCCGGCGAGTTTGACGGTCTGGATCACCAAGACGGTTTCAACGCCATTGCCGACAAACTGGTCGCCAAAGGCGTTGGTCAGCGCAAGGTTAACTACCGTCTGCGCGACTGGGGCGTTTCCCGCCAACGTTATTGGGGCGCACCAATCCCGATGGTCACGCTGGAAGACGGTACCGTGATGCCAACGCCAGAAGACCAGCTGCCGGTGATCCTGCCGGAAGACGTGGTGATGGACGGCATTACCAGCCCGATCAAAGCCGATCCTGAGTGGGCGAAAACCACCGTTAACGGCCAACCGGCGCTGCGCGAAACCGACACCTTCGACACCTTTATGGAGTCATCCTGGTACTACGCGCGCTATACCTGCCCGCAGTACGACCAGGGGATGCTGGATCCAGCCGCTGCCAACTACTGGCTGCCGGTCGATCAGTATGTCGGCGGCATCGAACACGCCATCATGCACCTGATGTATTTCCGCTTCTTCCACAAGCTGCTGCGTGACGCTGGCCTGGTCGACTCCGACGAGCCGGCAAAACGCCTGCTGTGCCAGGGCATGGTGCTGGCAGACGCCTTCTATTACACCGGCAACAGCGGCGAACGCGTCTGGGTTTCCCCGGTCGACGCCAACGTTGAACGTGATGACAAAGGCCGCATTATCAAAGCCACCGATCCACAAGGTCGTGAACTGGTCTATGCTGGCATGAGCAAAATGTCGAAGTCGAAAAACAACGGCATCGACCCGCAGGTGATGGTTGAGAAATACGGCGCAGATACCGTCCGTCTGTTCATGATGTTTGCTTCACCGGCAGAAATGACGCTGGAATGGCAGGAATCCGGCGTAGAAGGGGCAAACCGCTTCCTGAAACGCGTGTGGAAACTGGCCTACGAACACCTGGAAAAAGGCGCCGTTCAGCCGCTGAACGTGGCAACGCTGAGCGAAGATCAGAAAGCGCTGCGCCGCGATCTGCACAAAACCATTGCCAAAGTGACCGACGATATCGGCCGTCGTCAGACCTTCAACACCGCGATTGCCGCCGTGATGGAACTGATGAACAAGCTGGCCCGTGCACCGCAAGAGAGCGAGCAAGATCGCGCCCTGCTGCAGGAAGCGCTGTTGGCAGTCGTTCGCATGCTGTATCCGTTCACTCCGCACGTGTGCTTCTCACTGTGGCAGGCGTTGGGCGGTGAAGGCGATGTGGATACCGCCGCCTGGCCGCAAGCCGACGAGCAGGCTATGGTCGAAGACTCCAAGCTGGTGGTGGTGCAGGTCAACGGTAAGGTTCGCGCTAAAATCACCGTGGCTGCCGATGCAACCGAAGAGCAGGTGCGCGCGCGTGCCGCTGAGGAGCATCTGGTCGCTAAATATCTGGACGGGGTCACGGTTCGTAAAGTGATCTATGTTCCGGGCAAATTGCTTAACCTGGTTGTGGGTTAACACAAGGAGGCGTTGTGCGACATCGTATTCTGACGTTGTTGCTGGGGTTGGCGGTGCTGGTCACCGCCGGCTGCGGTTTTCACCTGCGTGGTACCACGCAGGTCCCTTCGGAAATGAAGACACTGCTGCTGGACAGCTCGGACCCTTATGGTCCGCTGACCCGCGCGGTGCGTGAGCAGTTACGTCTCAGCGACGTGACCATCGTCAAGGATGCCAAGCGTAAGGATCTCCCTTCCCTGCGCATCATTGGCGCCACGGAGAGCCAGGATACCGCCTCTATCTTCCAGGACGGTAAAACCGCTGAGTACCAAATGGTACTGACCGTTCAGGCACAGGTGCTGATCCCGGGTCACGATCTGTATCCGCTAAACGTGAAAGTTTTCCGTTCGTTCTTCGATAACCCGTTGACCGCGCTGGCAAAAGATTCCGAACAGGACATTATTCGTCAGGAAATGCGCGAGCAGGCCGCCCAACAGCTGGTACGTAAGCTGCTGACGGTGCACGCTGCGGAAGAAGAAACCCAACAGAAAGCCGCTGCCGCCGGTGAAAAAGCGGCCAGTCGCGTAGATCAATGATTCGTATTTACCCTGAACAACTTGCCGCGCAGCTCCGAGAGGGGCTGCGCGCTTGTTATTTATTGACCGGCAACGAGCCGCTGCTGCTGCAGGAAAGCCAGGATCTGATCCGCCACGCAGCCCAAGAGCAGCAGTTCACCGAGCATTACAGCATTTCGCTCGACGCCCATACCGATTGGGATGCCATCTTCAGCATCTGCCAGGCCATGAGCCTGTTCGCCAGCCGTCAGACGCTGCTGCTGATCTTCCCTGAGAACGGGCCGACGGCACCGATCGGCGAACAGCTGATCAAACTGGCCGCACTGCTGCATGACGACATTTTGCTGATGCTGCGTGGGCCACGCCTGACCAAAGCGCAAGAAAACAGTGCCTGGTTCAAGGCGCTCAGCCCGCACGGCGCTTACGTCAGTTGCCAGACGCCGGAACAGGCGCAGCTCCCCCGCTGGGTCGCTCAACGAGCCAAAACCCTGAAGCTGGAACTGGACGACGCGGCAAACCAACTGCTGTGTTACTGCTACGAAGGCAACCTGCTGGCGCTGTCGCAGGCGCTGGAGCGGCTGTCGTTGCTGCATCCGGATGGCAAACTCACGCTGCCGCGCGTAGAACTGGCCGTGAACGATGCCGCCCACTTCACGCCATTCCACTGGCTGGACGCCCTGTTGGCCGGAAAAAGCAAACGCGCCTGGCATATCCTGCAGCAGATGCAGCAGGAAGATGTCGAGCCGGTGATCCTGCTGCGAACCCTGCAACGGGAACTGCTGCAGTTGCTCAACCTGCAACGCCGCATGGCGACAGTGCCTTTGCGTACGCTATTCGATCAATACAAGGTTTGGCAAAACCGCCGTAACCTGGTAACCCAGGCACTGCAACGGCTGTCCGGCACCCAGCTGCGGCAAGCGGTTCATCTGCTCGCGCAGATAGAAATCACCCTTAAGCAGGATTACGGCCAGTCGGTCTGGTCTGAATTGGAAACCCTGTCGATGCTGCTGTGCGGCAAACCTCTGGCCACGAGTTTTTCAGATGTCCACTAATCCGCAAGGCACTCCCGTTCTGCACGCCCTGTTTGGCGGCACCTTCGACCCTATCCATTACGGCCATCTGCGGCCGGTGGAAGCGCTGGCCGCAGAGGTTGGTCTGAACCGGGTCACGCTGCTGCCGAACCATGTTCCGCCGCACCGCCCTCAGCCCGAAGCGAACGCTCAGCAACGGTTGAAAATGGTGGAATTGGCCATTGCCGGTAACCCGCTGTTTGCGGTTGACGATCGTGAACTGCATCGCACCACCCCTTCCTATACCATCGAGACGCTGGAAGCCATTCGTAAAGAACGTGGCGCCGCCTTGCCTCTGGCGTTTATCATTGGCCAGGACTCGCTGTTGACGCTGCACAAATGGCACCGCTGGCAGTCGCTGCTGGATACCTGTCATCTGCTGGTGCTCGCTCGCCCGGGTTACAACGATCGCATGGATACGCCTGAGCTACAGCAGTGGCTGGAGCAACATCAGGTGAGCGATCCCGCCCAGCTCAGCCGGCATCCTCACGGATTTATTTATCTGGCCGATACGCCACAGCTGGAGATTTCGGCCACGGAAATTCGTCAGCGCCGCCATCAGGGACTCAACTGTGACGACCTGTTGCCGCGTTCAGTACAGCGCTATATCGAGTTACAGGGTTTATATCGCTAGCAACAGCCGCGTGATATACTGCGCCGCTATTTTTCAGGTATTCGCTGAAAACCCCGGAATCCTTAGCTGGCCGGGCAGTCACCAGCTGGCTTTCAGCGGCATCCTGCCGACTTATCATTGATTCAGGCCGCAAAACGGGCAAGTTGCCCGCCGCAGTCGAATGAACAGAACACACCCGAGGGGGAACCTTTGCAAGGTAAAGCGCTCCAAGATTTCGTCATCGATAAAATTGATGACCTGAAAGGCCAAGACATTATCGCTCTGGATGTACAAGACAAATCCAGCATCACCGATTGCATGATCATCTGCACCGGGACCTCTACCCGTCACGTGATGTCGATCGCCAACCACCTGGTGCAGGAAGCCCGCACCGCCGGTATGGAACTGTTCGGCATGAAAGGCCAGGAAGCCTCCGACTGGATCGTTGTCGACCTGGGTGACGTGATCGTTCACGTGATGCAGGAAGAGAGCCGTCAGTTGTACGAGCTGGAAAAACTCTGGAGCTAAGCGGTGAAACTGCAACTGGTAGCCGTCGGCACTAAAATGCCAGACTGGGTGCAGACCGGCTTTATGGATTATCTGCACCGCTTTCCGAAAGACATGCCGTTTGAGCTGACCGAAATCCCGGCGGGCAAGCGCGGCAAGAATGCCGATATCAAACGCATTCTGGAAAAGGAAGGCGAGCAGATGCTGGCTGCGGTAGGCAAAGGCAATCGCATTGTCACGCTGGATATTCCCGGTACGCCGTGGGAAACGCCGCAGTTGGCGCAACAACTCGAACGCTGGAAGCAGGACGGCCGCAACGTCAGCCTGCTGATTGGTGGCCCGGAAGGGCTGGCCCCGGCGTGTAAGGCCGCCGCCGAACAGAGTTGGTCGCTCTCACCGTTGACATTACCGCATCCTTTAGTGCGCGTGCTGGTGGCTGAAAGCCTCTATCGCGCCTGGAGCATTACAACAAATCATCCTTACCACCGGGAATAACCGGTGGTAATAGTGACAGAGTGAAATAAAGCAGCGGGATGAAAATAGAACGTAACCCTTTTCGCGACTATACGGCCGAATCCGCCCTGTTTGTACGCCGCGCCCTGGTGGCGTTCTTGGTCATCCTGGTGCTGACCGGCACCCTCATAGCCAATCTGTATAACCTGCAAATCGTCCGCTTTGAGGATTACCGCACCCGCTCCAACGAAAACCGCATCAAACTGGTGCCGATCGCGCCCAGCCGCGGCATTATTTACGATCGCAACGGCACTCCGCTGGCGCTCAACCGCACCATCTACCAACTGGAGTTGATGCCGGAAAAGGTCGATGACCTGAAAGCCACGCTACAGGCGCTGCGTTCAGTGGTCGATTTGACCGATGATGACATCACCAACTTCGAAAAAGAGCGCAAGCGCTCGCGCCGTTTCGTCTCTATCCCGGTGAAAACCGCCCTGAGTGAAGTGCAGGTGGCGCGTTTTGCGGTTAACCAGTTCCGCTTCCCCGGCGTAGAGGTCAAAGGCTACCAGCGTCGCTATTACCCTTATGGTTCCGCCCTGACCCATGTGATCGGCTACGTGTCGAAGATCAACGACCGTGACGTCGAACGCCTGGATAAAGACGGCAAGCTGGCCAACTACGCTGCAACGCACGACATCGGCAAGCTGGGCATCGAACGCTATTACGAAGAAACCCTGCATGGCAAAACCGGCTACGAAGAGGTTGAAGTCAACAACCGTGGTCGGGTGATCCGCCAATTGCATGAGCAACCGCCTTCCGCCGGCAAAGACGTCTATCTGACGCTGGATCTCAACCTGCAGCGCTATATCGAGCAGTTGCTGGTGGGCAGCCGTGCGGCAGTGGTGGTGAGCGATCCGCGCACCGGCGGCATTCTGGCTATGGTGTCCAACCCCAGCTATGACCCGAACCTGTTCGTCGACGGCATCTCCAGCAAGGATTACCAAGGGCTGCTCAACGATCCGAACCGGCCGCTGATCAACCGTGCCACGCAAGGGCTCTACCCACCCGCCTCCACGGTGAAGCCGTATATTTCCGTTTCGGCGCTCAGCGCCGGGGTGATTACCAAGAACACCATCGTCTTCGATCCCGGCTGGTGGCAATTGCCCGGCTCGGAAAAACGCTTCCGCGACTGGAAAAAATGGGGCCACGGCCGCCTGAACGTCACCAAAGCGTTGGAAGAGTCCGCGGATACCTTCTTCTATCAGGTCGCTTACGACATGGGCATCGATCGCCTGTCAACCTGGCTGACCAAGTTCGGTTACGGCGAATATACCGGCATCGATCTGTCAGAAGAGCGTTCCGGCCTGATGCCGACTCGTGACTGGAAATTCAAGCGCTATAAAAAACCCTGGTATCAGGGGGACACCATTCCGGTAGGTATCGGCCAGGGTTATTGGACGGCGACGCCGATCCAGATGGCCAAGGCGCTGACCACCCTGATTAACGACGGCAACGTCAAAACGCCGCACCTGCTGCAGAGCACCCGTATCAATGGCGTGCTGGTGCCTTTCCAGCAGGAAGAGAGCACGCAGATCGGCGATATTCATTCCGGCTTCTGGGAAATTGCCAAAGACGGCATGTATGGCGTGGCCAACCGCCCAAATGGGACGGCACGCAAGTACTTTGCAGGTACGCCATACAAAGCCGCGGCGAAATCGGGGACCGCGCAGGTATTCGGTTACGAAACCTATAACGCCCACAAACTCGCAGAGCACCTGCGTGACCACAAACTGATGACGGCCTTCGCTCCCTTCGATAATCCGACGGTTTCGGTCGCCATCATTCTGGAAAACGGCGGTGCCGGTCCAGCGGTCGGGACGATCACTCGTCAGATCCTCGACCATATCTTGCTGGGCGACAACAATACGCAATTACCGGACGCGGCTCCGCTGCCGCCTGGTGTAGAGGGTGATTAAGGTAGAACATGACTGAAAGCCAACAAAAAGCGTCGATCTGGACCAAAATCCATATCGACCCCACATTCCTGCTGTTAATTCTGGCCCTGCTGGTCTACAGCGCTTTCGTGATGTGGAGCGCCAGCGGCCAGGACATCGGCATGATGGAGCGCAAGATCGGCCAGATTGTCATGGGGTTGATCGTCATGGCCGTCATGGCGCAAATCCCGCCGCGGGTCTATGAAAGCTGGGCACCGTATCTGTATATTTTCTGCGTGATACTGCTGATTTTGGTGGATGCTTTCGGCCAGATCAGTAAAGGCGCCCAACGCTGGCTGGATCTCGGCTTCGTGCGCTTCCAGCCGTCCGAGATCGCCAAGATCGCGGTACCGCTGATGGTAGCGCGCTTTATGAACCGCGACGTCTGCCCCCCTTCGCTGAAGAATACGGCGATTGCGCTGGTACTGATTTTCCTGCCTACGCTGCTGGTTGCCGCACAGCCGGATTTGGGTACCTCGATTCTGATCGCCGCCTCCGGCCTGTTCGTGCTATTCCTGTCCGGCATGAGCTGGAAGCTAATCGCCGTAGCCGCCGTGCTGCTGGCGGCCTTTATCCCGGTGCTGTGGTTCTTCCTGATGCACGGCTATCAGCGCGACCGCGTTATGATGCTGCTCGATCCGGAAACCGACCCCCTTGGCGCCGGCTACCACATTATTCAGTCGAAAATTGCCATCGGCTCAGGCGGTCTGTCCGGTAAAGGCTGGCTGCATGGTACCCAGTCACAGCTGGAATTTCTGCCGGAACGCCACACCGACTTTATCTTTGCGGTGCTGGCCGAGGAGCTGGGGCTGGTCGGGGTACTGGTGCTGCTGGCGCTATACCTGCTGGTGATAATCCGCGGTTTGATGATCGCCGCCAAGGCGCAAACCACCTTCGGCCGAGTGATGGTCGGCGGGCTGATGCTGATTTTGTTCGTTTATGTGTTTGTTAACATTGGTATGGTCAGTGGTATTTTACCGGTAGTTGGCGTACCTTTGCCTCTGGTCAGTTACGGGGGTTCGGCGCTGATTGTGCTTATGGCTGGGTTCGGCATTATCATGTCGATCCACACGCATCGGAAAATGATGTCTAAAAGTTTATAAGAGGTGAGTAATGCGTAAGGAATGGCTTTGGGTCGGCGTAGTCGCGGTATTGCTTTCCGCCTGTACCGCCCCGACCACGGAACAGCAAGCGCCGCCGCAGCAGCCGTATAACGGACCGGTGGTGGAAATCGGTGGCGTTGAGCCTCAATATGAACCCTATAACCCTAATAACCTGCAGGATTATAAGGTTAATGGCGACACTTACCGCATTGTAAAAGATCCTCAGAACTTCTCGCAGACCGGTCTGGCCAGTTCCTATGGCGAAGAAGCCAGGGGGAATACCACCGCGCTGGGGGAACAGTTTGATCCTAACGGCCTGACCGCCGCACACCCGACGCTGCCGATCCCAAGCTACGTACGCGTGACCAACCTGGCCAACGGTCGCCAACTGGTAGTGCGCGTTAACGATCGCGGGCCTTACACCAAAGGTCGCATCATCGATTTGTCGCGAGCCGTCGCCGATCGTCTGAACCTGTCCAACAACACCAAGGTCAAGGTTGATTTCATCAACGTTGCCCCGGATGGCACCCTCAGTGGCCCTGGCACCATCGGCACTACCGTCGCCAAACAAAGCTATGCCCTGCCCGCTCGCCCGGATCTGGGCTCCAGCAGCATGGGAACTCCCATTCAACAGGACGTCCCAGTAGCCAGCGGTGCCGCCGTGCGCCCGATTGACAACAGCAGCCTGAACACCGGCGACGCGGCTCCGGCAAGCAGCGCCGGCAATAGCCGCAGCGGCTTCCTCGGCGCGCCAAGCGCCGTACCGGCCGGCGTGTTGGAAGGCTCAGAGCCTGAACCCGTCGCCATTGCCGCACCGGTCGCCGCGACCGCCGCCGTTGCAGCAAGCAGCGCCTCTTCAACAGGCGGCTATGTGGTGCAGGTCGGCGCGCTGAGCAGTGCCGAGCGCGCGCAAAGCTGGCAGCAAAGCCTGAGCCAAAAATTCGGCGTACCGGGTAAGGTTGCCGCCAACGGCAGCGTCTACCGCGTACAGCTCGGCCCGTTCAGCGATCGTCAGCAAGCGGCTCAGCTGCAGCAGCGCCTGGCCACTGAAGCGCAGCAACAATCTTTTGTCACTGCCGCACCCTAAACATAGACCGGCGGGCAATCGCGACCGATAAGCTGATTTTTAGCTGAAACATTTTCTTTCAGCAAAAGCTTGTAAAGCGTGATAAGTCAGAGGATTGACTAATGCCTGCCAGGATCTCATCTGTTATAGTGTGGCTCGTTTTTTAACTTTACCCTCATGGATGTTGTAGTCTCGATCATGAAACAAGTAACTTCTTTTCGCTTAATCAAGAGCATAGCGCTCGGCACCGTTATCGCGATGAGTGCAACCACCGTTGCGCATGCCGATGACGTTAATATCAAGACCATGATCCCAGGCGTGCCGCAGATCGATGCGGAATCCTACGTCCTGATTGATTACAATTCCGGTAAAGTTTTGGCGGAAATGAACGCCGATGCGCGCCGTGACCCTGCCAGCCTGACAAAAATGATGACCAGCTACGTCATCGGTCAAGCGCTGAAAGCAGGCAAAATCGGCCAGGAAGATCTGGTGACCGTAGGTCAAGACGCCTGGGCAACCGGCAACCCGGTATTCAAAGGCTCTTCCCTGATGTTCCTCAAGCCTGGCGACCGCGTACCGGTCTCCAAGCTGACCCGCGGCATCAACCTGCAGTCAGGTAACGACGCCTGTGTGGCCATGGCCGACTACGTGGCCGGCAGCCAGGACGCATTCGTTAACCTGATGAACACCTACGTCAGCAAGCTGGGCTTGCAGAACACCCACTTCCAAACGGTACACGGCCTGGACGCACAGGGTCAGTACAGCTCCGCACGCGATATGGCGTTGATCGGCCAGGCGCTGATCCGCGACGTGCCGGACGAATACGCGATTTATAAAGAAAAAGAGTTCACCTTTAACAATATCCGCCAGATGAACCGTAACGGTCTGCTGTGGGATACCAGCCTGAACGTGGACGGCATCAAAACCGGCCATACCGACGCCGCGGGCTATAACCTGGTGGCTTCTGCGACCGAAGGCCAGATGCGTCTGATCTCCGCAGTGCTGGGCGGTCGTACTTATAAGGGCCGCGAAACCGAGAGCAAGAAACTGCTGACCTGGGGCTTCCGCTTCTTCGAAACCGTTGCGCCACTGAAAGTAGGCAAAGAGTTTGCGTCTGAGCCAGTCTGGTTCGGCGATGCAGATCGCGTTGAGTTGGGCGTAGACAAAGACGTTTACCTGACCATCCCACGCGGCCGCATGAAAGATCTTAAAGCCAGCTACGTGCTGAACACCCCGGAAATTCATGCGCCACTGGCTAAAAACCAGGTTGTCGGCAGCATCAACTTCCAGCTGGACGGTAAAACCATCGACCAGCGTCCGCTGGTAGTGATGAACGAAGTGAAAGAAGGCGGTTTCTTCAGCCGTATCGTCGATTACATCAAACTGATGTTCCACCACTGGTTCGGTTAACAGTTGAAATGGGCAAAATTGCCCCCATATACTGATTAACATTAACTCCCGCTCCGGCGGGAGTTATAATTTATAGACTCGCTATATCGATAGCCGCACTCTGGAGCGCACATGAAAACTAAACTGAACGAACTGCTCGAATTCCCTTGCTCATTTACCTACAAGGTAATGGGCCTGGCACAACCCGAGCTGGTAGACCAGGTGGTTGAAGTGGTACAGCGCCACGCTCCTGGGGACTATAACCCGCAGGTTAAACCTAGCAGCAAAGGCAATTACCACTCCGTGTCCATCACCATCAATGCCACCCATATTGACCAGGTGGAAACCTTATATGATGAGTTGGGCAACCTTGAAATTGTCCGCATGGTGCTGTAATTCCAGCACAATCCTCTGCTTTTCAACCCGGGCCAGAGCATCCTCTGCCCGGGTTGCGCATTTTGAGTCAGCTATCCCAAAATGATTGGAGCTGCATCAAGGCGGCAAGCGGCCGAATCCCGCTGAGCTTACTTAAGTAAGTGATTCGGGTGAGAAAGCGTGGCCAACACAGAGGCAGCTTCAAGCATGAAGGGTATAAATGCTGGTCGCGGGCCAGAGCGCCCGGTATAATGGCTTTACCACTTCTGTAACCTGACGATGACTCTTTTGCAACCAGACAAGATCATTTTGCGTCAGCTGGGGTTGCAGCCCTACGAGCCTGTATCCCAAGCCATGCACAACTTCACCGATCGCCGAACCGAAGCCACGCCCGATGAGCTGTGGTTGGTTCAGCATCAGCCCGTATTTACTCAGGGCCAGGCCGGTAAAGCGGAGCATCTGTTAATGCCGGGTGACATTCCGGTGATCCAGAGCGATCGCGGTGGCCAGGTAACCTACCACGGGCCGGGGCAACAGGTGATGTACGTGATGGTCGATCTGAAACGCAGCAAGGTTGGCGTTCGCCAACTGGTCACGGCTATCGAAGATACCGTTATTAATACCCTCGCCCACTTTCACATTGAATCGCGTGCCCGTCCGGATGCGCCCGGTGTTTACGTGGGGGAGCAAAAGATCTGTTCGTTGGGTTTGCGGATCCGCAAAGGCAGTTCATTCCACGGCCTGGCCCTGAATGTGGCCATGGATCTCACCCCTTTCCAGCGTATCAACCCTTGCGGTTACGCTGGCATGCAGATGGCGCAGGTCAGCGCGCTGGCACCCGGCGTCGGCATAGAAGACGTACACCCCGTCCTGGTACAGGAATTTGTTCATTTACTCGGCTACCCGAAGGTCGAGCTTCGTAACTGGAACCTGCACGATTATGAGTAAACCAATTCAGATGGAACGCGGCGTCAAATACCGCGATGCAGACAAAATGGCGTTGATCCCGATTAAAACGGTGGTCACCGAACGGCAGGAGCTGTTGCGTAAACCCGAGTGGATGAAAATCAAACTCCCTGCCGACTCTACGCGCATTCAGGGCATTAAAGCCGCAATGCGTAAAAACGGTCTGCATTCGGTGTGCGAAGAAGCTTCCTGCCCGAACCTGTCTGAGTGTTTCAACCACGGTACCGCGACCTTTATGATCCTGGGCGCAATCTGTACTCGTCGTTGCCCGTTCTGCGACGTAGCCCACGGTCGTCCGGTAGCCCCGGATGCCAACGAGCCGGAGAAACTGGCTCAGACCATCGCCGATATGGGCCTGCGCTATGTGGTGATCACCTCGGTTGACCGCGACGACCTGCGTGATGGCGGTGCCCAGCACTTTGCCGACTGTATCGCTGCCATCCGCGCGAAAAATCCAACCATCAAGATTGAAACCCTGGTGCCTGACTTCCGCGGCCGTATGGATCGCGCACTGGAAATTCTGACCGAAACGCCGCCGGATGTGTTTAACCACAATCTGGAAAACGTGCCGCGTGTTTATCGCCAGGTGCGTCCGGGCGCTAACTACGAGTGGTCACTGAAGCTGCTGGAGCGGTTCAAGGAAGCGCATCCGCATATCCCAACCAAGTCTGGCCTGATGGTCGGCCTGGGGGAAACCAATGCGGAAATCGTTGAGGTCATGCGCGATCTGCGTCGCCATGGCGTCACCATGTTGACCTTGGGCCAGTATTTGCAGCCAAGCCGTCATCACCTGCCGGTGCAGCGTTACGTCAGCCCGGCCGAATTCGATGAAATGAAAGAAGAAGCGATGGCAATGGGCTTTACCCATGCAGCCTGCGGTCCGTTTGTTCGTTCCTCCTACCATGCCGATTTGCAGGCAAAAGGGATGGAAGTGAAGTAATCGCAGCAATGATTTGTTACGTTTCCCCCTGCGGAAACGGCAAAAAACGGATGTCCTCGCGGCATCCGTTTTTTATTGCCTGGCAGAAAGCGTGATTAAACGTCTTTCTTTTCGACGCTCTGCGGGTTGGCCTGGCTTTCTGCGGTGTTGGCTGGCGGTGGGGTGGTATCGTCGCCCACGGCCTTTTTAAAGCCCTTCAGCGCCGCACCTAAATCCGCGCCCAACGTGCGCAGTTTGCTGGTACCGAACAGCAAGATGATCAACACCGCAATCACCAGAAGTTTGGTAATACTGATCCCTTCCATACTCACCTTCTTATTCATATAGCGCTGCGAATGCAGCGAGAAAACAAACCTTGCCTGCGGGTATTTACCTACTTTCTCCGGAGCAAGACAACAGCAACATGTAACAGAGTGAGATCCCCACCACGGCTCAATTTTATCCGCACTGGGCATTAATCAGACTATTCTGAGTTTAGAAGCCGCGTGGTACGCTGTCACCCTGCTCATCATGGAGTTGCCGGATGTACAAGCCATCAGTCATAGATACCCGAAAATCCGGCCTTAGCTTTGCCAGACGCACCTATCTGCCGCGCATCGTCGGCCTGGGCATAGGTTCTCTGTGCGTATTTTCAGTTTTCTACACCCAAAACACCGCCCCATGGTTGTGGGTCCTGCTGATTTTGCACGGCTTTATCTGGCCACACCTCGCCTATCAATGGGCACGACGTTCCTCCCAGCCGTTCAAGGCCGAAATCCGTAACCTGCTGATCGATTCGTTTTTCGGCGGCCTGTGGGTGGCGATGATGGCCTTCAACGCCTTGCCGTCGGTGGTAATCTTATCGATGATGGGAATGAACAACATAGCCGCTGCGGGTAAGCCGCTGTTCTTCAAAGGCCTGGGGGCACAACTGGCCGGCGCTCTGACGATCGGCGCCCTGATGGGCTTTCCCTTTCAGCCGGAAAGTACGGCGTCGCAGGTCTACCTGTGCCTGCCAATGATCTACCTCTATCCGATACTGCTGGGGTTAGTCACCTACCGCACCGCCAAACGGCTGGCGGAAAAGAAACAGGAGCTGCTGCGCATCAGCATGCGTGACGGGCTTACCGGGTTGTACAACCGCCGCCACTGGGAGCATTTGCTGCATCATCAATTTGACAGCTGTCGCCGTTATCAGCACACCGCAACCCTGATCCTGATGGATATCGATCGCTTTAAAACCATCAACGACACTTTCGGCCATGCGTTGGGGGACGAAGCGCTGGCGGTGCTGGCGGAAGAACTGTTAATTGGTCTGCGCGCCGTAGATATTGTCGGACGCTACGGCGGCGACGAATTTGGCGCAGTGCTGCCCAACACCAGTGCCGAGCAGGCCAGCATTGCGTTATTGCGCATTCAGGAACGGCTCAATGAGGTCATTTTTCGCGAAGCCCCGCAACTGCGGCTCAACATCAGCGCCGGCATTGCGGATTATCACGGCGAGATGAGCGGTTATCTGGACTGGTTGAAAGCCGCAGACAATGCGTTGTACCGTGCCAAGAACAACGGCCGCAATCGGCTGGAGCTGGCCGTACCCGGCCATTGACGCCCAGAGTGACGACTTCCGCTTTTTCTGTCACTTTTGCTACTACAAAACGGGCTGCGCTAGGTGTAACATCCCCTATGCACAGCTAAACAGCCGTGCCGAACAACGGAGATGACATTCCTCCATAACCGCCCTCACAGGCTGATGATGTCTACGTAACCTCTCAGAGGGGTGCGTAGCGTTACGCCTGAACCTTTCTGAGTTTTATTTCCCCTTGAATGAAAGGTAGTTTCGACCATGTTGAGTTCTTTACTGGCAGTTTTTATTGGCGGCGGTCTCGGCAGCGTGCTGCGCTGGGCCATAAGCATGAAGATGAACCCGCTCAATGCGCACATCCCGCTGGGTACGCTGGCGGTGAACCTGCTGGGCGGTTTTATCATCGGCCTGGCTATGGCGATATTCACCCGGATGACACACCTGGATCCGACCTGGAAACTGCTGATCACCACCGGTTTTTGCGGCGGCCTGACCACCTTTTCCACCTTTTCTCTGGAAGTGGTGTATTTACTGCAGGATGGTCGTTTCGCCTGGGCGTTGGGCAATATGCTGCTCAACCTGGCGGGATCGCTGGCGATGACCCTGTTGGCGTTTATGCTGGTCATCTGGATCAACGGGCAATAAGTGATTTCGTTGCCTTAATGTTTCCTTAATCTCCCGTGCGCATAATCTCATCCAGTCACCCCAACTGGATGAGAACTCAGATGCCAAGCCTGCCAAGAACCATCACTGAAGTTGCCGCAACCCTGCTGTGCCTGCTGGTTGTTGTCGCCTTTATCAAGGTATATCTGTTCGCCTAAACCACAGCGCTTCCCCACCTTTACCCTTGCCCTATTGCCTATTGCCTATTGCCTATTGCCGTTGTTGCATTACAATTGAGAATGAACGTTCACACCCAGAAGGTGAACAACACATTTCTTGGCAAAGGATCGGGACATGATATCCACCAGCGACAGCAAGCAGGCTAAAGTACAGGCCCGCCGCGATCAGATTGTCGACGCCGCAAAACTCTGCTTTCGCCAGCACGGTTTCCACGCCGCCAGCATGGCGGAAATCGCGCATGCCTCGCAGCTGAGCGTTGGCCAGATCTACCGCTATTTCGACAATAAAGACGCCATCATCGAAGAGATCGTCAACCGCATCATCGCCAGTAAAATGCGCCGCCTGGAAGATCTCGGCGACCATATCAACCTGATCGCCGGCACTCTGGCAGCACGCAGCCTGTTTCAGCAACCGGGCGAAACTGAAACCGATCACATGCTGATGCTGGAAGTGACCGCTGAAGCCACCCGTAACCCGACGGTGGCGAAAATGCTCAGCGATGCGGAAACGCGCTTGTTCCACCATGTTTGCCAAAGCCTGCGTCGGCTCTACCCGTATTTCAGCGAGCAGGAAATTGCCGCCAGGGTGGAATTTATTGCCGTATTAAGCGAAGGCACCGGCTATCGCATACTCACCACACAAAAAGCCGACGTCAGCTTGCTGAACGGCTTATATCAACAAGCTATCTCTCACCTGTTCAGGAAACCTTAATCCTTATGACCAGACCATTAGCCAGACAACGTCTGGTGTACGCGCTCGTGCTTGGCCTGCTCGCCTCACTGGGGCCGCTGTGCATCGATCTCTACCTGCCCGCTCTGCCGGAGATGGCCGGAGAGCTGAATACCTCTACCGCCACGGCACAGCTCAGCCTGACCGCCGGCCTGCTGGGGTTAGGCGTCGGTCAGCTGATTTTCGGCCCTTACAGCGACAAGCTCGGCCGCATGCGTCCGCTGCTGGTGTCGTTAACACTGCTGCTGTTCGCGTCACTGTGGTGCGCGTTGGCGCCGAATATCGACCAGTTGTTGATTGCCCGCCTGTTGCAAGGGCTGGCCGGGGCCGGTGGTGCCGTCATTTCGCGCGCTATAGCCCGCGATCTCTATTCCGGGCATGAACTGACACGGTTCTTCGCCCTGCTGATGTTGGTTAACGGCCTGGCGCCGATCGTTGCGCCAGTGCTGGGGGGAGCCATGCTGCAGTTCATGGACTGGCGAGGAATTTTCGGCGTGCTGGCAGGTATCGCAGTGCTGCTGTTTACGCTAGCCAGTTTGAAGCTCAGCGAGTCACTGCCCGCGGAACGTCGCAGCCAGGGCGGGATTTTGGCGATGTTGCAGTCGCTGGGCGGCTTGCTGACCCAACGCCAATTTATGGGCCTGTGCCTGACGCAAGGTTTCGTCATGGCCGGGATGTTCGCCTACATCGGCGCCTCTCCTTTCGTGCTGCAACAGATTTACGGCCTCAGCCCACAGATGTTCAGCCTGTGCTTCGCCATCAACGGCGTCGGGCTGATTATTTCGGCGCAAATATCCAGTCGCCTGAGCATACATTGGGGAGAAAGAAAGGTGCTGAAAGGCGGCTTAACGCTGGCTGCGGTTTCCTCGCTGCTGCTGTTGCTGGCTGCCAGCCTGCATGCCCCGCTGGTGCTATTGCTGGTGCCGCTGTTCTTCTCGGTAGCGGTGATCGGCATCGTGGGCCCTACGGCGTCATCTTTGGCGATGCAAAGCCAAGGGGACAAAGCCGGCAGCGCCTCCGCATTGATTGGCGTGAGCATGTTTGCTTTGGGTGCCTGCAGCGTGCCACTTACCGGCCTGGGCGGCACCTCCAGCGTGTCGATGGCGCTAACCATCGTCGGCTGTTATGCCATCGCCATCGTGCTGTTTAAGCTGCTGGTACGTAAACCGCAGGCGTAAATCGTCGTAAAAAGGCAATAAAAAACCCGCTCTGAGAGCGGGTTTTAAGAATTTCGGCTACTGTAGCTTAGATAGCGATAACGTTAGCAGCAGATGGCCCTTTGGCACCGTTCGTGATTTCAAATTCTACACGCTGGCCTTCAGCAAGAGTTTTGAAACCATTGCTAGCGATGGCAGAGAAGTGAACGAAAACGTCCTTGCTACCATCTTCCGGAGTAATGAAGCCGAAGCCTTTGGATTCATTAAACCACTTAACGCTACCTTTAATCTTAGACATCAAACTTACCTTTAACGTGAATGTAAGACACAAAACGTGTGTCCAGTACAGTACAGCAATTAGACGGGATTTTGTCCACAACCTGGATCACATAAAAACGATAAAAAGTGAAAAAATCCGTCTCCGCCGCTGTAAACCACCCAGCCCCTTGGCCATTGCCGCCACGGGCAGTCCAATCCTCTCTAAACCCCAGCGAACAGCGGTCGAACGCCTGTTTGATGGGGCGTCAATGCGTATTGACGGCGTGATGCAGACACAATCGCTATGAAATATAACCATATAGTCTTTTTGCTTCCGGCCGCGCTGCACTAGGGTTAAAACTTGTTAACCACTGTGAGCCAAGACTATGACCAGCCAACTGGCCGAAAAAATCATCGCCTATCGCCGTGAACTGCATCAGAACCCTGAGCTGTCCAACCATGAGTTTGCCACGACCGCCCGCCTCACCCGTTGGCTGGAAGAGGCCGGTATCCGTATTTTGCCGCTCGGGCTGAAGACTGGCGTAGTGGCCGAAATCGGCAGTGGCAAGGGGCCGATCATTGCGCTGCGTGGCGATATTGACGCCTTGCCGATCGAAGAAATTTCCGGCGTGCCGTTCAGCTCGCAAAACAGCGGCGTGATGCACGCCTGCGGACATGATTTTCACACGTCGGTCATGCTCGGCGCCGCGCACTTGTTGAAAGCGCGTGAGGCGACTCTGCCCGGTACGGTGCGTATTTTCTTCCAGCCAGCAGAAGAAACCTTCAACGGAGCTCAACACCTGATCGACGCCGGTGCGCTGGATAACGTGGCGGCAGTGTTCGGTTTGCACAATGCCCCCGAATTGCCGACCGGCACCTTTGCCACCCGAGCAGGCCCGTTTTACGCCAACGTCGATCGTTTCCAAATTCTGATCACCGGCAAGGGCGCGCACGCTGCCAAGCCGGAGCAAGGGGTCGACACCATCGTCACCGCCAGCCAGATCGTTACCGCATTGCAAACCCTGCCCAGCCGCAGCTTCAGTTCGCTGGAATCCCTGGTGGTGAGCGTCACGCGTATCGAGGGCGGCAATACCTGGAACGTTCTGCCGCAGACCGTAGAGCTGGAGGGCACGGTGCGCACCCACAGTGATGCGGTTCGCCGTCAGGTACCGGATAAAATCCGCCAGGTGATTAACGGCGTGGCAGCCTCGCTTGGCGCAGAAGCAGAATTGCGCTGGCAGGCCGGGCCACCGGCGGTCATCAACGACCCACGCTGGGCAGCGTTCAGCAAAACCGTCGCCGCCGAAGCGGGTTACCGGGTGGAAGAAGCCGAGTTACAAATGGGCGGCGAAGACTTCGCGCTTTATCTGCATCATGTCCCGGGCGTGTTCGTCAGCATCGGTTCGGCAAGCGAGTTCGGCCTGCACCATCCGCGTTTCAATCCGGATGAACAGGCGATTTTCCCCGCTTCGCAATATTTCGAACTGTTGGCGGAGCGCACGCTGCAACAATTAACCACGGTGCCGGAAAAAGCCACCAGCAACGTGTAAACCTGTCTGATTATTATTTCGCGGCGTAGAGTATTCTGCGCTGCGATTTATTATTTCCCTCACCGTTATATTTGCTATTTTCAACATTTGAATATGCTGTTTTGTTGTTTTACATCCTGATGACGCTAATCAATAGTGGAGCTCTAAAGAGAGCGCCACACCGGCATTTAACAGGGTGAAAGCAATGAGCAACAGTGCGAATAATCAACGGCAATTACGTCTTGGCGCCATTTTGCATGGCGCGTCGGGAAATATGTCTGCCTGGCGGCATCCGGATGCCACCGCCGACGCCAGTATTAATCTCGATTTTAATATTGCCACGGCGAAAAAAGCCGAACAGGGTAAATTGGATTTCGTGTTTGTTGCCGACGGCTTATATATCAATGAGAAGTCCATCCCGCACTTTCTCAATCGTTTTGAACCGCTAACCCTGCTTGCCGCCCTGTCCGCAGCGACCGACAAAATCGGCCTGGTGGGCACATTATCCACCTCCTACAGCGATCCTTTTACCGTGGCTCGCCAGTTCGCCAGCCTCGATCACCTGAGTAAAGGCCGGGCGGGCTGGAACGTTGTCACCTCGCCACTGGAAGGATCCGCGAAAAATTTCTCGCGCGCCGAACATCCGGAACACAGCTTGCGTTACCGCATTGCCAGCGAATACCTCGACGTAACCAAAGGGCTGTGGGACTCGTGGGAAGCCGACGCCTTCGTGCGCAACAAGCAGAGCGGCGAATTTTTCAGTGCCGGAAAACTGCATACCCTGAACCATCAGGGAGAGTTCTTCTCTGTTCAGGGGCCACTGAATATTGGCCGTACGCCGCAGGGCCGTCCGATCCTGTTCCAGGCGGGCGCTTCGGAAGACGGCAAGCAATTGGCGGCCAAACACGCCGATGCCATCTTCACTCATCATGAATCGCAACAACAGGCGCAAGCATTTTATCAGGACGTCAAAAAACAGTTGGTGGAACAAGGGCGCGAACCGGATGACCTGCGGATCTTCCAGGGCGTCAGCGTGATCGTCGGTGACGATAATGAAGACGTGGAGCGTCAGTATTGGGAAACCGCGCGCCTGGTCAGCATCGAAAATGCGCTCAATTATCTGGGCCGCTACTTTGAGCACTATGACTTTTCGCGTCACCCGCTGGATGAACCCTTCCCAGACATTGGCGACCTGGGGCAAAACAGCTTTCGCAGCACCACCGACGCCATCAAACGCAACGCCCGTGAGCGCAATCTGACGCTGCGTGAAGTGGCGCTGGAGGCGGCCTCACCACGTCCGGTATTCGGCGGTACGCCGGAAGCGGTGGCCGACGGCCTGCAAAACTGGTTCGACACCCAGGCCGCCGACGGTTTCATCATCAGCGGCGGTACGCCAAATTCATTCAGCCACTTTGTCGACCGCGTAGTGCCCATTTTGCAACAACGCGGCCTGTTCCGCAGTGATTACAACGGCGACACGCTGCGCGATCACCTTGGCCTGAAGCAGCCACTGAACCAATTTACCCAATAACAATAATATTATTTTCAGGGATAGCTGCTATGCGAAATACCTTTACCGTCACCGCCGTTGCCGCACTCCTGGCTTCGTTAAGCCTGGCCGGCACGGCGCTGGCAGCCGGCACCGGCATCGATTTAAAAGCCAATGAAACCCGCATTCATGTGGCTAAAAACCCGCAGGCGATCGCCAAACTGCCGCAAGGTTTCCATTTCGTGCAACCGGGCAAGTTCACCGTGGCGATTGCCGCGCTCAATACCCCGCCGCTGGCGCTGTTCGCCTCGGACAATAAAACGTTGATTGGCAGCGAATCCGACATCGCACAGTTGGTCGCCGACAGTCTGGGCCTGGAACTGAACGTGGTGCAAACCTCGTGGGAAGACTGGCCGCTGGGCGTCGCCTCTGGCAAATACGACGCCGCCATCACCAACGTCACCGTGACCAAAGAGCGTAAGACACGCTTTGATTTCGCCACCTATCGCATCGATTCCCTCGGCTTCTACGTGAAATCGGGCGGCAAGATCACTTCGATTAAAGAGGCCAAAGACATCGCCGGGTTGAAGATCATCGTCGGCTCAGGCACCAACCAGGAAGCCATTCTGCTGAACTGGGACAAACAGAACCAACAACAAGGGCTGAAACCACTGCAGCCTGTCTACGTCACCGATGATGCCGCCGCCACGCTGGCTCTCCAGTCCGGCCGCGCCGACGCTTATTTCGGTCCCAATGTGATGGGTGCCTACAAGGCTGCGCTCAATGGCCGTACCAAACTGGCGGGCACGGTAGACGGCGGCTGGCCAAAAGTGGCGCACATTGCCGTCACCACCAAAAAAGGCAATGGCCTGGTGTCCGCAGTGAACGAAGCGCTGAACGGGGTGATCCAGGGGGGGCAATACGATCAGGTATTGAATCGTTGGGGTGAGAGCGTCGAACGCATTCCGCACTCGGAGATCAACCCACAGGGCTTGGGCGATTAGGAGCATACAGATGGCAAATGACGTTTTTATCCAAACGCTGCCGGACGATCCGCTGATCGAACCGGTGATCGCAGGGTTGTTCGACGAGTACCGCCGACGCTACGGCAACTATTTTGGTGACCAGGAGCAGGAAACGCTGGATCTGTACGCCCCACCACAGGGTGCCTTTATCGTGCTGCTGCGGGCCGGAGAGCCCATCGCCATGGGAGCTTTCAAACGCTACGATCCGCAAACTGCCGAGCTCAAGCGTATCTGGACCCGAACAGACCTGCGCCGACAGGGGCTGGCGCAGCGGGTATTGCAACAGTTGGAAACGCTGGCGCTGGAACAGGGTTATCGTCAGCTCTATCTGACCACCGGCTTTCGCCAGCCGGAGGCCGTGGGCCTGTATTTGAGCAACGGCTATCAGCCACAGTTCGATCCCAGCGTCGACAGTGAGGTCTACAGCCGCCCGCCCTACGACGGCCGACTGCCGTTTCGCAAAAGCCTGACAACAGCGGACGCACTCTGTTGCGCGCCGGAAAGGAAGATTGCCTAGGGGGCAGCCCCCTTCTTAACCCTTTTTTATCTGTTTCAGGAGATCTGCAATGTCCAAACAAGAAGTGTTAAAAGTGGTTCCCGCACGCTACCCGCTACGGCTGGTGGGCGCGCTGTTTTCAGTCTTTATTCTGGCGGCCATCGTCCAGTCGGTGGCGGCTAACGAACGTTGGGAATGGGGCGTATTCGCCGAGTGGTTCTTTGCACCGGCGGTGCTGTCGGGGTTGGGGCAGACCCTGCTGCTGACGCTGCTTGGCACCCTGTTCAGCATCATCTTCGGCACCCTGCTGGCGCTGGCGCGGCTGTCACGCTCTTATCTGCTGGCCTCGCTGGCGTGGGGGTATATCTGGCTGTTCCGCTCACTGCCGCTGATTCTGGTGCTGATTATTTTGTATAACTTTTCATACCTGTACGATGCGATTTCGTTAGGTATTCCCTTTACTTCGGTGGTGTTCGCCAGCTATCCGACCATCGATATTCTCAGCCAGTTCTCCGTGGCGGTGCTGGGGCTGACGCTGGTGCAATCGGCCTATACCGCAGAAATCATCCGCGGCGGCATTCTCGGCGTGGAATACGGCCAGCATGAGGCCGCGGCGGCGCTTGGCCTGCCGGGTTATCGGCGCACCTTTCGTATCATTCTGCCGCAGGCGCTGCGCTCCATCGTTCCGACCGGTTTCAACGAAATCATCAGCCTGGCGAAAGGCACTTCCATCGTTTACGTATTGGCGCTGCCTGAGCTGTTTTACACCATTCAGGTGATCTATAACCGCACTCAGCAGGTGATCCCACTGCTGATGGTCGCCACGATTTGGTACCTGTTCATCACCACCGCACTGTCGGTCATTCAGTATTACATTGAGCGCTATTTCGCCCGGGGCGCGGTCCGCGAACTGCCGCCAACGCCATGGCAGAAACTGGCCGGCTGGTTAAAACGTTAGGAGGATCCCATGTCCGAAGCCATTGATTATTATGCCCTGCGCGAAGCGCCGGTGCGCAACATTGTCCCGGTACCGGCCCGCGGCCTGATTGAGATCAGCAACGTGAGCAAATATTTCGGCAAGCATAAAGCGCTGGACGACGTCAGCCTGACGCTGCAGCCGGGAACCGTCACGGTCATTCTTGGTCCCTCAGGTTCCGGCAAGTCCACCCTGCTGCGAGCCATTAATCATCTCGAGCGCGTCGACGAAGGTTTTATCCGTATCGACGGCGACTACGTCGGCTACCGACGCAAGGGTGACAAGCTGTATGAGCTGAAAGAAAACGCCATTCTCAAGCAGCGCATCAACGTTGGCTATGTGTTCCAGAACTTCAACCTGTTCCCTCACCTTACGGTTCTGGAAAACATCGTTGAAGCGCCGGTGGTACATAAGATTTACTCGCGGGCCCAGGCCAAAGAGGTCGCTTATCAACTGTTGGATACCGTCGGCCTGCGGCACAAGGCGGATGCCTACCCGCGTCACCTGTCCGGTGGTCAGCAACAGCGTATCGCCATTGCTCGTGCTCTGGCGCTGAATCCAAAGGTGATTTTGTTCGATGAACCGACTTCGGCGCTGGATCCTGAACTGGTTGGTGAAGTGTTGGACGTCATCAAAGGGCTGGCGGATCTGGGAGTTACGCTGGTGGTGGTAACCCATGAAATTGGCTTTGCGCGCGAAGCGGCGGATCAGATTGTCTTTATGGTCGATGGGCAAATCGTCGAACAGGGGAATGCGCGACAGGTACTGAACCATCCGCAGCATCACCGCACCGTCAACTTTCTCAATAAGGTTCTGTAACTGCAGGGCGCCCAACGGCGCCCCGTTCTATCATGCCTGCGCGAAACGGCGTTTTTCGGCGACGAAATCCAGCGGTTTGATGCCGTGCTGGTTGCGATCTTCTTCTGTCTGCAACGCTGACGGAATAAACCAGGTCACTTCAAACAACAGTCCGTCTGGATCATGACCGTAAATGCTCTTGTGCACGCCATGGTCTTCCTCCAGCCCAAGAATACCCCGCTGCGCCAATTGATCGCGAATGCGCTCCAGTTCGTCCAGGCTATCGACCTCCCAGGCCAGATGATACAACCCGGCCGGAGGTTCGTTTTCCGCCGGCGGCTCGCCGTTAGCGCGAAAAACACCGGCCCGCTGCTGCCCCAGGTTCTTGCTGAACAGCGCCAAATCGTGATCATTATCCGAATCGGCCGCCTGGGTAAACACCGCTTTATCGGGGCTGCCTGAAGGTTTGAGCTTGAATCCCAGCACCTGATGATAAAAGTCCGCGCTGTGCTGCACGTCACTGACATACAACACCGCGTGGTTAAGCCGTTTAATTCCCATCGATTTTCCCTTTCAGAAATGAATAAAGTCAGGCTGAAAATAGCATGCGGCCACCACGCGGCTAAATGCCGTTATCGCATTATCAAATGCCGGGCACGCAATCTGTCACTGCAAGGCATTCCGCGCTATCATAAGCACTGTATTGAACGACTTTATGAGAATGATGATGAACGGCAAGATAACGACTTTTTTTGAAGACAAAGGCTTCGGCTTTATTACCGATGAGAACGGGGAAAATCGTTATTTTCACGTGATTAAAGTGCAAAACCCGGAGCTGATTAAGAAAAACGCGGCGGTGACTTTCGAACCGACCAACAACACCAAAGGCCCGTCGGCATTTGCGGTCAAGGTGCTGGCGTCGAGCAAGTACATCATCATCGCCAACGAAAGAATCAAAATCACCAGCATCAAATCCTTCAATACTTTCACCAAGGAAGTGCCGGTGAAAGCGGACGTGGATAAAGAAAATACCGTGCTGTCGGTTGGCCTGCTGATGAACCGCATCCGCCCGCAGTCTGAGGACGCGTCCCAGACCATGCAAACGCTGCGCATGCTGACCATCACCACCTTCCAGAACGACACCCATACCTTCTCCGAGCACGAGATCGACATGGACGAAACGCTGAAAGTGCTTAAAAGCCTGTAATCCCTTTCCAGGCGTATAAAAAACATTCAAAGCAATTTGATATCACCTGTGTTAGCGTGGGTTTTCACCTGACACAGGCCATTTATTATGTCTGATACCAGCAGTGTTAAAGGTTTCATCAACCGCTCAACCCAAATCGCCTGCCCGAAATGCGCCTATGTGACGACTCAAAAGTGCTCGATGCTGCGGCAAAAAGTCATGCTGATCTGCCCAAACTGCGGCACCGAGTTTGAACCCAAGCAGAACTGACGCCTTTATTTAAACAGAATGTGGTCCACGCTGTTGCCACTGATCACATTAAACGACTCCACCCTGTTACGCCCCTGCGACTTGGCGCGATAAAGCGCGATATCTGCCATATTCATCAGCTGTTCCAGCGATTTCACCTCATTCATCGCCAGATTGGCGACGCCAACGCTGATAGTGATTTTTAGCGGAACCTTGCCACCAGGATACAACTCGGTTTTTTGCACCAATTGCCGTAAATGCTCCGCCAACGCCACACCCTGCGCCGCCAGCGCGCGCGGCAGCATAATGGCAAACTCTTCACCGCCCAAACGCCCAAACAGTTGATCGTGACGCAGCTCGCGCCTGACAATGTGGGCGAATGAAGCCAATACCTGATCGCCGGCCAAATGGCCGTGGGTATCATTGATCTGTTTAAAGTGATCAATATCGATCAACAGCAGCGACACCGCTTCTTTCGATTTATATTTGTGCTCCAGCATTTCACCGGCCTTGCGCGTCAGTGCATTACGCGCCAAGACGCCCGTAAGTAAATCATGATTGGCACTGTGCTCCAGGCGCCGCAGCAGCTTACGGTTAACCGCGATTGAGCTGGAAAGGATCAGCGGCCCCATGACCAACATGGCAATGCCCAGACGGGCTGACATCAGCGTATCGAGGTAGGCATTATGGTTGTTCGGCGTTTCATACAGCATCAGGTTAGCCGAAATGCTGCTGATCTCGGTCATGCCGGTTAGCAATGTCAGCAGCGTCACGGTGAACAACTGATAGCGGACCGCGCACCACAGCAACGCAGGGATCGGAAAAGCAATCGCCCCCGGCCCGCCGATATACACGCTAAATACCAGTGAAAACAGCAGCGCCAATAGCGGCATACTGGCACGCAGCTGCCAATTGATCTGCAGGCGCAGCAGTTGTTTAAGCCGCGGGGCGGCCAGCAATACCGGCAGCAACAGCAGGTTGGTCGAGAACTGTTCGCTGAACCACGCCAGCCAGGCGATAATCGCCGTGTTGTTGTACAGGCTGTCATTGCGCAGTATCGACAGTGTCGATGCCACTGCCGCACCGCTCAGGCTGGCGGTGAACATATAGAGGATTGCTTGGGGTTTGCCCATCCGGCGCTGCGACTGCGGCAACAGCAGCATCACACCGTAACCGGTAGCAATCAGGGACATGTTGCAGGCATTCAACCACAGCGCCAGCGACAGGCTTTCACCGTTGGTCAAATCGGCGGCGATCATCCCCAGATAGGTGATCAACCACCCCGCAGGGCTGGCATAGGCCGGTTTGCGTAATAATAGACCGAGTAAAATCGCATTCACCGGCCAAAACAGAGAAAGCGAACCTATTGGACGTGTAAAAATACCCAGCAGGGAAAGTAAATAGGCCAGCAGAAAAAGCGTGATCAACTGGATGGCGACCGGCAATCCCTGCTTGGCGTTTATTCTGGCGTTCATCGCCTTACCCATATATTTATAATCACCAGAGCAATTCTATGCATATTCCCTCGCCCGACATGATGAGGAGGACATAACAATCAGAGTTAAAATTAAAAAATACAGACAGATCAGCAACAAAGATAGATTCGTTTTTAATTAACAGAATGCTCTTAACGCCATCGCTCACCGGTATCCTGCAATGCGAAACGGATTTTCACCCGCCCGAAAATAATGTTCAAGGATATCTAACAGCATAGCGTAAACCATCACCGATGATCACAACGCCAAAACCATAATAATAAGATGGGTATTTTACCTACCGCTCAAGCCATGCTGCCGGTTATTATTTTCCGGTAAGACGCAACGAAGCGCAATTCATAAAAAAAGCCCGCGCAATGCGGGCTCGCTTGAAGAGCAGCTAATTGACAGTTACGACACGATCATTGCATGACCCTGTTGCCGCTCATTGTATCGCCGGAAGCTTAAGCCCACCTTAGCAACAAAAAACCCGGCCTAGGAACCGGGAATATTTGTACGAAATGCAGTGTTAGCCCAAGCAGGCTAATAACGCACACTAATTTACGCCCCAATTGTGTAGAAAAAATGAGCGCCCCAAAGCGTGCGTATGAATAAAAGCGTACCTGGCTAATCTCCCCCCCTGCGCGTGCAAGGGGATAATGCTTACGCCAATTTGGCGGCAAATGCCGCAACGCGCTGGCCGTACAGCGTAGCCGTTTCCAGATCGCCCGACAGCATTTCATCCACGCCGGCGTCTGCTGGGGTCTGCACCAGCAGACCAACGGACCCGCCGAGGTTGTTCACATCGGTACGTTGCGCCGCCTTGGTATTGGCCGGCATCAGCCCCAGACTGACCCACAGACCACCATGCTGAGAGGCCAGCGTTTGCAGCGCGATCAGCGTCACCTGCTTGTCGCCATTCAGGCTGGCGCTGTTAGTGAAGCCACCAAAAACCTTGTCCTGCCATTTGCGGGTAAACCAGGCTTTTGAACTGGCATCGGCGAATTTTTTGAACTGCCAGGACGGGCCCCCCATATAGGTCGGCGAACCAAAGATAATGGCATCCGCCTCATCCAGTTTTTGCCAGGCTTCATCGCTGATATTGCCTTCCTGATCGATAGCGATCAGTTCAGCTTCGGCACCTTGTGCAACCACGTTTGCCAAACGTTCGGTGTGGCCGTAGCCGGAGTGAAAAATTACCACTGTCTTCGCCATTAGAAACTCCCTGATCGTTGTATAAGGGTGCCTATGGCACCCGGGGATACTCTGATCCAATCTAATCAACTGTCTCCGGGGTGAATACCAAATTTATCTGACAGAGTTATTCAAAAAAACCGGATGCTTATCAGCTCGCTCCTGACCGTTAACCCTGCTGCCGGGCGAAGTCAATAAACGCGCGCAGCGGCCGCGGCATTTGCCGATTAGCGGGATAATAAAGGTAAAATCCGGGGAAAGGCGGCGTCCAGGCCGTGAGCAACGAAAGCAACCGGCCGTCCCTCAGGGCCTCAGCCACCTGGCTCTCGAACAAGTAGGCAATCCCCAGCCCATCCATAGCAGCACGCACCAGAACCTGCGGTTCATCCACGATCAAGGGCCCCTCCACTGCAATCTCCAGCTTTTCGCCACCGCGCTCGAACTCCCAGCGATAGAGACTGCCATTCGTCGGCCAGCGAGTATTTAGGCAACGATGCTGTCGTAGCGCATCCGGCGTCTGTGGTACGCCGTAACGAGCCAGGTATGTCGGCGATGCGACGACACACATGCGTTGCTCGCCTCCCAGCGCAACCGCCACCATGTCTTTTTCCAGCCGCTCATGCAAACGTACGCCCGCGTCGAAACCGGCGGCAACAATATCCACCAGCCGATCGTCCACGCTTAGATCCACCACAATATCGGGATAATGTGCATTGAACGGCGCTAACAACGGGGCCAGATAATAAATCGCCGCCAAGCCGGACGCGTTAAGGCGTAGCGTACCCGCCGGTTGTAAACGCAGCGCAGCCGTCTGGGTGACGGCGGCCTCAATTTCGGCCAAGGCCGGCGAAAGGCGCGCTAACAGCTGCTCCCCCGCTTGGGTGAGGGCCACACTGCGAGTAGTGCGATTCAACAGCCGAACACCAAGCCGGGTCTCCAGATTACGCTGAGTCTGGCTGAGTGCGGAAGCGGACATACCCAGTTGCGCTGCGGCACGGGCAAAACCGCCATGCTCCACAATGGCAGCAAAAGCGCGCAGCTCTGCAAAGTCACTTCCTCTCATTATGCCTCCTGCGCTTAATAATTCATGAAGATTATAGCGTATTCAATCAGAGTATCGCGGGGCCTATTCTGGGGAAAAACCACAGAGGAATGCACGATGCATACATCACTGGCCCTAAACCACTACCGTCTACTGGGCCGTTCCGGCCTGCGCGTCTCGCCGCTGGCACTCGGCACCATGACCTTCGGCACCGACTGGGGCTGGGGGGCGGAACAGGCGGAGGCCCGCCGTTTGTTTGACGTTTACGTCGAGCGCGGCGGCAATTTCATCGATACCGCCAACCGCTACACCGAAGGCAGCGCCGAGCGTTTTGTCGGGGAGTTCGCTGCCGGACGCCGCGATCGGTTGGTAATCGCCACTAAATACACGCTGCCCATGCAACCTGATAATCCCAACTCCGGCGGCAACCATCGCAAGAGCATGGTGCGCTCAGTGGAAGACAGCCTGCAGCGCCTTAATACCGATTATATCGACCTGCTGTATCTGCACGCCTGGGATTTCACCACACCGGTGGAAGAGATCATGCGCGCCATGGATAACCTGGTGCGCGCCGGCAAGGTGCTGTACCTGGCCGTGTCGGATCTGCCCGCCTGGCAGGCCGCCAGAATGCAAACCCTGGCAGAGTTGCGCGGCTGGTCACCGCTGATTGGCCTGCAGATCGAATACAGCCTGCTGGAACGCACCGTAGAGCGTGAGCTGATCCCGATGGCACAGGAAATGGGCCTCGGTGTGATCCCTTGGTCACCGCTGTCCGGCGGTATCTTGAGCGGCAAATACAGCCGACGTGATTTGCAGCCCATGGGGGAAGAGAACGGGACAAGGCGCGCAATGGTACGCAATAAGGGCATGCTGACCGAACGCAATCTTGTGATTGCCGAACAGGTACAGGCGCTGGCCGACGAATCCGGCTTCAGCGCTTCGCAAGTGGCCCTGGCCTGGACGCTGCGTAACCCGGCGGTGACCGCCCCCATTATTGGCGCACGTACGCTGGCGCAATTGGAAGATAATCTGGGGGCATTAGACGTCCGGCTCACAGAAGAGCAATGGCAACGGCTGGAAACTGCCAGTGCCATCGAGCTCGGTTTCCCCCATGATTTTCTGGCGTTGCAGGCCACGCGCGACATTATGTTTGGCGGGCAAATGATTGAGCGCAGGTAAAAAAAATCCCGCACAAGGCGGGATAAACTTAACAGGGATGGGGTAATACACTACAGGGAATGGATAACACACAACATCATCGGGTAGCTGTTAAATTACCAGCCACAATGTATAGAACTGTCATGCCTGCGTAAGGTTGCTCCGACAGATGTAACCTCGGATGGAAATGTGACATTTTTACTGCGGCGCCGCTTGTTCATCGGCGCCAAAGTCCCGGCACCGCCCTCGCAGAAATGATTAATAAACAATCAATAAAGGGCTATTAACCCCGAGCAATGCTAAACTGAGGCTCCTTACATCTACCCGGTGAAAGATATGTCTATCTTTGATGCCCTTAAGATGTTCAGCGACTCATCAGTAAAAGTGACCTGCCCGAAATGCGCTCACGTATCTGAACAAAACAGTCGCAAAATGCGTAAAAACATCACCATGATCTGCCCTAAATGCGGGCACTATTTCCTTCCTGACGAAAAATAGCCCCTCTCATTGGCGATACTGTATACCGTAAGCAGCCGGCGCTATCGCGGCGGCACAAAGCGGTCTGGATGGGATGACGGCTGTTAACGGATTTCAATGCTGATATCGGGGTAGGCCTTCTCACCGTCGCTGAGATAATGGCCCAACGACCGATAGGCCAATACATAAAGCGCTGTAGCTGCGCACAGGCAAAATAGCGTTACCAGCAAGAATTTTGATTTACGCACGGTGAGATCCTAATGGGCATTTGGCTTTATTTTAACGCCGCAGCATAAACAAAAGCTCAATTGTTCACCGATCTGATCGCACATAAACAAAGCCCCAGCGCAGAGCCGGGGCTTCAATATCGAATTATTCAGATAAACGAATCAACCCGGTCCCCTCTTTCCCTCCACGGTGGAATAGCAAGACAGTTGAGCAATGCCGTTCGCCAATCGTGGAGGCCGTATTCAGTGTTTATCCGGCAAGCGAGCCAACAGCAGTTCTCGCCGCCGTCCGCTGAAATACTTCAGCATCAGCGCCAGGCAAACCAACCAGGCAGGGATCAGCAACAGGCTAAAAATGGCCGCGGCGGGATACTGGTAACGCAGCAGTTCCGCACCGGCGAGCACGCCGAATATAGCGCCAAAACGCCCTACCCCATACATGCTGCCCACCCCGGTGGCGCGGCAACTGGTGGGATAATAGGAAGCAGACAGTGACGCCAGCGCAGATTGCCCGCCACCGGAAGCAAATCCCATCAAGAACACCAGTGAACCTAACAGCAGTGTATGAGTGACGTTACCAACCGCCAGGCCCACGCCATAGGCCAATACCCCGGCGACCAGATAGGTCAGCGCCAGGACCTTATTGGGTTCACGGCGATCCATCACCCAACCTATCACTATTGACCCCACCCCACCGCCTAACGGGAACAGCGCACTGATATGTGAAAATTGCAGCACCGACAGCCCCGCCTCTTTTAGCAACAGGGGCATCCAGCTAACAATCATGTAAAACACCAGCATGCTCATAAAACAGCTCAGCCACAGCAACCCTGTGACGGTGCGATGCGGAGAAGTCAGAATGGCACGGATAGCGGAATGTCCGTCGGCTATTTTTTCCGCAATGACGAAGTGCTCAGCCCGCTCGACCCCTTCCTTCTTTATGCGCTGTAAAACGGCGCGAATACGGGCGCTGGGATAACCCTTAAGCACCATATAGCGTACCGACTCCGGCAGTAGCCACGGCAGTGCTACACACAGCAGGATAGGCACCACGCCCCCTACCACCAACACTGAACGCCAGCCAAATGAAGGGATAAGGTAACCGGCCAGCAGGCCACCGACAGCCGCACCCAGCGGGAAACCGCACAGCATGGCACTGACTATCATGGTGCGCCGCTTACTGGGGCAATATTCGGACAGCAGCGTGATGCTATTGGGCATCGCAGCCCCTAACCCTAATCCGGTAATAAAACGCAGCAGGGTCAATGATCCTATCGAAGTTGACCAGGCGGTTGCCAGACTGAACACCCCAAACAACAATACGGAATAGATCACCGCCGGTTTGCGGCCCACCCTGTCCGCCAGCGGCCCGGACAGCAGCGAACCAAACGCCAGGCCAAACAACGCCGCGCTCATGGCGGGCCCCAGTTCGGCTTTCTGCACTCCCCATTCGTCCAGCAGTGAAGGGGCCACGTAGGCAATCGCAGCCATATCGTAACCGTCCATGAAAATCACCAAAAAACACAGCAGAAGCAGTAGCCATTGGAACGGGGAAAATGGCGATTGATCGATAAAGGCTTCAATATCCAGAGATGCACCATGAGACATGAGGTCAGGCTCCTGTCAGCGAATAGAGGGACTCTGCGGGCTGCCACGGGCTGGCGGCAGCCGGTGAGCGATTATAGTTTTATGCAGACATTGCTGATTTCAGAGTAAAAGTCCAAAGAGTGACGCCCGCCCTCGCGCCCCATGCCGGACAGTTTGCTGCCGCCAAACGGGGTGCGCAGATCGCGGGCATACCAGCTGTTAACCCAGACGATGCCGGTATGAACGCGCCGAGCCAGGCGATGCGCCCGCCCGACCTGACTGGTCCATAACGCGCAGGCCAGACCATATTGGCTGTCGTTGACCCGCGCCAGCACTTCCTCTTCGTTATCGAAAGGCGATATGTGACATACCGGTCCAAAAATCTCTTCGCGCACGCAGCGTGCGTCGTCGCCCAGGCCGGTCCAAATGGTTGGGCGGATCCAGGAGCCGTTATCGCGCTCGTCACCGAATACCGGTACCCCACCGCCGGTGATCAGGGTGGCTCCCTCGGTGCGGGCCAGCTCAAAGTAGGAAAGCACTTTGTCCCGATGCTTTTGCGACACCAGCGGGCCGAGATCCACGCCCTCCTCATCGGGATAACCTATTTTCAAGGCTTCGGCCCGTTGCTTTAATGCCGCGACGAAACGATCGAAGATCGGGCGCTCGACATAAACCCGTTCAGAGCACAAACACACTTGCCCAGTGTTGAAAAATGAGGAGCGTGCTACGCCAGCGACCGCCGCCTCAAAGTCAGCATCGGCAAACACCACCGCGGCATTTTTCCCGCCCAATTCGAAAGAGACTTCTTTTACGCCATCCGCCACCGCTTTCATGATGGCGCTGCCCGTACGAGATTCGCCGGTAAAGGAAACGGCGGCAATCTCCGGCTGGCGGGTAAGGTACTCGCCTGCGGAACCCGGTCCGAAACCGTGGATCAGGTTAAATACCCCGGCAGGCAAACCGGCCGCGTGCATCACTTGCGCCAGCAGCGTTGCTGAAGAGGGGGTTTCTTCCGACGGTTTGCACACCACGGTGTTACCCATGGCCAACGCTGGCCCGAGTTTCCAGGTCAGCAGCAGCAGCGGCAAATTCCAGGGAGAAATTACGGCCACCACCCCTAGCGGTTTGCGGACCGTATAGTTGAACAACAGGCCACCATCGGCCTGTGGCGTTTCGCAGCATTCATTGACCGAGGTTGCAGCTAGATCGGCGAAGGTACGGAAGTTGGCAATGGCGCGGGGAACGTCCAGCGTACGCGCCAGACTCTCGGGGCGTCCAGTGTCCGCCACTTCTGCCGCGACAAATTCGTCAAAACGGGCTTCGATACCCTCGGCCACCCGGTGCAATAGCGCCACACGTTCCGGCACGCTCAGTTGCCCCCAAGGCCCGGAGAGTGCGGCATGGGCGGCTTTGACCGCTGCCGCTACCTGCGCTTCCCCCGCTTCGGCAACTCGCGAAACGAGGTGTCCATCCACGGGGCTGATATTGTCGAACTGCCGGATCCCATCGACAAACTGGCCGTCGATATACAAGGGTAAATCCGGCGCGGATTGATAAATTGCCACGGCACTGTTCCTCCTGAGTCACAAAACGGCACGAAGAAACCTGCCATTGGCGTCTGAAAGCAACGCCGTTGGAGGGGAGCTTCGACCGGGTATCGTTACGCAGTGTAGGGAGCCGTAGAAATAAGGTGAAAATGAATAAAGCGGGCTTTGCTATGCCGTTTGGTTATAGCCAGGCAACGCATTGTCTTCCTGAACCGCCAATTTCAGGCATTCAATCAGTTGCCTGCTCGCCGGCGTCAAAGGCTTATCTTCACGGATGGAAAACCCGACCTCGGTGGAAGGGCCCACGTCGCCAAGCGGCAGTTGGAACAGCAGACCGGCCGCAATAAAGCGCCGCGCCGCGGCGGTCGGCATCAGGCCAAGGAATGAAGAATCCACCAGCAGGTTGACGTTGGTCAGCAGCGACAATGACTCCACGATATTTTCAGGGGCCGGCAGCCCGGACTCCTTGAAGAATTGATCGGCCACACGCCGGGCCGGCGAGTCGAGCGGCGGCAGGATCCACGGCCATGACGCAAGGTGTTGAAGGTTAAGATTGGCTTCTTGCACCAGCGGATGGCGGCTGCCGGCCACCACGCAAAGGCTGTTGCAATATAATGCCCGGTGACTCAGCGCCATGCGGGCGGTCAGAGGCGCATCGGGCTCGGGCAAACGCCCTACCACCACATCCAGCTCACCGGTCGCTAATGCAGGAAATAAGTAATCCTGCGGCCCTTCCCGTACGGTGACCTGAATTTTGGGTGCTCGCTCTTTCAGCAACAAGATGGCGCGCGGCAACAAACGGGCGCTGGCCGAGATCTGCGTTCCCACCACAACATGGCCGGTAACGCCGCCCTTGAAGGTGTTCAGCTCATCGGTCAGGTAGCGCAGCTCGGCAATCACCGATTTAACCCGCTCTCCCAGCAAGACACCACAGTCCGTTGGGGTTACGCCCCGATTATTACGGTCGAACAGGATGGTATCCAGCTGTTGTTCCAGTTCGCGGATCGCTTTGGTCACGGCGGGCTGGGTCAGATTCAGTTCCCGAGCCGCACGCGCAATCGACTGATTGCGTAATACCCGGTCAAAAATCAGCAGTGGACGCAGCTTGAGCCGGTTCAGGATCATATCGCTCACGTTAAAAGGGGAACGTTCATTCATTGCCGTTTACTCCCAAAAATCGTCTGGCCCAGGCACCAAGTCTGGCGACTATGGCATAACTTTAAGGAATAGCAAAAGCCACTTTATTCATTTTTCGCTTATTGGCCATCTGATTAGACTGCCCTGTATCCACTCTCGCCGGCTGGCTAAATCGTGTTCGCCAACGCTCTCTTTCTTCAAGGGCATGACTCACGACAATACCCAGCCGCAGGGAAAACGGCCACGTTCACGCGTGGCGCATAACAGGAGAGTCATGTGTCAAATTCACTGAAGCCTGAACACCATGAAGCGGCCAAAATGCTCAGGCAGGCCGCCGAGAGTGGCCGCCCCTGCGCGCCGGTTCGCCACCTGGTGGGTTCACAGGATATCGATGCCGCCTATGCCGTACAGCGGGTCAATAACCAAGAGCGGATCCAAAAGGGATACCGGCCGGTGGGCAGCAAAATCGGGCTGACGTCGGCGGCGGTACAGCGCCAACTGGGGGTCAATCAACCGGATTTCGGCCAGCTGTTCGCCGACATGGCGCTGTGTGACGGTGAAGAGATTGCCGCCGGTCGGCTGATTCAGCCCAAGGTGGAAGCCGAGATCGCCTTGGTACTTGAACGGGATCTGCCCCATGAAAAAAACACGCTCGCCGACCTGATCCGCGCCACCGCCTATCTGCTGCCCGCTCTCGAAGTGGTTGATAGCCGCATCGCCGGCTGGGATATCTCGCTGGCGGACACCATTGCCGATAACGCCTCCTGCGGTCTGTTCGTGCTGGGCAACCGCCCGGTGCTGTTGAAGGACGTCGATCTGCTGGGCTGCGGCATGGTGCTGGAGCGCGCTGGCGAACCGGTTTCGGTGGGTGCCGGAGCGGCCTGTCTGGGCAATCCGCTGCTTGCCGCCTTGTGGTTGGCGGACACGCTGGCGCAACGCGGCAACGCATTGCGAGCCGGCGATATCATCCTCACTGGCGCATTGGGGCCGATGGTAGCGGCCTGCGCTGGGGATGTGTTTAGCGCCCGCATTGAGGGCCTCGGTCAGGTCAGCGGCCGCTTCGCTCCTGCCGCAGGAGGTGATCAATGAGCAACTCAGCGCAAATTGCCGCTGCAATCATCGGTTCGGGCAACATCGGCACCGATCTGATGATCAAGATCCTGCGCCACGGTCAGCACCTGAAAATGGCTGCGATGGTCGGAATCGATCCTGCCTCCGACGGCCTGGCCCGTGCGAATCGGCTGAGCGTGGCGACGACGTCTGAAGGCATTGATGGCCTGCTCGCGCTGCCCGATTTCAGCGAAATCAAAGTGGTTTTTGACGCCACTTCGGCCGGGGCGCACGCGCACCACAATAAGTTGTTGCAACAGTACGGTGTACGGGTAATCGACCTGACCCCAGCAGCCATCGGCCCCTACGTGGTACCGGTAGTCAATCTGGCAACTCAGGGCGACGCCCCCAATCTGAATATGGTCACCTGCGGCGGACAGGCCACCATTCCGATGGTGGCCGCCGTCGCCGCCGTCGCCGATGTTTACTATGCCGAGATCGTCGCTTCGGTCTCCAGCCGTTCTGCCGGGCCCGGCACTCGCGCAAACATCGACGAATTTACCGAAACCACCGCGCTGGCACTGCAAAGCGTAGGCGGCGCAAGGCGCGGCAAGGCCATCATTATCCTCAACCCGGCCGAACCGCCCTTGATGATGCGCGATACCGTTTTCTGCCTGACGCCACCGAGCGATCGGCAAGCGATTACCGAGGCGGTGGTTGCCATGGTCGCCAAAGTGCAAGAGTACGTTCCCGGCTATCGGCTCAAGCAGGACATTCAGTTTGAAACCATCGCCCCGGCCGATGCGCACCTTTACCCGGATCTGGGGCCGCAGGGTGGCCTGAAAGTCTCCATCTTCCTGGAGGTCGAAGGGGCCGCTCACTATTTACCGGCCTACGCCGGCAACCTCGACATCATGACGTCAGCCGCACTGGCCTGCGGTGAGCATATCGCAAGGCGTTTGCTGCAAGGTCAGGGAGCATGAAGATGAAAAAACTCTATATCTCCGACGTCACTCTGCGTGACGGTTCCCACGCGGTACGCCACCGTTACTCGCTGCCACAGGTCAGACAAATCGCCACCGCGTTGGATCGCGCTGGGGTCGACTCGATCGAAGTGGCCCACGGTGATGGGCTATCCGGCTCCAGCTTCAACTACGGCTTCGGCGCGCACAGCGACGTCGAGTGGATTGCCGCTGCCGCAGAGTCAGTCAGCCATGCCCGGATCGCGACGCTGCTGTTGCCGGGTATCGGTACCGTTCACGATTTGCGCAATGCCTATGATGCAGGCGCGCGGGTAGTGCGCGTCGCCACTCACTGCATCGAAGCGGATATTTCGCGCCAACACATTAGCTATGCGCGTGAGCTGGGGATGGACACCGTCGGTTTTCTGATGATGTCCCATATGGCTGAACCCAAACATCTGGCACAGCAGGCGAAACTGATGGAGTCCTACGGGGCCACCTGCGTGTACGTGGTCGATTCTGGCGGTGCCATGCTGATGCAGGATATCCGCGATCGCTTCCGCGCTCTGCGCGAGGTGCTCGATGAAAACACGGAAATCGGCATGCACGCTCACCATAATTTAGCGCTTGGGGTCGCCAACTCGATTGTCGCAGTGGAGGAAGGCTGTCAGCGGGTCGACGCTTCGCTGGCCGGTCAGGGCGCCGGTGCCGGCAATGCGCCGCTTGAGGTCTTTATCGCCACCGCCGAACGTTCGGGCTGGAACCACGGTTGCGACCTGCTGCAACTGATGGACGCGGCAGACGATCTGGTGCGTCCATTGCAGGATCGTCCGGTACGCGTCGATCGAGAGAGCCTGTCGCTGGGGTATGCCGGCGTCTACTCCAGTTTCCTGCGCCATGCCGAAAAGGCGGCGGAGCAGTATCAACTTAAAACCGCCGATATCTTATTGGAGGTCGGCCGTCGGCGTATGGTCGGCGGCCAGGAAGATATGATCGTTGACGTCGCCCTGGATTTGCTGGCCCAGCGAAACAGGCTTCAGGAGAACATTGCATGAGCAAAATCATGGATCTTACCGCACTGGCCACTCAGCTAGACCAGGCCACACTCAGCCAGCAAGCCACCGCACAGTTAACCGGACAGCAGGCTCTGGATCTTCCCACGGCCTATCGGATTCAGGCTGAAGGGATCCGGCTGCGCGAGCAGCGTGGAGAGCGTCGCGTCGGCCTGAAGCTGGGTTTCACCAGCCGCGCCAAAATGCAGCAAATGGGCGTTGACCATCTTATTTGGGGAGAACTGACCGATGCCATGCAGATTGAAGAAGGAGGAACACTGGATCTGCGCGAGTTGATCCACCCGCGCGTGGAACCTGAACTCTGTTTTATCACCGGCAAAGAGATCAATGGCCCGCTGTCCCTGGCCGAAGCCGGCCGGGTGCTTGAAGGGGTATGCCCTGCGCTGGAGATTATCGATTCCCGTTACCGCGATTTCCGCTTCACCCTTGAAGACGTGATTGCCGACAACTGCTCATCCGCCAAATTCGTCGTGGGGGCCTTGCAGAACCCGCAGCGCGCCATCGATAACCTTGGTGTAGTGATGAACTTTCATGGGCGTCCGGTGCAGGTTGGCAGCACCGCAGCTATTCTTGGGCATCCATTGCGTGCACTGGTACAGATCGCCAGCCTGCTGTATCAACAAGAACGCGTACTGCCTGCCGGTTCGGTGATCCTCGCTGGTGCGGCAACCGCAGCAGAAGCTTTACGCCCCGGGCTACATGTCAGCGTCGATATTTCCGGTTTTGGGCGAACGGCATTTCATACCGAGGGCCAGCTATGACTAACCAGGCTGTGGTTGTTAAGGGAAAAGCCGCCCCGCGCGGACGTTTTCCACACGTGAAACGGGCGGGCGACTTTCTGTTTGTCTCCGGCACCAGTGCCAGATTGCCGGACAACAGTATTGCCGGGGCCGAAGCCGATGCCATGGGTGCAACCCGCCTGGCTATCGACGTTCAGACTCGCGCGGTGCTCGATAATATTCGCGACATCCTGCGCAGTGTCGGAGCCGACCTGAATGATGTTGTCGAGATCAGCGCTTTTCTCGTCAATATGAACGATTTTGCTGGCTATAACGCGGTGTATGCCGACTATTTTGACTACGACGGCCCAACCCGCACCACCGTGGCGGTGCATCAACTGCCCCACCCGCACTTGTTAATTGAAATCAAGGCCATCGCCTATAAGCCCCAAAAATAACCTGTGCACATCCTCTGCCCTACGAATCGGAGAATAACAATGTCTAACTTCAAATATGGATTTCCGCTCAACTTCAATACTTGGCTAGACAGTAACGCGCATCGGCTCAAGCCCCCGGTCAATAACCAACAGATCTGGCAGGACAGCGATTACATGGTCACCGTCGTCGGCGGGCCGAACCAGCGCACCGATTTTCACGATAACCCGGTAGAGGAGTTCTTCTACCAGTTTAAAGGGAATGCCTATCTGAACATCTGGGATGACGGCCGTTATGACCGCATCGACCTGCGTGAAGGGGACATTTTCCTGATGGCACCCCATGTGCTTCATTCTCCTCAACGCCCGGAAGAGGGCAGCCTTTGCCTGGTGCTGGAACGGATGCGCCCGGAAAATGAGCCGGACGCCATACAGTGGTCATGCGCGGCCTGCGGCAACCTGATCAAAAGATATGAAATGAACCTCAAGAGCATCGTGGCGGATCTCCCTCCGGTTTATGAACAATTTTATGCAACCAGCGATGAAGAACGCCGCTGCAGCCAGTGCGGCGAGATCCACCCAAGCCGCGATGCACAAACCTGGCATCGCACACTGAAGGCAACAGAAACCCGATGAAAATAGATATCCACTCGCATTTTTTCCCTAAAATCAGCCAACAAGAGGCTGCCAGGCTGGATGTTGAGCGGGCTCCCTGGTTGGCAACCCACGGGCGCGAAGGCCAGATCATGCTCAATGATAAGCCTTTCCGGCCGGTCTATGACGCCCTGTGGGATGCCGAACGCCGCCTGGAACAGCTGGATGAACAGCAGATCGATATTCAGATCATGTGCGCCACGCCGGTCATGTTTGCCTATGACGTCGCTCTCGATCGCGCCCTGCCCTGGGTCCAATTGATGAACGATCGAGCGCTGGAGATGGCGTCTGCCAACCCGCGACGGCTGAAGGTGCTGGCGCAGGTTCCCCTGCAGGACAGCGAGGCCGCCTGCCGCGAAGCCAGCCGGGCAAAAGAGTGTGGTCATATTGGCGTGCAAATAGGTAATCACGTAGGAGCAAAGGATCTGGATCATGAATCGCTGATCGTCTTTCTGACCCACTGCGCCCACGAGGGTATCCCGGTGCTGGTACATCCCTGGGATATGATGGGCGGCGCGGAGCGCATGAAGAAATGGATGCTGCCCTGGCTGGTGGCAATGCCGGCGGAAACGCAATTGGCGATCCTCTCTTTGATCCTCTCAGGCGCCTTCGAACGCTTGCCGCGCAGCCTGAAACTCTGCTTTGCCCACGGGGGCGGCAGCTTTGCTTACCTGATGGGGAGGGTTGATAACGCCTGGGAGCAGCGCGATATCGTGCGAGAAGATTGCCCGCATAAACCGTCAAGCTATCTGGATCGCTTCTCCGTCGACTCCGCGGTATTCGATCCACGGGCGCTAGAGCTTCTGGTGGATACCCTGGGTGCGGAACGGGTCATGCTGGGCTCCGATGCTCCCTTCCCGCTGGGGGAACAACAGATTGGCCATTTGGTCAGCAGCTCTGCCTTGCCGGAGAAAAGTAAGCGTCAGATTTTGGGTGAGAACGCGCAGTCGTTTTTCTGTTTGCCGAACCGGTAATCGCCGCATTTCGGGAACGAGATGGCTCGTTCCCGAGCTAAACACCGGCAACGGCAGCGGCGTTATTGCTTCAGCATGTAGATAAACGAATCGACGACGTCGCCACTTGCCGTAGTCACACTGACGGCCACCCGCTCATAACCTTCTCCCTCAAATTCATCGAGGGTTTGCCAGTGGGCGGCAAGATTGTCGGAACGAAACAGAAAACCCTGAACCCGGCTGCCGCTGTTATCCAGCACGATGCCCGGATAGCCCATTTCGGCGCCCCACCCTGCATTCAGCAGCGTTCCCCCCACACTGCCCTCTTCCCAACTTCCGCCGATGCTTTCCATGATGTGCGCGTTTGGCCGCCCTGGCCCTAACGTCCCGTAAACAAACAAACTCAACATGTTATGTCCTGCATTCTGATGATTTGCTACAGAAACTAGCACAGCGTCGGCAGCCAACATAGTCGTTAGCCGGGTAATTAAATGGATTTTCGAGCCAGGGACTGGAGGACAGCGTTGCAAGCGGTTCAATGGCTGCTTGCACGCTTAAGTGCAGCCATCATTCACTGCTTACCCGACAGGATCGCCGGTTTTGTTTTTCGAACCGTTAATGATGAATACTGCTTTCCTGTGAAAATGTTTCCTTCAATAAATCAATAAAGGCTCTTAATCTTCCGGTGACATAGCGCCTACTCGGATAAAGGCACCATAAAATCAGCTCTGGCTGTTCACTCACCCCCAGGTGAAGCAACCTGCCGGCTTTGATGTCATCGGCGACCAAAGCTTCCGGTAGCAGTGCGGAACCGACTCCCGAAATGAGGGTGGAACGGGTGATAAACGGAGAGGAGATATATAACTCCGTGTTCACATTGAAATGTCGTGGTTCCCCCTCCAAAACGGTACTAATTTGATTCGGTTTCCAGTGCGTTCCAATACTGATGAAAGGAAGTTCCGTGAGCGGGTCTCCCAAAGCCAGTTGTTCCCTGTATTGCGGTGACGCAACAAATATTAATGTCTCTTTGAATATTTTTATACCTATCATCTCTTCATCCGCCATCGGATTTACACGAATAACGGCATCGAAACCTTCTCGAATAGGATCAACCAATCTGCTGTCAGCAATAAGTTCAAGTTCGACCAATGGGTAAAGCGCTCTGTAACGAGCAGCCAGTTTACCCAAGGTATCAAATGCAATAACGGGAGGAACGCTAATCCGTAATTTTCCTGAGGGGCTACCGGTCTGTTCCATCATGTCAGTTTTGATGTCGTTGAGCTCGTTAACCAAAGGCTTTATCCGCTCGAATAGCAGGGTTCCTTCGGCGGTCAAGGTGAAACCGGTATTCGTGCGTTCAAACAAGCGCGTTTGCAGTTCATCTTCCAACTGACGGATCCGCCGTGAAATAGAGGCTTTAGGCGTCATCGTTGCGCGACTTGCCGCGCTGAAGCTGCCGTGTGTAATCACACTTATGAAGTCCTGCAATGCATTCATATTCATGAGCTGTCTCATTTTTGGTCCGCGGCGTCCATAATTTAGCATCTTATTAATTATTATTGGTACGGATATAGTGAAAAAATAGCTTAGGAGATCAACATGAATCAGCAATTAGCAGCAGTTATGTATAGTTATGGCGCTGAGGGCACGATCAAAATTCAGCCCATCAACAGGCCCCAGGTCTCACCGGGCAAGGTCATTGTGGAGATCGCCGCCGCAGGGGTTAATCCATTAGACTGGAAACTGCGTGATGGCCTGCTTAAGCATATATTCCCATTAACTTTTCCCTGTATTTTGGGTGGCGAGTTCGCAGGAAAGATTGTTGAAGTGGGGGCTGGCGTCACCACCTTCAACGTCGGCGATCGCGTGATAGGGAAGCCTGTGAACCGCGGGGCATTTGCCGAAACGATAGAAATTGAGCCGGAACTGTTAATCCCCATTCCCGATGATCTGGACGAAACCGTCGCAGCAACCCTGCCGGTTGCCGGCTCGACGGCGTGGACGGGGTTATTTGATATCGGGGAATTAACGGCTGGGCAAACCGTATTGATCCAGGGTGCGGCTGGCGGAGTAGGCTCTTTGGCTGTTCCTTTGGCTCATCGCGCAGGGGCAAAGGTCATCGCTACGGCTTCGCAAAAAAACAGAGATTACGTCAAGTCATTAGGTGCCACAGATGTCGTTGACTATAACGACGCTCATGCCTTATCGATGATAAAGGGAGTTGACCTCGTTCTTGACTTGGTCGGTGGAAGCTCCCTGGAAGCACTCTGGAACACTCTGGCGCCAAACGGCCGAATTGTAAGTTCAGTTGCCGTTGATATCGCAGAAAAAACACCTGACAGCCAACCAGGAAAAGGGACATTTTTTCAAATGAAATTTGACCCTGCCAAATTGAATTCTATAGCGAAAGAGATTGCCAAAGGTGAGATTCCCTTCACGCCTCCGCGAGTATTTTATTTAAAGGATACTTCGTTAGCGCTGGACTCCGTCAAAAGCGGAGGATACCGGGGGAAAACCGTCATACGCATGAAATAATGGAACAGGCATAAAATTACACTTATTTTTGTGTCAAAAATTCCAGTCATAAATTCGTATTAGTTTACGTGTTTTATATAAAGGGGAACAAAATGGCGCGGGTTATCCAGTTTGATCGTGTCGGTGAACCAGATGTATTAAAAATTGTGGACGTGGATCTCCCTGCCTTAGCCGCCGATGAGGTCAGTATTAAGGTGAAAGCTATCGGTTTAAATCGGGCGGAGGCGCTACTGCGTCGCGGTAAGTATGCATTTCCTCCGGTATTTCCGCAGCGAATGGGGTATGAAGCGGCCGGGATTATCGACGCCGTTGGTGCACAAGTGCAAGGCCTTATCCCTGGCGACGCGGTGAGTGTTATCCCTTCACTGGCTATGGATCGGTGGCCCACCTATGGTGAAACTATTCACTACCCAGCCCGTTACGTGGTTAAGCATCCGGAAAATTTATCCTGGGAGCAAGCAGCCTCGGCGTGGATGCAGTACATCACGGCATATGGGGCACTGGTTGACGTTGCAGAAGTGACCTCTGGCGACTATGTCATGGTCACTGCCGCTTCCAGTAGCGTTGGTATCGCCGCGATTCAAATTGCCAACATGCTTGGCGCTCGGGTGATAGCAACCTCAAGAACCGAATCCAAACGCCAGGCGTTACTCGATATCGGTGCATCATGGGTTGTCACTTCTCAGGGTGAGAAAAGCGTAGCTGAAGTTAAAGAAATCACTGGCGATAGGCCGCCGCGAGTTATCTTCGATTGTATTGGGGGGGAAGGTGTGCCCACGCTATGCGAGATCTTGGCGCCCGGAGGCACGCTGATAGAGTACGGTAATCTGAGCGGTGAAAACACCCCTTTCCCGGCAAGTTTGGCGATCCCGAAAGGCCTGACAATCAGGGGATTTGCTTACAGCGAAATTGTAGGAAATGCGGCGCGCCTCGCCAACGCTAAAACCTTTATTTTGGCGGCGCTTAGTCGTGGCGAATTAAAGCCGGTTATAGCGAAATCCTTTGTGTTTGATCAGATAGTTGCGGCACATCAATATCTAGAAGCGAACGCCCAGCTAGGCAAAATTGTTGTCACCGTTTAAGCGAAGATGAAGGCCCTGGCCCTTGTCATCAGGAGCAAATAATGCAAACAGAAAAAGATGTCATCGCCGTTATTACAGGATCAAGCAAAGGAATAGGTAAGGGAATAGCAAAGGAACTGGGACGACAAGGTGCGATTGTCTATGTTACGGGTCGTGACCAGGAGTCAGTCGAAAAGGTGGTCAGTGAAATAACCCACGCGGGGGGGCAAGGAGTAGCGGTTGTTTGCGATATGTCTGACGATGCACAGATAGCACGCCTATTTAAACAGGTGGAGCAGAAGCACGGTTATCTCAATATCCTCGTCAATAATGCCACCACGCTTAACAGCCAAATGGGAGTGAAACCCTTTTGGGAAGCCACCATCCATCTTGCCGATATACTGGATGTTGGCTTACGTTCTCATCATGTTGCGACTTGGCATGCGGCGCGCTTGTTGCTTGCCGGTGGGCGCGGGTTAATCGTCAACGTATCTTTCTATGCCGATGCGAAGGTGCATGATCCAGCCTATTACGCTTCAAAGGCTGGCCTGGATAAATTGGCCGCTTCCTACGCCGAGCACTTCGCCCCCTTTAACGTTTCCGCCGTATCCCTATGGCCAGGTTTCGTAGCCACAGAGACGATGGTTGAGCTTGCCAACTCAGACCCGAAAACGCGCGCTCTCCGTGACACATTGGGATTTGAGAGCCCTGAGTTTTGTGGACGCGTGGTATGGGCGCTATTTAGCGCCCCTAACTTAAAGACCTTATCCGGCAGTACATTACTGACGGCTGAAGTGGGTGAGCATTATAATATAATCGATAACAATGGGCATATACCCAAATCCTTACGTCAATTATATGGTAACCCTCCCGCCGAGCACGATATCATGAATAAACAGGCGGGCACTGAGAATAAGAAGATGTGAGCGTAATGCGGGGGGATAATAACGTCGTTAGTTTGCTGTTTAAGCACTCTTTACTTTCATTCAGGCCACAACCATTACTCCCCCAGCCCAGGGTTTAGCCACCACCATCAGCGAGCCATTGAATACGCGGCCCGGTGTGTAATTACAAACCGGTCGTTGATTTTTAATGTGTATATTATTTAATATTTTGAGGAAGCGTTAATGTCTATAAAAGGCAAAATTGACAATATCATCGACAACAAATTATTCTTCGGCTTAGTGTCAATTTTAATGAGAGTACTTCTCTCATCTGTATTCATTATTGCTGGAATAGGTAAAATTTCGGCTTATAACGCGACAGCTGAGTATATGGCGTCGATGGGCGTACCAGCAATATTATTGCCTTTGGTGATATTAACCGAGCTAGGCGGCGGTGTGGCTCTTTTACTGGGCTTTCAGACGAGGATTGTCGCCATTCTGTTCTTCGGATTCTGTATCATCTCAGGACTGATTTTTCACAGTGGTCCCGACCTACAAAGTCAGTTGATGCTGATGAAAAACATCACGATGTCCGGTGGTTTTATCGCCCTGTTTCTCTTAGGGGCTGGCGGGTTTAGTCTGGATAATAGAAACAACCCTTAGTCAGTATTCTCCGGCAAACCGCAGGCAAGCGTCTGAATGCACTAACACATCATGAGCCGCTCAGGGCGGCCATTATAGATTCATTTTCTGTGGATCATATTGGCTAGCGTTTGTGCGAGAAGTCTAGGGGACTGAACACTTGCAGCAAGGTTCATGCTGCAATGACCAAGCCCCCCTGCTATGCCTGGAATTCAGTGTTTCAAGGCGATTTAGGCAATGCAAACGCCATCACCACATCACCGCCAAAACGGCCAAGGCCGGTATGCCCACCAGCGGCAATGACAACGTATTGGCGTTTATCCTTGCCTTCGTAGACGCTCGGAGTGGCAATGCCGCCGAACGGCAGTATGGCGTGCCACAGCTCGCGGCCGGTACGCAGATCAAACGCCCGGAGCGTGCGGTCAGCCGTGGCGGCGATAAAGATCAGTCCACTGCGGGTCACCACCGAGCCGCCCATGTTCGGCACGCCGACTTGCAGCGGCACATGGGAGGAAATGCCGAAGGGGCCGTTGTCATAAGCGCTGCCTAGCGGATGGCGCCAGAGCAGCTTGCGAGTTTTGAGGTCAAGCGCGCTGAGCATGCCCCACGGTGGCTGATTGCAAGGTATGGCCAATGGCGATACGAACGGCGTGGCACTGATGGCGTAAGGCGTACCTAATTGCGGGCCGCCGAAGTCGCCGCCCTTGTTGGCTTGCTTACCGTTGGCTGAAACCTCGTCGCGTGGGGTCAGCTTGTTGATGATCGCCATGTAATTGTTGTTAGCCACGACGATATGTCGCAAAGGATCGACCGATACACCGCCCCATTCGAAGACACCCGCCGAGCCGGGGTACGCCAGTGAACCTTGTACCGATGGCGGCGTAAATGCGCCCTCGTAGCGCAACGCCTTGAAGCGGATACGGCAATACAGTTGATCGAGCGGCGTAGCTCCCCACATGTCGCTTTCGTGCAACGCGGCCGGTGCAAACGTTGGCATGTCGGTCTGGAAGGGCTGGGTAGCTGACAGGTGTTCGCCTGGCACGGCCCCTTGTGGCACCGCCCGCTCCTCGATGTGAGTCAACGGAGCCCCCGTGCGCCGGTCAAGCATGAACAACTCGCCGCGCTTGGTCGGTACCAGCAAGGCGAGTACTGGCGCTACGCCCTGTGCGCCGGACAAGTCGACCGTGGTCGGTTGAGATGGAATATCGTAGTCCCAAATGTCGTGGTGGGTGGTCTGGAAGTGCCAGCGTATCTTTCCGCTATCCGCGTCGACGGCGATCAGCGAACTGGCATATTTTTCCGATACGGCTTGCCTGCCGCCGCCGAAGAAATCCGGCGTTTCGTTACCGGTTGGCAGATAGACCAGGCCCAACGCCGGATCATTGCTGATCGGTGCCCAGACATTTGGCGTGCCGCGCGTGTAGAACTCGCCTGCGGGTGGAAGTGTTGTGCGATCGGTGCGGCCCATGTCGAAGGCCCATGCCAGCTCGCCGGTGCGGGTATCAAATGCGCGCACGACACCGGAGGGCTCGCCGCGTTCCACGTTATCGAACACCCACCCGCCGATCACAGCCTTGCCGTGCACGATCGAGGGCGGTGAAGTGACGTAGTAGAAACCCGGCTTGACCAGGCCCATGCCTGCGGTCAGATCGATTTCGCCGTTCTGACCGAACGCCGGGCAACGCTGGCCGGTATCGGCATCCAGCGCGTACATCCTGGCATCCAGAGTGGCGGTGATAATCCGATGAGCGCAAACGCCGCTGGCCCCTGGCGTTTCGTCATAGGATACGCCACGGCAGGCAAGAAACGGTGCTGCGCTCAGATTCGCATGAGGATTAAAGCGCCAGATCGATTTTCCTGTCTCAGGCGAAACGGCGATGACTTCGTCATGGGGGGTACAGAACACAAGCTTGTCGCGTACCTTCAGCGGCGTAGCCTCGAACATCAACTCGCTCGCTTTATTGCCTTGCGGCAGGCCGGTTGCGCCAGAGTGGAAGGTCCAGGCCAGTGTGAGATCGGCAACGTTGGCCGGAGTGATTTGATCCAGAGGCGAGTAACGCTGGCCACCGGGTGTTCGTCCGTAGTTCGTCCAATCGCCGGGGGCGTTAGATGCCGAGTTGACGGGCATGTCTTCGGCGGGATATTCGCCCAATGCCGTGGTCAGATCGATGCCGTGGTCAGGCTGTAAGCCGACAATTAACAGGCTAAAAAGTAACAACGTTAGCGCGCTGCCGAGCAGCAACGCAGGCATGTCGCCGCGCGCGCTTTCGCGATGCCGCGTAAAAGGCCGGGCGAACCAACGCCAGGTCAGCAACATGACGATGAGCAATACCAGAAAGAACAACAAGCGCGGCAGTAGTGCAATCGGGTCCCAGCCGCATTCGTACAAAGCCCAGGCCAGCGTCGCTACGCAAAAGCCGGCATAGAGCACAAAGCCGCTGCGACGTGCCAGCAGCAATAGCGATGCCGTTATCAGCAACACGATGCCGGCGATGGCGTAGTACCAGGAGCCATCCAGCTTGATAAGACAGATACCGCCGTACAGCATGGCAGCACCGGTGAGTAGCAGGATAAGCCCCAGACAGGCGCTGATCCAGCGGCAAGAGCCGCCTGGCTTTGTATGTCTGGTTGTCATGCCGCATTCCCTAGGTATCTAGTCACTGCTTCCACCTTGCGAAAGACGTCTTTCGCTTCCGGCAGGAAAGTGAGCCCCATGAATACGTGAAAACCACCTGGATACTCGTGGTAGTCGAGCGTGACGCCTGCGACTTGCGCTTTTACCGCGAACTTCCGCGCGTCAACAACAAAGATATCGCGGTCTCCCTGGAATATGCTCATCGGCGGCATCCCCCGCAAGTCAGCGTAAAGCGGGCTCATGTAGGGTAGTTCGGGGGAAATGTCTCCAGCCCACATTCTCCCGCATACTCGTGCGCCGTCCACGGCAAGCATAACGTCCTTATTCTCCAGCTCCCTCATTTCAGCGTCCCTCATAGAGAGATCCAACCATGGGGCAAACAGAAAGAGATGGTCAGGGAGCGACAACCCATCATCGCGTCGACGAAGCGCTAGCGTCAGTGCTGCGTTGCCCCCTGCGCTGTCGCCCATCACGACGATTCGCTCACCCTTTCGGGCGGAAACGATGCTGTCAAAGACCGTATCGATCAGAGCGGTGCCAACGCGATAGTCATGTTCGGGAGCAAGGGCATACAGCGGAACGGTTACGGTAGCGCCGGTCGCGCCGATCACCGCACTGATGATGCTCCAGTGTGAGTGATGCAGTGGGTTCACGTAGGCACCGCCGTGCAGATAGAGCACGTGCAGATCGCGCTTTCCGGTCCGTGGCGTCAGAGTCACGACTCGCTGCCCCTGGTGCTCGCGCTCCTCGATTTGGCAGGAAGAACGAAGTGCGGCTGGAATAGGCGCGGCCTGAGGGGAAGGCCTATTTAGCAGGTACTTGTGCAGCTTCACGTCATCGGCAAGAATTTTTGGCGCAAGCCCCATCAAGAGTCTTGCGCAGGTGAGAAATACGCTCATGTGAATTTTCCGTAGAAGTAGTCGTTAATTTACGATACGATTCAGTATCGAAACTGTCAAGGATCATAATTATGTCGAAAATTACACCCTCAGACGCCCCCACTTTAGCCCCGGAAACCGCCAGGCCGGCGGTGGGACGCCCTCGAGATGCAGAATTAGACTTGCGGATTATGCGAGCGGCGTTAGCGCAGGTAGCGGAAGGCGGCTTCCATTCACTCACTATGGAAGCGGTAGCTAAACGGATAGGAGCAGGCAAAGCTTCACTGTACCGACGGTGGAAGTCTCGTGACGCCCTGTTGGCTGATGCCCTACTGGCCTTTTCACCCACCGATCTGCCCATCGATACGGGTTCACTGCGCAGTGACCTTATCGCCGTTTATGAACACTTCTACGGCCTGAACGACCCCGATATCCGTCTCGCAATCATTGAGTTTCTTGGAAACCATCGCATCCTCAGCGGCTGGGTAGAACAGACGCTCCCAGGCTGGTTGAATAGCCGTCGTATTCGCGTCTTAGAAATAATCGAACGTGCGATTGACCGTGGTGAGCTGCTTGTTTCGGACCAAGTGAACCTGGATCTGTTAATCGACTTGTTGCCAGGTGTTGTTCAATTCCGCCATACCGAGCGCAGCCAGATAGTGGACAGCGAACTGATCGCAGAAGTGGTAGATCAAGTTCTTCTTCCCTTGTTATCCCGGTAACTATGGCCTGCTGCACATACATAACCGACATAACTCTCAATGGCACGCTCCGCAAGGAATACGGCCCTACTGGGGTTTCTCTACGATTTCTGTCCTCCAAAGAGCATGAAACTCTGTTGGGACAGGGTAATGTGGGCCGTTGAATCTCATATGCGTATAATTTTAGCAATCCGGCACGCGCAACCTTTAACTGAGAAACTGATTCTATGCCCGCAGTGCGATTTACTGATGGCGTTACCGCCGTTAAGCGCGGGCACCAAAGCGGTATGCTTACGTTGCAGCACGACTCTCAGCACCCGCTGGGAGGAACCGCGCAAACGGCCGATAGGCTACGCCCTCAGTGCGTTGTTCATGCTGCTGCTGGCTAATGTTTTTCCGTTTATCAATATGCGCGTTGCCGGCTTCGGTAATGAAATCAAACTGATTAATATCCCTCAGGTCATGCTGGAAGAAAACCACGCCAGCATGGCTACGCTGTTTATGTTGCTCGTACAACTGATCCCCGCATTTTGTATGCTGGCCATCATTGTGCTGTGCGCCAGAGTGCGTATGCCGTTGGCATTAAAAGAGTGGCTGGGCAAGATGCTGTTCCAGTTTAAAACCTGGTGCATGGTGGAGGTCTTCCTCGCCGGGGTGCTGGTCAGCTTCGTCAAACTGATGGCCTATGGCGATATCGGCATCGGCGGCAGCTTTTTGCCTTATTGCCTGTTCTGTCTGTTGCAGGTGCGCGCCTTTCAGTGCGTAGATCGCCACTGGCTGTGGCAGGACATCGCACCGGCGCCGCGCCTGGATCTTCCGTTAACGGTCGGGGGCACTGGCATGCGCCAGGGCGTGCGCTCCTGTCTCTGTTGCACGGCAATTCTGCCGGCCGAGGTGACCCAATGCCCACGCTGCCATACCAATGGCTACGTGCGCCGCCGCAACAGCCTGCAGTGGACGCTGGCGCTGCTGGTGACCTCACTCATGCTTTATATCCCTGCCAACCTGATGCCGATCATGGTCACCGAAGCACTGGGCAACAAAATGAATTCGACCATCATGGCCGGGGTGATCTTGCTGTGGGGAGAAGGATCTTATCCGGTGGCGATGGTCATTTTCATCGCCAGCATTATGGTGCCGTCGCTGAAGATGCTGGCGATCGGCTGGCTGTGCTGGGACGCCAACGGCAACGGGAAAAACCGCGGCAACAGTGAACGTATGCATCTGATTTACGAAGTGGTCGAATTCGTTGGCCGCTGGTCAATGATCGACGTGTTTGTCATCGCCGTACTGTCTGCGCTGGTTCATATAGGCCTATTGATGAGCGTCTACCCTGCAACTGGCGCGTTGTTATTCGCTCTGGTGGTGATCCTCACCATGTTCGCCGCCATGGCTTTCGACCCCCGGCTGACCTGGGATCGTCTAAACGAAACAATAAAAAAGGAGCCGCAAGGTGACGGCAAACAATAATGACATCGCAGGCGTCGAGAAGATTGCGCGCTGGTCGCCGGTATGGATCATCCCTATCGTCACCGCGCTGATCGGTGCCTGGATCCTGTTTTACCACTTTAGCCATCAGGGGCCGGTGGTGACCTTGGTTACCACCAGCGCCGAAGGGCTGGAAGCGGGCAAAACCGAAATCAAAAGCCGCAGCGTCGACGTCGGCGTCGTCGAAACCGTGACCTTAAGCGGCGACCTGAGCAAAGTGATGGTGCAAGCACGCCTTAACTCCGGCATGGATAAGCTGTTGCGTCAGGATAGCGCCTTCTGGGTGGTGAAGCCGCAGATCGGCCGCGAAGGCGTTTCCGGCCTGGGTACGCTATTGTCAGGTGCCTATATCGAACTGCGGCCGGGCAATAAAGGCAAAGACGGCAAGGATAACTACCAACTGCTCGATGCACCGCCGCTGGCCTCTGCGGACGCCAAAGGGCTGCGCATCTTGCTCGACAGTGAGAAATCTGGCCAGTTGAACGCCGGCGATCCGGTGCTATTTCACAACTACCGTGTCGGTTCAGTGGAAACCAGCTATTTCGATCCCAAACAGCGCACCATGCGCTACCAGCTGTTTATCTCGGCCCCCTACGACCAGTTAGTGACCAGCAACGTGCGCTTCTGGAAAGACAGCGGTGTGGCATTCGACATGTCGGCACAAGGCATGCGTGTGGAAATGGGCTCGTTGGCCACCTTATTCAGCGGCGGCGTGAGCTTTGACGTGCCAGACGATTGGGATAGAGGCCAACAGGCTAAAGAAAAGGACGTATATCAACTGTTCGACAACCAACGCAGTATTCAGGACTCACTGTATACCGTGCACAAAGATTACCTGATGTTCTTCACCGACTCGGTTCGCGGATTACAGCCGGGTGCGCCGGTAGAGTTTCGGGGTATCCGTCTCGGAACTGTGGCCCAAGTGCCATTTTTTAAAGAAGGTATTGAACATCGTTTGAACAACGATTACCGCATTCCGGTGTTAATCCACATCGAGCCAGAACGCCTGAGGAAGTTAGGCAAGGACTTTGATTTTGATAAAAGTCTGAAAGACGCCGAGTCACGCGGCATGCGCGCTTCTCTAAAATCAGCCAACTTGCTAACCGGTTCACTCTATATCGATCTGGACTTTAATCCGCAGGATAAGGCTTGGGATGAACCGCACGAGCTGTTCGGCTACCCGCTGATACCTACAACCAGCGGCGGTCTTGCGCAGATCCAGCAAAAACTGATGCAAACGCTGGATAAGATCAACGCGATACCACTCAATCCGATGATCAACGAAGCGACCAAAACGCTGGCGGAAAGCCAGAGGACCATGAAGTCCACTCAGCAGACCATGAAGTCGCTGAATGGCATCATCTCCAGCAAAGAGATGCAGGCGCTACCGCAGGACATGCAGAAAACACTGCAGGAACTCAATCGGAGTTTGAAAGGGTTCCAACCAGGCTCTCCTGCCTACAACAAAATGGTAGCGGACATGCAACGTCTGGATCAGGTGCTGCGTGAACTGCAGCCGGTGCTACGCACTCTGAATGACAAGAGCAATGCGCTGGTGTTTGAAGCCGCCAGCCATGACGATCCCCAGCCTAAGAAGGCCAATAAATGATGAAATGGCTCCCGATAGCTCTGACACTGCTGCTCAGCGCCTGTAGCAGCACCCCAAAAAAAACCTACTATCAGCTGCAGGCGTTGGGCATGCCAGCCCCGGTGAGCAGCGGCGCGTCAACGCGTGAACTGTGGTTGGAACATATTTTCGTGGCCGATTATCTCATGCAGAATGGCGTGGTTTTTCAGACTAACGATGTGCAGTACGTCATAGCCCAGAACAACCTATGGGCCAGCCCACTCGACCAGCAACTGCAGCAAACGCTGGTGACCAATCTGAGCAGCGCGCTACCGGGTTGGGTAATATCTTCCCAGCCAATGAGTCGCAATCAGGATGTGCTTAACGTCTCCATTAGCGGCTTCCATGGCCGCTTTGACGGTAAGGCTGTCATCCGCGGTGAGTGGATCCTGAATCACCAGGGCCGGCTGATCAAACGGCCGTTCAACCTGGAACTGAAGCAAAGCGAAGACGGCTATGATGCACTGGTGCGCACCCTGGCAGAAGGATGGCAGAAGGAAGCGGGGTCAATAGCCAATCAGCTATAGAAAATTTTATTTATTTTCTTGGTGGAAGATTCAAAAAAAAAAAATTGTAACGGCGGAGAGTTAATCCAACACTCTCCCTTGAAATAGACGGATATACATTAATCAATAATCACATTAAAGGTCAGGAGTCATATCCATCCTGACCTTTAATGAAAATGACGAAATGTTAGCCGACATGTAAGGCCGCGCGGACCCCCTCTTTGCGACCACGGGAGTTGTGGAAACAAAGGATCGGCTATATAGGGGTCTCTGTTAAGGCTGGCGGTATTGCTGTCTTTGATACTACGTCGATACCTAAGTGATAGTTGCCAACAAAAATTGGTCAGCGCTTTAGAATATTACCCCGTTCAATCTCTCTCATTATTTTAATGTTAAATAGCACTCGAGTTTCTTAGCTAATGAGAATGTGACAGCCAGAGGATAGAACATGGAAAAAAGCGATGCTTTCAAAATATTCGCAATGGTCGGCGATCGTGGCTCTATTTCTGGGGCAGCGCGTGCACTGGGTGAGTCTAAAGCAACGGTAAGCCGGGCGGTATCGCGTTTGGAGTCCCTCTACAACGTTAGACTTGTCGAACGTACTACGCGGCGCATAACGCTTACCGAAGTGGGGAGTGTTTTACACGCACGATGCATACGCATGCGAGAAGAAATGGAAGACGCTGACGCCGAGATTGCAACCTACAGGAGTAGCCCGGCCGGTATATTGCGCATAGGCTGTACCAGTGATGTCGCTAAAACGCTCCTCACTCCCAACTTACACGAGTTTCTGGATAACTATCCAGAGATCGACGTTCGCGTACGAGTGGGAGAAAGATTACTCCCAGAGCCTAACATTCTCGATGTCGTTCTCCATTGCGGGTGGTTATCGGATTCTCGTTTGACCGCCCGAAAAATCGCAGAGGTAAAAAACATCCTGGTAGCAAGCCAAGAATACGTACAGGCCAACGGAATACCGACCTCTCCAGAGGATCTCGAAGATCATGCCATCATCGGTAATTTCTACCTCGACGCAGCGGCGGTTGAGCCGGGCCCTTTGCCTGCTTATGTGCCCAGGCTCGAAATATCCCGGGGCCAGGAACGCTTTACGTTACCTACTTACCATAGATTTTTATCGACCGATCATTCACAAATCCTCGAACTGGTGAAACATGGCCGCGTCATCGCCCCCATTACCGGTATTTGGGCGCTGCCAGGATTACTCTCGGGAGAGTTAGTTCGCATCTTGCCTGATTATGAAATAAGTGAGTCGCCGCAGCTTTATGCTTTATATCTCGATCGGCTGGCATCCATACCCAAGTTAAAAGTATTTCTGGATTTCATCGAGGAAATCGTTAGGCGTCTTACAAAAGAGTGGCAACCGCAGGCCGATAAGCTCTTTCCGAAACAGAACCTCGTTCTTTTCCCGTCGATAAACTTCCAAACCAAAAATGACGCCTGACCCATCCTGTGAGTGGTTAACTTCTGAGTGAGGCGCCGCTCTCAATAGATTTCGAATAAACCGGCAGCCCCCATTCCTCCGCCGACACACATCGTCACTACGGCGTAGCGCTCGCCTCTACGCTTCCCTTCAATCAGCGCATGACTCGTCATCCGGGCGCCGGACATGCCGTAGGGATGACCTATTGCAATAGCGCCGCCATTAACGTTCAACCTGTCGTCCGGAATACCCAGCCTGTCTCGGCAATAGATCACTTGCACTGCAAATGCCTCATTGAGCTCCCATAACCCGATATCATCAATCTTTAGGCCATTGCTCTGCAGCAATTTAGGCACCGCGGCAACGGGGCCAATTCCCATCTCGTCCGGATCAACCCCCGCTACGGCCATACCAACATAGCGACCTAACGGCTGCAGGCCTCTGCGTTCGGCCTCCTTGGCTTCCATAAGCACCAGCGCACAGGCACCATCGGAGAGTTGGCTAGCGTTGCCAGCGGTAACATTTTTGCCGGGTCCCTTGACGGAATAAAGGGCACGCAAATCGTCCAGGGTACTTTCTGGACGATTGCCTTCATCACGTTCCAACAAGACCTCTTTATAGGCCAATACGCCGGTCTCCGTGTCGTTGTAGGCCATCAAAGCGCGCATAGGAACAATTTCCTTGTCGAACAACCCTTCTAATTGCGCTGCTGCCGTTCGTTGCTGGGAGCGTAACGAGTATTCGTCACAGGATTCCCGGCTGATCTCATAACGCTTCGCTACGATGTCAGCCGTATCCACCATCTGCATATAGGCAGTTGGGTACAGCGAAAAAAGCTCCATGTCAGGCTCAATTCGCATCCGATCAGTCTGCACCATCGAGATGGATTCCACACCTCCGGCAACGGCAATACTCATACCATCGACAATGATTTGCTTGGCCGCCGTAGCAACCGCCATAAGGCCCGAAGCGCACTGGCGATCCAACGACATACCTGAAACCGACGTGGGTAACCCGGCGCGCAATGCAGCCAGGCGGCCAATGTTCAGCCCTTGCACTCCTTGCTGCAACGCAGAACCGAGTAACACATCATCCACTTCACTACCAACAATCCCTGCTCGCTCGACAGCGTGTTTAATTGCATGCCCAGCCAGTGTTGCAGATGGGGTGGCATTAAAAGCCCCCCGATAGGCTTTGCCAATCGGGGTTCGGGCTGTGGAAACAATAACGGCATCACGCATAGTAGATTCTCACTGGTTATTTTCGGTTTGTGAACGGAAAGCGGCGATGAGTTCTTGATGAATCTGCGCAGTGGCAGACTCAGGAACCTGCTCAGACTCGCGATCGCCGATCACTTGCCAGTCGGCGAAAATACGGTTGGTGACATGGGCGTCACTGCCTAAAAAGCGCCCACCGGTCAACGTTATATAGGCGCGGGCAAAATTACCCGCGCCTGCGCAAACAATAGCCCTGGTCGGGGCGCACTGCGAAACCAGCGGCAGGAGTGCCGGACTCACTGCCTCAGGCTGCAATACACGCTTTGCTTGCGGTACCAAAAGCCCATCGCTCATAGCGGTCGCTGCCGTAGGCGCCAAACAATTCACCAAAATATTGCTCTTGGCGCCTTCCAGTGCCAGTGTTTGCATCAGCCCCACCAGACCCATTTTCGCCGCTGAATAATTGGCCTGCCCGAAGTTGCCATATAGACCGGAAGAGGACGTCGTGAATACGATGCGCCCATACTTTTGGCGATGCATAGGCTCCCATACGGCCTTGGTACAAATCACGGACCCCATTAGATGTACGTCCAACACGGAGCGAAAATCATCCAAAGTCATTTTGACAAAAGTCTTATCCCGCAGGTTACCTGCATTGTTGACCAGAATATCGACTCTCCCCCACCGCTCCATCGTGTCTGTAACCATGGCCCTTATTTTCTCCTCATCGGTCACAGAGGCCTGGAAACTAATGGCTTCTCCCCCCGATGAATTGATTTCTTCGGCAACCTTGTCGGCACCCGGCCCAATATCATTTATCACAACTTTGGCACCGTGACGGGCTAGCAGATGTGCGTGGGCACGACCAAGCCCGCCACCGGCGCCGGTGATAATCGCAACACGATCCTGCAGGTCGGGTTTCATAGTTCAATTCCTTATCATGCTAATGAGGTGGGGTGCTCGGTCAGAAAGAGCGCGCGCAGTTCACGTTTAAGTACTTTTCCTATCGCGCTAAGAGGCAGTTGAGCAATTGCCTGTGCGCCGGATAAACGCTGTGTCTTGCCCATGCGCTCATTAACCCAAGTGATGACTTCATTAGGGCTGAGCGAGTGGTTTTTAGGCACGTAGAAGGCGTAGGGAGTTTCTCCCCATTTAACCGAGGGAACACCTATAACCGCGCAATCTGCAACGAAGGGATGTAACCGCAAAACTGCTTCTATATCTGATGGATATATATTAAAACCGCCGCTAATGATCATGTCCTTAATGCGCCCAAGCAGGGTCAAAAAACCCTCATCATCGAAACGCCCAAGGTCACCATGCCGTATAAATCTATCGCCATTTGCATCAATCCAGATGGCTTCCCGGGTCGTGTCCGGGCGCCCGTGATAACCGGCCATCATCATATTAGAACGCCCCACGACCTCACCGATCTCTCCAGAATTGACCTCATTCCCTTGTGCATCAATCAAGCGAATTTCGCAGCCAAGCACAGGCTGACCGACCGTGTGGAGTTTATCAGGGTGTTCATTTGCCAAGAGGACGCAGCTCCCCCCTCCTTCTGTCATCCCGTAAATTTCGAGCAAGGCGCCTGGCCAACGGCGGATGACATCGGCTTTTAACTCGGGAGAAAAAGGTGCCCCCGTACATGATTTAAAAATAAAACTACCAAGATCAAAATCGTCGAATTTTGTTGAAGCCATAATTCGTTGATACTGCACAGGAACCAGCATGGTGTGGGTAGCTCGTGAATTCTGCGCTTCAACTAAATATTCATAAGCATCGAATTTGCCCATCAACACCGCAGTCCCCCCGTAGGCAAGCGACGGCAGCAAACAGACTAATGTCGTATTGGAATAGATCGGCGTGGCGATCAAAGTGACCGCAGAGTCACATCGCGGAACAATCTGCCCATATGCCGCTATTTGACTCCAACGCATACCATGCGTATGGATAATTCCCTTTGGCGTACCCGTGGTTCCTGATGAATAGATGATGTTAAAAGGATCTGCCGGCGATATTTCCACATGCGTAACAGCAAACTCTTCAGGGGCTAACCAGCTATCGAAGTCGTCAAGGTTAGCGACCTTGGCGCCAATCGATGGCAACCCCTGAAGAAATTCGTTATCCAAAAAGACTAAAGGAATACATGCGTCTGCAATGACCGAGGCGATTTGCTCGGGTGACGACGATAGAGCGACGGGGACAGCGACACAACCTGCACTAATAACGCCGAGAAGAGCCAACGTGGATAGCAATGGATTGGACGAAGCGATAGCAATAGCAGTGCGCGGAGGGATTTTATTATACTGTATCGCTGCCAAAATCTGTTCAGAATAACGCTGCAATTCTTTATATGTAACAACGATGTCCTTGTAGCGTAAAGCGATAGCGCCAGAACGTTCGTTAGCATGAATCGAGATCAGCTCAGATAGCGGTGAAAACTTACTTTTACCAAGGTGAAATGTTGTCATGAAAAGAATCCTCATCATCAATTCACTCACTATCGGTATGCATTTAAATTTTGACTAGTCACTGTAATGAAATCCGGCGTTTCAAAAATGAAACCATCAAGATAAAATCAGATAATAAAACCAAAAAAAACAACGCTACAATCTCTCATATAAAAATAACAAACGGGAAGTTGCCAATAAAAATGAACGAACTTAATTAATACCACCATCGTCACCCGATATATTTTTAAAAAAATAACTGACTTTTTGATAGAGCTAGGGTGAAAACCCATTGGCTGAAAAATCTTCTTTTAAAATCCCGACACAGGGTGAACATCGTTTCGCTGTGTATTTACATACTTGCGATAAACATAATAAACATGGAGTTAAGTGTTCTCACGAATACGCAGGCGAAGTGCACTATTTCGGCAAAACCGCCGCTAAGGAAAGTGAATGTCATGCCAGAATCTTATTTTTGAATAGAGAGTGATTTATGCTCAAGGTAAGAAAACTCTATGACTAAAGTCGCAAACAGCCTAAACCACCAGTATTTCGTAGGATAGGGTTACCGACAGATACAGGCTGCTACATCGGTGTCGCTTGTATTCTTTTTATTTGGGTTTGTCGTGTGTTTAGTGGCATCAGAGGCCTCTAATCGAGATGAGCACCCTCTAAAGCCCCCAGATACCACTTGATTTGGGTATAACTGAGTTAACCTCGATAGCGCTCGTGACAGAAAAATTCAGTAATTTCAGGGAGTATAAAGGATAAAAAGCGAATTCAGTAGAGGTGTGTTGACTTGAAAATGGTACGCCCTACAGGGCTCGAACCTGTGACCTACGGCTTAGAAGGCCGTTGCTCTATCCAACTGAGCTAAGGGCGCATTGGGATGCGGCAACCGGGAGTTGCGGGTTGGATTATACGGTCAGAGATCATTGAGTCAATGCCTTTTCATGACGTTACGTCAGCAGCCGTGCTTTATGATGAATTTTCAGTCATTACCGCCGCCCTGCATTGAGTTAACCGCGTCATTTCCCTTGGGTTAAGTCCGGTAACAGGCTGCTGTTACGCTGTACCAGGCCGGCATCAGCCTGTTCTGGCATACGATCCGACTGTTGCTGTTCTGCCGGACGCTGCAGGCAAACGCGAGCCGAGCGCACCATCGCGTTGATGTTTCCCCAATCGGCATGCTGGGCCGCCAACAGGTTGCAAGCCGCCGATAACGGCTGCAGTAAAGCTGCGCTAACCGGTGCGGCATTTAACGAAGCCTGCGCCATTGGCCCCCATACCAGCAGCATAAAACCCATCCCTTTGATGTTTCTCATGCACGCAGCCTCCGGCACAATGCGCCCAGGCGCGTTCTCCATGAGGGCGGCGTTTTGTGTGCGGCAAGCTGATGCAGGGCAATCAGCTGCGCAACGTCAGCCGGATGCAAGGACGAATCGAATACCGTTTCCCCCACGTGTCTTGGTTGGCGTGCCTGGCTATCAACAGGCAGGTGTAAAAAGTGCAACCGGGTAATGAGCATCATGATTTTGACTCCCGTCCTCAGTGTGAATAGCCACAGCTTACGCAGCGAGCGGTAAAAAAGGCGTAGAGGATCCTGCCGTTGGCATAAAAAAAGCGTAAATCACACCAGGCAAACACCGTCGATCGCGATTCAGCGCCTGACAGCGCGCTTCGCTTCTGACAAAATAGCGTCATCCCCCGCTTTTCTTAATTGATGGATTTCCTCACTGATGTCAGCAAAGATTATTGATGGTAAAACGATTGCGCAGCAGGTTAGAAACGAAGTGGCTGAGCAAGTTAAACAACGTCTGGCCGCCGGAAAACGCGCTCCGGGCCTGGCTGTCGTATTGGTTGGCGAGAACCCCGCCTCACAGATTTACGTCGCCAGCAAGCGCCGCGCCTGTGATGAAGTGGGCTTCCTCTCCCGCTCTTACGATCTGCCTGCCACCACCAGTGAGGCTGAACTGCTGGCGCTGATCGATCGGCTGAACGCCGACGGCGAGATCGACGGCATTTTAGTGCAGCTGCCGCTGCCGGCCGGTATCGACAACGTCAAGGTGCTGGAGCGTATTCATCCGGATAAAGACGTCGACGGTTTCCATCCGTACAACGTTGGTCGCCTGTGCCAACGTGCGCCAAAACTGCGCCCTTGCACCCCACGCGGTATCGTCACCCTGCTTGAGCGTTACAACATCGATACCTATGGCCTGAATGCCGTCGTGGTTGGCGCATCCAACATCGTTGGCCGCCCAATGAGCATGGAGCTGCTGCTGGCCGGGTGCACCACCACCGTGACCCACCGTTTCACCAAGAACCTGCGCCACCACGTTGAAAACGCCGATCTGCTGGTCGTGGCGGTCGGCAAACCGGGCTTTATTCCGGGCGACTGGATAAAACCTGGCGCTATCGTGGTGGACGTCGGCATTAACCGTCTGGAAAGTGGTAAAGTGGTCGGCGACGTGGATTTTGACGCCGCAAGCGAACGCGCCGCCTACATAACTCCGGTTCCGGGTGGCGTGGGTCCAATGACCGTTGCTACACTGATCCAAAATACCTTGCAGGCCTGCGAGGAATATCACGACGTTCAACCTAAATAAGTAAGGCAGTATGGAAACTTTTAATCTGGATAATCACCCGCACGTCGAACTGTGCGACCTGCTCAAATTCCAGGGCTGGTGTGAAAGCGGCGGTGCCGCCAAAGAAGTCATCGCCGATGGGCAGGTGAAAGTGAACGGCAAAGTCGAAACGCGCAAACGCTGCAAAATCGTTGCCGATCAGGTCGTGGAGTTTAACGGCGGTAAGGTTGTAGTTAAGCCGTAAACCCCGCTCCATAGAAAAAGGCGCTGAAGATTAACTCAGCGCCTTTTTTGTTTGTAGCCTAAAGCGGATTACTTACGGCGCCAGGTGGTTCCCTGCGGGCCATCTTCCAGCACGATGTTCATCTCGTTCAAGCGATCGCGCGCGGCATCCGCCAACGCCCAATCTTTGGCTTTACGCGCATCGTTGCGCTGCTTGATCAAGGCTTCGATCTCCGCCACTTCACCATCATCGACCTGTGCGCCGCTCTGCAGGAACTGTTCAGGTTCCTGCTGCAGCAGACCGAGCACCTTCGCCAGCTTGCGCAGTTCTGCAGCCATGCCGTTCGCCGCCGTCATGTCTTCAGCTTTCAGACGGTTAACCTCACGCGCCAAATCAAACAGCGCCGAGTAAGCTTCCGGCGTGTTGAAGTCGTCGTCCATGGCTTCACGGAAACGGGCTTCAAACACGTCGCCGCCAGCCGGTTGGGCGTTGGCATCTGTGCCACGCAGCGCAGTGTACAGGCGTTCCAGAGCGGTACGGGCCTGCTTCAGATTCTCTTCGCTGTAGTTCAACTGGCTGCGATAGTGGCCGGACATCAGGAAGTAACGCACGGTTTCAGCGTCGTAGTAACCCAGTACGTCGCGAATAGTGAAGAAGTTATCCAGGGATTTCGACATTTTTTCTTTGTCGATCATCACCATACCGGAGTGCATCCAGTAATTGACGTACGGGCCGTCGTGGGCGCAGCTCGACTGGGCAATTTCGTTCTCGTGGTGCGGGAACATCAGATCGGAACCGCCACCGTGGATATCAAAATGGGTACCAAGCTGCTTGCAGTTCATGGCAGAACATTCAATGTGCCAACCCGGACGCCCTGCGCCCCAAGGCGACGCCCAGCTCGGTTCGCCCGGCTTGGACATCTTCCACAGCACGAAGTCCATCGGGTTGCGTTTCACGTCGTCGATTTCTACGCGCGCACCGGCCTGCAGCTGATCCAGATCCTGGCGTGACAGCAAACCGTATTGCGGATCGCTGTCGATGGAGAACATCACGTCGCCGTTGCTGGCCACATACGCGTGATCGCGATCGATCAGGCGCTGGGTGATCTCAATGATCTCGGCGATATGCTGGGTCGCACGCGGTTCAATGTCCGGGCGTTCGATCAGCAGAGAATCGAAGTCGGCGTGCATCTCCGCCAGCATGCGTGCGGTCAGTTGATCGCAGCTTTCGCCATTTTCAGTCGCGCGGCGGATAATTTTGTCGTCAACGTCGGTGACGTTACGCACATAGTTCAGCGAGTAGCCGAGATAGCGCAGATAACGTGCCACCACGTCGAAAGCAACGAAGGTACGCCCATGTCCGATATGACACAGGTCATAGATGGTTACCCCGCACACGTACATGCCCACTTTACCGGCATGAATGGGTTTAAATTCCTCTTTTTGACGACTCAGGGTATTAAAAATCTTTAGCATCGGGACATTCCGTGGTGTGCGTGATAACAAAAATGATAACCAGGGTTAAGGTTGTTCACCCAGCAGCGTATTGAAACCCGAAGCCTGATCTAATGCAAGGTTAAGGCCGCGCTTTGCTGAGCTCAGAGGTGGAAAACGGTGATAAATCAGCGATTGCCACCAATGTTATAATATAACAAATTGCGATTTACCACAGCCTGAGCGCGGTTTAGCCGCTGCTGACTCATTACAGGAGATATGTTATAACGGCGGTCTGATAGTTCACTCGCTCCATGTGACATCTCACTTCATCTTGTTAGGACTAAAACTATGGTTACTTTCCACACTAATCACGGCGACATCGTTATCAACACCTTCGCGGACAAAGCACCGGTTACCGTTGAAAACTTCCTGAACTACTGCCGTGACGGTTTCTACAACAACACCATTTTCCACCGTGTTATCAATGGCTTCATGATTCAGGGCGGCGGTTTTGAGCCGGGTATGAGCCAGAAAGACACCAAAGCCACCATCAAGAACGAAGCCAACAACGGTCTGAAAAACACCATCGGCACCCTGGCAATGGCGCGTACCAACGATCCACACTCCGCGACCGCACAGTTCTTCATCAACGTAGCAGACAACGACTTCCTGAACTTCCGCGGCGAAAACGCCCAGGGTTGGGGCTACTGCGTATTTGCTGAAGTGGTTGAAGGCATGGACGTGGTTAACAAGATCAAAGCCGTGAAAACTGGCCGCAGCGGCATGCACCAGGACGTACCGGTAGAAGACGTGATCGTCACCAGCGTTACCGTCAGCGAGTAATCGCAGCTGAATGAACACGCTGTTCATTGCAGATCTGCACTTAAGCGCACAGGAACCGGCAATTACTGCCGGTTTTCTGCGTTTTTTGCGGCAAGATGCCATACACGCCGAAGCCCTGTACATACTCGGCGATCTGTTCGAAGCCTGGATCGGCGATGACGATCCCGAACCGCTGCATGCTGAAATCGCCGCGGCGCTGAAGACGCTGCAACAGGCAGGCGTGCCCTGCTACTTTATCCACGGCAACCGTGATTTTCTGGTGGGCAAGCGCTTTGCCCGTGCCAGCGGCATGCAACTGCTGCCGGAAGAAAAGGTGCTGGACCTGTATGGCCGCAAAATCCTGATCCTGCACGGTGACACGCTGTGTACCGACGATCGGGCCTACCAACAGTTCCGCCGAAAAGTGCACAACCCACTGATTCAAAAATTGTTCCTGGCAATGCCTTTACGCTGGCGCCTTAAGATCGCCGCTAAAATGCGTGCCCGCAGCCGGCAAAGCAACCAATACAAATCGGACGCCATCATGGACGTCAACCCGCAGGCGGTTGAGCAAACCATGCTGAACCACCAGGTTCACTGGATGATCCATGGCCACACGCATCGTCCGGCCGTGCATGAGTTGACGCTGAGCAACGGCAAAGCTCACCGTTTAGTGCTGGGTGCCTGGCATGAAGAAGGCTCGATGATCAAAGTCAGCGCCGACGCCGTCGAACTGATCCAATTCCCTTTCTAAGCTTCTGACTTAACGCGCGGGTATAAAAATTCGCGCTTCTGACGATCAAAACCGGCGACGCAACCGTTTTCCTTGCCGTTCGCTCATGGTATGCTCTACGCCCTCATTCGGCCTCCCGCCGCAGGCAATCGGCCGTCGTTTGTACAATTACAGGAGCCTTACACCCATGGGAGCCAACGCCGCTTCAGCCACTCACGCTGAGGTTAAAATCGCAATTGTAATGGGATCGAAAAGTGACTGGGCCACCATGCAGTTTGCGGCCGAAGTCCTGACCTCACTCGACGTCCCGTTCCATGTCGAAGTCGTTTCCGCTCATCGCACGCCAGACAAGCTGTTCAGCTTTGCCGAACAGGCAAGCGCCAAGGGTATCGACGTGATCATTGCCGGTGCGGGCGGTGCTGCGCACCTGCCGGGCATGCTGGCGGCGAAAACCCTGGTGCCGGTGCTGGGTGTGCCGGTGCAAAGCGCTGCCTTGAGCGGCGTGGACAGCCTGTATTCCATCGTGCAAATGCCGCGCGGTATTCCGGTAGGCACCCTGGCGATCGGCAAGGCCGGCGCCGCCAATGCTGCACTGCTGGCAGCGCAAATTCTGGCGTTGCATGACGCTGAGTTGGCGCAACGCCTGGCCGATTGGCGTCAGGCGCAGACTGACGAGGTGCTGAATAACCCGGACCCGCGGGAGGAAGCATGAAGCCGGTTTGCGTACTGGGTAACGGTCAATTGGGGCGTATGCTGCGCCAGGCCGGTGAGCCGCTGGGGATCGCCGTCTATCCGGTTGGCCTCGACGCTGAGCCGGAAGCGGTACCTTATCAAAACAGCGTGATCACCGCCGAAATCGAGCGTTGGCCGGAAACCGCGCTGACGCGTGAGCTGGCGACCCACAACAGCTTCGTTAACCGCGATATTTTCCCCCGTCTGGCGGACCGCCTGACGCAAAAACAGTTACTCGATCAGCTCGGCCTGGCCACTGCCCCCTGGCAGTTGCTGACCGACGTCGCCGAGTGGCCGCAGGTTTTCGCGACCCTGGGCGAACTGGCTATCGTTAAACGTCGCGTCGGCGGTTACGACGGCCGGGGTCAGTGGCGTCTGCGCGCAGGTCAGGAGGCCGAACTGCCGGCCGATGCCTATGGCGAATGCATCGTCGAACAGGGAATTAACTTCTCCGGCGAGGTCTCATTGGTCGGCGCACGCGGACACGACGGTAAATCGGTGTTCTATCCGCTGACCCATAACCTGCATGAAGAAGGCATTCTACGCACCAGCGTGGCGTTGCCGCAGCCCAATCCTGCGCTGCAACAGCAAGCTGAACAGATGCTGACGGCGATCCTTGATGAACTGAACTACGTCGGCGTCATGGCGATGGAGTGTTTTATCGTTGGCGATCGTCTGTTGATTAACGAACTGGCGCCTCGGGTACACAACAGCGGCCACTGGACGCAAAACGGCGCGTCTATCAGCCAGTTCGAACTGCACCTGCGTGCCATTCTCGCCCTGCCGCTGCCGAAGCCGGTCGTGAGCACCCCGTCGGTGATGGTCAACCTGATCGGTACCGCGGTAAATCAGCAGTGGCTGGCGTTACCGCTGGTGCATCTGCACTGGTACGAGAAAGAGGTGCGCGAGGGCCGCAAGGTTGGGCATCTCAACCTGAACGATCCCGACGCCGGTGCGTTGCAACAGGCATTGCAGGCTTTGGCGCCGCTGTTACCGGCCGAATACCAAAGCGGTTTGGCCTGGGCGCAACAAAAGCTGGCTTAAGCGTTACGCCGCACTAAAAACAAAGGGTTCAGCAAGCTGAACCCTTTTTTACTGTCGATGAAAAACTATTGGCGGTAGCCCTGCGGGTTTTTACTTTGCCAGTTCCAGGTATCGCGCATCATCAGATCAAGGCCGCGTTGCACTTGCCAGCCCAGCTCCTGTTTCGCCAGGCTGGCATCGGCCCAGAAGGCAGGCAGATCGCCCGCACGGCGCGGTAAAATCTGGTAGGGAATGGTTACCCCCGAGGCTTTCTCAAACGCCTGCACCATTTCCAACACCGAATACCCTACCCCCGAGCCCAAATTATAGGCTTTGAAACCGACGATCTGTTTTAAGTGGTCCATCGCCGCCAGGTGGCCCTGAGCAACATCCATCACGTGAATGTAATCACGCACGCCGGTGCCATCTTTGGTCGGGTAATCGCCGCCGAACACGCTCAGGCTTTCACGCTGGCCAATAGCGACCTGCGCGATATACGGCAGCAGGTTATTGGGAATGCCGCTGGGATCTTCACCAATCAGCCCCGACTCATGGGCGCCTACCGGGTTGAAGTAGCGTAGCGCGATAATCGAAAATGCCGGTTCGGCCTTGGCAAAATCCTGCAGGATCTGCTCCACCATCCATTTTGAGGTACCGTAAGGGCTGGTAGTGCCGCCAATCGGCATATCCTCGCGATAAGGCACCGGCGCATTTTCACCGTACACCGTGGCGGAGGAGCTAAAGATAAACCGGTGAACGCCGGCCTGACGCATCGCTTCCAGCAGGACCAACGTGCCCGTCACGTTATTTTGATAATACTCCAGGGGCTTCTGGGTCGACTCCCCTACCGCCTTCAGACCGGCGAAGTGGATCACCGAAGCAATCTGCTGCTCGTTAAAGATCCGCTGCAAGCAGCCTGCGTCCTGTATATCACCCCGATAGAACTTTGCGGCTTTGCCCGTCAGCTGCGCAACGCGTCGCGAGGACTCTTCAGACGCATTGACCAAATTGTCCAGCACCACCACATCTTCACCCCGTTCCAGCAGCGCCAATACGGTGTGCGAACCAATGTATCCGGCACCGCCGGTCACCAAAATCGCCATAATATCCTCCTGTCGTCAGCATCTGGCGTTAACGCCAGATGCCTGAACGAATATCCTATGCCCAGCCTGTCGGCTAGCGCGAACCAATGTTGCGTAACGGTTTGCCGGCCATCAGATTGCGTTCGATATGCTCCAGCGAGATATTTTTGGTTTCCGGAATCAACGCCAGCGTGATGAAGATAAATACCAGGTTAAGCGCTGCGTACACCCAGAAAGTGTGCGCGCTACCCAGCGAATTAAGCATGGTCAGGAACGTCGCCCCGACGATCATGTTGGCAATCCAGTTGGTGGCGGTAGAACAGGTTATGCCAAAATCGCGGCCTTTCAGCGGCTGGATCTCTGAACACAGCACCCAAATCAGCGGGCCGGCGCTCATGGCAAAACCGACAATAAACATCAGCAGCATGATGATGGCAAAGTATTGCTCGGCCGGCGAGGTCATGCCCACATTCATCATGGTCCCCAGCGCGCCCATGCCCACCGCCATGACGACAAAGCCCAGCGTCAGCGTCGGTTTGCGCCCCCAGCGGTCAACCAACCCGATGGCAATAAAGGTCGCCAGCACGTTAACCAGGCCGACAATCACCGTCCCCCACATCTGCTGTGCGGTACTGGCAAAGCCCGCCAGGCCAAAAATTTTCGGTGCGTAGTACATGATGACGTTCATCCCGGTGAACTGTTGCATCACCTGCAGCAGGACGCCAAGAAACACGGCACGGCGGAAGTTTTTATTGTCTTTAAACAGCGCCCAGCCGCTCTGTTTCAGCTTAAGGCTTTCGCGAATTTCATTCAGTTCGTGCTGCGCCTGAGCGCTGGTGTCACGCAGCTTTTCCAATACCTGGCGCGCCTGCTCATGGCGATTGCGCGAAGCCAGCCAGCGCGGGCTATCCGGCAAGAAGAACACGCCGATCAACAGCAATACCGCAGGGATGGTGATCACGCCCAGCATCCAGCGCCAAGCGCCGGTATAGCTGAATGCGGTATCCGACAGGTAGGCCGCCAGAATGCCGATGGTAATCATCAACTGATACATCGAGATCATGCTGCCGCGAATTTTCTCCGGGGCAATTTCAGACAGATAAATCGGCGCGGTATAAGAAGCCACCCCCACTGCCAGCCCAAGCAGCACGCGAGAAATCAGCAAGATTTCCACGTTGGGAGCCGCGGCTGAGCACAGTGAACCAACGACAAACAACACGGCGCCAATCATCAGGCTGTATTTACGCCCGATACGGAAGTTCATCCAGCCACTGCCCACGGCGCCGACCGCCGCCCCAAACATCATTGAGCTGACCACCCACTCCTGCTGGGAGCTGGTGATGTTAAACGAGTCGGTGATAAACGGCAGAGCACCCGCAATAACCCCGATATCCAGACCGAATAGCAACCCAGCCAGTGCGGCCAGAAAACAGACGAAAAAAGTCATCCCTGCATTGCTCTGGCTCTTTTCAGCCGCCGACACTTTGACGGTAGTACTCATACAGCCTCCAAACGATAACGTGCTTAAGTTGCCCGTATGATAGGAGGCAATTCGCCAGAGAGAAGTGAGTGCGATCACATTAGTGGAAACGATTACATTTATTATTTGTTTAGATAAAAACAGAAACACAACCTTAAAAACAACACTTACCACTGATTTTAAAGGCTAAACATAAGCATTCATGCCCTAATATGGCGGTGTCAGCAATATCATTTTACCTTGGCCGCTCCCAATAAATTGAGTAACCCGAAGGCGGAGTGTAACCGATTTCACGCAGAGTTCGGCCAAGAGGATGGCCGACAGATCGAGGCAGGGATTGAAAGCGGTAGTGTTAACGAGAAACGGGTCGTGCGGAGAGTAACGTCGACCGGCCCCTGACAATGGGCCGGTCGATAACCTGAAGGAACTAGCCGTCGTAGCTGCGGAACAGCGCCTGACCACGTAGCAAACGCACGCCCAGCCAACCGCCACACAGCGACAGCAACAGCGCGCTGAGCAACGGCAGTGCCCACCACAGCACCGGTGTCGGTGCCCACGGGAAGTCAAACACCTGGCTTTGCAACAGCCACAGTGCCGCCTCGGCGCCCACCGCAGCGGCGATGCCCGCCACCAGCCCCAGCAGGGCAAATTCACACCACAGCGTACTGCGCAACAGGCGCTTGCCTGCGCCCAGCGTGCGATACACCACCAACTCCTGACGTCGCTGACGCATCCCCACCTGCACCTGGGCCATCAGCAACAGGCCGCCACACAACACCACCAGCACCACCATCACTTCCAGTGCGCGGCTGACCTGCTGCAGCACGCCGCCCACCTGTTTGAGGATCGAGCCGATATCCAGCAGGCTGAGCGTCGGGAACTGACGATTGAGCTGGGTTAACATCTGGCCGTCCCCGTCATAGCGGAAACTGGTGAGCCAGGTTTGCGGCTGACCGTCCAGCGCACCCGGCGGGAAGATAAAGTAAAAGTTCGGCTTCAGACTTTCCCAATCCACCTGCCGCAGGCTGGTCACCTTGGCGCTGAACGACTGGGTATCGCCACTGAAGGTCAGCGTATCGCCCAGCTTGATCTTGAGCCGCCCGGCAATACCCTGATCCATCGACACTTCGCCGGTCTTAGGCGGCCAACTGCCCGCCAGCAAAGGATTGTGCGCCGGCAAATCCGCCAGCCAGGTCAGGTTCAGTTCGCGATTCACCGCTTCACCGCCCGGATCGTCCTCGTGCACCCGTTCGGTCGCCACCTGCTGGTTAATCTCGGTCAGGCGAACACGGACAATCGGATAGTAGGTCTCAGGTGCAATTTGATGCTGTTGCAGGAAGGTCTTCACCTGCGGCACCTGCGCTTCGGTCAGGTTCAACAGGAAGTAGTTTGGGCTGTCCGGCGGCAGTTGTTGCTGCCAGCGCTCGAGCAGATCGCCACGCAACACCAGCAATAACGCCAACAGCATAAACGACAGCGAAAAGGCCGCCAGTTGGCTCACCGTCACCCAAGGCTGATGCAACAGACGGTTAACTGCCAGACGCAGCGCCAGGTTTTTAAGCGTAATACGACGCAGCAGCAGCAGGCTGCCCCAACCGATAGCGCCCAACAGCAAGGCCAGCACCAGAATACCGGCCAGGATCGACCACAGCAGCGTGCTGGCGCCCATCAGCGCGGTCAGCAACGCTACCACAATCACCGCCGTCACCGGCAGGAAGTAGCGCAGCGGCCAGACGTTGGCCACCACATCGCGGCGCAGCACCCGCAGCGGCTGAGTCGCCAACAACTGCCGGTATGGCCGCAGCCCCACCAGCAGCGAAATCATCAGCAACGCGCCGATCGCCCACAGCCACGGCCAGGTCCCGGCGGCAGGCAGCTCCCCCGGCAACACCGGAGCCAGCAGGCGGATCAACACCGCCTCAAATCCCAACCCGATAATCCCCCCGCATATCGCAGCCAGCAGGATCACCGCCAGCCACTGGCCGACAATCAGCTTACGCAGCGCACTACGACCGGCACCCAGCGTTTTCAGCACCGCGATCAGATCGTAACGACTGCGGCAATAGTGGCTCATCGCCACCGCTACGGCGGCAATCGACAGCAGCAAAGTCAGCAATGCGGACAACAGCAAGAACTGCTGCGAACGCTGCAGCGATTTGCCTAATGCGCTGCCGGATTCCTGCAGTCCGAACCAGCGCTGATCCGGCCCAAGCTGCGGCGTCAGGCGATCTTCGTAACGCTGAATATCCTGCGCAGCTCCGGCAAACATATAACGGTAGGTCAGGCGACTACCTGGCTGCACAGCCCCGGTTTTATCCACATCCGCCAGATTGATCATGATACGCGGCGCGGTCTGGAACGGGTTAAAGCCGGAATCCGGCTCCTGAATGATTTCACCGGCAATACGCAGTTGGGTGTCGCCCACGTCCAACGTATCCCCCACCTTTACGTTCAACAGCGCCAGCAAACGCGGTGCGACCAATACGCTGCCCGGCGTCAGCTTGGCATTAGCCGGACGGGTCTCCAGCTTGCCGTACAGCGGATAGGCCAAATCGGTGGCCTTCACGTCCGCCAACTGCGGCCGGTCTCCGGCGTAGGTCATGGTGGTGAACGACAGCTGCCGGCTGACCTTCAGCCCCTGCTGCTGCGCATCCAGCAGCCAGCCTTCCGGTACCGGCCGGGCGCTGCGCAGCACACGGTCACCGGCGATAAAATCGCGGCTCTGTTGGCTCAGGCCCTTGTCCATACGATCGCTGATGCTGCCCAATGCCAGTACGCAGGCCATCGACAGCGTCAGCGCCAGCCAAACGATCAGCAGCGACGGCGAGCGCCACTCGCGCCAGAACCAGCGCCAGATCATGCTTCCTCCCACAGCTTGCCTTCGCGCAGGCGCAGCCGCCGCTGGCAGCGCGCCGCCAGGGTTTCATCATGAGTGACCAGGATTAAGGTGGTGGAGAAATCGCGGTTGAGTGAAAACAGCAAATCGGCGATGCGCTCGCCGGTCTGGCGATCGAGATTGCCGGTCGGCTCATCGGCGAACAGCACCCGTGGCCGCCCGCTAAACGCCCGCGCCAGCGCCACCCGCTGCTGTTCGCCACCCGAGAGCTGCGCCGGCAAATGATCAAGGCGCTTGCCCAAACCCAACTGTTCCAACAGTTGCACCGCCTGCTCACGGCTCTGGCGGTCACTTTCACCGCGCAGCAGCGCCGGCAACTGCACGTTTTCCAGCGCATTGAGCGTCGGCACCAGCATAAATGATTGAAAGACAAAGCCGACATTTTTGGCACGCAGCGCGGCGCGGCCCTCTTCGTCCAGCGCGGTCAGCGATTCGCCCAACAAATGCACCTCCCCTTCGCTGCCGTCGTCCAGCCCGGCGAGGATCCCCAGCAGCGTTGACTTGCCCGAACCGGACTCGCCAATCAGGGCAATTGTCTGCGCGGGTTTGACAACCAGCTCGACTCCGGTAAGGATGGAGAGCTGATGCTCACCCTGACCAACGTGTTTACTAAGATGATGAACTTCAAGAACGTTTTCCGCTGGCATCTTCCCTTCCTTTTGCTGTTGGGATTATTCAGTTTACGCGCTGTCGCCGCCGATACCCTGTTGATTTTAGGCGACAGTTTAAGCGCCGGTTATCGCTTGCCGGTGGCGCAGGCCTGGCCGACGCTGTTGGCCGATCAATGGCAGAAAAAGCCGGGCGATCCGCAACTGGTCAACGCCAGTATCAGCGGCGACACCGCTGCACAGGGGCTGGCCCGCCTGCCCGAATTGCTAAAACAGCACCAGCCGCGCTGGGTGCTGATTGAATTGGGCGCCAACGATGGTCTGCGAGGTTTCCCGGCACAGGACCTGCAGCGCGATCTCGGCCAAATCATCACCTTGGTACAGCAGGCCGGCGCACAGCCGCTGCTGATGCAGATCCGCATCCCGCCCAACTATGGCCGCCGTTATACCGAGGCCTTCAGCGCGGTTTACCCTCAGTTGGCCAAACAGTTCAACATTCCGCTGCTGCCGTTCTATATGGAACAGGTGGTGGTAAAAGCGGAATGGATGCAGGATGACGGATTGCATCCCAATAAGGATGCCCAACCGTTTATCGCCACCTGGATGGCGGAACGTCTGGAACCTCTAGTAAAACATGAGTCTAACTAAATAGCGTTGTACACTAGGTAAAGTTATGCAAAAAGCAGTGTTGATAACCGGCTGTTCCAGCGGGATTGGATTGATTGCGGCACAGGATCTGCGTAACCGTGGCTACCGCGTGCTGGCCGCCTGCCGCAAACCGCAGGACGTGGAAAACATGCGCCAGCTTGGGCTGGAAGGCATTGAGCTGGATCTGGACGACAGCGACAGCGTCGAACGTGCCGCCGCACAGGTGATCGAACTGACCGGCAATCGGCTGTACGGCCTGTTCAACAACGGCGGCTTTGGTGTTTATGGGCCGCTGAGCAGCATTTCGCGCCAGCAGCTGGAACGCCAATTCGCCACCAACCTGTTTGGCACCCATCAGTTAACCCAGTTGCTGTTGCCGGCAATGCTGCCGCACGGCGAGGGGCGCATTATTCAGACCAGTTCGGTGATGGGGCTGGTTTCCAGCGCCGGACGCGGTGCCTATGCCGCCAGCAAGTTTGCGCTGGAAGCCTGGTCCGATGCTCTGCGCATGGAGCTGCACGGTACCGGCATTCAGGTCAGCCTGATTGAGCCTGGCCCCATCTCCACCCACTTTACCCAGAACGTCAATCAGGCGCAGAGCGACAAACCGGTGCATAACCCCGGTATTGCCAAGCGCCTGACGCTGCCGCCGGAAGCCATTTTGCCCAAATTGCGCCACGCGCTGGAAAGTCCAAGGGCTAAACTGCGTTACCCGGTGACCCTGCTGGCGCACGCGCTCAGCGTATTGCGTCGCATCCTGCCCGGCCGCTGCCTGGACTGGCTGCTGCGCAGCAACGGTTAATTGGGCCGGCGGGGTTGAAGAACGCCACTCCGCCCCCATTTAAAAGCCAATGGCTCCGCAAGATCAGAGAGAAAATACATGCTAGCTCAAGCTGTTGTTGATATTAACGAAACTAACCTGCACCAGACGCTGGAACAGTCAATGTCCCTGCCGGTGGTGTTCTACTTCTGGTCGGATCGCAGCCAACACTGTCTGCAGCTCACCCCGATACTGGACAAACTGGCGGAGGAATATGCCGGTCAGTTCGTGCTGGCAAAAGTGGATTGCGACGCCGAACAGGCCATCGCGGCCCAGTTTGGCCTGCGTTCTTTGCCGACGGTGTACCTGTTCAAAGACGGCCAGCCGGTCGACGGATTCCAGGGCCCGCAGCCGGAAGAGATGATCCGCGAATTCCTGCAGCGTTTCCTGCCCAAAGAAGAAGATTTGAAGCTGGCGCAGGCGACTGAATTGCTGGCCGAAGGTAATGCCACTGAGGCGTTACCGCTGTTGAAAGACGCCTGGCAAGCCAGCCAGCAACGCAGCGATATTGGCCTGACACTGGCAGAAACCCAGATAGCGCTGAACCGCACTGAAGATGCCGAAACCGTGCTGGCGACCATTCCGCTGCAGGATCGTGATACCCGCTATCAGGGTCTGGTGGCGCAGATTGAGCTGCTGAAGCAGGCTGCCGACACGCCGGAAATTCAACAGTTGCAACAGCAGGTGGAGCAGCAACCGGAGAACGTCGATTTAGCCGTGCAGCTGGCGCTGCAACTGCATCAGGTCGGGCGCAATGAAGAAGCGCTGGAGCTGCTGATGGGGCATCTGAAGAAAGATCTCGCCGCTGCCAATGGCAACGCGCGCAAGACGCTGATGGATATTCTGGCCGCGCTGGGCACCGGCGACGCATTAGCAGCTAAGTACCGCCGTCAGTTGTATTCATTACTGTATTAATACCCGTCATACTTGAAGCTGCATCTGTGTTGGCTGCGTTTGCTCACCCCAGTCACTTACTTAAGTAAGCTCCTGGGGACTTACAAACTTGCCGCCGTGATGCAACTCCAATTATTTAGGGTATGGCCTTAGTTATTTGGGACAGATCCCCAATGGATTTCCCGCCACATCTAGGCGGCAAACGCGAGAAGCCCTGGGAGCTTAGATAACTAAGTGACCAGGGCTCGAGCGTGCAGCCAACAACGATGTGGCTGGAAAGACGAAGGGGATATCAGCGGTAAACACGAACCCCACCGTCCACCCCCTTCGGGCTGAACAACACCTGCCATAGCTGAATATCCCGTGCACGGAACGCGCCGGCGCAGGCATTCAGGTAATAGGTGAACATCCGCTCGAACCGCTCGGAATACTCTTCGGCCAGCTGCGGCCACGCCCGTTTGAAATTTTCATACCAGGCCATCAGCGTTCGATCGTAATCGGCGCCGATATTGTGCCAATCCTCCATCACAAAACGCCCTTCGCTGGCCTCGGAAATATGCCGTACCGATGGCAGGCAGCCGTTGGGGAAAATGTATTTGTCTATCCAGGCGTCGACGTGCAGATTGGTTTGGTTAGCACCTATGGTGTGCAGCAGGAACAGCCCATCGGGCTTGAGGTTGCGCGCCGCCACGCGGAAATACGTGTCGTAGTTCTTCGGCCCCACGTGTTCGAACATGCCGACGGAGACAATGCGGTCAAACTGACGGTCAAGATCGCGATAATCCTGCAGTTGTATCTCCACGTCCAATCCCTGGCAGCGTTCCTGCGCCAACTTTTGCTGCTCGGCGGAAATCGTCACGCCATACACGGACACGCCGTAGTTTTCTGCCGCATATTGAGCCAATCCGCCCCAGCCACAGCCGATGTCCAGCAGCGACATACCGGGTTTCAACTGCAACTTCTCGCAGATCATTTTCAACTTGGCCTGCTGCGCCTGCTCCAGCGTGTCAGCGTCTTTCCAATAGCCGCAGGAATATTGCATATAGGGATCGAGCATCGCGCGGAACAAATCGTTACCGATATCGTAATGCTCCTTACCCACCTGCCAGGCGCGTTTACGCGACTGGCGGTTAAACAGCCGGGCATAGGCGATGCGCGCAACGTCGCTCAGGTTTTTAGGCAAGCGCTCATCGACGCCCGCCTGCAGAATGCGGGTAAATAGCACATCCAGTCGCTCACAGTCCCACCAGCCATCCATGTAGCTTTCGCCGAACCCGAGCGATCCCTCCTGCAAAATGCGTTTAAACAACGCCGGATTATGTACCTTGATATCGCAGGCGCGGTTGCCGTTGATGGCTACATCGGCGGAGGACAACAATTCCTCCACAATGCGATACCAACGATCTTTTTTCGGGGCGAGTTCATCAACACTGATTGAGTCCATAACAATCCTTGGCGCTAGATGTCATTTCAAAAAGCATAGTCGCAAATATAAATGACAAATATTTGAAGTGAAAAACGGCAATGCTTTTTACTCTAGCCAAGGCGGACAACGTCATGAAATGAATTAAAATTATTGGAAACATGCCAATTTGGAATGTTAATGGCACAACGCCCCTGATTTATTAGTCTTTGCACGGTAGCTGGCGTAATATTCGTTTACATATGTCCGACAGGAGGTTTGCCATGTTTACCCTTATTCCCATCGTGATTGTCGTCGCGCTAATCATCGTATTTGCCGGCGTCAAAATTGTTCCGCAGGGGTTCCAATGGACGGTGGAACGCTTCGGCCGCTACACCAAAACGCTGATGCCCGGTTTAAACCTGGTGGTGCCTTTTATGGACCGCATCGGCAGAAAAATCAATATGATGGAACAGGTACTGGATATTCCATCTCAGGAAATCATCTCGCGCGATAACGCCAATGTGGCCATCGATGCGGTGTGTTTTATCCAGGTGGTGGATCCGGCCCGTGCCGCTTATGAGGTCAGCAACCTGGAACTGGCGATCGTCAACCTGACCATGACCAACTTCCGTACCGTGCTCGGCTCGATGGAGCTGGACGAAATTCTCTCGCAGCGTGACAGCATCAACAGCCGCCTGCTGCACATTGTCGATGAGGCCACCAACCCCTGGGGCATTAAAATCACCCGTATCGAGATCCGTGACGTACGTCCACCGGCAGAGTTAATCTCGGCAATGAACGCCCAGATGAAGGCCGAGCGAACCAAGCGTGCGGATATTCTGGAGGCCGAAGGCGTACGTCAGGCTGCTATCCTGCGTGCCGAAGGCGACAAACAGTCGCAAATCCTCAAGGCGGAAGGTGAGCGTCAGTCTGCGTTCCTGCAGGCGGAAGCCCGTGAACGTGCCGCGGAAGCCGAAGCTCGTGCGACTCAACTGGTGTCCGATGCTATCGCCAGCGGCAATATCCAGGCGGTGAACTACTTTGTGGCGCAGAAATACACCGATGCGCTGCAGAAGATCGGCTCCGCCAATAACAGTAAAGTCATCATGATGCCGCTGGATGCCAGCAGCCTGCTCGGTTCAATTGGTGGCATTGCCGAGCTGTTGAAAGACACCAAAGGCAAGTAATCATGCTCGAACAAATTGCAGCAAACCCGCACTGGTTCTGGCTCTCCCTTGGCGGGCTGCTGCTGGCGGCCGAAATGCTCGGCGCCAGCGGCTACCTGTTATGGAGCGGCGTATCCGCGGTGGTGGTCGGCGCGATTGTCTGGTTGTTGCCGCAGTTGGCCTGGGAATGGCAGGGGGTGATTTTTGCCGTGCTGACCGTGGTGGTGGCCTACCTGTGGTGGTATTGGCTGCGCCAACGTCCGGCGGCGGCCTCCAGCGGTTCGCAGGTACTGAACCAGCGCAACCGCCAGCTGATTGGCACCCGCGCCACGCTGACGGAACCCATGCACAACGGCATGGGGCGCATTAACATCGGCGACAGCAGTTGGCGTGCGCAGGCCAGTGAAGATCTGGCGGTGGGCACCGAGGTGGAAGTGATCGCCGTCGAAGGCATAACGCTGGTGATCCGCGCGCTACCTCAACAATCCCGTTAACTCATTAAGCCGGGAGGGTCCCGGCTTTTTTGTTTATGCAATCAATGCCGAGTTTAGAACGATGACTTTTGAGGTTGCAGGATAGGTCACTTTCCATGGCAGACTGTCGGAAGGATAGTGTTCAATAGTTAATTGTGTATCTGCCCCCCGAAGACTTGGCAGGACTGTCGGGTTGCCTTTGATCTGCCAGGTTTTAACGAATAAGGCTCCGTCTCCGAATATTTTAACCGCTGAGTCAATGGCATCTGCCGTTTGTTGGATTGTCAAATTCTGTGGCAGTTGGGTGACGCTTGCCATAGTTTGTAAACTAACGGACTTGTTGTTGTTCACAATCAGATTATCAATGTTCGCATTTGCCTCCATCAACACTACCGGCAGCATGTTATTTGCCGACTTGCTGTTAAATACCAAGCTACCAATTGTTGCTGGTTTCTTAATGCTGCAAAGACTCCCTCCACTTCCGAAAGCACTTGCATATTCATTAACCGTAATCTGATCTATAACCAGACCACTCATGTTAAGATCTAAAGCCTTATTGCCAATCAGACGACCGAACGTTAATTTACCAATGCGACTATCCAACTGAGTACCAGACGCACTTAATCCTGGATGTACCCGGCACGATGCTATAGAAATATTGTCAATGAGGTTGCCTTCTGAACCATCATGTATTTCCACTCCTCTAATACAGTGCCCAACAGTAACATTATTGATTCGGTGTTTGCTGCCACCGACATACACTGCCGGCGCTCCGTTTAGAATGGCAGAAGCATTCGTCTGTTCAAGATAGTAACAGTCGCCACCCACAATATTGTCGCAAAAATTATTTTTGCCATCGACAATGACCCCACCTCCACCCCATGTTCCACATTTAACATCAATGACATAACAGTTTGAAGTCATTCCATCGAGTTGACTATCCTGCCCTAAAGCAACAATAGAACCAGACACATAACCAGGCTCAAAAGTACTGGCTGGTATTCCCGCGCCAGCAATAGTGACTTTAGCAACAATATTTTTATTGCCCTTAACTAAAACCCCATCGCCAAGGCAATAACCACCTGTTATATTACTGACCACATTATCATTGTTCTTAACGACAATTAAATTATCCCTACACTCATCAACACTCACGTCGAAAGCGACGGAGTCGCCCATTAATACCATACCGTCACAAAATCCCCGCACTGTCATATGATAGAAGTAACTTTTGTCTCCCGCGACAAAACCGTTATGTGAAGACACCTGGTGATAAACACTTTCACGCTTTACCCAGCCATATAACGTGCCACCAAACATTTCCACACCATGCAAATAGTCATAAGCCTCAGAAGTAGAGGTTTGATTAGCAAAAAATGGTTTCAGATGACCTGGCTTAGCCTTAATAGTTGCACCATTCAGATTAATAACTTTCTTACCAGAATTACCATTCTTAATCCGTACGGTGTCAGACGTCATATAAGTTGCCCCCTGCTGACAAACCGTATCATATGTTGTCAAAAAAGCGGCCGTTAGTGCGTTAGTATCATCTGCACTACCATTGCCACGGGCACCAAACATATTTGGCGATACCAGAGACTGACTGTTTAACGCACGAACCCATGTCCACTGTGAATTGGGTTTTATATAAATTCCTGCATCATCAATAAGGTCAGGATCAGTAGAAGAAATGAAAACCCCACCGCCAGACTGCAATTGATCATCTCCGTGCCAGCCTGAATAATAAGAAACAACCTCGATAAATTCATTAGCCGAGGTAGGGATAATAGTTCGTAATGTTGCGATATCAGGACAAGTATTCATAACGAAAAACCTCTTAGTAAGCGAAGTCCTTATGGACATAGCAACAATAAGAGGCATTTGGTAGGGGATAAATGGGAGTAAGTTGTATGGTTGATCAATGAACATAAGTTCTGTGATCTAGCTAATAACCGTTATCTTTTTCACCGTTTCTCTGTGTGGCAACACCCTGCCAGGTTATTAATGATCGGGCACTCTGCTCCGTCATCCCCCGGGCACTGATCCGCCAGCGCCAGTAAACGCTGGCGCATCTCACCCAACTCGGCGATGTGCTTTTCAATGTCCGCCACTTTTTGCAGGGTGCGTGCTTTCACATCGGCGCTGTGACGGGCCGGATCGTTGAACAACGCCACCAGTTCGCCGCATTCGTCCAGGTTAAACCCCACCTGCCGCGCCTGACGCAGCAACGTCAGCTCCTCAATGTGCTTCGGGCTGTAGCTGCGGTAGCCGTTATCGGTGCGGATCGGCGCGGTAACCAGCCCTTTCTCTTCATAGAAGCGGATTGCCTTGCTGGTTAAACCGGTTTTTTTCGCCACGTCGCTGATATTCATTTATCCCCCTTGACCTTCCCCTTGCTGGAAGGTTTAGACTCCATTCTTAGTGAAAATAGGCTAAGCGGTCAACCTTTAAACACCGCACCTGAGCGAGGAATCGAATCATGTCACAAACCACAGTGCTGGCATTGCAGGGACTGACCTGCATGAACTGCGCGCAGCGGGTGAAAAAAGCCCTGGAAAGCCGCGAAGATGTCGAACAGGCAGAGGTCAATGTCCACTATGCCAAAGTCACTGGCGAGGCGTCGAGCCAGGCGCTGATCGACAGCGTAGTCGCTGCCGGCTATCAGGCCGCCGTGGCGCAACAGCCGGATACCGAGCTGCAGTTGAACGGTCTGAGCTGCATGCACTGCGCTGCCAGCACCCGCAAAGCGCTGGAAGCGGTGCCGGGGGTGATTGCCGCCGACGTCAGTATCGACAGCGCCAAGGTTTACGGTGACGCCGCTTCCGAGGCGTTGATCGCCGCAGTTGAAGACGCGGGTTATCACGCGAGCCTTGCCGGAGCCGCTACCTCCCCAAAAACTGAGCCGTTGACTGAATCAGTCCCTGTATTGCCGGAAACCCAGGCAACGGCCTCGTCTCCCCTTCCGGCAACCTCTAATGGCGATGATGATGACAGCGTGCAGCTTTTGCTCAGTGGCATGAGCTGCGCCAGCTGCGTCAGTAAAGTGCAAAATGCACTACAAAGCGTATCCGGTGTAGATCAGGCGCGCGTCAATCTGGCGGAACGCAGCGCGCTGATCACCGGCAGCGCCGATCCACAAGCGCTGGTCGCGGCGGTCGAGAAAGCCGGTTACGGCGCAGAAATGATCCAGGACGAAACCGAACGCCGCGAGCGCCAACAGCAAACTGCGCAAGCCAATATGAAGCGTTTTCGCTGGCAAGCCGCGCTTGGCCTGGCGCTGGGTATCCCCTTGATGGCCTGGGGGCTGTTTGGTGGCAGCATGTCACTGACGCCGGAAACTCAGCGTCCGTGGCTGCTGGTCGGCCTGCTCACGCTGGCGGTGATGGTGTTCGCCGGCGGGCATTTCTATCGTAATGCCTGGCGCGCGCTGATGAACGGCAGCGCCACCATGGACACCCTGGTCGCACTGGGCACCGGTGCCGCCTGGCTGTACTCAATCAGCGTCAACCTGTGGCCGGATTTCTTTCCGATGGCGGCGCGGCATCTGTACTACGAAGCCAGCGCAATGATCATCGGTCTGATAAACCTGGGCCATGCGCTGGAACAACGCGCTCGCCAGCGCTCATCACAGGCGCTGGAACGGCTGTTGGATCTGACGCCGCCGACGGCGCGCCTGGTGACCGACGATGGCGAGAAAAGCATCCCGTTGGCGCAGGTGCAGCTCGGCATGACGCTGCGGCTGACGACCGGCGATCGTATCCCGGTAGACGGTGAGATAATTCAGGGTGAAGTCTGGCTGGATGAAGCAATGCTGACCGGCGAGGCGGTGCCGCAACAAAAAAGCGTGGGTGATACCGTACATGCCGGTACGGTGGTCGATGACGGCAGTGTGCTATTCCGTGCCGGCGCTATCGGCAGCAAAACCACCCTGGCACGCATCATCAAGCTGGTGCGTCAGGCGCAGAGCAGTAAGCCTGAGATCGGTAAGCTGGCGGATCGCATTTCTGCAGTATTCGTCCCGACGGTAGTGGCCATCGCCCTGTTCAGCGCCGCAATCTGGTATTTCTTTGGCCCGCAACCGCAGCTGGTTTATACGCTGGTGATCGCCACCACGGTCTTGATCATCGCCTGCCCTTGCGCACTGGGTTTGGCGACGCCGATGTCGATCATCTCCGGAGTGGGCCGCGCCGCCGAATTTGGCGTGCTGGTACGTGATGCCGATGCCTTGCAGCAGGCAAGCCAACTCGACACCCTGGTGTTTGATAAAACCGGCACCCTGACCGAAGGTCAGCCGCGGGTGGTGGAAATCCTCACGTTTAACCAGGTGAGCGAGCAGCAGGCACTGCGCTGGGCTGCCGCATTGGAACAGGGCGCCAGCCACCCGCTGGCCCGTGCCATCGTTGATCACGCCGAAGGACAAGCGCTGCCGCAGGTTGAACAGTTCCGTACTCTGCGCGGTGCCGGCGTTAGCGGTGAAGTGGACGGCATGAAGTTGCTGCTGGGCAATGCTGCACTGCTGCAGCAGCATCAGGTGGCCACCGCCGAGCTGGACACACAGATGCAGCAACAGGCAGAGCGCGGCATTACGCCGGTGCTGCTGGCCGTCGAGGGTAAGCCGGCCGCGCTGTTCGCCATCCGTGATCCGCTGCGCGCCGACAGCGTTGAAGCGCTACAGCGCTTGCACCGTCAGGGCTATCAGTTGGTGATGTTAACCGGCGATAACCCGGTGACCGCCAACGCCATTGCCAAAGAGGCCGGTATCGACCGGGTGATTGCCGGCGTGTTGCCGGAGGGCAAAGCCGAAGCGATCAAACAGCTGCAGGCGCAGGGTCACCGCGTAGCCATGATCGGCGACGGTATCAACGACGCGCCGGCGCTGGCGCAGGCCGATGTCGGCATTGCCATGGGAGGCGGCAGCGATATCGCCATTGAGACTGCCGCCATCACCCTAATGCGCCACAGCCTGAACGGCGTCGCCGATGCGCTTGAGCTGTCTAAAGCCACATTGCGCAATATGAAGCAGAACCTGCTGGGGGCCTTTGTTTACAACACGCTCGGCATCCCGATTGCCGCCGGGGTACTGTATCCGTTGACCGGCACCCTGCTCAGTCCGGTGGTGGCGGGCGCGGCTATGGCGCTGTCCTCCATTACCGTGGTCAGTAACGCCAACCGACTGCTGCGTTTTAAACCCAAACGCTAAATACCCAAGGGGCGCAAATAGTGCGCCCCTTTTTCTTTGGGATAATTCCTTCACTCTTCAGGCTTTCTTGTCCAGCGGATAGCGTTTAGCATGGGGAATCCTCACCTTGCCAAGCCAAGGGTGAACACGCTATTCAGGAGCCACGCTGTATGGGTCAACTGTTACGCCGAATCGCCGCCTTTCTCGGCCTGATATCCCCGATGACTTACGCCTACCCGGCGCTGGATATTCGGCTGCCCGGCGATCGTCAGTTCCATCTGGTGGGCAGCATTCATATGGGCACGGTGGATATGTCGCCGCTGCCGGCCAAGCTGGCAGCTCGCCTCAAACAGGCAGATGCCCTGATTGTTGAAGCCGACATCACCGGTTCCGCCTCGCCCTTTGACCACATCGAACAGCAACCGGAACTTGAACAGCGGCTCTCAGAGTCAGAATTTCAGCAATTACTGACGCTGTGCCAGGAGCTGGGTGCCGACGCCGACAGTTTTTCCACCCTGCCAGGCTGGCAGGTAGCGTTAATGATGCAAGCCCGTCAGGCTCAGCGATTGGGATTACGCGCCGAATACGGCGTGGATTATCAACTGTTGCAGGCGGCCAGAGACCAGCATAAAAAGGTGATTGAGCTGGAAGGCGCGGAACACCAGATGAGTATGCTGGAACAGTTACCGGAGGGAGGAATGGCACTGCTGCGCGACACGCTGGAGCACTGGCACACCAACGCACGCTTGCTGCAAACCATGGTGAGTTGGTGGCTAGACGCAAAACCCAGCGGTATGCTCGAAACCCTGCCCGCCACATTCAGCGCCGATCTGTATGACGTGTTGATGCACCAACGAAATCGCGACTGGCAACAAAAGCTGGAGGCGTTACCGCCAGGAAATTACGTGGTGGCGGTAGGCGCACTGCATCTGTATGGCGAGGATAATCTGCCGGCGATGCTGCAGGCGCAGTAAAAAAGTGGCCAATATCGCTACTGGCCAGTCAAAGAGGAATTTCTTGTATTTTAGTTATACGCATAGCAACCGTGTTAACGGTTACAACAGACAGGGTAGCAACCCAGTGAACATCTTGGCAACCCGCTTTACGCGGCCGCCACTCAGGTTGCTGTTACCGTTATATTTTTGTAATTTTGTTGCATCCGTTTGCAACCTCCCGCTTAACGGGGAAGAGGAAAACACATGACGCCCGCAGTGATCCTGCTTGAGAAACAAAAAGTCGCTTTTACCCTTCATCCTTATCATCACGACAGTGCTGAAACCAACTTCGGCGATGAAGCAGTGAAAAAATTGGGGCTAGATGCAGACCGCGTCTATAAAACGTTACTGGTGGCGCTGAACGGCGACGCCAAACATCTGGCAGTGGCGGTCACGCCGGTAGCTACACAGTTGGATCTGAAAAAGGTCGCTCGTGCGCTCGGCGCCAAAAAGGCAGAGATGGCCGATCCGCTACTGGCGCAGCGCGTGACGGGTTATCTGGTCGGCGGCATCAGCCCGCTGGGGCAAAAAAAGCGGCTGCCAACGGTGATCGACAGCCCGGCACAGCAGTTCGCCACCATTTATGTCTCCGGCGGTAAACGCGGGCTGGACATCGAACTGGCGGCGCAAGATCTTTGCCGGCTGTTGGCCGGCAGCTTCGCCGATATCGCCAAGCGCGACTAGAAGCCTGATGACGCGGCCGCAGTCCCAACGTCGGCCGCGGGATCTGATTACTCCGTCGGCTTATTCCGTATCCCCATTCGCGGCAACAACATGGGAACATGTCGGCAATACCGCTGATAATCCGCCCCTAAAGCTTTAAGCAGGCTACGTTCTTCGAAATAAACACCCACCAAAATATATAATGTCATACCTGAATTAAATAATAGACGCCCAGCGGTCATCTCTGGCGTGAACCAAAATGCCAGTAACATTCCCGTCATCATGGGATGCCGTGTCAACCGGTAAAATCCTCTTACCTGAAAAGGCAAATCGGTATATTGGCGTTCTCTCCATTGCAGCCAGGATTGTCGCAAGCCAAATAAGTCGGTGTGGCTGATCATGCAGGTTGACGCAAAGACCACGAGCCAGCCTAGCGCACTAATACCGTTAAGCCCCCATGCGGCAACACTGTCTGGCTGTAGCCGCCACAAGACGCCCGGCAGTGGTTGCCACGCAAGCGCCAGCAGCGCCAACGACGCACCGGCAATTAACACATAGGAGCTTCTTTCCAATGCCGGGGACAGCGCCAAACGGGCCTTGAACCTCTCATGGGCCATAACGGAATGCACCAAGCCAAACAGCAAAAGCAAAACGATATTCACCAGCCAGGGCCATACGTCGGTATCCTCCCTAACGGCGACCATATTTCTCAGCCACCAGCCGTTAAGTAATAAAATAAGCAAAACAAAGCCAACCACCCCTAAAAAATAGCCGACGACGCCATATAAAAGCACTGCTGTCCTGTACATTTCATTTCCTCTTCAATCACGATTATTTCGCTGAGCTTTATTTCCTGGAAAAATTATGATTTAAGAAAGATAAAATCATTAACCCTAAAGGTATAGACAAAGAAAATAGAAATACAATTATGCAAGACAGGGAAAACAATATTGAAATTAATAATATTCGAATTCTTTTATACTAGAAGTGTGGTAATGCGGGGAAAATCGACGGCGGCTTTTAACCGGTAAAAGCCGCCATAATATTATTGATAAACGATCTCGCCTTTAGGCTCATAAGCCGCTGCGTCCAGCGGTGAGTGCTTCTCGATGTATTGCTTCAAGACTTCGGCATCGATAAACCCGGTGTTGACGTAGCTTGGCAGGGTATCCAGCTTCGGATAACCGTCGCCGCCCAACGCATTGAAGTTCAACGTGGCCATACGGTAGGTTTTGTCCGCCTGCAGCGGTTCCCCCTTGATCTTGACGTTGCTGACGCCCTGACCGTCCGCCGTTAGGCTAACGTTGGCAAACTGCGCATAGGCCCCGGAATCTACCTTCATGTTGGCGACTACCGCCAGGTATTTTTCCACGTCGCTGCCTTTCATCTCGACGTAGACCAGCGTATTGCCAAACGGCTGCACTTTCAGCACGTTTTTATAGGTGATATCGCCGCCTTCAATCGAGTCACGCACCCCGCCACCGCTCATCACCGCAAAATCAGCCTCGGCACGTTCCATCTGCGCTGCCAACAAGACGCGTGACAGGTTGGTCTGTACAAAGCGCACTTTGCTGCGGTCGCCTTCCAGCTTGCCGTTGACGCTGCCAATCTTGACGTCCAACTGCGCCTTACCTTTTTCCTGGAACGGCGTCAGCAGCTTCATCATGGAAGGATCTTCTGCGATCTGTTGGGTGTAAAACACGCGCTCACTGGTGCCGTCGGCTTTCTCCACCTTCTTCTTCAGGTTGACCGGGATCAGTTGGTAATGCACCAGCTTCAGCTCACCGTTACGGAACTGGAAATCGGCGCGGCCCACGTACTTGCCCCACTCATGCGCCTGCACAATCCAGGTGCCGTTCTGACGATCCGGCGCGCACGGCGTGCCCGGCACATAATCCACCTGCTTGTGGTTCTCGCCCGCCATACAGACCGGATCCTGCGAATGACCACCAACGATCATGTCCAGATAGCCGGCAGGCAGGCTGCGCGCCATCTCAACATCGCCCGGCGCGTTGGAGCCGTGATTGCCGTCATCGTAATGGCCCATGTGCGTTGCGGCGATAATCACGTCCGGCTTTTCGTCCTTACGCAATTGCTCCACTACCTGTTTGGCTTCCTGTGCAGGCACACGGAACTCGATGTCGGTAAAATACTCCGGGTTGCCAATCTTGGCCGTGTCATCCGTCGTCAGGCCGATGACCGCAATCTTGATCCCCTGCTTGTCAAATAAGGCATAGGGCTTGAACAGACGCTGCTGGGTGCTTTTTTGATAAATGTTGGCCGACAGCAGTGGGAAGGTCGCCCACTTTTCCTGCTGACGCAGCACGCTGAGCGGGTTGTCGAATTCATGGTTACCGATCGCCATTGCGTCGTAACCCACCAGATTCATGCCGCGGAAGTCCGGTTCGGCATCTTGCAGATCGGATTCCGGCACGCCGGTGTTGATATCACCGCCCGACAGCAGCAACAGACTGCCCCCCTGCGCTGCGACTTCCTGACGGATGCTGTCTACCAAGGTTTTCTGTGCACCCAAGCCATATTCGCCATGATCGTTCTGCCAGAAATGGCCGTGGTGATCGTTGGTGTGCAAAATGGTGATGTCGTAGGTCTTATCCTTTTCCCAGGCGCTGGCGGCTCCCGACAGGAAAGTCAGGGATACGGCCAGAGCGCATGCGGTGGTTTTTAGCGAAAAGCGCATGGCAGAACTCCATATGATCATTAACGGCTTTTTTGAGGTGACCGAAATTGTAACGCGAAACAAAGCCCTTTGATTTCAAATTTTTGCGATATACGTCAAATTATGTCGGATATGGCAAATATTGAACAACTTGCTAAGATATCTGCTCTGTCCTCTAAAACTTACCAGGCTAATAATAAAATGACCGACCGTAGCGATACTGCCATGCCACCGGCCAAGGGCAGCGCGGTTAAAGGGACTGCATTCTCGATTCTCGGTGCCATCAGCGTCTCTCACCTGCTTAACGACATGATTCAATCGCTGATCCTGGCGATTTACCCGATCCTGCAGGCTGACTTCAGCCTCAGCTTCGTGCAGATCGGCATGATTACTCTGACCTATCAGCTCACGGCTTCCTTATTGCAACCGTTAATCGGTTACTACACGGATAAACACCCGCAGCCCTATTCGTTGCCGATCGGCATGGGCTTTACGCTGTGTGGGCTGCTGCTGCTGTCCTTCGCCAATACCTTCCCGCTGGTGCTGCTGGCAGCGGCGCTGGTCGGCACCGGTTCCTCGGTATTCCACCCTGAGTCCTCCCGCGTTGCGCGCATGGCCTCCGGTGGCCGACATGGCCTGGCTCAATCGTTGTTCCAGGTCGGCGGTAACTTTGGCAGCTCTCTCGGCCCCCTGCTGGCCGCGCTGATTATTGCGCCTTATGGCAAAGGTAACGTGGCCTGGTTCTCACTGGCCGCGCTGTTGGCTATTGTGGTGCTGTTGCAAGTCAGCAAATGGTATCAACATCAGCACCGGGCAACAAAAGGTCAGCCAAAAGCGTCCTCGACGGTGAAACCGCTGCCAAAACGTACTGTCACCTATGCGCTGGGCATCCTGCTGGTGCTGATTTTCTCCAAATACTTCTACTTGGCCAGTATCAGCAGCTATTACACCTTTTATTTGATACATAAGTTCGGCGTTTCCGTGCAGAATGCGCAGTTTCACCTGTTTGCATTCCTGTTTGCCGTAGCAGCAGGAACCATAATTGGCGGGCCTCTCGGCGACAAGATAGGGCGTAAATATGTCATTTGGGGCTCAATACTGGGTGCTGCGCCATTTACGCTGGCTTTACCCTATGCTTCTCTCTACTGGACCGGCATTTTAACCGTCATTATCGGGGTAATTCTCGCTTCGGCATTTTCGGCCATTCTGGTTTATGCACAGGAGCTGATCCCCGGGAAAGTGGGCATGGTTTCCGGTTTATTCTTCGGTTTTGCTTTTGGTATGGGGGGATTAGGCGCAGCCGTTCTTGGTTATGTCGCAGATTTGACCAGTATCGAATTGGTCTACCAAATCTGTGCTTTCTTGCCATTGATCGGCATTATCACCGCATTACTGCCTAATATGGACCATAACTCGTAATACCCCTGATAAAACCCGGCTGAATCATTGCGCTCAGTCGGGTCATCTCCCGAACAAACCAACGTTATTTGACTTATTTAGTGTTAAATCCCCTTACTGCCCTGCCCAAAGCGGAATCCTCTGCTTTTTCGCAAAAAAGCTCAATTTAGCTAAGCAAGACGCGAACAAATGCAATAAACTAAATGTATCTTTTCGTAACTTTGTTGCGTTTCCCCTCTGCTGCCATGCATAGCTAGAAGGAGTCTGGATGCATAATTCAACACCCTTAATCACCACCATTGTCGGAGGGTTAGTACTTGCCTTCCTCCTCGGAATGCTGGCGAATCGCCTGCGCATCTCCCCGCTGGTGGGGTATCTTGCCGCAGGCGTGCTCGCCGGCCCTTTTACCCCCGGTTTTGTTGCCGACACCTCGCTGGCACCGGAACTGGCGGAAATCGGCGTGATCCTGTTGATGTTCGGTGTTGGCCTCCATTTCTCGCTTAAAGACCTCCTGGCAGTTAAACATATCGCTATTCCCGGTGCCGTGGCACAGATTGCCGTCGCCACTCTGTTGGGTATGGGGCTATCAAAGCTGCTCGGCTGGGATTTGATTTCCGGCCTGGTGTTCGGTCTCTGTCTTTCTACCGCCAGTACCGTGGTGCTGCTGCGTGCGCTGGAAGAACGCCAACTGATCGACAGCCAGCGCGGGCAAATCGCCATTGGCTGGCTGATCGTTGAAGACCTGGCGATGGTGCTGACGCTGGTATTGCTGCCTGCGTTCGGCAACATGCTGGGCAATGACAACGCCAGCAGCGGCCAGTTGCTGACTGAGCTGGCAATCACCATTGGTAAAGTCATCGCCTTTATTGCGCTGATGATTGTGGTAGGCCGCCGGCTGGTGCCGTGGATCTTGGCGAAAACCGCCAGCACCGGCTCGCGCGAGCTGTTTACCCTTGCCGTGTTGGCACTGGCGCTCGGCATTGCCTATGGCGCGGTGAAGCTGTTCGACGTTTCCTTTGCCCTGGGAGCCTTCTTCGCTGGCATGGTGCTGAACGAGTCGGAGCTGAGCCATCGCGCGGCCCACGATACCTTACCGTTGCGCGATGCCTTCGCCGTGCTGTTCTTTGTGTCGGTCGGCATGCTGTTTGATCCGATGATCCTGATCAACGAGCCGCTGGCGGTGCTGGCAACGCTGGCGATTATCGTGTTCGGGAAATCGGCGGCAGCGTTCCTGCTGGTGAAAATGTTCGGCCACTCCAAACGCACCGCGCTGACCATTTCTGCCAGTCTGGCGCAGATTGGCGAGTTCGCCTTCATTCTGGCCGGCCTTGGGATCACGCTGGGCATGATGTCGGAGCACGGCCGCAATCTGGTGCTGGCCGGGGCTATCTTGTCGATTATGTTGAATCCGTTGCTGTTCACGCTGCTTGAGCGTTATCTGGCCAAAACCGAAACCATGGAAGACCAGATAATGGAAGAAGCGGTAGAAGAAGAAAAGCAGATCCCGGTCGATATGTGCAACCATGCGCTGGTGGTCGGCTATGGCCGCGTCGGCAGCCTGCTGGGGGCAAAGTTGGCCGAAGCCGGTATTCCGCTGGTGGTGATCGAGAACTCCCGCCCACGGGTGGAAGCCCTGCGTGAACAAGGCATCAAAACGGTGCTGGGCAACGCCGCCAATCCTGAAGTGATGGATCTGGCGCGACTCGACTGTGCACGCTGGCTGTTGCTGACCATTCCCAACGGTTACGAGGCCGGTGAAATCGTGGCTTCGGCACGTACCAAGCGGCCGAACATCGAGATCATCGCCCGTGCGCACTACGATGACGAAGTGTCTTATATCTCCGATCGCGGGGCGAATCAGGTAGTGATGGGCGAACGAGAAATCGCCAACAGCATGCTGAATATTCTCAAACTGGATACGCTGAGCGAAGAAGAGAAAATGGGCGGTTGCCCGATCTGATCGGCGATTCGATATAAAAAAGGTCCGGCATGCCGGACCTTAATCTGATGACAAGTTGTTTTTGAACCCGAGATAGCCGGGCCTAGCGCACCGAGGGGCGGTTATGGGACACATCCTTGTGTCCCACCCTGCGGGCCGACTTGGACGTCGTTCCCATTTGCTCCCGGCAAATGGGTCGGCGGGCAAGCCGCTACGACCCCTTCGGCACGCTCTCCCTAATAACGGGCTTTATGAGTAATCTAAGGTCCGGCTTGCCGGACCTTTTGCTTGTTAGCGTTCCCAGTAAGACTCTTCCAGACTGTCTTCCCGCTCCGGCAGGCCACGCGTCAGGCGCGGCGAATGCTGATTCAGCACCTGATAGCTGACACGGTTAGCGTATTTACACACCTGCGCCAGCGAGGAATAGGTCAGATAGCTGCGAACGTGCTTGCTGGAGTTAGGCACGTTATTGCGGTGATAACCGTTGGCGGCGATATCATGCAGCAACGCCGACAGTGCGCCATCACCGGCACCGTTGGTGTTCATGATTTTCTCCGGCCCGCCCATGTAAGGCGCGATGTGCGAATAGATGCGGAACGGATTTTCACAGCTTTCACGGCGCATGGCGCGGCTGAACTCATAGCGGTTGAATTCGGCAATATGCCCCGGCAGCAGCGGATGCTGGGTTTCCCGCTTATTCGACTCTTCGGTATAACCCGCCATATACAGACCGTTTGGCCCGGCGGTGCACAGCACCAGATCCACCCATTCAAGCGCCATGTCAGAGGCAGTCAATGGATCGCTCAACCCGGTCAACTCCAGCGCTTCATCTTCGTTCATCGCCAGGATCGACACGTGTTGTTGCAGGAAGTCGCGCCACCATTGCGGGTTATCGGCGATCACGTACTTGGTGCCCAGCGTCAGTACCACCGGTACGTCGTGCTTTTTGGCAAATTCAATTGCCTGCATGGTGGCAGCCGGCATCGGCTCCCCTTCCTTGCAGCGCACCAAATATGACGTCAGCACCAGCGCCGAAGCACCGGCAATCACCTCTTCCTTCACGCTTTCCGGCCGCAGTTGATTCATCTGCCCGGGGCTGATGGCAAAGGTCCGTTCGCCGCTTTCGCCGATCAGCGTAAAGCAGCGGCCAATAGCACCGTCAACCGCCTGCAGGTGGTTAAGATCGGTACGGCTGGAGGTGTTGCACAGATAGCGATAGGCGTAGCTGCCAATCTTGATATTGCTGCACATCACGCCGAGCAGAACGGAACGGTCGTCCGCCAGCACGGAGTAGTTGTGCAGAGTATTGCCGATGGTGCCGCCGGCAAATTGGTGGGTGATCAGATTATTGTCGATCAGTTCCTGATACAGCGCCTCGGCGACGTCATCCTCAATCACCAGGGAGTGCCCCAGGCTCAGACCGTAACGCTGGACGAAGGCATCGTCCACTTTGGCTTCGATATCCACCAGCGTCTGATCGATACCGACGATATAGGAGGTGCTGATTTCATTTTCAGGCTGAGCTTGCTGCAAGAGCGGATCGCGGGCGTTCACCGGAAAATAGTGTTTGGACTTACGTTTACCAGGAAATTTCATTTATTTGGCGGCAGTGGCAGTTAACAGGCAGAGAATGTTAGCACACTCCTGCCCGATTGATGATGACTGTCACTATTTTGCGCTCTGGGGATCAGAGGTGCTGCGCCACCAGTTGCTGCATCATATCAATGTGCGCCGGTTCGTCGTTCAGCGCAGAAATGTACTCAAACTTCTCGCCGCCCGCCTCGAGGAAGATTTCGCGGTTTTGCTCTTTGATTTCTTCCAGCGTTTCCAGACAGTCCGCCGAAAAACCTGGGCAGATAAGCTGAATATGTTTAACGCCTTGCGCAGGCAGGCCTTTGAGGGTTTCGTCGGTATACGGCGTCAACCAGGGTTCACGGCCAAAACGCGACTGGTAGGTCATCATGACCCGATCCGGCGCCAACGGCAAAGTGTCGGTCAATGCACGAAACGTATCCTCACAACGCTGCGGATAATCGTCGCCAAGGCGTGCATAGCGCTTGGGAATGCCGTGGAATGACAGCACCAGCCGGTCCGGTTGGCCATGCTCGGCAAACGAACGCTCCACGCTTTGACGCAATGCGGCGATGTAGGCCGGGTGTTCGGCATAGTCGCGGATAAAGCTGATCGACGGCAGGCGGCGATAGCCTTTCAGTATGCGCGCCACGCCGTCCCACACGGCTGCACTGGTTGAACAGGAGTATTGCGGGTACAACGGCAGTACTACCAGATTGGTCACGCCCTGTGCCAACAGCTTGTCTATCGCTTCGCCCAGGCTCGGTGAACCGTAGCTCATGCCCAATTCAACCGGCGTGTTCGGCATACGTGCGGCCAATGCGCGCTGTTGACGGCGGCTGTAGACCAGCAGTGGTGAGCCTTCGTCCATCCATACCGACTTATACAGCTTGGCAACGCGCGGCGAACGGATCGGCAGGATCGCACCGTTGAGGATCGGCCACCAGATCAATGGGGCTGTATCCACTACGCGGTCGTCACTGAGGAATTCCTTCAGATAGCGTTTTACCGCCGACGAGGTCGGAGCATCCGGCGTGCCCAGGTTCACCAGCAATACCCCGTGTTTCTCTTGCTTCATCTCAGTTCCCCTTGATTCCTTGCAAGCTAACCCCCTGTTCTGGGTCAGGGGGTTAACGTCGATTAATGGCGCCTATTGTAACGGAAAAGCGCCTCGTCGGAACCGATATCAGCAACAGGCGTTGCCCATGATAAAGGGGAATGATATTAACTCTGCGCCAGTCGCCAGACTGCCGCCACATTACGCGCCGTCACCTCCAGGTTATCGGCCGCTTCCGCCAACGCTTCCTCCAGAGAGACAACGCGATCGAGCACCGAAAAAGCGGCGTCAATGCCGTGCTGGTGCACTACCTGATAATCTTTCGACAGGCTGCCGGCAATGCCGATCACCGGCAAACCAAAGCGTTTGGCCACCCGCGCCACGCCAATCGGCGTTTTGCCGTGGATAGACTGACTGTCCAGTCGCCCTTCGCCGGTGATCACCAGGTCGGCATCACGCAACGCCTCTTCCAATTGAAGGGTTTCGATCACGATCTCAATACCGGGGCGCAACCGGGCGTTTAGCATGCCAAGCAATGCCGCACCCATTCCCCCTGCCGCTCCTGCACCGGGCGCGTTGATAACCTCACGACCGGTAGCCTGTTCCAGCAATGTGCCGTAATGGCACAGCGCCGCATCCAACTGCGTGACCATTTCCGGCGTGGCTCCCTTCTGCGGGCCAAACACCGCGGAGGCTCCGTTAGCACCACACAAAGGATTATCCACGTCGCAGGCCGCCGTGATGCTCACCTGCTGCAGACGCGGATCCACCCCGGAAAGATCGATATAGGCCAACTGCGCCAGCGCGGCCCCTCCAGGCGGCAAAGCCTGTCGATTCTCGTCCAGCAGTGTGGCCCCAAGCGCCTGCATCATGCCGGCCCCGCCGTCGTTGGTGGCGCTGCCGCCAATGCCAAGAATAATCGTCTTAACGCCGCGCTCCAGCGCAGCCAGGATCAGCTCACCGGTGCCATAACTGGTGGTCATGCGCGGATCTCGCTGCGCCTTGGGAGCCAGATGCAACCCGGAAGCCGCCGCCATCTCGATAACGGCAGTTTCTCCCTCTCCCAGCAAACCATAGAAGGCCTGTACCGGCTGGCCCAACGGCCCAGTGACCGCGACCGTAACGATTTCCCCGCCGGTGGCTGCCACCATCGAATCCACCGTGCCTTCGCCGCCGTCCGCCATGGGTAGCTTCACATACTGTACCTGCGGGAAGATCTGGCGGAAGCCGCGTTCGATGGCTTCCGCCACCTCCAACGCACTCAGGCTTTCTTTAAACGAATCCGGCGCAATCACCACTTTTTTCAGCGTTTTCATTACTCTTCCTTATCCCGCCAGATTAAATACGCCAAACATCAACGCCGAGACGGCCGCGATGGTAAAGCCGACCAGTGTTTCATAAGGCAGTAGCTTCAACCGTTGATGCACGGCCATATTGACGCTGCCGCCGGTGGCATGGAAGAAGCTGCCGTGCGGCAGGTGATCCAGCACCGTTGCGCCGGCATGGATCATAGCCGCCCCGGCCAGCCCGCTGACGCCCAGCTCCAGCAGAGTGCTGCTGAAGACACCGGATGCCACGGCGGTACCGGCGGTTGTCGAAGCGGTGGCCATCGACATTAATGCCCCAGAAAGCGGAGCCAGCAGCCAGGCCGGCATGCCGGTGCTGGTCAACCCGCTGATGAGCACGTCCTTCAGCGAAGAGTTGGCGATAATGCCTGCCAGCGTACCGGTGCCAAGCAGCATAATCGCCACCGGCGCCATACGGGACAGGCCGGAAACCATAAACTGGTTGCACTGGCGGATGCGGCCCATCAGCAATGCGCCCACCAGACCGCCCAGCGGCAGCGCTATCAGCGGATCGATAGCGATGCCGGCGATCGGCCGCAGCGACAGCAGAACAATGGCAACTAAGGGTGCGCTGATCGCCGCCGCAAAGCCCGGACGAATGCCTTCGGCTTGCTGCGTCAGCTCTTCCGCCATCACCTTATCGCCCTTATCACTCAAACGGCGGGCCAGCAGATAGGCCACCATCAATCCGCACAATCCTGGCACGATACCGGCCATCATCACCGAGGTCAGCGGCACGTGGAAGTTGTCGGCTGCGGCAATGGTGTTGGGGTTTGGTGACATCACGTTACCGGCCTTGCCGCCGCCGATCATCGCCAGCAGTATCGCCGCACGCGAGATCCCGGCCTTCTGAGCGATGGAAAGTGCAATCGGTGCCACGGTGATCACCGCGACGTCGATAAATACGCCCACTGCCGTCAGGATCAGTGTAGCTACCGCCAGCGCTAACAGCGCACGGGTTTCCCCGACTTTGCGGACGATGGTTTCAGCGATGGTGTGCGCCGCGCCGGACTCGATCAACACCCCGGCCAGCACCCCCGCCGCCAAAATGCGCATCACGGCATTGGTAATGCCCTGCGCACCGGTGATCATCAGCGTCACGGTCTGCACCAGATCGGCGCCGCCGCATAATCCGCCCGCCAGCGCACCGGCAATCATGCCGTAGGCAGGCGGGACCTTGCGTAAAATCAGGACGATAGCGACGACCAATGCCACCAGCGCCCCAAGCGTGGATACCGTTGTCATTATTGTTTTCCCCGTTGTTGGTGTGGGGAAAACATATCCTGAGCGCCGGACATTGGCGTGAGAGAAAGCCACAAAAACATGCGTGCGCACACAGCGGAAAGTTGTGGTTTTACACAACTCAGCCGTGCATCAGCATGCCGATATACAGCTGCAAGGCGTCCGTTAACTGATTGATTTTTAATTCAGTAATGGCTTCAATACGCTGCAGGCGATAGCGCAAGGTATTGACGTGAATATGAAGCTCGGCGGCGGTCTGCGTCTGATCACAATTCCGCGAAAAATAGTGCCTCAGCGTGCTGCGTAATACCCCTTTTTCATCCTGTTCGCCCAAAACCTGCCAGGGGCGGGAAAGCTCTTGAGCCCGCCAGTCTTCACCCAGATCGCACAGCAGTGACGGTAGCGGATAATCTTGGTAAAACAGCGTCTTGTGCCGTAACTTCAAGCGTTTCGCCATCGCCTGGGTGGCGCGAGCCGTCAGGCTTGAACGGTGCAACCCTGCTTCGCCGCTAAAGAAACCACCGACAATCAACCGCAGGTTGAAACGCGACTGAAGCTGGCTCTGTAACTGCTGCGCCTGTTTGCGCTCCTGCTTCACATTCCACTCCCCCTGCACCAGACTGGCAGGACGCAGCAGGATCATTTCGTTGAACCCGGTGATGGCGATCAGCGCTTCGCGCTGAGTCTGCTCCAGCTCCGTCAGCAATTCACGCAGCAGGTGCGGCTGCGTGTCCTGTAATTCTGCGATCCAGACAATCCGTGGCTGTTGCAGATCTAACCCCAGGTAGGCGGCCATCGCCTCCAGCGAGCCTGATGCCGGCTGCGGCTGCAGCAACTGATTGGCCAGTTCCTCGCGGTAGCGTTTTTCCCACTGATGTTGATCCAGCAACGCCGCCTGCTCCACCATCATTTCGGCCGCCATTTTCACCAGTTCGGCATAAGCACGTACCTGCGCGGGTTCACCGGAAATACCGATCACCCCCACCTGTTGGCTGTGAAAACTGAAGGGCAAATTGATGCCGGGCCGCACTCCCTTGAGGTGCGCGGCAGTCACCGCATCGATTTCCACCACCCGGTTTTCGGTCAGCGCCAGAACAGCGCCTTCATGACGCTGAAACAGGCGTGAAGGGTTGCCGGAAGCGATGATGACGCCGTTGCTGTCCATCACATTGACAGAATGGCTGATGATGCTCATCGCCCGCTGCACGATCTGGCGTGCGGTAGATTCTGCCAGCAAATGGGTTGGTCTGAGCATGCGGATTGTCCCCGGGGATTAAGATGGGGGAGTTATACGCCATTTCTCTCGGTGGATTAAAGGGCACAGGCGCAACAAGCCACGGCGATCACAATTCGGCGGGTAAATAATAAAAAAAACGCCAGGCGGATGAGGCCTGGCGCTATGCACAGCAATGAAAAACCGATTAGCCGAGGATGTTCGCCAGTTCGGCGCTCACTTCGGTCACTTTGCGGGTGCCGTCGATTTTACGGTATTGGGTGTTACCTGCAGCAGCTTCTTTGCTGTAGTAGGAAATCAGCGGTGCAGTCATCTGATGGTATTCCACCAGACGTTTACGTACGGTTTCTTCCTGATCGTCTTTACGAGTTGTCAGTTCTTCACCGGTCGCGTCGTCTTTACCTTCCACCTTCGGTGGATTGAATTTAATGTGGTACACGCGGCCAGAAGGGGCATGTACGCGACGGCCAACGATGCGATCGATAATCAGCTCGTCCGGTACGTCAAATTCCAGCACGTAATCCACATTGATGCCGGCTTCTTTCATCGCGTCAGCCTGTGGAATGGTGCGTGGGAAACCGTCCAGCAGAAAACCTTTACGGCAATCTTCCTGGGTGATGCGTTCTTTAACCAGTGCAATGACCAACTCATCGGTCACCAGCTTGCCGGCGTCCATGATTTCTTTCGCCTGCTTGCCCAATTCACTGCCGGCCTTCACGGCTGCGCGCAACATATCACCCGTAGAGATTTGCGGAATACCGTATTTCTCCATGATGAATTGAGCCTGAGTACCTTTACCAGCGCCCGGAGCGCCCAGCAGAATGATACGCATTGCGTAAATCCCCTTGCTATGTAGTTTTTATAAAATTGCGAAAACGCTCAACCATACCATTTCAGGGGGGGCTGGCTCAAGGTACGCGAGGAAATCGATTGCGGCGCCAAAGGGAGGAAACAGAGAATAAAGCGCGGAAAATCGGCAGGAAAAACAAAAAAATACGCCCAAAATTCGCGGATTTTGGGCGTATATACTCGGAATTATGCGGACAACAGTTTATTCATACGACGGATAAACTGATTTGGATCCTCCAGGGTGCCGCGTTCAGCCAGCAGAGCCTGATCCAATAACAGATCAATCCATTCGGCGAATTGTTCGTTATCGCCCACATCGGATGCGCGTTTGACCAACGCATGCTCCGGATTCAGTTCGAAAATGTACTTCACCGCCGGCGCTTCCTGGCCCGCAGCGGCAAACAGCTTCGCCATCTGGGTGCTCATTTCGTCGGCATCGGTGATAACGATAGCCGGCGTGTCGGTTAGACGGTGCGTCAGACGCACGTCCTTCACGCGATCGCCCAGCAGGGTTTTCACACGGTCAACAAAGGGCTCCAGCTGCTTCTCGGCGGCCTTCTGCTCTTCGGTTTCGTCTGCCAGCTTGTCCAACGCGTCATCTGCCTTGCTGACGGATTGGAACGGCTTGCCGTCGAACTCAGTCAGGTAGCTCATCATCCATTCGTCGATGCGGTCGGAAAGCAGCAGCACTTCGATGCCTTTCTTGCGGAACAGTTCCAGGTGCGGGCTGCTCTTGGCGGCGGCATAGCTGTCGGCGGTGATGTAATAAATCTTCTCCTGCCCTTCTGCCATGCGGCCCACGTACTCTTCCAGCGAGACGGTTTGCGCCGAGCTGTCATTGTGGGTGGAAGCAAAGCGCAGCAGCTTGGCAATGGCTTCTTTGTTGCCACCATCTTCCGCCGGGCCCTCTTTCAACACCAGACCAAACTGCTGCCAGAACTTCTGGTAGCCTTCCGCATCGTCTTTAGCTAGTTTCTCCAGCATCTGCAACACACGCTTGGTCAGCGCACCGCGCAGGTTCTGGGTCACACGGCTGTCTTGCAGGATCTCACGCGAAACGTTCAGCGGCAGATCGTTGGAATCTATCAGGCCACGCACGAAACGCAGGTAGTTCGGCATGAACTGTTCAGCGTCGTCCATGATGAACACGCGCTGCACGTACAGCTTCAGCCCGTGCTTGTGATCGCGGTTCCACATGTCCCATGGCGCCTGGGCAGGAATGTACAGCAGGCTGGTGTATTCCTGCTTGCCTTCCACCCGGTTGTGGCTCCAGCTCAGCGGATCGGTAAAGTCGTGCGCGATGTGCTTGTAGAACTCTTTGTATTCTTCGTCGGTCACGTCAGCCTTGCTGCGGGTCCACAGGGCCTGCGCCTTGTTGATTTTTTCCCAGGTGACGGTGCCGTCTTCTTCGTTTTTGCTTTCAATCTCAACCGGCAGTGCAATGTGGTCGGAGTATTTGCCGATCACGGAACGCAGACGCCAGGCATCGAGATACTCATCTTCGCCTTCGCGCAGATGCAGGGTAATTTCGGTACCGCGATCTTCTTTGCTGATATCGGCAATGGTGTAATCGCCTTCGCCGACAGATTCCCAGAACACGCCTTGATCGGCCGGAGCGCCCGCGGCACGAGTGCGCACGGTGACTTTATCCGCCACGATGAACGCGGAGTAGAAACCCACGCCGAACTGACCAATCAGCTGGCTGTCTTTGGCCTGATCGGAACCGATGGATTCCAGGAAGGCTTTGGTACCTGACTTGGCGATGGTACCCAGGTTTTCAATCACTTCCTCACGGCTCATGCCAATACCGTTGTCGGCAATGGTCAACGTACGCTGTTCTTTATCGAAAGAAAGGCGCACACGCAGCTCGCCGTCACCTTCATACAGCTCAGGCGTCGACAGTGCGCGGAAACGCAGCTTATCGGCGGCATCCGAGGCGTTGGAGATCAGCTCGCGCAGGAAAATTTCTTTATTGGAGTACAGCGAATGAATCATCAAATGAAGCAGTTGTTTTACTTCAGACTGGAAACCACGGGTTTCTTGACCTTTCATACTCATTGATTACCTCAAAGACAATAGCTACCAAAAGCGAACAATGAGAATTAAGTGGGGACAAGGGCGTTGTTTTTCAAGCGGCTGGCGGGAAATTTTTGCAGATAGCTGACGGGGCCAAATAGCCCCATCAGAGGAAAACATCAAAACTTGATAACGTGACGACCGGCCAATGAATGCGACAACGTGGTACCGTCGACCATTTCCAGTTCACCGCCCACCGGCACGCCGTGGGCTATGCGGCTGGCGACCACGCCATACTGGCCGCACATCTCGGCGATATAGTTGGCGGTTGCCTCACCTTCCACCGTCGGGTTGGTGGCCAGGATCACTTCAGTGATGCTTTCTTTTTCCAGCCGTTGCTCCAGCCGATCCAGACCGATATCACCGGGCCCAATGCCGTCCATCGGCGACAGATGGCCCATCAGCACAAAGTAGCGTCCGGCAAACTGGCCGGTCTGCTCGATGGCGTGAATATCCGCCGGGCTTTCCACCACGCAGATCTGGCCGTTTTGCTGACGGCGCGGATTGGCGCAGATGGTGCAAACGTCCTGCTCGGTGAACGTACGGCAATCGGCACAGTGGCCAATCTCTGACATGGCGCGGGTCAGCGCCTGCGCCAGACGCATCCCACCGCTGCGATCGCGCTGCAACAGCTGGAACGCCATACGCTGCGCCGACTTCGGGCCAACGCCCGGCAGGCAGCGCAACGCCTCCATCAGTGTTTCAAGGAGCGGGCTGGTCTGCATTAGAACGGCATCTTAAAGCCAGGTGGCAGTTGCATGCCGCTGGATACAGACGCCATCTTCTCTTTCTGGGTTTCGTCGATACGGCGCGCAGCATCGTTAATCGCAGCGGCGATCAGATCTTCCAGCATGTCTTTGTCGTCTTCCATCAGACTCTGATCGATCTCCACACGACGGCAGTTGTGCGCACCGTTGATGGTGACTTTCACCAGACCGGCGCCAGATTCGCCAGTCACTTCCAATTTGGCGACTTCTTCCTGCATCTGCTGCATTTTTTCTTGCATTTGCTGGGCTTGCTTCATCAGGTTGCCCAGACCGCCTTTACCAAACATAGTCGTCTCTCGTCGCTAGGGCCGCGCACTTTACGCGGCGTTTAAATGGGGCGAATACTCTCTTCATCCAGGTCTGCGTCGAAGAACCGGCGCAGCGTTTGGATATTGGTATCCGCAACGATCGACTGGCGCGCCTGCGCCAGTTTTTCTTCATAAATGGCTTGGCGCCACTCCAGCGGAGTCCGCTCCGCCGGATTATCGTCTTCCACCACGGTCAGTTCAACCGGACTGCCGTACAGCTCGGTGAGTGCATCGGTCAACACCTTCTGCGCCGAAGGCGAGTTCAGATGGCGCTGCGACGACCGCAGATGGAGACAAATTTTACCTGGTTCCAGCACTTCTTTAACCGCGTTCAACGCCAGTTGCTGCACCAGTTTTGGAATTTTCAGCTTATCGATTTCTGCCGCCCAGGCATCGCGTTCCAGCGACTCCACCACCAGCTTGGCTGACAGTTCGGGCGTTTTTTCATGCTCAAGAGCCGTGCGCAGCGCTTTTGGCGTCGCCAGCGGTTCCGGCTCGGCCTCTGGCTCGGTCTGTGCACGCCAGCGATAAGCTTCCGGCTTGGCCGGTTTTTGCTGAACAAGTTTTTCCGCCTGGCGCTGCTGGCTGCGCTCAGTCACGGAAGCCAACCGCTCCAGTGCTGAGTTTGCCGGCCGCGCTTTTCCTGGCGCCGCCGGTTCACTCTTTTTTGGTGTGGATGCTCCCTGCCGCAACAGCTGGGTGCGCGCCTTTAATAATTGCGCGGTGGCATCCGGTAAATTAGCCTGCTGATTATTCTGTGGCGCAACCTGGCCTAACGGCGGTGGCGCGTCCTGAAACTGTGGTGGTTGAGCCACCTGCTGAGCCTGCGGTTGCGCCATCTGCGCCGGTGCGGTTTGCACCATCGCCACCGGCTCCGGGATCACCGCTTTCGGGTGAAATGCCAGCGCACGCAACAGAGTCATCTCAACCCCCATACGGCGATCCGGGGCAAAGGCCAGCTCTTTACGGCCGACCAGCAGCGTTTGGTAATAAAGCTGTACGTCCGTCGGCGGCAAAGTACGCGCCAGCTCACGCAGCCGCTGTTCAATGGCAGCGTAATGATTGTCCAGTACCGATGGCAGTAACTGCACCATCGCGATCCGGTGTAGCAAGGCCAGCGTTTCGATCAGCAGGTTTTCCCAGTCAACACCGCGTGAAGCGGCTTGCGCGACCTGCGCCATCACCTTTTCGCCATCAGCGCTCACCAGCGCTTCGAGGATTGCCAGCGGCTGTTCGTCGTCCAACGTACCGAGCATTTGGCTGACGGTGGTGGTGGTCACCTGCCCTTGCCCCATCGCGATAGCCTGGTCGGTAAGGCTCAACGCGTCACGCATACTGCCGTCGGCAGCACGTGCTATCAGCTGCAGCGCGCGCTGGTCGCTGGTGATTTGTTCTGCCTGCAGAACCGTTTCCAACTGGTTGCGGATCTGCTCGACATCCAGAGCCTTAAGATGGAATTGCAGGCAGCGCGACAGGATAGTGACCGGCAACTTTTGCGGATCGGTCGTCGCCAGCAGGAATTTGACGTGAGAAGGCGGCTCTTCCAGCGTTTTCAACAGCGCATTGAAGCTGTGACGCGAGAGCATGTGCACTTCGTCAATCAGGTAAACCTTGAAGCGGCCGCGGGCGGGTGCGTACTGGACGTTATCCAGCAGATCGCGGGTATCTTCCACCTTGGTTCTGGACGCGGCGTCGATCTCGATCAGATCAACAAAGCGCCCCTGCTCAATCTCGCGGCAGTTGTCGCATTGACCGCACGGCGTGGCGGTGATGCCGGTTTCACAGTTCAGGCCTTTGGCCAGCAAGCGCGCAATGGTGGTTTTACCCACGCCGCGCGTGCCCGAGAACAGATAGGCGTGATGAATCCGCCCCAGCGAGAGGCCGTTAGCCAGCGCAGTCAGGACATGTTCCTGTCCGACAACATCTGCAAACGTTTGAGGGCGCCACTTACGGGCAAGAACCTGATAGCTCATTAATACCGGAAAAGTCGAGTAATCTGGAGGGTCATGCTAACACAGCCCCGCGGCGATCCGCGAGGCCGTTGTGGTAATGCAGATCAGTGGCCGGCGAAGTTGACCAGGCAGTAGCATTCAATACCCAGTGAGTTCAAACGCGCTTCACCGCCGAGATCCGGCAGGTTGATAATGAAAGCGGCGTCTTTAACCTCACCGCCCAGACGGCGGATCAGTTTTGCGGTGGCTTCGATGGTGCCACCGGTTGCCAGCAGATCGTCCACCACCAGCACTTTATCACCGGCACTAATGGCATCGGTGTGTATTTCCAGTTGGTCAGTACCGTATTCCAGCTCATAGCTTTCGCTGAGCGTCGCGCGCGGCAGCTTACCCGGTTTACGCACCGGAACGAAGCCCACGCCCAGCGCCAATGCTACCGGTGCGCCAAACAGGAAACCACGCGCTTCGGTGCCAACCACTTTGGTCACGCCCGCTTCGCGAAAGCGCTCAACCAGCAATTCGATGCTGGCAGCATAAGCCAGCGGGTTTTCCAGCAGGCTGGTGACGTCACGGAACAGTATGCCCGGCTTAGGGTAATCCGGAATGGTTTTGATACTGTCTTTAATAAACTGAAGCTGCTGTGCAGTAGCGGTCATAATTATTGCCTGATAAAACTGCCTGATGACTTGCGCGCCGATCGTCTGGAACCCGATCCCGGCATAAACAGGGAATGGGAGGCCACCCGCGCACGAAAACGCCCAAATCTATGCAAACTGACGGACAAATGCAACTTTCCCCTGCATCTTTCAAAACGCAGCCTGAAAGCTATTGAATATCATAGGCCACAATCAGCGCTGTTTTTGTTGCGATAAGTCAACAACCGGCAAGCGCAACATGAAGGTCAGCAAAATAGCCAGCATCAGCAACAGCACTCCACGCACCCACCAGATTTTCACTAGCCACAACGAAAGTGCGAATGTCAGCACAATCACCACCACCGCCTTCCATTTAGCCCCTGGCGGTAAGGCGCGATGCTGCTGCCAATGGCGCAGATAAGGCCCGAACCAGGAGCGGTACAATAGCCAACTGTGGAAGCGTGGTGACGAACGGGCGAAGCACCAGGCGGCCAACAGCAGAAACGGCGTCGTCGGCAGCAGTGGTAATACCACGCCCAACGTCGCCAACACTACCGCCAACCAACCGAGGATAATCAATAACCAACGCGTCATGCGAGCCCTTGTCCATCAACCTGTCTGGCGTTACTTTATCACCGCCTTCCCCCGTGCCACCAGCCGCAACGGGCGGAATATATGCACGGCGCTTGTTTCACGACGCGATCGCGGGCAAGCTGAGCCCACTAACACCCCAATGGAGCCGACGTGAGCACCCAGCGTCTTTTAGAAGCGTTAGAACAACAAATCAAGGTATTGGCCAGCGAGATCACGCCCCGCGGCGACGCGCCGATCCCTCAGGCACGCTTCGATACTGCGCTGTTTTCTAACCGCGGTACACGACTGCGCGATTATCTGGCCGAAGTGCAAAAGAACTTCGCCCAGTTGCAGACGGCGGCCAACGACAATCGCACCACTCAGGTGGCCTTTCTGGCTGAAAAGTTGCTGGCGCAGCTCACCGCCCTGCAACGCGAGCTGGCAACCCAGACGCTGCGCCGTAAGAATCAGCCCAAAGAGGTGGCAGCGGTCGATCTGTATCACAAGCTGGCCGAACATCAGGATTATGAACGTCGGATCATTGCAATGATTCAGGATCGGGAAAGCCTGCTGGGAAGGCAGACGACGCTGGCGGCACAGCAAAAGCTTCAACATGAGCTGGCTGCGTTAGAAGGCCGACTGACGCGTTGCCGTCAAGCGCTGACGCGCATTGAGCGCAGTATTGAACGTAAAGAAAACGGTTTTTGAAGATTTATCACAATATTTTAATGATTATTCCCCCCAATCGGGCTTGTTCACTATACTCAGCCGAACGAAGTATCATTCATCTCAATTAAAACGTGGGTTTTATGTCTCTAGAAAATGCCTCACCAGAATTGCAACTGGCGGTAGATCTGATTTACCTGCTGGAATGCAATGAGATCGATCCCGCCACCGCGCTGGCGGCGCTGGATATTGTCAAACGTGACTACCAGGAAAAGCTGCAGCGCAACGGCGTTACCTCCCCATATCTGCCTGTCGGGCAGTGAAAAGGGTTCAGCCTGCGCTGAACCCAGGATCCTCGTTCTACTCCCCTACCGATGAGCCGTCCTTATCCGACGATAGCGTCCGTTTTACTTCCTGCACCTCGTTGCCCTGCTGATTGTGCAAATAGACCTCGAGCTGGTTGAAAGCAATGTTGATGTCGTTTTCGCGACACAGGCGTTCGATAGAGCGATTCAGTTCGTCAACGGTATAGCTGCGGTCGCGTAGCTCACGTACGTAAAGGCGCAGTTCATGATCCAGCGTGCTGGCACCGAAATTCAGGAAGAACACCTGCGGCTCCGGATCGCTCATCACGCGTGGGTTATCATGCGCCGCCTTGAGCAGCACCGCTTTCACCTTATCCAAATCGGATCCGTAGGCCACCCCTACCTTGATTAAAACGCGGGTGATGGTGTCCGACAGCGACCAGTTGATCAGCCGTTCGGTCACAAACGCCTTATTCGGAATGATCACCTCTTTGCGGTCAAAGTCAGTGATGGTGGTGGCACGAATGCGGATTTTGCTGACCGAACCGGAGAAAGTGCCAATAGTAATGGTGTCGCCGATACGGATCGGCCGTTCGAACAGGATGATCAGGCCGGAAACAAAGTTGGCGAAAATCTCCTGCAGCCCGAAGCCCAACCCGACGGTCAAACCGGCGGCCAACCACTGCAATTTATCCCAGGAGACACCTAGCGAGCCCAGTGCAGTGACCGCGCCCACAGTGGTGATCAGGTAGGTGAGTATGGTGGTGACGGCGTAAGACGTCCCCTGCCGCAGTTGCAGCCGCGACAGCACCACCACTTCCAGCAGACCGGGCAGGTTGCGTGTCATCACGTAAGCGACAATCACCGCCGCTATCGCTACCATCATGTTGCCCAGCGTCACCGCCTGCGCCACGCTGCTGCCGGCGACAGTGGTGGTGTAATGCCACAGCGTAATGCTGTCCAGGTACGAAATGACCGTCACCAAATCTGACCAAATGCCATACAGGGCGCTGGCGAAGATAATAAACAGCACCATGGTGGTCAGACGCAGCGACTGCTGGTTGATCTGATCGAGCGCCAAAGGCGGCTCCTCAACCGGTTCAACCCCTTCAGCCCCCTCTTTCTCCTTCGCCAGGCTCTGACGACGAGCTATCGCGCGGCGATAAGCCAGACGGCGCGCCGCGACGCTCAGCCCGCGAATGGCGGTCAGATAGACGATATTCCACAGGAAGAACAGATACAGGCTGTCGATCCAGCGGCCGGCTAACCGCAACGTGGTATAGAAATAGCCGGCGAACATCAGCCCCAGCAGGATCAGCGGCGTAGCGGCAATGGCGGTGACAATGATCAGCCTTACCGCGTGCGAGCCCTTTTCACGCCAGCTGTCGCGGCACAACGGAAACACCAGCACCGCCAGCAGTGCCAAGGTCAACATCACCACCACCTGGCCGATAACGTCTTCCACCAGACGCAGTGGTGCTTTCTCGCCCAGCACCGACCAGAAGATCAGCGGTAGCAGCGCCAGCCCAAGGCGCACCGTCTGACGACGATAATGCGCACAAAGCTCGGCGGCGAAGTTGAAATGCCGTTCGCAGATGCCGCCAGGTGCCAGCGTGCGGTAGGTAAAGCCGAATATCAGCCAGAACAGCGCCAACTGTTGCGACAACGCCCAGAGAAAGTCACTGAGACCGATTTCTGCACGGTAACACCAGAACCCCACCCCCAACAGCAATGCCGAACCGGGCAGAACCTTCAGCAGAGTCAACACAATGGCCCTGGGGGTGTGCATCTGGCTATCACGCTTTAACTGCCCCACGTCATTGGCCAGTTTCTGCAAATGGGTGTCTATCAGCTTGTAACGCCAGCGCAACAGGCCGATCAGCAACAGCAGCGGGATCAGCATGACCAGTGAATTCAGTCCGCCCTGCAGTATTTTGCCGAAGTCGACTTTGAAATCGAGCGCAGCCAGTTGATCTCTAACCGCCCCTGGCAAAGCTTTCAGCCACGCCAGATCGACCGGTTTGTTGCTGTTTACCCAGAAAATCTGCTGAGTCAGGGTATCGCGCAGCGAGCTGTTAACGCTGGTTAACTGCTGTTGGTTGATCTGCAGGCTGATCGATTGTGCCAACTGATTACTGAGCTGTTTGTTTAACTGATCCAACAGTTCACGGCGCATATCGACGATTTCATTCAGAGCATCCAGCACGTCGGCGCTGGCTTTTTCTTTGCTGTCGGCGACCAGTTTGTTGATGTAATCGTCACCCTTGAACAGGTCGTCGCGCTGCTGGTTGATATCAAACTGTTCCAGGCGCAGATCGGCAATACGCGTGCCCATATCCGCCACCAACGTGCCCTGCGGCAAGCTTTGTTGCTGCTGATACAGAATGCGCGACAGCACCAGACTGCCTTTCAGCACCTGGATCTGCTCCTTGAGATTACGCTCCGCCTGCAGGCCGCGATCCAGCCAGTTCTTCACCCGAATATTCTGCTGGAACAGTACGTTGCTCTCTTCCGTGGCGGCAATCAGGCGCTGGCTGAGCTGGCGGTTAACGTCCAGCTCTTTGCTGACCAACTGGTCGTGCTGGATATCCGTAGCGTCTTCCGGATTCTGCGCCTCTTTGGCGGTTTTTTCCGACAGCGTCAGGCGCTTGCTGTTGACCACTTCTTGCAACAGTTGCACGTTGTGGTCGAGCGCATCGATATGCCCGGTCGTATAATCGCGCTGCTTCTGCAGCAAATCTTGCAGGGTAGTGTTGGCTTCCAGACTTTTGCGTTGCAGATCTATCTGCGCGTTGAGCAGCGTTTGCTCGGTGGCCAGCATCACCAGTTGGCTGTCACGCAACGAGTTTTGTCCCGGCGTCTGATCGTTGATCTGGTTACGAATTTCCTGCAGCCGCTGAGACGCGGTATACATGCTGCTCTGCACCCGTTCCGGTTGAGTCTGTAGCGAAACCAGCTGGCTGTTATAGGTGGACAGGTTTTCCTGCGCCGTCTGTAGGTCATCGAGCGTCTGGTAAAGCCGGGTTTCCAATTGGCGCAGGGAAAGCTGCAGCAGTTCGGCCCGGGCGGCCGCACTGTCGACCGGCGTTTTGAGCGCAGCAAGATCGTCGGTGACCTGGCGCAGTTTGCCCGGTGCCAGCTGCAGCTGTTGCTTAAGCTGCGCGCCATCCTGCCTGGTGCGATCGATGGCATCCAGCAGTTCGAGGGTTCGGGTAAGGTCTTGCTGCGTGAGTTTATTGACCGGCGTCAGCGTCTTTTGCTTATTCAGCGCATCAAGCTGGCTTTGTATTTCACTGCGTGACGGCACATCGCCATTGAGTGCCGCATAGGCTGCAGGTTGGCAAACCGCACAGAAAGCGATCAACAAAAACAGGGCGAAGGCGCGGGAGAACTCCACACCGAACAACGACACGAGCGGCAGAAAAAGGCGTTTGGCTAACCTGCGATGCATGATTTGGCTTCGAATCAATAAAGAAGCCTAAAGATTATCACGATCGCAGAGAGCCAAAGAATAAGAAAAGCGTTGCGGGTGATGTACAAATGCCGCGAGCTTAGAAGGTCAATACTTTCTCCGCCGCCAACGTCCACTGTGCCAGTTCCACCAGCGTTCCGATCTCCACCCCGTCTGCCAACGGCAGCCGACTGACTCCGCGCGCATCGGCACAGGTTTTACACAATTTCACCGGCACCTGCTGCGCGGTGAGAATTTCCAGCATTTGCTGCAGGTGATAGCCTTCATGCGGCTGCTGCCCGGCAATGCCCGCGACCACCGCATCGGACATCAAAAACAGTTTCAGGTTGAGATCGCTCTGCTGCTCTTTCAGCGCAATCGCCAGACGCAGCGCGTTAAACAGCGATTCGTGACCATAAGCGGCGCCATTGGCGATCAAGACAACGGATGACATGGTATTTCTCCTATAAATGATGATGTTCTGCACTCAACGGCTGTGCCGCCAGCTCCCCCTCCTCCGGTTTTATTCGCAAGGTGGGGCTGAATTGGGCCATTTCGATAAATGAGTCGATCAACACCGCCGCCTCGGCTTTCAAATCAAAACTTTCCGGCATAAAAAGCCAGTTTTCCATCAGGCCGGTAATGTAGGCGCGCAGAATGATAGAAGCGCGGCGGGTATGTAAATCAGCCGGCAGTTGGCCGTGGCGCATACTGTTGCGCAGCACGGACTCAATACGGTCGTAACCTTCCAGATAGAGGACTTTACGGGCATCTTGCAACGGGAGCATCTCACCGACAAATTCACACTTATGGAAAACGATCTCCATCAGGGCACGCCTGCGTGCGTCATCTACCGTAGCCGTCAGAATATAAATTAGAATTTCGCGTAAAATACGCAGTGGATTCTCAGGGTACTTTGCCTGATACTCTAGTTCGAGATCGCCTATTTTCGACTCTGATAACTCCCAAACTTCGTTAAACAGGTCTACCTTATTCTTGAAGTGCCAGTAAATTGCGCCACGCGTCACCCCAGCAGCGGTGGCTATATCGGTGAGGGACGTTGCAGAAACGCCACGTTCAGAGAATTCTCGCACCGCAGCGTCAAGAATGTGCTGTCGAGTTTCTTGCGCTTGCTGTTTGGTTTTTCGTGCCATGGCGTTGTTTTTTCGGGGAAGTGAGATTTACATACATTCGTGTATGTATGTACCATAGCACGCACTAATAATTAACGCAGCAATGGGTTTTAAAGCTTGTGATCCATTGATCATTTTGAAATCGGACACTTGAGGTTTTTCTATGAACAAAAACAGAGGGTTAACGCCTCTGGCGGCAGTTCTGATGCTTTCAGGCAGCTTAGTGCTAACAGGATGTAACGATAAAGAAACCCAACAGCAAGGCGCCCAGGCACCGGCTCCCGAAGTGGGTGTAGTGACATTGAAGGCAGAACCTCTCAACATCACCACCGATCTTCCTGGTCGTACCGCTGCGTATCGTATCGCCGAAGTTCGCCCTCAGGTTAGCGGCATTATCCTGAAACGTAACTTCGTAGAAGGCAGCGATATCAAGGCAGGTACTTCCCTGTATCAAATCGATCCTGCTACCTATCAGGCAGCCTATGACAGCGCTAAAGGCGATTTGGCGAAAGCCCAAGCCAGCGCGTCTATCGCACGCGTGACGGTTAACCGCTACAAACCATTGCTGGGTACCAGTTACATCAGTAAGCAAGATTACGACACCGCAGTCTCCAACCTGCAGCAGGCGGAAGCCGCTGTTGTGGCTGCCAAAGCCGCTGTGGAAACCGCGCGCATCAACCTGGCTTACACCAAGGTGACTTCACCAATCTCCGGCCGTATCGGCAAATCTGCCGTGACCGAAGGGGCACTGGTCACTAACGGCCAAGCTACCGCTCTGTCTACCGTGCAGCAGCTTGATCCGATGTACGTCGACGTGACTCAGTCGAGCAACGACTTCCTGCGTCTGAAGCAAGAACTGGCAAGCGGTGCGCTGAAGCAAGAGAACGGCAAAGCCAAAGTGAAACTGCTGCTGGAAAACGGCGCGCAATACGCTCAGGAAGGCACGCTGGAATTCTCTGACGTCACCGTTGATGAAACCACCGGTTCCATCACCATTCGTGCGGTGTTCCCTAACCCTAACGATACGCTGTTGCCAGGCATGTTCGTTCGCGCCCGTCTGGACGAAGGTGTGCGCAGCGACGCATTGCTGGTACCGCAGCAGGGTGTGACGCGTAACCCACGTGGCGATGCTACTGCACTGGTGGTAGGTGCTGACGACAAAGTTGAATTGCGTACGCTGAAGGCCGATCAGGCTATCGGCGACAAATGGCTGGTTACCGACGGTTTGAAAGCCGGCGACCGCGTGATTGTCACCGGCTTGATGAAAGTCCGTCCGGGCGCTCAGGTAAAAGTGCAGGAAGTTGACACTCAGGCGCAAAAGCAGCCGCAGTCTGAAGCGCAGAAGTCATAAAAAGGAGCCGGTAAGACATGGCTAAGTTCTTTATAGATCGCCCGATTTTCGCCTGGGTAATCGCCATCATCATCATGTTGGCGGGTGTGTTGTCAATAATGAAACTGCCGATTGCGCAGTATCCAACTATTGCACCACCGGCGGTCAGTATTTCCGCAAACTATCCAGGCGCGGATGCCAAAACGGTGCAAGATACCGTCACTCAGATTATCGAACAGAACATGAACGGTATCGATAATCTGATGTACATGTCTTCCACCAGCGATTCCTCTGGTAGCGTCACCATTACATTGACGTTTGAATCCGGTACCGACCCTGACATTGCGCAGGTTCAGGTCCAGAACAAACTGTCGTTGGCTACCCCGTTACTGCCACAAGAAGTGCAGCAGCAGGGCCTGAAAGTAGAAAAATCCAGCAGCAGCTTCCTGATGGTGGCCGGTTTCGTTTCCGACGATCCGAACATGACCCAGGATGACATTGCGGACTACGTAGCTTCCAACATCAAAGATCCTATCAGCCGTTCATCCGGCGTGGGTGAAGTGCAGCTGTTCGGTGCCCAGTACGCCATGCGTATCTGGCTGGATCCGAACAAACTGAATAATTTCCAGTTGACCACTTCGGATGTCACCTCATCCATTACCGAGCAAAACAACCAGATCGCCGCAGGGCAGCTGGGCGGTATGCCACCGGTGCCTGGGCAACAGCTGAACGCCTCGATCATCGCGCAGACTCGCCTGACCTCTCCTGAAGAGTTCGGTAAAATTCTGCTGAAGGTGAATAGTGATGGTTCTCAGGTTCGCCTGAGTGATGTTGCGCACATTGAACGCGGTGCAGAAAGCTACGCGGTAACCGCACGCTATAACGGTAAACCGGCAGCAGGTTTGGGGATCAAACTGGCCACCGGCGCCAACGCCCTGAACACCGCTAAAGGCGTAAAAGATGCACTGACCAAAATGGAACCCTTCTTCCCGCAGGGGATGAAAGTGGTTTACCCATACGACACCACGCCGTTCGTTAAAATCTCCATCAACGAAGTGGTAAAAACGCTGATGGAAGCGATCTTGCTGGTGTTCCTGGTCATGTACCTGTTCCTGCAGAACTTCCGTGCGACGTTGATCCCAACCATCGCGGTACCGGTAGTATTGCTCGGGACCTTTGCGATCCTGGCGGCGTTCGGCTTCTCGATCAACACCCTAACGATGTTCGGTATGGTGCTGGCGATAGGCCTGTTGGTGGATGACGCCATCGTGGTGGTGGAAAACGTCGAGCGTGTAATGTCCGAAGAGGGACTGTCGCCGAAAGAAGCCACCCGCAAATCGATGGGCCAAATCCAGGGTGCGTTGGTCGGTATCGCCATGGTGCTGTCAGCGGTATTCGTACCAATGGCGTTCTTCGGCGGTTCAACCGGTGCCATCTATCGTCAGTTCTCGATCACCATCGTTTCCGCGATGGCCCTGTCGGTTCTGGTAGCGATGATCCTGACGCCGGCACTTTGCGCCACCATGCTCAAACCGGTCCCGAAAGGCGATCATGGGATTAAAACAGGCTTCTTCGGCTGGTTTAACCGCATGTTCGAAAAGAGCACCAACCACTACACCGACAGCGTAGCCAATATTCTGCGCAGTACCGGGCGTTATCTGGTGATCTACCTGCTGATCGTCGTTGGCATGGGCCTGTTGTTCCTGCGCCTGCCGTCCTCGTTCCTGCCGGAAGAAGACCAGGGCATCCTGTTAACCATGGTTCAGCTACCGGCGGGTGCGACTGAAGCGCGTACCGCTAAAGTACTGGAAGAAGTCACCGACTACTTCATGACCAAGGAAAAGGACAACGTGGTTTCGGTGTTTACCGTAGCGGGCTTCGGCTTCAACGGTAACGGCCAGAACAACGGTCTGTCATTCGTCAGCCTGAAAGACTGGTCCGAACGCTCCGGTGAGCACAATAAAGTGCCTGCGATTGCCGGCCGCGCGATGGGTGCGTTCTCTCAGATTAAAGAAGGCCTGGTATTCCCGTTCAACCTGCCGGCGATTATCGAACTCGGTACTGCGACAGGTTTCGACTTTGAACTGATCGATCAGGGTGGCTTAGGCCATGAAAAACTGACCGAAGCGCGTAACCAGTTGTTGGGCATGGCTGCCAAACATCCGGACCTGCTGGTAGGCATGCGTCCTAACGGCCTGGAAGATACGCCACAGTTCAAACTGATCATCGATCAGGAGAAAGCCAAGGCGCTGGGCGTGAGCATCACCACCATCAACAGTACGCTGACTACCGCGCTGGGTGGCACCTACGTTAACGACTTCATCGACCGCGGTCGTGTGAAGAAGGTCTACGTTCAGGCTGATGCGCCATTCCGTATGCTGCCAGAAGATATCAATAAATGGTTTGTTCGTGGCGGCACCGGCCAGATGGTTCCTTTCTCCGCGTTCTCTACGGCGAAATGGGAATACGGTTCTCCGCGTCTGGAGCGTTATAACGGCCTGCCATCCATGGAAATTCTTGGACAAGCGGCACCGGGTAAGAGTACCGGTGAGGCGATGAACATGATGGAAGAGCTGGCGTCCAAACTGCCGAGCGGTATTGGTTACGATTGGACCGGTATGTCCTATCAGGAACGTCTGTCCGGTAACCAGGCGCCTGCGCTGTACGCCATTTCGATTCTGGTCGTATTCCTGTGTCTGGCAGCGCTGTATGAAAGCTGGTCGATTCCGTTCTCGGTCATGCTGGTACTTCCGCTGGGGGTTATCGGTGCTCTGCTGGCAGCAACCATGCGCGGCATGAACAACGACGTTTACTTCCAGGTGGGGCTGTTGACCACCATAGGTCTGTCGGCGAAGAACGCCATCCTGATAGTGGAATTCGCCAAGGATCTGATGGAGAAAGAGGGCAAGGGTCTGATCGAAGCGACGCTCGATGCGGTACGTATGCGTCTGCGTCCAATCCTGATGACCTCACTGGCCTTCATCCTCGGGGTACTGCCGTTGGTTATCAGTAACGGTGCAGGCTCCGGCGCACAGAACGCGGTAGGTACCGGCGTTATGGGCGGGATGATTACCGCCACCGTGCTGGCCCTGTTCTTTGTTCCGGTGTTCTTCGTGGTGGTTCGCCGCCGCTTCGGCAAGAAGTCTGAAGACATAGAACACAGCCATCCGGTCGAGCATCACTGATAACTCAGTGCTGTTTCCCTCCTGAAAAAAGGCCGCTTATGCGGCCTTTTTCTTTTGCTTCATCTGCTTAATGCAAATCACTCTCATTAATTTCGCTGCGGATGCATTTTGTACTTGATCCGCTCTGCCGTGCAGCGCATAATTATTGTTATAGTATAACATTACATGAGAGTGCATCATGAAAGCAGGTATCCATCCAAATTATCGTACCGTGGTATTCCACGACCTGAGTGCCAATGCCTACTTTAAGGTGGGATCGACCATTCACACCGATCGCACCATTGAGCTGGACGGTGAAAACTGGCCGTATGTCACTATCGACGTCTCTTCCGCTTCGCATCCGTACTACACCGGCAAGCAGAAGGAGTTCTCCAAAGAGGGCAGCACTGCACGTTTCCAGCAGCGTTTTGGCCGTTTTCTTGGCAAGAAGTAAAAGGGAATCAACATGCAGGTTTTGAGTTCATTGCGTTCGGCGAAGAATCGCCATCCGGATTGCAAAGTCGTGCGCCGCAAAGGTCGCATCTATGTGATCTGTAAAACCAACCCGCGTTTTAAAGCGGTACAGGGACGTAAGAAAAAGCGTTAACTTCCGTAGTGTCATCTGTCGCAAAGCCCCGTTGCAGCTCAACGGGGCTTTTTTTATGGAGAAAGCCGAAGTGTCATCAGTGTCCCCGCCATCATAACGGGGACATGAGGGTTTATTTCATACTGCTCAGTAAGGTATCCACATTGTGTTTAAATGCCTGCACGTAGTTCGCTGCCGGCCCCTGCGGTTGGGATAACGCCTCAGGATATAGCTCACCACCGGCTTTTGCCCCGGTCGCCGCAGCAATCTGCTTCACCAGTCGCGGGTCGGTCTGGTTTTCAATAAAGTAGGCGGTCACCTTTTCCTGTTTGATCTGCTTGATCAAACCGGCCACGTCGCTGGCGCTGGCCTCTGCTTCGGTAGAGAAACCGACCGGGGCAAGGAAGGTGACGCCATATTCTTGCCCAAAGTAGCCAAAAGCATCGTGGCTGGTCAGCACCTTACGCTTTTGCTGCGGTACTGCGGCAAACTGCGTTTTGGCCCACAAATCCAGCTTCTGCAACTGCTGGATATACTCTGCGCCGCGCTGGCGGAAATAATTGGCGTCTTCAGGATCGGCGGCAATCAGCGCGTTCATCACGTTTGTGGCGTACTGCACACCATTTTTCATGCTGTTCCAGGCATGAGGATCGGTGATCTCTTTGCCATCGTCTTCCATCTGGCGCGAATTTATTCCCTGCGATGCGGTAATGACCTGCCCTTTATACCCCGAGGCGCTAACCAGCCGATCGATCCAACCTTCCAGGCCTAAACCACTGACGAACACCACGTCGGCCTGTGACAGCACCTTGCTGTCCTTAGGCGAAGGCTCAAAGCTGTGCGGATCGCCGTCCGGCCCCACCAAGGTGGTGACCTTAACGTGCTCCCCCCCTACCTGCTTGACGATATCGCCCAGGATGGAAAAACTGGCAACGGCATCTACGGTTTTCGCCATCGCCAACGGGCTGGACAGCAGAGCAGCGACTGCCAGCGTAATAGGTAAACGTTTCATACTTTCTCCTTGCACATGACACTTCTCAACGGCGCGCCAGGGAAAAGATCCCCCCACGCGTCCCAAACAGAATCGACCCAAAAAAGATCACGCTGGCACTGAGCACAATAGCCGGGCCGGCAGGCAACGAGGCGTAATACGACCACTCCAGGCCGATCAAACTCGATAGCATGCCGATGCCCATCGCCACCGCCAACGTATGTGGCAGATTACGGGCCCAAAAACGTGCGCTGGCGGCAGGCAGCATCATTAGCCCTACCGACATCAAGGTGCCGAGGATTTGGAAACCGGCCACCAAATTGATCACGACCAGCGCTAAAAATAACCCGTGGATCAGTGCTAACCAGCGCGGGGCGCTAACGCGTAAAAAGGTCGCGTCGAAAGACTCAATCACCAGTGCGCGATACAGCGCCGCCAGCGACAAAAGTGAAAAACTGGCTATCGCCCCGACCATGAAAATAGCGTGCGTATCCACGGCAAGGATCGAGCCGAACAGCACGTGCAGCAAGTCGACACTAGAGCCACGCAAGGAGACAAGTGTGACTCCCAGCGCCAGGGATCCCAGATAGAAACCGGCAAAACTGGCATCCTCTTTCAACGGCGTTCGACGACTGACAAGCCCGGACAGCATGGCCACGGCGAGCCCGGCGATAAATCCCCCCACGCCCATCGCCACCAGCGACATACCGGAAATCAAATACCCTATCGCCGCCCCCGGCAGCACCGCATGCGACAGTGCATCACCCACCAGGCTCATGCGCCGTAGCAGTAAAAAAACGCCCAAAGGTGCGGCGCTGATCGACAAGGCAAAGCAGGCCACCAGCGCACGCCGCATAAAACCGAAGGAAGCAAAGGGATCAATTAATGTCTCAAGCAACATCACTGCGCCCTCCTCTGCTGCACAGCGGAGCGCTGGCAATATTTAACGCAGGAATATGTTCCAACACGCTGTCGGCTTTACCCCAGTGGCAACACTCTGCGGTCAGCAACAGCGCCTGTGGGAAGTGATTCGCCACCATCGACATATCGTGCAATACGGCAATTACCGTTTTTCGTTGCTGATGCAAACCTGCGATCACCTGAAGCAATAACTGAACGGTGGAACTATCGATGCCGGTAAAGGGTTCATCCAATAAAATAAGCGGTGCCTGCTGCACCAATAATCGGGCAAACAACACCCGCTGAAGTTGGCCACCTGATAACTCGCCGACGGGAGTGCGCGCCATAGCGGTCATGTTTACCCTGTCCAGCGCCTCGCTAATCTGCCGCTTCGCGTGCTTATTCAACCCACCGAACATCCCACTGGTCGGCCAGCTCCCCATCGCCACCAGATCGCTCACCAGGATCGGAAACTGGCGATCCAGTTCCGCCTGTTGGGGTAAATACGCCATACGCGGTAATTTGTTGCCGCTAAAACGTAAGTTCCCGCCCTGCAGCGGTAAAAGCCCAGCCAGTGTTTTCAGCAACGTAGACTTACCTGCGCCGTTAACACCAACCACGGCGGTCAGCGATCCTACGGCGAAATGCCCGCTAAGTGGGGGAAACAACGGCGTTCCGCCATAGCCGATGACGGCTTTTTGTAGCGTTATCATGGCAGCGCTACCGCCCAATGGATGCCCAACCAGAGTAAGCCGAGCAGCAAAGCGGCAATACCGCAGCGCAGGCCTGCGGAAGCGGTGAACAGCGAGTTCAATGACGGCAGATCGCCATCTTGTGGTGTGGATGTCAGTTTCATGGCCAAACGAGAGAGAATTTATTGTTACAGTATAACATCACAATCATTTCTGTGACTCAAGCACCCTCTCGGTGATTAATGCAACCGAACGTAACAATAAAGTGATACCTACGTTGACCAGCGCCATTTTTGGAACACCAGCGGAACTCTTTCAGGGATATACTGAGAAACGTCAGGGTTATTAACCGGTAAACAACGTTGAGTTACTGTAAAAAAGCATCTGGTTAACGAAAAGTTTACCGACGTATGGATGAAAAAGGAGTAAGATTAATAGATAGGATCGCTATACGGTCAGGCATTAAATGCAGGTAACTCTTAGCTACAGCACAATGATAGAAGCACTTTCTGTTAAAAAACTAAAGAAAGTGATTAACGATAGAATGTCAGAGTTGGTGCCGGCATTGACCAGCGGCTTGAGTTTTTATTCAGAAAACGCACGGTATAGTGAAGGTTCATTAGAAATACTTGATATTCATAAATTGAGCGACCACGAGTATTCAATGAGTTACCGCTATAAATGGACAATTTTCAACGCCTGTCTGGATATCAACGCCGAGGAATACATCAACGAAAGCGTGATTTTTAGCGTGACTGAATCGAGCTTGTGCTTTGACATCATTGATAACTCCCGTCCATCTACTGCAGATGAATTGTAAGTTTACGTAATAACAGCAGGCCAGACGTGGAGAAATGATTTATATTCATTATATAGGAAGTTTATTTTATCACCGTCATTAAGCTACCTCTGTCCATGATGTAAATCAGCTTACTCACAGAGTGTTATCAACACCGAAATTAAGACTTACGGAGGGGATGATATGGATGAGTATTCGCCTAAAAGGCACGATATTGCTCAGCTGAAATTCTTGTGCGAAAATTTGTATGATGAAGGCATAGCCACGCTGGGCGACAGCCACCACGGCTGGGTGAACGACCCAACGTCTTCCGTCAACCTCCAGCTTAATGAGTTGATTGAACATATTGCTTCGTTTGTGATGAGTTATAAAATTAAATACATGGACGAAAGTGATTTATCGGAGTTAGTCGAGGAATATCTCGATGATACCTACACGCTGTTCAGCAGTTACGGTATCAATGATTCCGATCTGCGTCGCTGGCAAAAAACCAAGGCGCGATTATTCAGAATGTTCTCAGGAGAGGGCATCTGTACGACAATGAAATCTTAGGGGATAATTATCCCTAAATTATTCTATTCTACGGTTTATAACACCAAAGGTTATCATGACTAAAACTGATTATCTGATGCGTTTACGTAAATGCACCACTATTGACACCCTTGAACGCGTTATTGAAAAAAATAAGTATGAGCTTTCGGATGACGAATTGGAGCTGTTTTACTCTGCAGCTGACCACCGTCTGGCTGAGCTCACCATGAATAAGCTCTACGATAAAATCCCAACGGCCGTTTGGAAGTTCGTACGTTAATCAAGGCTCGAGATGCGTTGAGCCGATAGACTATCGGCCTCAATGTCAGGCAAATTCTCGTATTTATCTCATTGACTTACTGCACTTTCATCCGCCGTTGAAAATCCTGTAATAACAATTGGAAACAATCCTCAATTAATGCCGGGTGATTTCTGTGTGCACTGCGCATTAATGCCACGGTACGGCTAAGCATCGGTTGCTGCAGTTGAACCACGGTTAATTCATCGTCTTTCAAATGGGTGGTGTAAAGCTGAGGTAAAATAGCGACCGCTAATTCCGAACGTACCAATCCGTATAACGTCTCCAGAAAATCGACCTGGTAGCGTGCGATTAAATTCAGACGGTGGCTTTCTGCCAATGCCAGTACCAGCCGGCTGATATTTCCCTTGGAAAAAACCGCAATATCACGCCGGGCTAATTGCCGCCACGGCAGATGATGTGATTCAGCCAAAGGGTCATCACGGCGCATAACCACCACAAAGGGATCTTCCTGCAGCGGATATATCTCCAACGACTCCGGCACGGAACTATCGAGCGCCCCAATACCAAAATCAATCATGCCGTTCTCTAATTGCAGCAGCAGAGAATCATTAGTTTGATCGTGAAATTCTACCCTCAGCCGTGGAAAGTTCGCCGCCAGCAGCTGTGGCACGGCCGGAAACAACAGCCGGCTGACCGAAGGTACCAACCCGATGCGCAAGGTCCCATCTCCCCCCGCCAACATAATGCGCTGCATATCGTCAAACGACGCCTGCGCCACATTCAGCAGCCGCTCGGCATGCGGCAGAATTGCCGCCCCCTGTTCGGTCAACGTCACCGCGGAAGCCGTGCGATTCACCAATTTTCCACCCAGCACCAACTCTATCTGTCGCAGCGCGCTACTCAGTGCCGGTTGGCTGATCGCCAAACGGTTCGCGGTATCGGTAAAATGCCGTAGCCGCGCCAGAGTAACGAAATATTGAATCTGCTTCAGAGACAGCGCGGGCAAGCGGCGCCAGGGTTCAGACATGTCAGGTTTCCATTCGCCAACCAAGTAAACGTTTGCGACAGCATAAACGTTTCTTATCAGGCAATAAATTAAATCATCTGTGCAAAGCCTGCCCGCCCCCCTAGAGTAACAACCCTGTCATCATGCCGGGTAATTACCATGACCACTCATTACACCAGCGCGGGCGAACGCCAACGCGCGGTGAAGGCCGCATTAGGCCAACTTCCTTTTGATTTGCTGCTGACAAACGCTGCGCTGGTCGATATGGCCACCGGTGAAATCCGTAACGCTGATGTCGGCATCGTCGGCGCACTGATTGCCAGCGTTCATCCCTGTGGCAGTATGACCGAAGCCCTTCAAACGCAAGACTTGGCCGGCGCATATCTGAGCCCCGGCCTGATCGACACCCACGTACACGTTGAAAGCTCGCACCTGCCGCCGGAAAAATACGCCGAAATCGTCGTTGCCCAAGGCACCACTACCATTTTCTGGGATCCACACGAACTGGCCAACGTGCTCGGCGTTGAGGGTGTGCGTTACGCGGTCGACGCCAGCCGTGGTCTGCCGCTCAGGGTGATCTGTGCAGCACCATCAAGCGTCCCTTCCACTCCAGGTTTGGAAATGTCCGGCGCTGATTTCGGCGGTCATGAAATGGAAACCATGTTGGCCTGGCCGGAAGTCGGCGGGGTTGCCGAGGTGATGGACATGCACGGCGTACTGAACGGCAGCGAACGCATGCTGGAGATCCTCAACGCCGGGCTGAACAGCGGCAAGTTGATCGAAGGTCACGCACGTGGGCTGAGCGGCGCTCAGCTTCAGGCCTATCTGGCCGCGGGCGTGACGTCCGACCATGAGCTGACCTCCGGTGCCGATGCGCTGGAGAAACTACGCGCCGGACTGACGCTGGAGATCAGAGGATCTCACCCTTACCTGCTACCCGAGATCGTTGCGGCACTAAAAACGTTGCCACACCTGTCCTCGCAGGTCACCGTCTGCACCGACGATGTGCCGCCGGATATGCTGCTGCAAAAAGGCGGCATTGTAGCGTTACTCAATATGCTGATCGAACAGGGGATGTCGGGAACCGACGTATTGAGGATGGCGACGCTTAACGCCGCTATTCGCCTGCAACGCAACGATCTGGGCTTGATTGCCGCGGGCCGCATTGCCGATCTGGTGGTCTTTGATTCGCTCACTCAACTGAGTGCGCGGCAGGTCTACGTCGCAGGAAAGCTGCTGGCGCAGAACGGAAAAATGCTGACACCGCTCAGTGCAAACCCGAAAGTGACGGTGCCGCGCGATACGCTGCGGCTCCCGCCACTGACTCCCGCAGATTTCATATTGAAAGTCCCGGCGATCCGCCACGGTAAAGCCACCCTGCGCCACATTAAAGGCGCGCGTTTTACCCAGTGGAACGAAACCACCGTCGAGGTTCGCGACGGCGAAGTGCAGATACCGGATGGCTTTAGCCTGATCTGGGTGAAACATCGCCATGGTCGCCACCAGGCCACCCCGCAACTGGCACTGTTGGAAGGCTGGGGAGAACTGCGCGGTGCCATCGCCACCAGCTACTCACACGACTCGCATAACCTGGTGGTTCTTGGCCGTGACGCAACCGATATGGCGCTGGCGGCCAATGCCCTGATCGCCTGCGGTGGCGGCATGGCCCTAAGTCAAAACGGGGAAATTCTGGCTCAGGTGACGATGCCGATTGCCGGCATGCTTTCAGATCTGCCTGCCGCGGAATTGGCACAACAATTTAAAAAATTGCGCGATCTGAGCGCACAAATCGCCGATTGGGAACCGCCCTACCGGGTTTTCAAGGCAATCGAGGGCACCTGTCTGGCGTGTAACGCCGGGCCGCACCTGACCGATCTCGGCCTGACCGACGGCACCACGCGCCAAATTGTCGAACCACTGATCGCCTGCTGGGAAACCCCGGCGTAAAAATAATCATAATAACAATATATACCCTATGGATTTCTAGTTGCAGCTAGACAGGCACGCTCACTCATCCTCAGGCGCTTACTCAAGTAAGTTACTGGGGTAAGTGAGTGTTGCCAACAACGCTGCGGCTTGAAATACGACGGGTAGCAACGGAGATTGTCTATATGGCTGAGAATTCAGTAAATGCTCCAACACCAGGGGGCTGGCTGCAACGGCGTTTTCAACTGCATGCGCGGCAAAGCAATGTCAAAACCGAATGCCTGGCCGGTATCACCGGTTTTCTGGCTGCGGCCTATTTGTTGGTGGTAATCCCCGGATTGCTGGCCATCGGCGGCATGGATAAGGGCGCGGTGACCACCGGCACCATTCTGGTGTTTGTGATCGGCAGCTTGCTTATGGCGTTTTACGGTAATCTGCCGTTTATCGTTGGCCCAGGGATCGGCGGTTCGGTGTTGGTCGGCGTGACGTTGGCGGGCAGCGAAGGCATAGGTTGGCAGATTGGGCTGGGTATCGCCTGCTGGTCCGGCATTTTGTTTTTTGCCCTGACTCGTCTTGGGCTGCGCGAGGTGGTTACCCGCTCGGTACCGCAGTCCATCAAGCTGGGGCTGACCGCCTCTATCGGATTATTTGTTGCGGTGCTGGGGTTCCGTAACGCCGGGCTGGTACTGGCCAATGCCAAATCCAATGCGCTGATGCTGGGTGACTTCACGGCACCCGGTGCGTTGATCGCCCTGTGCGGTCTGTTTCTGGCCATTGGCCTGCAGGCTCGACGTATCCCGGGCGCGATTTTGTGGGCGATCCTGGTCGCGACTCTGGTGGGTATTCCATTCGGCGTCACGCACCTTCCAGCCAGTCTGATGGCAATGCCACACTCATTGGCCCCAGTGCTCGGCCACGTCGATATGATTGGTGCATTGAATATCGCCTTCCTGCCTTACCTGTTTGTCTTTTTCGCCTCGGAGTTTTTCTCCACCATGGGCACCACGCTCGCCGTCGGCGGTGAAGCCGGGTTACTGGACGAGCACGGCAACATGCCGCACATCAACCGGCCGTTTATGGTGGACTCAATCGCAGCGGCTCTCGGGCCCTGGGTCGGCATTCCAGCCGCCACGGCGCTGATCGAATCGTCAGCCGCTGCCGAAGCCGGTGGCAAGACTGGATTAACAGCGCTGGCGGCAGCCATCATGTTCTTGCTGATGCTGCTGTTTACCCCCATTGCCCTGATGATCCCGAAAGAGGCTACCGCACCGGCATTGATCCTGATCGGCCTGAATATGTTCAGTGGATTGCGCAAAGTCGATTTGGCCAACTTTACCGACGGCCTACCGGTGCTGATGATGGTAATGATCACGCTGATTGCCAATAGCTTCGGCACCGGTATCGCAGGTGGGCTGCTGTTTTATATCATCATCAAGGTGATTGCCGGCAAATGGCGTGAAGTCCCGGTCGGGCTTTACCTGTTGGCTATCCCGCTGGCGTACTATTTCGCTACGCTGGTGAAGCACTGAGGTGAATTGCTGGCGAGCAATCGGCGCCGGCAGTTTTCCTGCAGCGAGATTTTTGGGGCGATAGTAAATACGAGAGAGTAGTGAAAGAATGATGCGGCGCTGAAATTGGTGGAGGCCCTGCCAGCTACATCCCGGCACACACGTCACCTGCTGCGGCTGCTTCCTTCCGGATCTGACCGAGTTCACAAGTTAGTGTTGCGGGAGAACCAACAGGGCCCCCATTGACGGCTTCTGGTACTGCGAAGCGGTGGGCATTATCGGTGATGGCCAGCCAAATAGCAAGCCAACCGGGGCCAACCGCTGTTTTCTTACCCACCTCGGCTGTGGCACACTTTGATCTTGGGATTTCGCCGCAGCAGGAACACAGAAATGGAATCAGAAGACGCCTCATTCAGCCAGCGGGTGTTTCACATCGTGGCCGCCATTCCTTATGGCAAAGTGACGACCTACGGTGAGGTAGCGCGTCTGGCCGGTTCACCACGTGCGGCACGTCAGGTGGGCGGCGTATTGCGTCGCCTACCGGAAGGCAGCAGCCTGCCCTGGCATCGGGTGATTAACCGGCACGGGCAGATTTCGCAGCAGGGCGAGGACTTCCAACGCCAACGTCAGGCATTGCTTGGGGAAGGGATCGTTTTTGGCGCCCACAGCACGGTGGATCTGTTGGTTTACGGCTGGCGCTGGTGATAAAAAAACAGCCTTTGGCCGGAGCGCAAAGGCTGTTGATAGCTTACTGCTTCAGGACTACCGGATTACGGCATCGCCGTTGGCGTTGCCTGAACCGGAATGCCTTGCACCGGAACCAGCAGCAGGTCGGCACGGGTGCCGTTACGGTTCACCACTTCCTGGATTGTGTCGGTAATAAAGATCAGCTGCCCATTAACCGTGATTGCCGCGCTCAGGATAATACGCGCATTAGGCTGAATATCAGCCGGGTTGAACGGCAATACAAAATTAAACGGCGCCTGCTTGCCGTCGGTACGTACCGCACGCTGGGCGATCACTTTAGACGGAGCGTCCGCCAGTGAAGCATCAGAGAGCGTGACGGTCAGTATCGCATCCGGCGGCAGCGCAATGCGCTGGCGAATGTTAACCGAACCAGTCACCGCCGGGCCCTGAATCTGCGTTTGTGCAATCGCCGCGCTTCCCGCCGTTGGAGTAGGCACATTGCCACTCTTCTGGGCACAGCCAGCCAGAGTGAGGGTTAATGCTGCAGCTCCACCTACGATTTGCCAGAGTTTCATGGATCGGTCTCCTTTTTTATTATCAACACGTTGGTGGCTTCCACCACCCCACTCATTAAAGTTAGCACAAAACACTGAAAAATCCATTTAACACTGCCTATTAATCACTTACCCCCCTAATAATGTTCAGTATTCAGCCAATTTTCTCTGTGCCATAACGCAATATATTGACGTCTTACCGTGATATTCCGCACACTGAGCAAAATGATTATTATAAGGGTAGTAACTTTATGAGCCAGGCACTGCAAAACCTCCTTGATCTGCTGGATCTGGAGAAAATCGAAGAAGGGTTGTTCCGCGGCCAAAGCGAAGATCTGGGGCTACGTCAGGTATTTGGCGGTCAGGTGGTTGGTCAGGCACTTTATGCCGCCAAACAGACGGTTCCGGCAGAGCGGAGCGTACACTCGTTCCACAGCTATTTTCTGCGTCCAGGCGACAGCAGCAAGCCGATTATCTACGACGTGGAAATCCTGCGCGACGGTAACAGTTTTAGCGCCCGTCGCGTCAGCGCCATTCAACATGGCAAGCCGATTTTCTATATGACCGCCTCTTTCCAAAGCCCGGAAGAAGGGTTTGAACATCAGAACACCATGCCGGATGTGCCGCCGCCGGAAGGACTGATGTCCGAATCGGACATTGCCCAAAAGTTGTCGCACATGCTGCCGGATAAAGTGCGTGAAAAGTTTATCGGCCAGAAGCCGATCGAAATGCGCCCGGTCAAATTCCACAACCCACTGAAGGGCAGCGTGGAAGAGCCGCACCGCTACGTTTGGTTCCGCGCGAACGGCACCATGCCGGACGATCAGCGCATCCACCAATATTTACTGGGTTACGCGTCAGACTTTAACTTCCTGCCGACGGCGTTGCAGCCTCATGGCATAGGCTTCCTGGAGCCCGGCATGCAGGTGGCGACAATTGACCACTCAATGTGGTTCCACCGCCCTTTCCGCATGGATGACTGGTTGTTGTACGTGGTCGAAAGCACCTCCGCTTCCGGTGCCCGTGGATTTGTGCGCGGGCAATTTTATACCCGTGACGGCGTTCTGGTTGCCACTACGGTGCAGGAAGGCGTCATCCGCCAGCGAGAAGCCTAAGCAATTCACCCTTCAATGGAATGCCAGTCAGGTTGGCTGGCATTTTTGCTTTGTGCCTTCACAAATGGGCGGGGCTCCTGCTCAGTCAAGGGTTCCCGGTGCCAAATCCGGATGATCTTTCAGCCACCCGATGACCTCAGCAGCCGCTCTGTTCGCGGGGAAAACGGGATAGAACACATGTTCAATCGTGCCATCCCTGATGATCAGCGTTAAACGCTTAATCAGCCGCATGCCCTCCACGTTCATCGTGGGTAAACGCAAGGCGTCGACCAATGCAAACTCAGCATCGCTCAAGATGGGGAAAGTCAGCCTGAGTCGGTCAGACAGCTCTCTCTGATAATCCGTTGTTTGCGTGCTCAACCCAAAGATCCTGATTCCGAAGGTGGTAAACACCTCCTTTTCGGCCTGAAAAGATAAAGTTTGCGCTGTGCAGCCACGGGCTCCGGGGATAGCGTCCCAACCTGCCGGCAGATTGCCGTGGGGCTCGCCGGTCCTCGGATAGGCATAAACAACCGTTCGCCCCGGCAAGATAGACAAGTCTACCCTCTCACCAAACGTTGAGTGAAAACGCAGGGCCGGCATCGGCATGCCGACCAGATGATCGGCCGCACCGTCATCCACCGGGCATGGCAGGTCGTCTGGCAATAACGCGGGATTGCCCATGTGATGTGTATTCGCCATGCTCTGGCTCCCTATTCAAATGAAAATACTTCCTCATCGTTCGGCGAAGAGTTAACGCTTACTTTTTCATCACGGTGACAAAAGCATCAGAAAACTCAACCCTATTCCCTTGGTTTATGTTACTGAAATCGAGATCCCAGCAGGAATCAAACAGAACTATGACTGTTGACCCCATAGTGAAATAGCCTATCTCCTCGCCCTTCTTGTAAAACAAACAATCATTATAAAAAGACTCATGGGTGTAGAGCCGGTTATAGTTGACCTTCCCTCCCCAAGCAGTGACTATCCCCCCCACCATAAATGCGCCTACAAAAATAACGGACATCCTGCCATGCTCCGTCATAAACTCACAAATCAGTCGTTCATTACCCACATATAATTCTTTATCATTTTTTACATTCTTCTCCCTGACCGATTTAAAATCTCCGGGACAATAAATAGTATTAATCAAGAAACCGTCGAACGGCATATGTACCCTGTGATAATCCTCCGGCGCCAGGTATATATTCGCAAAACGGCCGCCATTGTAGCCCTGCGTCATTTCATTATTAAAACCAAAAAGCCTAAAGATGGAATACTCAACCCCCTTGGCTTGCAGTAACGTATTCTCTTTTATCTCGCCATGTGCCCCCATACGCCCATCACAAGGCATACAAAGCTCCATTGAATTCAATAAATTGACTTTATTCTTTGTTTCTTCGCTGAGCTCTCTGCAAAAAAAATCCTGGAAGCTGCTGTAGTCCTTGATGTTCTTCTTCTGGTAACGTGACAGATCGATTGACCTTGCCTTGCACAGGATAAAAATAAAAATATAGTGAACGTTAAAAAAACTGGCTTCACTCATCCGCTTACCAATTTTGAATAGGTTTGTACGTAGCAGCGATAAAAAATCAACGTACCCTTTCATTTTAATCCTTTTTTCCATGCAATCTTGGCGACCAATCTTCAACAGCCCCAGTGAGCAATCTTTTCATAAACAGTTTCCGCCAAGAGGCAACCAAGGGTAATTCCAACATACTGGTCAGGGTTTCTTCATCAAGAGATTTGGTAAAAATAACTTTCATTATCTCCTGCAAACTCCATTTATCATTGGTCCTGTTAATCAAGGTAATTTCATCGCCCAAACCGACATTTCCCTGCTGAATCACCCTGAAATACCAACCGGTGCGGTAGTTAATTTGTAGCATTTCCGAAAAATAGGGAATGTCGAATCTGTCATTTAACTTCCAACAGGGTAATCGACCTTGTGAAACCTCCACTACTGCCGTCCCTATGCTAAAAATGTCGCCGACAAAGACCTGGCTTTCATCCAAACCGATAGTGCTAAAATTCTCGCCAAATGCGCCGGCATTCTCGAAAAAGGGACAGTCGGGAAATTCTGCCTTCCACTTTTTATAATGTTCCAATGGATAAACGTGTATCGCCTTTTCGGGCCCGCCATGTACCTTCAGGTCGCCGATCTCATCACCCTCAATGCCTTCATAACCTACTGAAACCAGATGATTAACCTCTTTTTTGAATATGCCGGTAAAGCTGTCAGGACGAGTGAAAGGAACCACTTTTCCTATGTAAACAGAATTCACTATTCCTTTCATCGTTATCTCCCACTTAATACGTATTAATACAAATAAACAAAACAAACAGTACAAACCAAGGCCATTATAGAAAAAGCACTTGATAATGCAATTAATATAAGGTCAATAAAAACAGTGCATTACTTAAAAAGGGGGAATATCGTTAAAAAAGAAAAAGGGCGATGTCTCCATCGCCCTTTCTGCATCATCATTATTTTTCGAGTTATTTAGCGCACTGCCCTTCTTCAAGGCTTATTGGTTGTAGGCACTCTCACCATGGCTGTTGACGTCCAGACCTTCGCGCTCCTGCTCTTCCGGTACGCGCAGCCCGACGATAGCACCTGCCACTTTGAAGGCAATGAAGGCGGCCACTCCAGACCATACCAGCGTGATCACCACGCTCAACAGTTGGATCCATACCTGATGCCCCATGGTAACGCCTTCTGCGTACCCGGTTCCGCCCAGCGAGGCGGAGGTGAACACGCCGGTCAGCAAGCATCCGACGATGCCGCATACGCCATGTACACCGAACACATCGCAGGTATCGTCCACTTTCAGCCATTTCTTCAGCGTGACCACGCCCCACAGACCGGCAATGCCACCGACCAGACCGATAATCAACGCCCCGCCAACCCCTACGGTACCCGCAGCCGGCGTGATGGCAACCAGCCCGGCGATACAGCCGGAACAGGCCCCCAGCAGAGAAGGTTTACCGCGCACAATCCACTCGGCAAAAGTCCAGGAAAGAATAGCGCCTGCGGTTGCCACTACGGTGTTCAGGAAAGCCAGGGCCGCAATGCCGTTAGCCGCGCTGGCAGAACCGGCGTTAAAGCCGAACCAGCCGATATACAGGATAGAAGCGCCGGTAAATACCATCGGCAGGTTATGCGGTTTGAAAGCTTCCTTACCGAAACCAGCACGCTTGCCGAGCAGATAAGCGCCCACCAGGCCGGCACTTGCCGCATTGATATGCACCACGGTGCCGCCGGCAAAGTCCAACGCGCCATCAGCTGCCAGGAAGCCACCGCCCCACACCATGTGGGCAATCGGCAGGTAGGAAATGGTGAACCAGATAGCGGCGAAAATCACTACCGCCGAGAAGCGGATACGCTCGGCAAAGCCCCCTACCACCAGCGCGACGGTGATACAAGCGAATGAACACTGGAACGCTACGTGGATCATCTGGCTAAAGGTCCCGGTGACGCTGTCAATGCCAATGCCTTTCAGCATCGCCGTCTGGAAACCACCGAAGAAGGCATTACCTTCGCTGAACGCCAGACTGTAGCCATAAAGCACCCACAGAACACACACCAATGCGAAGGTGACGGTGACCTGGGTCAGCATGGAGAGCACGTTTTTGGAGCGCAGCAAACCACCGTAAAACAGAGCGACACCCGGCAAGGTCATGAACAGCACCAAAGCGGTGCAAATCATCATGAAAGCGTTGTCAGCCTTGTCTGCGACCGCCGGAGCGGCCAGGGCCAAAGAAGGAACCATGGTTACCGTACTCAGGCCCAACATGGATAAAAGTTTTTTCATTATCAATCCATCCCCATTACTTTACTGAGCCTGTGATTACAGTGCTGCTTCGTCTGTTTCGCCGGTGCGAATGCGAATGACACGTTGCAATTCGGCAACGAAAATTTTGCCGTCACCGATTTTGCCGGTGTAGGCCGCTTTACTAATCACATCAACCACTTCATCCAACTGATCGTCGGCGATAGCGATGTCGATTTTTACTTTAGGTAAAAAGTTGACGCTGTATTCGGCTCCGCGATAGAGCTCAGCGTGCCCCTTCTGGCGACCAAAGCCTTTTACTTCGCTTACGGTCAGCCCCTGAATGCCTACAGAGGATAGGGCTTCACGCACGTCCTCCAGCTTGAATGGTTTAATCACCACGGTCACCAGCTTCATATTGCCCCTCCACGAATTAAGCCCAAACTCACCCCGGTACGAGACTTATAAAGCAAAGGCTATGCCACAAATGGTTTTGTACGCGGATTCAGCAAATTAACCGGCAGGATGGGGATCTGGCATGCGACGAGCGGCTAATAGCGCGCGACCAACTGATGGGCTGATTAAATATTGCGCACTAATTTGGTGCGTAGCGCGTCGAAAAAGTGCAGCGAGAGGGATTTTAAACGGACTTGTGCCTGTTTGTGGTGCGTGGCGACAACAGAAAGGGGCCGTTAAAACGGCCCCCAGATCATGCGGGTTGTGTTTCTTCGCGATTGGCAGCGGCCAATTCTTCACCCACCAGTTGCAGCTGGTACATCTGGTAGTAACGCCCCTGCTGAGCCAACAGTTGCTGATGATTGCCCTGCTCGACCGCCTGACCCCGGTGCAGAACCAGAATGGAATCGGCATCGACAATGGTCGACAATCGGTGAGCGATCACCACCAGCGTGGTATGTTCACGAATCAAACGCAGTGCACGCTGAATCGCTTGCTCAGTGCCTGAATCGATGTTGGCGGTCGCTTCGTCGAGGATCAGGATCTGCGGCGCCTGCACCAACACCCTGGCCATCGCCAATAGCTGTTTCTGGCCCACCGACAGGTTGTTACCCTGCTCGCCCAGCCGGGTGTGAATCCCCTGTGGGAAGCTGCGTACCAGCTCAGCCAATTGCACCGTTTCCAGCGCCTGCCACACTATCTCTTCACTGATGTTACGGCCCAGCGTAACGTTGGCCAGCACCGATTCGGCGATCACCACCGGATCCTGCTGCACCATTGCCACCCCCTGCCGCAACGTACGGTGCGACAGGCTGGCCAGCGGACGACCATCGAGACGGACTTCGCCCTGATTGACCGGGTAATACCCCATCAGCAGGTTGGCCAGCGTGCTCTTGCCGCTGCCGGTATGCCCCACCAACGCCACAAAACCCCGCGACGGCACCGACAGCGAAATATGCTGCAGCACCTTTTTGTCATCGCGGTAGGCAAAGCTCAGGTCTTCAATATCAATGCGGCCACTCTCGAGCGGGCGATCGTCCGTTCCATAGCTCTGTTGACGGCGATCCATCAGTTCGAAAATACGCTCGCCGGCCACCACCGCCTGCTGCAGAATCGACTGCTGCGACGTCAGCTCAATCAACGGCTCATTCAGACGCCCGAGGTAGTTGATAAAGGCATAGAGCACGCCCACGCCAATGCTTCCCTCACCGCTGAAACCAAACAACATCAGCAGGCCACACAGCACCAGCGCCGAAAACAGGCTGAGCAGCGGACGCAACAGGAAACCATCCAGCCGCAGAGTCTGCATACGCGCGGTGTAGTGCGAACGGCTGGCGGCGCTCATGCGTTCACCGAAGCGGATCTGCTGGCGGAACTGCTGGATCACGCCCATGCCGTTGATCACTTCGTTAAAGCCGTCGTTGATGTCTGCCAGATAGCTGCGCACCCGGCGCACAATCGGGATGCTGTAGTATTGGTAAATGCCCATCACCACAAACACCGCCGGGAAGATGCAGATCGCCACCAGCGCCATACGCCAGTCCAGGCTGAACATCGCCACCAGCATGGCGCCAATCAGCGCAGCGCTTTTCAGTACGGTGGACACTACCATGACGTACAGGTCTTTAATCACCTCGGTGTCATTGGTCACTCGCGAGATCAACTGCCCCACCGGCTGCGTATCAAAAGCGCTGAGCGGCTGACGCAACGCGGCGTCCATCACGTCGGTACGCAGGCGTTGAACCACCCCGACCGCGGCCTGGTTGAACAACAACGCTTGAAAATAGTGCAGCGCCGCCGCCAACAGCTCCAGCAGAATATAGGCCGCCGCCAGCCCGCAGACGATCATCAGCGGCAACTGGCCCTTAGCCACATAGTTATCGATAAAATAACTGATCAGGATCGGCCCGGCGACTTCCGCTGCCGCCGCAACCCACAACATCAACACCGCCAGCCCCAGAGGTTTGCGGTATGGCGATCCATAAGCCAGCAACCGTTTCAGCGTCGGCCACAGCTTTTGCATCTTATTCATTGGCCAGTATCTCCTCGCCGCTTTCCGGTGCCTCATCCAGCGCCGCTTCCAGTTGCTGATAGCGGTACATATCGCGGTACCAGCCCGGTTGGGCCGCCAGGGACGCATGTTCGCCACGCTGAGCCACGCCGCCGTGTTGTATCACCAGAATTTCGCTGGCTTCGGTCAGTGCCGAAAGCCGGTGCGCGCTGATAATCACCGTCCGGTTTTGTCCCCAACTGCGCAAATTGTGCAGGATTTGGTGTTCGGTTCGACCATCTACCGCCGACAACGCATCGTCGAGGATCAAGATTTCTGCATCCAGTAACAATGCACGGGCAATAGAAATACGCTGTTTCTGGCCGCCGGACAGCATCACGCCACGCTCACCCACTTCAGTTTCATAGCCTTGCGGCAGGCGCATAATGTCTTCATGCACGCTGGCCAACTGGGCCGCACGCTCAATCTGTTCCTGCGTCGCGCCCGGATTCCCCAGCGCAATATTGTTGGCCACGCTGTCCGAGAACAAGAATGGCGTCTGACTCACCACAGACAGGCGCGAGCGCCAGTCGTCCAGCTTCACCTGGGTCAGCGGCAATCCCTGATAGCTAATCTGGCCATCATCCACATCAAACTGGCGCTGGATCAACGACAGCAACGTTGACTTACCGGCACCGGTCGGGCCACACAGGCCAAGCATCTGACCCGGCTCCAGCTTCAACGTGACATCGTGCAACGCCGGGTGATGGTTGCCAGGATAGTGGAAGGATCGGATATCGACGGCCAAGCTGCCACGCCCCGCCGGCAATGGATACTCACCGTCGGTCACTGCCGGCGCTTCCTCCAGCAGGCTGCGAATGCGACCGTATGCCGCACTGCCGCGTTCAACAATGTTGAACATCCAGGCCAGCGCCAGCATTGGCCAAATCATCAGGCCGAGGTACATCACGAAGCTGGTCAGTTGCCCAAGCGTCAGGGAGCCATTGACCACCATCCAACTGCCACCGCCGATAGCCAACAGATTGGCGGTACCGATAGCGATGTAAATCGTCGGGTCAAAACGCGCATCTACCCGCGCTACGTGCATATTTTTGGCGCCGGTTTGGGCGGCCACTTCGGCAAATTGATTGGATTGGTGATCCTCCAGACCAAACGCCTTGATCATGCGGATGCTGGTCATGCTTTCCTGCGCCTGATCGTTCAGGCTGGAGAACGCCGCCTGCGCCGATTTAAAGCGCTGATGCAACTGATCGCCGTAATACTTGATAACGATCGCCATGATGGGCATAGGGATCAACGATAGCAGGGTCAACTGCCAGCTAATTTGGGTGCTCATCACCACCAGCACCGCCAAGCCCATTACCAGCGAATCGACCAGCGTCAACACCCCTTCACCGGCAGCGAAAACGACCCGATCGACATCATTGGTGGCACGTGCCATCAGATCGCCGGTACGGTGGCGCAGATAGAAAGCCGGGTTCTGGCGGCTAAGCTGGCGATAGAAATTTTCACGCAGTTCGACGGCAAGCTGATAAGACGCGCCAAACAGCAACACTCGCCATACGTAGCGCAGCAGGTAGACCACCACGGCGGTGCCGAGCATCAGCCCCAGCCATGCCATCAGCACGCCGCTGGACATCTGTTTTTCGGTAATACCGTCGACAATGATCCCCACCAGCTTGGGTGGCAACAGCTGCAGAATCGCAATGATGATCAACAGCACCACTGCCCCCAGGTAGCGGCGCCACTCGCGGCGGAAGTACCAGCCGATTTGGGTAAATAGTCTCACGCAGTTTTATTCCAGGATGTAGATGTAATAGTTTTTTCTCTCGATCTGCCTCAGCAGAGTAGGATACCACCGTTACTTTGCCAATTTGGTGAACTTTTCACTCAGGAACCGGCAGGGCGGTGGTGTATTTGATTTTTTCCATCGCGAAGCTGGAGGTGACGTCGATCAGCCCAGGTACCCCGTTCACCAGACGCTTGTAAAAACTGTCGTAGCTCTTCATATCAGCCACTTCCACCTGCATCAGGTAATCGTACTCCCCCGCCATGCGGTAAAATGCCAGCACCTCCGGCATCTGCTGGGTCAGTTGCACGAACGTCTGATACCACTCGCTGCTGTGCTGCTGGGTTTTGATCAGCACAAATGCCGTCAGGCCCAACCCGAGTTTTTCATTATCCAGCAGCGCGACCCGCCCACGGATATAGCCTTCCTCTTCCAGCCGTTTCAGCCTTTTCCAGCAAGGCGTCGACGTCAGATTGACCGCATCGGCCAGCGCCTGCAGCGGCTGGGTGCAGTCCTGTTGCAGCATGCACAGTAACTTACGGTCTGTTTTATCTAACATATCGTCAACCAGGAGAAAAATTTTCTCTCATTAAGCGATTAAACAGGAAAAATGGCAATCCTTTTTTCCCGGCGGCAGGCTATATTATGCAGCAAATAAGCCCCCTATTCTGAGGCCAGACGATGACAAACTCTTGGGTAAAATATGCTATCGGTGAAATAGAAGCGGATTTCCAACGCTCCGCCGACACGCACCTGATCCGCCTGAACCTGCCCGAATTTCCCGGTATCTGCCTGTACCTGAAAGATGAAAGCACTCACCCGACCGGCAGCCTGAAGCATCGGCTGGCGCGCTCGCTGTTCCTGTACGGCCTGTGCAACGGCTGGATCACCGAAAACACCACGATTATCGAAGCCTCTTCAGGTAGCACCGCCGTGTCCGAAGCTTACTTCGCCCGGCTGATTGGCCTGCCGTTTATTGCCGTGATGCCTTCCTGCACGGCACGCCGCAAGGTTGAGCAAATTGCGTTTTACGGCGGCCGCTGCCATTTCGTCGATCACGCGGCACAGATTTACGCGGTCTCCGAGCAGTTGGCGCAAGAACTGAACGGCCACTATATGGATCAGTTCACCTACGCCGAACGCGCCACCGACTGGCGTGGCAATAACAACATCGCCGACAGCATCTTCCGCCAGATGGCGCGTGAACCCTTCCCTGTCCCTAAACATATCGTGATGAGCGCGGGCACCGGCGGTACATCTGCAACGCTGGGACGCTATATTCGCTATCAGGGGCACGACACCCGCTTGACGGTCGTCGATCCGGAAAACTCGGTATTCTATGATTGTTTCCACCAGCGCGATCGCACCCTGATCGGCAGCTGCGGCAGCAGGATCGAAGGTATTGGCCGCCCGCGCGCCGAACCCTCGTTTATCCCGTCGGTGGTCGACAGCATGCTGCGCGTTCCGGACGCGGCCAGCGTTGCTACCATTCATTGGCTGGAAACGGTACTGGGCCGTAAAGTGGGCGCCTCCACCGGCACTAATGTGTGGGGCGCGCTGCAATTGGCGAAACAGATGCGGGAAAATGGCGAACAGGGTTCTATCGTCACCCTGCTATGCGACAGCGGTGAGCGCTATCTGGATACCTACTACAACCCTGAATGGGTGAGAAACAATATCGGCGATCTGACCCCGTATCTGGCGCAGCTGGCAGACTTGTAATCGCCCCCGGCAGGCGAAAAAAAGCCGGGTAAGTCATACCCGGCCGGCTGCCAATAAAGCCTCATAATTCGGGGGAATAGGTGAGGTAAGGTGAACGCAGCCAATGTTGCAAATAGTGAGCCACCGCCTGCTGTTCGCAATGGCCGATAACCTGTAGTTGTGGCAGTGAAGACTTCAGCTGCGGCAGGGCATTGCCCATCACCACGCCGTGCCCTACCGTCGCCAGCATTTCCCTGTCGTTCATGGCATCGCCAAACGCCATGCAGTCCGCCATCTTCAGCCCCAGATGGCGGCTCAACGTATCCAGCGCGGTGCCTTTGTTACACCCCAACGGCAAGACCTCCAGGCACTCATAGGCAGAGAAACAGAGATCAACGCGTGTTCCAAACTGTTCCCGTAGCTGAATCTGCAGCTTAAGCAGTTCCACATGTGGTCCAACGAAGCACACCTTGCTGTTGCCGAAGGCCGGTAAACGACGCACTTCGGAAAGCTGATAACGGAAGCCGCTCAGATGATGAGCCCGCAACATTTCTTCCGGTACCGCAAACTCGGTCATCCAGCCTTCGTCACGGAAGACGTGCATGCTGGCAACCGTATGCCAATGGGTGTGCAGCACCTCTTCGGCTATGTCAGCAGGCAAATCGGTGGCGTGAAGTTGTTGCCCCTGATGATCGTAAACCCGCGTACCGTTGCCGGTAATCAGATAGCCTTGCAGACCCAGTTGCGCCATGATCGGCTGCGCGTCCAGGTAGTGACGCCCGGTAGCGAAGGTGACAACCATCTCCCGTTCAACCAGTTGCTTTAGCACCGCCAGAGTTTCCGGCCCGACCCGGTGATCCGGTGTCAACAATGTGCCATCCATATCAAAAGCCGCCAGGCGATACATAAAGACCTCATGAGTGTGAACGCGATTACAGTCCCTGCAGTATGAGATGGTATTTGCGGAAGTAATAGTGAACAATTCTGGAAAACTGTTCCGGATTTCGATCATGCGCCTGACCCATCGTCTCAGCCAGTATCAACGCCTGTATCAACAGCTCGGCGCTGCGCCGGTGGCCATCACCATCGGCGAACTCGCAGCCCTGTTCTATTGCAGCGAACGCCATGCTCGCACGCTGGTACAACAGTTGCAGGATCAGGGCTGGCTAAGCTGGCAGTCACAGCCCGGTCGCGGCAAGCGGGCTCGCCTGCAGTGTTTGAAAACCCCGGACGAGCTGCGCGCCGCCCACTTGCAGCGCTTGCTGCATGACGGCGACCACCAGGGCGCGTTGGAAATGGCGCAGTTGGCGCCGCAGCATTTGCAGGAGTTGCTCAGCCCGCATCTCGGCGGCCAGTGGCAAGCAGGCAGCCCAACGCTGCGTATCCCCTATTACCGCACGCTGGAATCTCTGGATCCACTGACCCTGACCGGCCGCGCCGAACAACATTTGGTTGCCACCCTGCATGCCGGCCTGACGCGATTCATTACCGGCAATCCTGAACCGCAATCCGATTTGGCCCATCACTGGCAAATCAGCCATGACGGCCTGCGCTGGCAGTTCTTCCTGCGCAGTCAATTGCGCTGGCACAACGGTGAAATGCTGACCGGCCAGCAGCTGTTGCAAACGCTGGAAAAGCTGCAACGACACCCTCGCAGTCGCCCCAGCCTGGCCAACGTTAAGGCCATCAGCCTGCCGCATGCGCTGTGTCTGCAGTTTGATTTACAGCATCCCGACTACTGGTTGGCGCATCGTCTTGCGGAATTGCCTTGCCTGCTAACCCACCCGGAGGCCGCAGGCATTGGCGCTGGCCCTTTCAAACTGACGCTAAACGAGGCGCATTTGGTACGGCTGGAACAGCATCCGTTTTACCATTTGCAACATCCTTATCTTGAGAGCATCGAGTATTGGATCACCCCGGAGCTGCAGGTCGACGCGGCTTACACCAGTTGCCAGCACCCGGTGCGCATAACCATCGGCCAGCAGGAAGAGATGGCGCTGGCACGGCCGGTGCAACGCAGCATGAGCCTGGGCTGGTGCTATCTGGCGGTGAATTTGAAACACGGCGTGCTCAACGAAGCCCAGGGCCAAAAACTGCTGATGTTGATCCAGCAATCTGGCCTGTTGGCCAATCTGCCGGTACCAAACAGCGTCATCACCCCCAGCCACGAAATGCTGCCAGGCTGGGCCATCCCTCGGCATCAGGTCGATGATGAGATAGCCCTTCCCGCCAAATTGACGCTGCTGTATCGGCCACCGGTAGAACTGGAAACGGTCACTGTGGCTCTGCAGCAGCTTTTGGCACGCCACGGCTGCGAGCTGGAACTGCGTTATTACGCGGGTAAACGCTGGCAAAGCGCCGAACAAATCGAACAGGCCGACCTGCTGCTGGCCGATAACCTGATCGGTGAGTCACCGGAAGCGACGCTGGAAAGCTGGCTGCGGCAAGATACGCTGTGGCGCGGCATTCTGCCCGACGATCGCTGGCGACATCAGCAGCAAACGCTGCAGCAGATCCAACAGTTGCCTGCGCAGCAACCGCGTTATGAGCAGTTGAAAGAGTATTATCAGCAGTTGATGAGGGCGGCGATCATCACGCCCTTGTTTCACTATCAGTATCAGATCAGCGCACCGCCGCGCATTCATGGGGTTACTCTGACCGCCCATGGCTGGTTCGATTTCTGTCAGGCCTGGCTGCCGCCGCCGCTGGACTCGACAGAGCCGCTTTCCCCAGACTTAATGGGCCCGGCCCAGCGGTAACCCGCTATTTCTGCTACCATTGCTGCCGCAACGCATTTTTATCCTACCGCCCGAGTGTTCATCGGGTTGGGTCTCAGCACTAAATTGAGGTAATTTTATGAAACGCGCGGTTGTCGTTTTCAGCGGTGGACAAGATTCCACGACCTGCTTGATTCAGGCATTGCAGCAGTACGACGAAGTTCACTGCGTCACCTTCGATTACGGTCAGCGCCATCGCGCCGAGATTGAGGTGGCTCAAGCGCTGTCGGTGGCCCTTGGGGCCAAGGCACATAAGCTGCTGGACGTTGGCCTGCTCAATGAACTGGCGATCAGCAGCCTGACCCGTGACAATATCCCGGTTCCGGCTTACGGCAGCACCGAAGCCAACGGGTTGCCGAGCACTTTCGTGCCGGGCCGTAATATTCTGTTCCTGACGCTGGCGGCGATTTATGCCTACCAGGTCGAAGCCGAGGCGGTGATCACCGGCGTTTGCGAAACCGATTTTTCCGGTTATCCCGACTGCCGCGACGAATTTGTCAAAGCGCTGAACCAGGCAATAGTGCTGGGCATCGCACGCGATATCCGTTTTGAAACGCCACTGATGTGGCTGAACAAGGCTGAGACCTGGGCACTGGCAGATTACTACCATCAGTTGGATCTGGTTCGGCAGGAAACCCTGACCTGCTACAGCGGCATTAAAGGCGACGGCTGCGGTGAATGTGCCGCCTGTCACCTGCGCGCCAACGGCCTGAAGCAATACCAAATCAACAAGGCGGAAGTGATGGCGAGCCTGAAACAGAAGACCGGCCTGGTCTGAGTGAATAACGGCGGCAAACATTGCCGCTCGTTGCTTTAGCCTTCTTCCGACAGCGTGAGCACCTGAAGGTGTTCGCGCAGTTGCCCTTCAATCGGCAACGCCCGCTGAGTTTTCAAATCGACGCAGACAAAGGTCAGCATCGCATCCGCGACCGGCGCGCCCGTGGCATCCTGCGTCACTTTTTGGCTCAGCACGCCGCTTTTACCGTTAAGCTGCACCATCTGACTGTCGATACGCAACTTGTCCCCCAGCACCGCCGGCGTGCGGTAATTGATATTGATATTAACCACGATAAAGGCGATGTTGTTTTCCGTCATCCAACGGAAGCCCTCCTGGTTCTCCAGCCAATCCCAGCGCGCCTCCTCGAGAAATTCGAGATAGCGTGCATTGTTAACATGTTGGTAAACATCGAGATGATAACCACGGACTTTGATAAAGGTCTGATGCATAGGGAACGGCCACTCCTGCCTGGTGATTACAGAAAGAAGGAGCCACTGATGGCTCCTTCACCCGTTTGGTCAAGTCGCCAAACTGGTAAGACCTGTAAAATGTAGCAGAGGAAAAAGGGCTGCATCGGCACTTTGCCATGCAGCCGTGATAGATATCACATTTTGAGCCGCGCACGGTTCCGTTCAAACAGGGCGGGCCCAATACCCGGCACTTCCTGAAGCTGCTCAATCTGCGTAAAAGGACCATTCTGCTCACGGTAGCGCACGATGCTTTCCGCTTTCTTCAAACCCACCCCCTTCAGTACGCTGGCCAACTGCTCGGCATCGGCCTGATTGATACTGACCGATGCCTCATCGTCGATGCCGACTGCGGCTTCAGTGCCTTGCCCTGCTTTCACCGCCGGTGCTGATAACACCGGCTGATCGGTCGCGCTCTTTTCCTCAGCGGCCATCGATGGCCCGGCCAAGCCTATCAGGGCCACGGCCAGCAAAACTTTGAGGCTGAAACCATATCCATTAACCGCTTTCATTTCTGCAAGTTGCATGCTGTATCCTCCTTGTGTTTAACAGCAAGCTCACCTTGCCGCAGCGGGTGAACTTCAGCAATTGGCGGATAACAGATATGGAAAAGGCCGCGAAAGCGGCCTTTTGGAATTGCATTGCGTTGCAGAAAACTGCGGCGCGTTACTGAGGCTGTTGCTGCTCAGCGGCACCCATGGTGATTTTGGCTTCTTTACGCAAGCTGGCCAGCAGCGAGTCAAAGGAGACGCCGGTAGCGCCTTCTTCCATTTTGCTGACGAAGGTTTTCATTTCTTCCGCCGACAGGCTGCCTGGCGTCACGGCATCAAGTGCAATCAGCACTACGTTGTCCTGACGGTCTTGCGACATGCCGTATACCGGTTTGCCTTCCTGCGGGTGCGGCAGCGCGAACACGCTCTGCACCAGTTGGCTGTCTTCCGGCGCGCGTGCCATCTTCTGCACGCTGCCAAAGCTCAGGCCGGCCGCTTTCATCGCTTCGTCGCCCTTGCCCTGTTTCAGCTCAACCAACAGCTTTTCGCCCTGCAGTTTCGCTTCCTGTTCGGCTTTGTTGCGCTTGACCAATTCCGCCACGCGATCTTTTACCTGATCGAACGGCTCAATGCCTTCTGGCTTGTGGCCTGAAACGCGGATCACGAAGGCACGGTCGCCATCAACGGTGATTACATCGGAGTTGCTGCCCGGAGAGCCGCCTTCGCCAATCAGTGAACCGTCGAAAATCGACTGGACGACAGGTTTGAAGTTCAGCGCAGCCGGAATGTTGTCGCGGGTGAACCAATCGGTCTGAGTCGCTTTCACGCCGGCGGCTTCTTCGGCTGAGGCCAGAGATTCGTTATCGCTGGTCGCCGCTTCACTCACCTTTTGCTGCAGCGCGTAATAGGCGTCTACCGCCTTCTCCTGCTTAACCTGCTTGGCGATGGCATCACGCACTTCGCTAAGCGGCTTCACTTTTTCCGGCTCGATGTCGTTCAGACGTACGACCAGATAGCCCACAGAGGACTTCACTGCACCGGAAAGCTGGCCTTTTTCGGTCAGGTTTGCCTGTTTCAGCTCGTCTGCCGTGGTGTCCGGCTCCAGCCAGCCCAGCTCGCCACCGGTACGGCGTGAGATGATGTCGGTGGATTTTTCTTTCGCCAGGGTGGCGAAATCGCCGCCTTTTTTCAGCTCGTCCAGCACCGCATTGGCTTCCGCCTCGGTTTTAAGCTGGATCACGCTGTAGTTTTTACGCTCAGGCTGGCCATAGCTGCTTTTGTGCTGGTCGTAATAGGCGCTGATATCCGCATCGGCTACCGTGACCTTGTCCTGCATAGAGGCGGCGTCCATCGGGATGTAGCTTACTTTGACCTGCTCCGGCGCAATGAAGCTGTTTTTGTTCTGGCTGTAGTAGTCTTTCAGCTCGTCGTCGGTCACGGTCTGCTTGGCCTGCAACGCTTTCAGATCCAGCGTCGCCAGGCGCACATCGCGCTGCTGCAGCACCAGTGACGTCATCCCTTGCGCTTCGGTTGGCAGGATGAAACCTGACTCGCCGAAGGCCTGGATCACCTGCTGATTAACCAACTGCTGACGCATTGACTGCGCAAAGTTATCGGCGGTGTAACCCATGCGGCTAATCAGATCGAGATATTTAGCGTTATCGAACTGGCCGTTTGTCTGGAAGTAAGGCGCTTTACGGATGGCTTCTTTCACCTGATCGTCACTGACGCTCAGGCCTAATTTCTTGGCATATTGGTCCAGCAGCATGTTGTCGATCAGCTGTGACAGTGCCTGATGGCGCATCTGCTGCATATAGCCTTCGTTGCCCGCCAGTACGGAGAACTGGTCACCCAACTGTTGCTGCATGCGGCTGCGTTCGCTTTGGAAAGCCTGTTCCAGCTGAGCACGCTCGATCACCTGGCCATTGACCTTCGCTGCATAATCACCGGCACTCCCCTGATAGCTGACCACCCCTGTCAAAAGAAATGACAAAATGATCAAGCCCAGGATGATTTTGAGCACGACGTGATTAGCTGCCGCGCGTAAATTGTCCATCATAGTGTGACAACACTCCGCTGTGATGTGGATTAAAAACACCCTTGTGCAGGCGCGTTCCCTGCGACAAAAATAAAAAAAGCGCATCAATCTGATGCGCCTTATATCTTACCTTACCAGCACCGTTGCGTCAGGTGATTGTTTATTGCTAAACCCTGCAACGCTAAACGGTTAGACGCAAACAATCAGTTTACTGCGTCTTTCAGCGCTTTCCCTGCACGGAAGGCCGGAACTTTGGCTGCCGCGATTTTGATCTCTTTACCGGTCTGTGGGTTACGGCCAGTACGGGCAGAACGCTCACGCACGGTGAAAGAACCGAAACCAACCAGCGCCACGTCATCCCCTTCCTTCAAGGATTCGGTAACAGATGCAATCACTGCATCTAAAGCACGCCCAGCTGCCGCTTTGGAAATATCAGCACCTGCGGCAATTTTGTCGATCAGTTGTGACTTATTCACTCTATCATCCCCTCTAGAATTCAATCGTCGCACCGGAAAATCCCTACGGTTGCGACAGCGCAGCTGTTATATCAATCCCATCGAACCTTGGCAAGCCACCGAAAGCGTGACAAAACGCGGGCCGACAGCTTTCTAACTTAGCGGTACAAAAAAAGACTGGCAAGTCCGAAATGACTTGCCAGCATAAGTTTTATCAATGGTTTTTGCGATTCGTCACTATTTTGCCGCTACCGGAAGTGCGCCGAAGGCCGGATTCTGCAACGCAAGGTTCAAAACCTCATCGATTCGCTGCACCGGATGAATCTCCAGATCGGCGATAACATTGTCCGGAATTTCTTCCAAATCGCGCTTGTTCTCATACGGGATCAGCACGGTTTTAATGCCGCCGCGATGCGCAGCCAACAGTTTCTCTTTCAAGCCACCAATCGGCAGTACCTGACCACGCAAGGTGATCTCACCGGTCATTGCCACATCGGCACGAACCGGGTTACCGGTCAGGCAAGACACCAGCGCGGTACACATGGCGATACCGGCACTCGGGCCGTCTTTCGGCGTCGCACCTTCCGGTACGTGCACGTGAATATCGCGCTTCTCGTAGAAATCGGCGTTGATACCCAGTTTGTCTGCACGCGCACGGACCACGGTCAGCGCAGCCTGAATCGATTCCTGCATCACTTCACCGAGAGAACCGGTGTAGGTCAGCTTGCCTTTGCCCGGCACGCACGCGGTTTCGATAGTCAGCAGATCGCCGCCCACTTCCGTCCACGCCAGGCCGGTGACCTGGCCCACACGGTTTTCGGTATCGGCACGGCCGTAGTCAACGCGTTGCACACCCAAATAATCTTTCAGGTTGTCACCGTTGATCTCGATATGCTTGATCTTCTTGTCCATCAGCAGCGTTTTCACCGCTTTACGGCACAGCTTGGAGATTTCACGCTCCAGGCTACGCACCCCGGCTTCGCGGGTGTAATAACGGATAATGCCAATGATGGCGCTGTCGTCGACCGTCAGCTCACCTTTTTTCAGGGCGTTACGCTCAAGCTGCTTCGGCAGCAGGTGCTGCTTGGCGATATTGAGCTTCTCGTCCTCGGTGTAGCCGGACAGGCGAATCACTTCCATACGGTCCAGCAACGGCGCAGGAATGTTCATCGAGTTCGAGGTAGCAACGAACATCACGTCGGACAGATCGTAATCCACTTCCAGGTAGTGATCGTTAAACGCCACGTTCTGTTCCGGATCCAGCACCTCAAGCAGGGCAGAAGCCGGATCGCCACGCATGTCGGAAGACATCTTGTCGATCTCATCCAGCAGGAACAGCGGGTTTTTCACCCCGACCTTGGCCATTTTCTGGATCAGTTTACCCGGCATCGAGCCGATGTAGGTACGACGGTGACCGCGAATTTCCGCTTCGTCACGCACGCCGCCCAGCGCCATACGCACGTACTGGCGACCGGTCGCTTTGGCGATCGACTGTCCCAACGAGGTTTTACCTACGCCAGGAGGCCCCACCAGACACAGGATAGGCCCTTTGATTTTGCTTACGCGGCTCTGTACTGCGAGATACTCAAGAATACGGTCCTTGACTCGCTCCAGGCCATAGTGATCGATATCGAGCACTTCTTGCGCTTTAACCAGGTCTTTTTTAACCTTGCTGCGCGCATTCCACGGCACCTGCAGCATCCAGTCGATGTAACCACGGACCACGGTCGCTTCCGCAGACATCGGTGACATCATTTTCAGCTTTTGCAGTTCCGCTTCGGTTTTTTCACGCGCGTCTTTCGGCATTTTCGCCGCTTCAATCTTGCGCTTCAGCGCTTCATGCTCGTCCGGCGCGTCGTCCATCTCGCCCAGTTCTTTCTGAATCGCCTTCATCTGCTCATTCAGATAGTACTCGCGCTGGCTTTTTTCCATCTGCTTTTTGACGCGGTTACGGATACGTTTTTCAACCTGAAGCAGGTCAATTTCCGATTCCATCATCGCCATCAGGTATTCCAGACGTTCGGTGATATCGAACATCTCCAGTACCGACTGCTTGTCGCTGAGTTTCAGCGGCATGTGCGCGGCGATGGTATCCGCCAGGCGTGCAGCATCGTCGATGCTGTTCAATGACGTCAGCACCTCCGGTGGAATTTTTTTGTTCAGTTTGATGTAGCCTTCAAACTGATTGATTGCGGTGCGCACCAGGACTTCTTGTTCACGTTCGTCAATCGCCGGTGACTCAAGATATTCTGCCTGGGCGGCAAAGTGCTCCCCGCTATCGGAAAGCGTAGTAATACGTGCCCGCTGCAGGCCTTCTACCAGCACTTTTACCGTGCCGTCTGGCAGTTTTAGCATCTGTAAAATCGACGCTACGGTGCCGACAGAGAACAAGTCATTAATGCCAGGTTCATCCGTTGAGGCCTCTTTCTGTGCCACCAGCATGATCTTTTTATCATGATCCATTGCTGCTTCGAGGCACCGAATCGATTTTTCCCGGCCAACAAATAACGGGATCACCATGTGCGGATAAACCACCACGTCGCGCAACGGCAAGACGGGGATTTCAATGCGTTCGGAACGCTCAGGGTTCATAGAGCTCTCTCTTAAGTTTAACTTCCGCCAGGTTGAGGGGAATCTCATGAGACGCAAGCATCAAACGTTTCATAAAATCTGGTTAATGAGTATATGGGGATGAATCTCTTACATTCAACGGCAAGAATGCAGGAAAAAGAAATGGGGGATAAAATCCCCCATTTTGACATTAACTTTCTGGTTTGACTGGCGAATTATTCGCCTGAAGCCTGTGCTTCCGGTTTGCCGTAAATCAGCAAAGGTTTGGACTGGCCGGCGATAACCGATTCATCGATCACCACTTTATCGACGCTGTCCATGGATGGCAGGTCATACATGGTGTCCAGTAACGCGCCTTCTACAATGGAGCGCAGACCACGTGCACCGGTTTTACGCGTCATGGCCTTCTTGGCGATGGCGTTCAGCGCTTCTTCACGGAATTCCAGTTCCACGCCTTCCAGATTGAACAATGCCTGATACTGTTTGGTTAAGGCATTTTTCGGCTCTTTCAGGATCTGGATCAGCGCTTCTTCGCTCAGTTCGCTCAGGGTTGCCACGACCGGCAGACGACCGATGAACTCAGGGATCAGGCCAAACTTGATCAGATCTTCCGGCTCAGCCTGCAGCAGCAGCTCGCCTTCGGTCGCTTTCTCAGCTTCACCCTTCACGGTCGCGCCGAAGCCGATACCGGAACCGGTATTGACGCGCTGACCAATCACCTTATCCAGGCCGGCAAATGCGCCGCCGCAGATAAACAGGATTTTCGAGGTATCAACCTGCAGGAATTCCTGCTGAGGATGCTTACGGCCACCCTGCGGCGGAACTGCGGCAATGGTGCCTTCGATCAGCTTCAACAGGGCCTGCTGCACGCCTTCACCCGACACGTCACGGGTGATGGACGGATTGTCTGACTTACGGGAAATCTTGTCGATTTCATCGATGTAGACGATGCCGCGTTGTGCTTTCTGCACGTCGTAGTCGCACTTCTGCAGCAGCTTCTGGATGATGTTCTCCACGTCCTCACCCACATAACCGGCTTCGGTCAGCGTGGTAGCGTCGGCCATGGTGAAAGGCACGTCCAGGAAGCGCGCCAGCGTTTCTGCCAGCAGGGTTTTACCGCTACCGGTCGGGCCAATCAGCAGAATGTTGCTTTTGCCCAACTCGATACCGTTGCTGGTATCGCCGTTACGCAGGCGTTTGTAGTGGTTATACACCGCTACCGCCAGCACTTTTTTCGCCTGCTCCTGGCCAATGACATAATCATCCAGGTGGTGGCGAATTTCGTGCGGCGTCGGCAGCGCACTGCGCTCACGATGCGGGGCAACTTCTTTAATCTCTTCGCGAATAATGTCGTTACACAGGTCAACACATTCATCGCAGATATACACTGACGGACCGGCAATCAGCTTACGCACTTCATGCTGGCTTTTGCCGCAGAAAGAGCAGTACAGCAGCTTTCCTGAACCGTCTTTGCGCTTATCTGTCATCAGTAAACCTCTTCTTTAGTCTTTGTCCCGCAGGAATATCACGGCGGCAGTGCGCCCAAAACGCATACCGGGAACGCCGATTATGCTCACCAGAGCGAGCTGCGCCCGCTCTGATTACTATAGCCTATCGGCTCGCACATATACCTCGCCAGCCGCGTGGTACTTACTTGCGGTGCGTCAGAATGCCGTCAACCAGACCGTATTCTACCGCTTCTTCCGCGGTCATAAAGCGATCGCGCTCGGTATCGCGTTCGATCTGCTCCAGTGACTGGCCGGTATGCTCTGCCATCAGCTCGTTCATGCGTGCCTTCACCTTCAGGATTTCACGCGCATGGATTTCGATATCCGTCGCCTGGCCCTGATAACCGCCCAGCGGTTGGTGGATCATCACGCGTGAGTTCGGCAAGCAGAAGCGTTTGCCCTTGGCACCTGCGGTCAGCAGGAAAGAGCCCATCGAGCACGCCTGGCCCATACAAATGGTGCTGACGTCCGGCTTGATGAACTTCATGGTGTCATAGATTGACATGCCGGCGGTGATCACGCCACCCGGGGAGTTAATGTACAGGTAAATGTCTTTTTCCGGGCTTTCCGCTTCGAGGAACAGCATCTGCGCCACAATCAGGTTGGCCATGTGATCTTCGACCTGGCCGGTCAGGAAAATAATGCGCTCTTTCAGCAGGCGGGAATAGATGTCGTAAGAACGCTCCCCGCGTGAAGTCTGCTCTACCACCATCGGCACCAGGGCCATGTTAGGTGCAAATTGATCTCGTTCGCCACTGTATGACATTACCGTCTCCTAATAGAAATTGCCTTGGCGGCCAGGGTTACACCCTATTACACCGATTCTACTTGAGAACGGTCATGATGACTATGCTCAAGCATTCGACCCGCGCCACACGTACCCGACGGTTTTTCTCATACCGCGCACTCTGGCAAACAGCCCATACCCATCATCTTTCAAGTCGCAGCGTTCAAATCTGTTCCCGACAGATTTGTCGCTCACCCCAGTGACTTACTCGAGTAAGCGCCTGAGGATGAGCGAGCTGGGCGCCTGACTGCGACTTGAAAGCTACAGGGTATATATACATTTTACAGATTGGGGCCGCTGACAGAATTTCAAGCCCAACTGCGTATTTTAACGCGGCCAGCATTGTCGACGATGACCATCATGCCAGACTGTCCCAAGAGCAACAGGGTAAATATAGTGCATATTGTCACGCTTAACCTGAGATTAATCAGCTACGTGGCAAAAAGAAAAGCCCGCAACCGAAGGTTACGGGCTTTTTTAACGCCGGGACCGGCAAGCCAGCCCCGAAGGCGCGTTAGATTGCGCCCTGGCGTACAGACATTACGCCTGTTGAGTCTGGTTCATCAGCTCGCTGAAGGTAGTGGCTTTTTCAGTCACTTTCGCTTTTGCCAGCAGGGCTTCAACCGCTTGTTCTTCCAGAGCAACGTTGCGCATGTTGTTCATCAGCTCTTTGTTTTTGCTGTAGAACTCAACAACTTCACTTGGATCTTCGTAAGCGGAAGCCATTTCTTCGATCAGCGTCTTAACGCGATCTTCGTCAGCTTTCAGATCGTTGGTGCTGATCACTTCGCCCAGCAGCAGGCCAACAACTACGCGACGCTTAGCCTGCTCTTCGAACAGTTCGCGTGGCAGTTCCAGCGCTTGCTTCTCGTTGCCGCCGAAACGCTGTGCAGCCTGACGGCGCAGAACGTCAACTTCGCCGTCGATCAGCGCAGCAGGAACGTCGATTTCGTTAGCGCTGACCAGGCCGTCGATTGCCTGAGTCTTGATGCGGTTACGCACTGCGCCTTTCAGCTCGCGCTCCATGTTTTTACGCACTTCAGCACGCAGGCCTTCGATAGAACCATCAGCCACGCCGAAACGTTTGATGAATTCTTCAGTCAGCTCTGGCAGCTCACGCTCTTCCACTTTCTTCAGAACGATAGCGAATTTAGCCGCTTTGCCCTTCAGGTTTTCAGCGTGGTAATCTTCTGGGAAGTTAACGTCGATAGTGAATTCTTCACCGGCTTTATGACCAACCAGACCTTCTTCGAAGCCTGGGATCATGCGGCCCTGGCCCATAGCCAGTACGAAGTCAGAGGCTTTGCCGCCTTCAAACTCTTCGCCATCGATAGAACCGGAGAAATCTACGGTTACGCGGTCTTCAGCTTGCGCTGCGCGATCGCTGTCTTTCCAGGTCGCCTGCTGCTTGCGCAGGGTGTCCAGCATGGTGTCAACGTCGGCGTCGTTAACTTCAACAACCGGCTTCTCAACTTCGATGCTGTCCAGGCCTTTCAGCTCAACTTCCGGATACACTTCGAATTCAACCGCGAAAGTGAAATCTTCACCTTCTTTGTACTCGCCCGGCACGTAGTTTGGTGCGCCGGCCGGATTGATCTTTTCTTTGATGATCGCATCAACAAAGCTGCGTTGCATCGCTTCGCCCAGCACGTCTTGACGAACGGAAGCGCCATAACGTTGCTCAACGATGTTCATCGGTACATGGCCTTTACGGAAGCCATCGATACGAACGCTTTTTGCCGCGTTGATCAGCTCTTTTTTAATAGCCTGCTTGATAGTATCAGCGGGTACAGTAATAGAGAGACGGCGCCCAAGGCCTTGAGTGGTTTCTACTGAAACTTGCATCTTGTTACCTCAAAAAAATCACAGTGCTCGGTCAACTCCGTTCCAAGAACCAGGACGGCTACATTACAGAACCGAGTTTCCTGATGACAGAAGCGTCCCGAAACCATTCCGGAAAAATAAGACGCGACATTATAGCGGCGCAAGCGGAGCGAGTCGAGGAAAGCAAGGCGGCGGCGGCGCGCTAAAACTCACACTTTTGCCGATTTGATCGCCAAAAGGCCGCCGAAGCCGACCCGGCCTTCGCTGCATTACGCATCGGCTATGTCGTCGTCAAAAACAGAAACGGCCCGCAGGCCGTTCCAAAATTCGTCTGTAGTAATACCCCAAATCGTGGTCAAAGTTCCACTGATACCGCAAATTTAGCCGTCAGGCCAAGGTTCCGGCCCCACGACAAGGCGGAGACGCCGGCACGGTATCCTGCAACCCTTCCCACTCTTTCAGGGTGTAGGTGTGCAACGCCAGCGCATGTACGCCATCCGCCAACTCCTCTGACAGCACGCCGTAAATCGAACGATGCCGCGTCAGGAAGCGTTCGCCAACGAAGCGATCGCTAACCAATACCACCTTGAAATGGCTTTCTGAACCCGCCGGAACGTTATGACGATAACTTTCATCAACGACTTCCAGATACGCGGGCTCAAACGCCGCCCTTAACTTTGCTTCTATTTGCTCGCGAATCATAGGATCTCCTTACTACACCGGCAGAGGACCGCCCCCATCTATTTCAATCTTAGCCGCTTTCGTCCCTTTTAGACCATTCCTCAGGTAAATTTCTCTTTTTTGCGGACAAAAAACGGTCAACATCCGCCGTCGCTTGAGGTTTATCTGATTGAGACGGCCAAAAAAGCATGTTTTTATCAACGGCAGGTAAAAATTTGTCACTCCATTGCGTTCTGCGCTTCCTCCGGCCGGCGGCGATGCTATGATGTCGACAATTTGTTGTTGGCTATCCCGCTCTGATTATTACAGAAAGCTTGCTCAAACCCGCTTCGTTAATCCTGGCAGTTTGCGGCGGCTTAAAATCCATCGAGAATGAGACAGTAACTATGTTAAAAAAACTTTGCCTTCCACTGTTGGCCGCACTGATGTTGGCCGGCTGTGCCACCAGCAGCAACACCCTGAACGTGACGCCGAAGATCGTCCTGCCGCAGCAGGATCCGACCCTGCAGGGCGTGACCATCAGCATTAACGGCGCGGATCAGCGTCAGGACCAGGCGCTGGCGAAAGTGAACCGCGACGGCCAGTTGGTGACGTTGACGCCATCACGCGATCTGCGCTTCTTGCTGCAGGAAGTGCTCGAGAAACAAATGGGCGCACGCGGCTACATGATTGGCGCTGACGGCGCAGTTGATCTGCAAATCGTGGTCAATAACCTGTATGCAGACGTCTCCGAAGGCAACCTGCGCTACAACATCACCACCAAGGCTGATATTTCTATTACTGCCCAGGCCAAAAACGGCAACAAACAGGTGAAAAACTACCGTTCAACCTATAACGTTCAGGGTGCCTTCACGGCAACCAACGAGAAAATCACTAACGCGGTCAACACCGTGTTGGGCGACGTTATTGCCGATATGGCGCAAGACACCAGCGTCAACGACTTCATCAAGCAAAACGCGCGTTAATCCGCGGACGCCTTGTGCCGCCCGAACCATCGGGCGGTGCAGACAGGGAACTCATGTCGAAACAGTATCTGAATATCTTTACCCAGCGTAATTCCGCCATCCTCCTGCTGCTGGGCTTCGCGTCGGGTCTGCCCTTGGCACTGACCTCCGGCACGCTGCAAGCCTGGATGACCGTCGAAAACATCGATCTGAAAACCATCGGCATTTTTTCGCTGGTCGGTCAGGCCTATGTGTTCAAATTCCTCTGGTCGCCCTTTATGGATCGCTACACCCCGCCCTTTCTCGGGCGGCGGCGCGGCTGGTTACTGATCAGCCAGCTGTTGCTGGTGGTGTCGATTGTGGCGATGGGCTTTATGCAGCCGGCACAGCACCTGTGGTGGCTGGCGGCATTGGCGGTACTGGTGGCGTTCTGTTCTGCGTCACAGGATATTGTTTTTGACGCCTATAAAACCGATCTGCTGAGCGCAGAAGAGCGCGGCACCGGTGCCGCCGTCTCGGTATTGGGTTACCGGCTGGCGATGCTGGTGTCCGGTGGGTTGGCGCTGTGGCTGGCGGACCGCTACTTAGGCTGGCAGTCGACCTATTGGTTGATGGCCGGTTTGATGTTGATCGGTATTGTTGCCACCCTTTTGGCGCCTGAACCCGACGACAGCATTCCGGCACCGCGCACCATGGAGCAGGCGGTAGTCGCTCCGCTGCGTGATTTCTTTGCGCGTAACAATGCCTGGCTGATTTTACTGCTGATCGTGATGTACAAGATGGGCGATGCCTTTGCCGGCAGCCTGAGCACCACCTTCCTGATCCGTGGCGTCGGCTTCGATGCCGGTGAAGTCGGCTTGGTCAACAAAACGCTCGGCCTGTTCGCCACCATCGTCGGCGCGCTGTTTGGCGGCGTGCTGATGCAACGCCTCAGCCTGTTCCGTGCCCTGATGCTGTTCGGCATTCTGCAGGCGGTTTCCAATCTCGGCTATTGGATACTGGCGGTCACCGATAAAAACATCATGACCATGGGCAGCGCCATCTTCCTGGAAAACCTGTGTGGCGGCATGGGCACCGCGGCCTTTGTCGCGTTGCTGATGACGCTGTGCAACAAGTCATTTTCCGCCACCCAGTTTGCCCTGCTGTCGGCATTATCTGCCGTCGGGCGGGTATACGTCGGGCCGATTGCCGGATGGTTTGTTGAAGCACACGGCTGGCCACTGTTCTATTTATTCTCGATCGTTGCCGCGGTGCCTGGTCTGCTGCTGTTGCACCTGTGCCGTCAGACGCTGGAATATACTCAACGCACCGATAACTTCATGCCGCGTACCGAATTCCGCCAGTTTTACCGCTGGGCATTGCGCCTGCTGACGCTGGGCTGCTCCTTGCTGGGCCTGTGGCTGCTCCTGCTTATCACCAATGCGCTCGACTGGACCCTCTTGCCGAACCTGGCCGATCGGTTACTGCAGATGGGCGCCGCGCTGAGTCTGGTAGGTATTGCGATGGGGAGCCTGCTGGACTATCTGGCACTGCGTCGTACCCGGCTGGCCTGATCGAGTCGACCGGCCATCGTGCCGGTCGACAAAAACGCATCAGAGTGATGTATTTATTTAGTTAAAAAATATAATTCCTGTCCAAATTATTTTTTTATCCGAGTACGGCGCTCGGAAATAAAATTAAATTCACCTTTAAGACACAATTATTTTACATTAAATAAACCTTTCATTCGTATTTCAAAAAAGCGTTTTCACCTGAAAGATTCATCATACCTTTAGTTTTCCTTAACATACGAATTACCCGGAACGATTCAGCGCGCCAACGCGTTGTTGCCATTAGTAAATTGTCACGTAGCGTGACATCTGTGACACCCTTAACAGAAAGTGTCAACAAGGCGCTGACACTCCCTTAAGCATGTTTACAGTACTGCAACCTTCCCGTAAAATGCCCGCACACATGAAACGACAATAGAGCCTTTGTAATTGAGGTCGTTAGATGAGACTTAAGAAATACAATAAAAGTATTGGGATGTTGTCATTAATTGCCTCCACTGTAATGCTCAGTGGTTGCAATATGGTATTGATGAATCCCAAAGGAGCAATTGGTGTTGAGCAACGGACACTGATTATCACTGCAATCGCATTGATGTTGATCGTAGTGATACCAGTTATCTTTATGGCGTTCGCCTTTGCCTGGAAGTACCGTGCTTCCAACAAAGACGCCAAATACAGTCCGAACTGGTCACATTCCAACAAGATCGAAGCGGTCGTCTGGACCATCCCTATCATTATCATCGCCATCCTGGGCACCATTACCTGGAAGACTACCCACGAACTGGATCCGTTCAAGCCGATTGTCACTGACAAGAAGCCGATGACGATCGAAGTGGTGTCGCTCGACTGGAAATGGCTGTTTATCTACCCGGAACAAGGTATCGCGACGGTTAATGAGCTGGCCTTCCCGAAAGATGTTCCAGTCGAATTCAAGATCACCTCTAACTCGGTAATGAACTCGTTCTTTATTCCTCAGTTAGGTGGGCAGATTTATGCGATGGCCGGGATGCAGACCAAACTGCACCTGATCGGCAATGAAGCAGGCAAATACGACGGTATTTCAAGCAGCTTCAGCGGTCGCGGGTTCTCCGGCATGAAATTCACCGCCATTGTCACCCCAACCGAAGGCGACTTCGATCAGTGGGTTGCCAAGGTGAAAGCATCGTCGAATAACCTAAACGCCACCAGCGACTTTAACAAACTGGCAGAGCCGAGTGAAAACAACCCGGTCGAGTACTTCTCCAGTGTCAAACCGAATTTGTTCAAAGAAACTATTGGCAAATTCATGGGTGATATGGACATGCACAAAGGCGCTAGCGCGCACGAAGGTATGGACATGAGCCAGGGTATGGACATGGGTGAACATGCTCACGCCGGAGCCGAGGAATAAACTGATGTTGGGAAAATTAACGATTGATGCGGTTCCGTACCACGAACCGATCATCATGGTCACCGTTGCTGCAATTGTTATTGGGGGCCTGGCACTGCTGGCGCTGATAACCTATTTCGGCAAGTGGAAATGGCTATGGAGCGATTGGTTGACTTCGGTTGACCATAAAAAAATTGGTATCATGTACATCATCGTGGCAATGGTTATGCTGCTGCGTGGTTTTGCCGATGCCATCATGATGCGTAGTCAGCAGGCGCTTGCGTCCGCCGGCGAGGCCGGATTCCTGCCGCCGCACCACTACGACCAAATCTTCACCGCCCACGGCGTCATCATGATCTTCTTCATGGCGATGCCTTTCGTGGTCGGTCTGATGAACGTAGTGGTACCTTTGCAAATCGGTGCGCGCGACGTTGCCTTCCCGTTCCTGAACTCCCTGAGCTTCTGGTTCTTCGTGGTGGGCGTAGTGCTGATCAACATCTCTCTGGGGGTTGGTGAGTTCGCGCAGACAGGTTGGCTGGCGTATCCGCCGCTGTCGGGCAAGGAATACAGTCCTGGCGTCGGGGTCGACTACTGGATCTGGAGTCTGCAGATTTCCGGTATTGGTACCCTGTTGACCGGTGTGAACTTCTTCGCCACCATTCTGAAGATGCGTGCTCCTGGCATGCCTCTGATGAAGATGCCGGTGTTCACTTGGGCGGCTCTGTGTACTAACGTCCTGATCATCGTTTCTTTCCCAATTCTGACCGTAACCATCGCGTTGCTGACCCTGGATCGCTATCTGGGCACCCATTTCTTTACCAATGATATGGGCGGCAACATGATGATGTACATCAACCTGATTTGGGCCTGGGGTCACCCAGAGGTGTATATCCTGGTTCTGCCGGTGTTCGGTGTGTTCTCCGAAGTCACCGCGACCTTCTCGAGAAAACGTCTGTTCGGCTATACCTCACTGGTATGGGCAACCATCGCGATTACCGTTCTGTCGTTCATCGTATGGCTGCACCACTTCTTTACCATGGGGTCCGGCGCGAACGTAAACGCCTTCTTCGGTATTGCCACCATGATCATTTCCATCCCTACCGGGGTGAAAATCTTCAACTGGCTGTTCACCATGTACCAAGGCCGCATTCAGCTCAACTCCGCTATGCTGTGGACTATCGGCTTCATCATCACCTTCTCCGTGGGTGGTATGACCGGTGTTCTGTTGGCCGTGCCGGGCGCGAACTTCGTGCTGCACAACAGTCTGTTCCTGATTGCCCACTTCCATAACGTTATCATTGGTGGTGTGGTGTTCGGTTGCTTCGCGGGCCTGACCTACTGGTTCCCTAAATCCTTCGGCTTCACGCTGAACGAAAAATGGGGTATCCGTGCGTTCTGGTTCTGGATCATCGGCTTCTTCGTGGCCTTTATGCCGCTGTATGCTCTGGGCTTTATGGGTATGACTCGTCGTATCAGCCAGAACATCAACCCAGAGTTCCACCCACTGCTGCTGGTAGCGGCTGGCGGCGCGGCTCTGATTGCCTGCGGTATCCTGTGCCAAGTGATTCAGGTGTTCGTCAGCGTGCGTGACCGTGAGCAGAACCGTGACCTGACCGGTGACCCATGGGGTGCTCGTACGCTGGAGTGGTCGACTTCGTCTCCACCGCCGTTCTATAACTTTGCCGTAGTGCCACAGATTCATGACCGTGATGAATTCTGGGACATGAAAGAAAAAGGCGTAGCTTATAAGAAACCGGCTAAATACGAACCGATTCATATGCCGAAGAATACCGGTGCCGGTGTGATTATTGCTGGCTTCAGCCTGGTATTTGGTTTCGCGATGATCTGGGACATCTGGTGGATGGCGATCGCTGCCTTCGTAGGTATGATCGTGACCTGGATTGCCAAGAGCTTCGATGAAGATGTTGATTACTATGTGCAGGTTGATGAGATCGAGCGCATTGAAAACCAACACTATGAACAAATCAGCAAAGCAGGCGTGAAACATGTCAACTGATACTCTGACTAACCATAACGCAGCCCATGCAGAGCATGGGCACCACGACGCAGGAGAGACCAAAGTCTTCGGATTCTGGATCTACCTGATGAGCGACTGTATTTTGTTTGCGAGCTTGTTCGCGACTTATGCAGTACTGGTGAACGGGACCGCTGGCGGTCCCTCTGGCAAAGACATCTTCGATCTGAAGTTTGTCCTGGTTGAAACCTTCCTGCTGTTGTTCAGCTCCATCACCTACGGTATGGCGATGATCGGCATGAACAAAGGCAAGGTTAGCAGCGTTAACACCTGGCTGTTCCTGACCTTCCTGTTCGGTCTGGGCTTCGTTGCGATGGAAATCTACGAATTCCATCACCTGATCGTTGAAGGCTATGGCCCGGATCGCAGTGCGTTCCTGTCCAGCTTCTTCGCGCTGGTTGCGACCCACGGTCTGCACGTAACTACCGGTCTGGTTTGGATCATCATCATGATGATTCAGGTCAGCAAGCGTGGCCTGACCGCAACCAACAAAACCCGTTTGATGTGCCTGAGCCTGTTCTGGCACTTCCTGGACGTGGTCTGGATCTGCGTCTTCACCGTTGTTTACCTGCTGGGGGTTATGTCATGAGTCATTCATCCCATGAAACTTCTCACGGCGGCGCAAGCCACGGTAGCGTCAAGACCTATCTGATCGGCTTTATTCTGTCGATCATCCTGACGGTGATTCCATTTGCGATGGTGATGAGCGGTACCGCCTCTCACTCAACCATCCTGGCGGTTGTTGTTGGCATGGCAGTGATTCAGGTCGTCGTTCACCTGATTTACTTCCTGCACATGAATACCTCATCGGAAGAGCGCTGGAACCTGGTGGCATTGCTGTTCACCGCTATGATCATCGGTATCGTTGTTGTGGGTTCACTCTGGATTATGTACAACCTCAACATCAATATGATGGTCAGTTAAGAGTCGAGCTGCACGTGATGATTAAGCAATACCTGCAAGTAACTAAACCAGGAATTATTTTCGGCAATTTAATTTCTGTCGTCGGGGGATTCCTGTTGGCTTCCAAAGGAAGCATCGACTATCCCCTGTTTCTCGCCACCCTGGTGGGTGTCTCGTTGGTTGTCGCTTCGGGCTGTGTGTTTAACAACTACATTGACCGCGACATCGACAAGAAAATGGAGAGAACGAAGAATCGGGTGCTGGTAAAAGGCCTGATCGCGCCGAGTGTAAGCCTGGTTTACGCTACCGCCCTGGGTATTGCGGGCTTTGCGTTGCTGTATATTGGCGCCAACCCGCTGGCCATGTGGCTGGCGGTGATGGGCTTTGTGGTTTATGTCGGCGTCTACAGCCTGTACATGAAACGCCACTCGGTATATGGCACGCTGATCGGCAGCTTGTCGGGCGCTGCACCACCGGTTATCGGTTACTGTGCGGTCACCAACGAGTTCGATGCCGGTGCGTTGATCCTGCTGGCTATCTTTAGCCTGTGGCAGATGCCGCATTCCTATGCGATTGCCATCTTCCGCTTTAAAGATTACCAGGCGGCCAACATTCCGGTACTGCCTGTCGTCAAAGGCATCTCGGTGGCGAAGAACCACATCACCGTCTACATCGTGGCGTTTATGGTTGCTACGCTGATGCTGACTTTGGGCGGCTACGCCGGCTACAAATACCTGATCGTCGCTGCGGCGGTGAGCGTTTGGTGGCTGGGGATGGCGCTGCGTGGTTACAAAGCCGAAAATGACAGCGTTTGGGCACGCAAACTGTTTGTGTTCTCGATTGTTGCCATTACCTCGCTTAGCGTGATGATGTCTATCGACTTCAGCGCTTCGGCCTCGCCGGAAACCTTGATGACTTACGTCTGGTAAGCCAAATCGTCTGTGAATGGGCCGCTTAGCGGCCCATTAAATTGATGACAAACACCCGAAAAACGTGGTTTTCGGATGTTTGGGGCAAGGCAGAGATATAATCCTTTGTTTCTATTAGTACTCAATGCATTACTACTAGCTACTGAGGTCTTTGTCCGCTCTCTATGGGCCGCTTAGCGGCCCATTTTATTTGTCTCGCAGAAAAACCGACGAACTGTAATATCTGCTAAACAACATTAGATTTACCCCCCCCTGCCCTTCACACTAAAATGACGCAGTTTTAACAGAAGCTATCCCATCAGGCGTTATCACCGATAACCTGACGGAATGGCTTTTAATGAGGTTTTAATGAACGATAATGCAATGACCCCGCTGGAACGACGGGCGACCTGGGGATTAGGAACGGTATTCTCACTGCGCATGCTCGGCATGTTTATGGTGCTGCCGGTACTGACCACCTACGGTATGGCGTTGAACGGCGCCAGCGAAACGCTGATCGGTATCGCCATTGGCATTTACGGCCTGGCGCAAGCGGTGTTCCAAATTCCCTTCGGCCTGATTTCCGACCGCATCGGCCGCAAGCCGCTGATTGTCGGCGGGCTGTTGATCTTCGCGCTGGGTAGCGTGATCGCCGCCGCCACCGACTCCATCTGGGGGGTGATCCTCGGCCGGGCATTGCAAGGTTCCGGCGCTATCGCCGCGGCGGTAATGGCTCTGCTGTCTGATTTGACCCGGGAACAGAACCGTACCAAAGCGATGGCATTCATCGGCGTCAGCTTCGGTATTACCTTCGCCATCGCCATGGTGGTCGGCCCGATAGTCACCCACGCTTTTGGCCTGCATGCGCTGTTCTGGATGATTGCCGTGCTGGCATTGGCCGGTATCGTCATCACCCTGGCGGTCGTGCCTTCCGCCAGCAGCCACGTGCTGAACCGCGAATCCAGTATAGTCCGTGGCAGTTTCAGCAAGGTGTTGAGCAATTCCCGCCTGCTGAAACTGAATTTCGGCATCATGTGCCTGCACATCTTGTTGATGTCCAGCTTCGTGGCACTGCCATTAGCAATGGAAAAAGCCGGTTTGGCGCCCAGCGAACACTGGATTGTCTATCTGGTCACCATGCTGGTGTCTTTCGCCGCCGTAGTGCCGTTTATCATCTATGCCGAAAAGAAGCGCCGCATGAAGCAGGTGTTTATGGGCTGCGTGGCGGTATTGTTCTGTGCTGAAGTGCTGCTGTGGCTGTCTGGCGCGCATCTTTGGGGCATTATTGCCGGCGTTCAGTTGTTCTTTATGGCGTTCAACGTGATGGAAGCGATCCTGCCTTCCCTGATCAGTAAAGAGTCGCCGGCGGGCTATAAAGGCACGGCCATGGGGGTTTACTCCACCAGCCAGTTTATCGGCGTGGCGATTGGCGGCAGCCTGGGAGGCTTTCTGTACGGCCTGCAGGGCGCGGGATTGGTCTTTATCGCCGGGGCAGTTTTAGCCGCCATCTGGTTTATGGTCAGCAGCACCATGCAGGAACCGCCTTACGTGAGCAGCCTGCGTATTACGCTGTCGGAACTGGCAGTGAAAGACTCGGCGTTGGAAAGCCGCCTGAAGGCCCAGCCGGGTGTAGCAGAAGCGATTGTGGTGCCGGAAGAGCGCAGCGCCTACGTAAAGGTCGATACCAAGCAAACCAACCGCGGCCAGTTGGAAGCGCTGGTGAATTCGCTGTAAAGAAAAGGGCCGGCAAGCCGGCCCCCAGATTGCTGATAAAGCCCTTTGCAGTTAAAAGTCCTGACCTTGGGGCTAATAAAAACAAAGGATTATATCTTCTGATTTACCCCAAACATCCGAAAACCACGTTTTTCGGGTGTTTGTCATCAGACTAGGGGCCGGCAAGCCGGCCCCATCAATATATTCTTCTTGGCGAAAGGATCAGTCGCGGAAGTTTTTGAACTGGAAAGGCTGCCCCAGATCGGCACCGCGCACCAGCGCCATCACGCCCTGCAGGTCGTCGCGTGATTTACCGGTTACCCGTACTTCATCCCCTTGGATCTGCACCTGAACTTTCAGCTTGCTGTCTTTGATCAGCTTGACGATTTTCTTCGCCTGGGCGGCTTCAATACCCTGCTTCAGCTTGGCTTCCACACTGTAGGTTTTGCCGCTGTGGGTCAGCTCCTCGGGGATCTCAAGCGCGCCGCCGTCAATGCTGCGCTTGCTGAGTTTTTCACGCAGAATATCGAGCAGCTGCTGCACCTGAAAATCAGATTCGCTGGCAACCTTGATGCTTTCGTTTTTTTCGTTCAGCTCAAAGCTGGCCGGCACGTTACGGAAATCCCAACGGGTACCAAGATCGCGCGTGGCGTTCTCAACGGCGTTACGTACTTCTTGCATATCAATTTCGGAAACAATGTCGAAAGATGGCATACTTCTTCCTCCTGAATTAGAGCCTAATGCGGTAGGCGATTTCGATGCCGAGCATGATAACCGCTTTAGCGCCTCAGACAAAATTTGCCGGCCCCGCCGCGCAGCAGAAAAGTCTATAATTATAGGATAGATACTGGGCGTTCTTCCCGTTACCCCAAGGAGTCTGGATGAAAATAACTGTTCTTGGTTGCGGCGCGCTCGGACAGCTGTGGCTCTCCCGGCTTTATCAGCAGGGCCACGACGTACAGGGATGGTTACGAGTACCGCAACCCTTTTGCGCAGTGAACGTCATTGAGCCTGAAGGCCTCTCGTTCAACCGTAATTTGCCCACCAACGATCCTGAACATCTGGCCCAGAGCGAACTGTTGCTGGTCACGCTAAAAGCCTGGCAAGTCTCTGGGGCGGTTAGCGCCCTGCTGCCGAAGCTGCACCCGCGTTGCGCCATCCTGCTGCTGCATAACGGCATGGGCACGCAGGACGAACTGCCGCCGAACAACCAGCCGATACTGCAGGGTACCACCACCCATGCGGCACGCCATGACGGCAGCACTATTATCCATGTTGCCGGCGGCACCACCCATATCGGCCCGACATCTCCGGCGGCGACTTCGCTCAGCCACCTGGCGGAAGTGCTGCATCAGGCACTGCCTGACGTCGCCTGGCATAACAACATTGCCTCGGCGAACTGGCGCAAACTTGCGGTCAACTGTGTGATTAATCCGTTAACGGCCCTGTATAACTGCCGCAATGGCGATTTGCAGCGCTATCCGGAACAAATTGAGATTATCTGCCGTGAAGTCGCCGGCGTGATGGCGATGGAGGGTTACCATACCTCCTGCGAAGGCTTACAGCAGTATGTGATGGAGGTGATCCAGAGCACTGCGGACAACGTCTCTTCGATGCTGCAAGATATCCGCACTCAGCGGCATACCGAGATCGACTACATTACCGGCTATCTGCTGCGTCGCGCACGCAGCCACGGCGTGACTCTGCCGGAGAACGCGCGACTGTTTGAATTGATTAAGCGAAAGGAAAATGAATATGAGCGTATCGGCGCTGGTCTGCCTGGCACCTGGTAGCGAAGAAATCGAAGCCGTCACCACGATAGATCTGTTGGTTCGGGCGGGCATCAAAGTCACTACCGCCAGCGTAGCCGGCGATGGCGACCTGACTATTGTCTGCTCACGCGGCGTCAAGCTGCTGGCAGATGCGGCGCTGGTGTCCATCGTCGATGATCCCTTCGACGCGATAGTGCTGCCCGGCGGCCTGAAAGGTGCCGAGTGTTTCCGCGACAGCCCGCTGCTGGTGGAGAAAGTGCGTCAGATGCATCTTCAGGGCAATATCGTCGCCGCCATTTGTGCCGCACCCGCGCTGGTGCTGCAACATCACGATCTGTTCCCCGTCGGCAATATGACCGGCTTCCCGGGGCTGAAAGAACAGATCCCGGCCGATAAATGGATGGAACGACGTGTGGTATACGACGCGCGCGTTAATCTGCTCACCAGCCAGGGGCCGGGAACTTCGATGGAGTTTGCGCTGAAGCTGATTGATCTACTGCTGGGGAAAGCCAAAGCGGCGGAGATTGCCGCTCAACTGGTCTTGATTCCGGGGATGTACGACTTTCGCGATTAAATCACAGGGGCGGTTTACCCGCCCCTGGATTGATTACGGGCGGTAAACCTTGACGTTGCTGTAGCCCTGCTCCAGCAAATACAGCGCCTGCAAGCGGCTCATCACGCCACGCTCACAGTACAGCAGGTAGGTTTTGCTCTGGTCCAAATCGCCAAACTGGGTGCTGAGTTTATAGAACGGCAGCGGTTTCACCTCAACCTGATCCAGCTTCAGCGGCTTGTCTTCCTGCTCGTCATTAGAACGAATATCCAGAATCACCTCGTCAGCGCCAAACGCCGCCACGGTTTCCACTTCGGTAACCTGTTCCTGCGTCTGCTCGGCGATGGTGCGGATGTCCACGTTCTTGGCTTCGCTGACCACGCGATCGAGAATGCTGAAGTCAAAGTGGGCTTCTTCTTCTTCGATTTTGGCTTTGACCGCCTTCACCGTTGGGCTTTTCGAGATCACGCCGCAGTATTCCGGCATAGTCTTGGCGAAGTCTTCGGTGCCAATCTCACGCGCCACTTTGATGATGTGCTCTTTGTCGTGGGAGATCAGCGGACGCAGAATCAGCGTATCGGATGCGTTGTCGATCAAACGCAGGTTAGTCAGCGTTTGGCTGGAAACCTGTCCCAGCGCCTCACCGGTCACCAGAGCCTGCACGCCATAACGCTCCGCTATCTGTGAAGCGGCGCGCACCATCATGCGCTTAAGCACCACGCCCATTTGACCGTCTTCGACCTTCTCGAGGATCTCGCCGACCACAGGTTCAAAATCGATGGCGATAAAGCGCACCTTGTGCGAACTGGCAAAACGGTTCCACAGGTAGTGAGCCACCTGCCGCACGCCAATTTCATGCGCGGCGCCGCCCAGGTTGAAGAAGCAATAATGCACGCGGCAACCACGGCGCATCAGCATATAGCTGGAAACGCCCGAGTCGAAACCACCGGAAATCAGCGACAGCACGTCTTCCTGAGTGCCCACCGGGTAACCGCCAATGCCTTCACGGCGGGCTTTGACCAGCATCAGCTTGTCGTCTTCGATTTCCAGGTTAACCGTCACCTGCGGGTGCGACAGTTTAACGCGCGCGCTCTCAATGTGCTGGTTCAGACCGCCACCAACGTAACGCTCAACGTCCTGCGAATTGAAGTCCTGCTTGCCGCGGCGCTTTACGCGCACGCAGAAAGTTTTCCCCTGCAGTTGCTCGCGGTAGGCTTCCAGCGTCTGCTCGAAAATATGGTGGATATCGGTATAGTCGCGGTCTTCCACTTCCAGAATGTGATGAATGCCGGGAATGCGCGTTAACGCGTCGGCAATTACCGGCCGCTGGTTTTCATCTTTGGCGCGAACTTCGATATGATCCCAGTGACGGACGACCGCCAGTGTTTCATCATACTGCTTCAGGACGTTACGGATACTGGTCGAGAGGATCTTGATAAAGCGCAAGCGCACAGATTGGCTCTTGATGGTGATTTCCGGGAACAATTTAATGATAAACTTCATGGCGGTCTTTATTGTCAGAATTACGAGGGAAAAGGATTTACAATGTATATGCGATTGATAAAACCCACGGGGTTGCCGAATGTTTTATCAATCGCATTTGCGGCGCAGAGTATATCACTATCTGGTGAGCCTCGGTGCACAAAACCACACATGCGCGCCATGATTTGCCAATCAAGATCCGCTAGGATAGGCTCTGGCGCCACTGTTCACATGATGATGTAAAAAGAAAATTATGCCGAAAAAACCTGCACAATCAGACAGTACAGAGCAAAACGTCAGCTTTGAGAGCTCCCTCAGCGAGCTGGAAAACATCGTGACGCGTCTGGAATCGGGTGAGTTACCGCTGGAAGATGCGCTGAATGAATTCGAACGCGGCGTGCAGTTGGCGCGTCAGGGCCAGCAGAAGCTGCAGCAGGCGGAGCAGCGCGTACAAATTTTGCTTAACGACAGCGCCGATGATGCTGCGCTGACGCCTTTCACACCGGATGCCGAGTAATCACCATGTCCGTAACTGTCCAACAGACCGCTTTTTCTGACCAGTTGCAGGCCTTGCGCCAGCGGGCCGACCGCACGCTGCTGGATTTTATCGCACCGTTGCCATTCAACGATGGCAATATGGTGGCGGCAATGCGTCACGGTGCACTGCTTGGCGGGAAACGCCTGCGTCCGTTTCTGGTGTACACTACCGGGCAGATGTTTGGCGTATCACTGAATAATTTGGATGCTCCCGCAGCTGCGGTAGAATGCATTCACGCCTACTCGCTGATCCATGACGACTTGCCGGCCATGGACGACGACGATCTGCGTCGCGGTCAGCCAACCTGCCACATCAAATTTGGCGAGGCCAATGCCATTCTGGCCGGAGATGCGCTTCAAACGCTAGCATTCACCATTCTGGCCGATGCCGACATGCCCGACGTGGCGCTGCGCGATCGGTTGGCGATGGTTTCCGAGCTGGCCACCGCCAGCGGCGTTGCCGGCATGTGCGGTGGGCAATCGCTGGATCTGGAAGCCGAAGATAAGCAGATAGGTCTGGAAGCGTTGGAACAGATCCATCGCCACAAAACCGGCGCGTTAATTCGCGCAGCAGTTCGCCTTGGGGCTCTGGCCGCCGGTGAACCCGGCCGTAAAGCGCTACCGCAGCTTGACCGATACGCCGCCGCGATAGGCCTGGCTTTTCAGGTGCAGGATGATATTTTGGACGTGGTCGGCGAAACCGAAAAAATCGGTAAACGCCAGGGGGCGGACCAGCAACACGGAAAGAGCACCTATCCAGCTTTGCTCGGGCTTGACAGCGCGAAAGCAAAAGCGTGGGATCTCTATCAGGAAGCTTTAGCTGCATTAGACACTTTGGCAGCACAATCTTATAACACAGCGCCATTGCGAGCGTTAGCCAGCTTCATTATTGAACGCGACAATTAACGTGTGACGTTAACTCCTCTGATATGAGTATCGAATGAGTCTTGATATAGCCAAATACCCGACCCTGGCGCTAGCGGAAAATCCCGATGAACTCCGTTCGCTGCCGAAAGAGAGCCTGCCGAAACTGTGTGACGAACTTCGGCAATACCTGCTGGACAGCGTCAGCCGTTCCAGCGGCCACTTTGCCTCCGGGCTGGGAACCGTCGAACTGACGGTGGCGTTGCACTATGTGTACCACACCCCCTTCGATCATCTGGTGTGGGACGTGGGTCATCAGGCCTACCCGCATAAAATTTTGACCGGTCGCCGCGACAAGATCTCCACCATTCGCCAGAAAAATGGCCTGCACCCTTTCCCATGGCGTGCGGAAAGTGAGTATGACGTGTTGTCGGTTGGTCACTCCTCGACTTCGATCAGCGCCGGTCTCGGCATGGCGGTAGCTGCAGCTCGCGAAGGCAAAAACCGCCGTACGGTTTGCGTGATCGGCGATGGCGCCATCACCGCCGGTATGGCATTTGAAGCCATGAACCACGCCGGTGACATCGATCCGGATATGCTGGTAGTGCTTAACGACAATGAAATGTCGATTTCGGAAAACGTCGGTGCGCTGAACAATCATCTGGCGCAGCTGCTGTCCGGCAAGCTTTACTCCACCCTGCGTGAGGGCGGTAAAAAAGTGCTGTCCGGCCTGCCGCCAATCAAAGAGCTGGTCAAGCGTACCGAAGAACACCTGAAAGGCATGGTCGTGCCGGGCACGCTGTTCGAAGAGCTGGGCTTTAACTACATTGGCCCGGTCGACGGCCATGACGTTCAGGGACTGGTCGCTACCTTGAAGAACATGCGTGACCTGAAAGGCCCACAACTGCTGCATATCATGACCAAAAAGGGCCGTGGGTACGCACCGGCAGAAAAAGACCCGATCAGCTTCCACGCGGTACCCAAATTCGATCCGGCCAGCGGTACCCTGCCGAAAAGCGCCGGCGGCCTGCCGACCTATTCAAAAATCTTTGGCGATTGGCTGTGCGAAACCGCCGCCAAGGACAGCTCACTGATGGCGATTACCCCGGCAATGCGTGAAGGCTCGGGCATGGTGCAATTCTCCCGCGACTATCCGCAGCAATATTTTGACGTAGCGATCGCAGAACAACACGCGGTGACCTTCGCTGCCGGGTTGGCGATTGGCGGCTACAAGCCGGTGGTGGCGATTTACTCCACCTTCCTGCAGCGCGCTTACGATCAACTGATCCACGACGTCGCGATTCAAAATTTGCCGGTGATGTTTGCCATCGATCGCGGTGGTATTGTCGGCGCTGACGGCCAGACTCACCAGGGTGCGTTCGATCTGTCATTCATGCGCTGTATCCCGACTATGGTGATCATGACGCCAAGTGATGAGAACGAATGCCGCCAAATGCTCTACACCGGTTATCACTATAACGAAGGCCCAAGCGCCGTACGTTACCCTCGCGGTACGGGTACCGGCGCGCCGCTGGAGCCCCTTAGCGCGCTGCCGATCGGCAAAGGCGTTGTCCGCCGTGAAGGTGAAAAACTGGCGATCCTGAACTTCGGCACCTTGCTGCCGGAAGCTGCGCAGGTGGCGGAAGCGCTCAATGCCACGCTGGTGGATATGCGCTTCGTAAAACCGCTGGACGAACAGCTGGTGCTGGAGCTGGCAGCCAGCCATGACGCGCTGGTCACACTGGAAGAAAACGCCATTATGGGCGGTGCCGGTAGCGGTGTTAACGAGTTGCTGATGGCCAAGCGTCGCGCTATCCCGGTACTGAATATCGGCCTGCCGGACAGCTTTATCTCACAAGGCAGCCAGGAAGAGGTGCGTGTCGATCTGGGTCTGGATGCCGCAGGGATACAGCAGAAGATTGAGGTCTGGCTGGCGCAATAATTTTCGCGCCTGATTTGACCGACGCCTCCGCATTGCGGGGGCGTTTTCATTTGCGTCGCCCGAAAACCCGCTACAGTTAAAGTTCTGTGCTGATACCGGGAGGAAAGCATGAAGTATCTGAAACTGGGCAATACCGACCTGAACGTTTCCCGCATCTGCCTTGGCTGCATGACCTACGGTGAACCCGACCGTGGCAACCATGCCTGGACGCTACCGGAAGAAAGCAGTCGCCCGCTGCTGAAACAGGCACTGGATGCCGGCATCAACTTCTTCGATACCGCCAACAGTTACTCAGATGGCAGCAGCGAAGAGATCGTCGGCCGGGCGCTGCGCGATTACGCTCGCCGTGACGAAGTAGTGCTCGCCACCAAAGTCTATTTCCCGATGAGCAATCTCGAGTCTGGGCTATCGCGCGCTAAAATCATGCAGTCCATCGACGATAGCTTGCAGCGACTGGGCACCGACTACGTTGATCTGTTGCAGATCCACCGTTGGGACTATGAAACGCCGCTGGAAGAAACGCTGGAAGCGCTGCATGAGGTGGTGAAGGCCGGCAAGGCGCGTTATATCGGCGCGTCTTCGATGTACGCCTGGCAGTTCGCCAAGGCACTTTATACCGCCGATCTGCACGGCTGGACGCGTTTCGTCAGCATGCAGGATCAGTACAACCTGATCCAGCGGGAAGAAGAGCGAGAGATGCTGCCGCTGTGCGCCGCCGAGGGTATCGCGGTGCTGCCCTGGAGCCCGCTGGCTCGTGGGCGCCTGACCCGACCATGGGGTGAAACCACCGCGCGGCTGGTGTCCGATCAGGTCGGCAAAAACTTGTACGATGAAACCGAAGGCATTGACGCCATCATCGCCGAACGCGTGGCGAGCATTGCGCAAGAACGCGGCGTATCTCGGGCGCAAATCGCTCTGGTATGGCTATTGAGCAAGCCGGTCGTCAGTGCGCCAATCATCGGCGCGTCACGTCATGAACATCTGGAAGACGCCGTTGCTGCCGTCGATCTTGAATTAACCCAGGAAGAGATAGCCGAGCTGGAAACGGCTTATGTGCCGCATCATGTGACAGGATTTGAATAGCACAGTGAGTATCAAGGGCGCAGCATGATGAACTGCGCCCTTGTCATCAGAACAGCCCGGCAGGCCAGTGATGACCAATCAGGTAGATGATACCGGCGGAAATCACCCCGGCGACGATGTCGTCGATCATAATCCCCATGCCACCGTGCACGTTGCGATCGAACCAACGGATCGGCCACGGCTTCCACATATCCAGAATGCGGAAAATCACAAAGCCCGCGGCAACCCACTGCCAGTCGTTGACCGGCAGCGCCATCAGCGTGATCCACATCCCGACAAATTCGTCCCAGACGATGCTGCCGTGATCATGGACCTTCATATCTTTGGCCGTCTGGTGGCACAAATAAACGCCGATGCAGATGCTGAACATCACCAGCAGCGAATAGAGTTGCCACGGCAGTTGGATCAACAACAACCAGAACGGGATTGCCGCCAGCGACCCCATGGTGCCCGGTACCACCGGTGACAAACCGCTGCCGAAGCCGGTTGCCAACAGGTGCCACGGATTGCTCATCCGCAAGCGACGTGTTGCTTCATCCATGTTACGCCTGCCCTTCGCTGAAATGATCGAAACCGTGCCATGGCAGCTCAACCGCTTCATCGTTGCGATAGAACTTGATGCCTTCCGAAAGCGGACCAATCTGACCAATGCAGGTGTAATCCGCGCCCAAATGGCTCAACGCCACTTCCAACGCGCCGCGATTGATCTCCGGTACGGTGAAGCACAGCTCGTAATCCTCTCCGCCGGTCAACGCCCAGCGTAACGCCTGTTCAGCATCGGTGTGGCTGCTTAGCGCCTGCGACAGCGGCAGCTCATCCAAATTGATGCGCGCACCGCACTCGGAGGCTTTCAATACGTGCTTCAGATCGGAAATCAGACCGTCCGAAATATCAATCGCCGAGCTGGCCAGATCGCGCAGCGCCTGCCCTTGCAGCACCCGCGGCTGGGGCCGCAGATGACGCCCAATCAGGTAATCGCGAGCGTCGGCGTCCGCCACCTGCAGGCGATCCTGCAAAATAGCCAACCCGGCGGCGCTGTCACCCAGCGTACCGGTGGTGTAGATCCAATCGCCAATACGTGCGCCGCCACGGGTCAACGCCCGGCCGGCCGGGATCAGACCGTGGATCGTCAGCGTCATGCTCAATGGGCCGCGCGTGGTATCGCCGCCAATCAACTGCATGCCGTAATAATTAAGTTGTTCGAATAGACTGTCGCTGAACGCCTTCAACCAGGGCTCATTCACTTCCGGCAGGGTTAATGCCAGTGAAAGCCAGGCTGGATCCGCGCCCATAGCCGCCAGATCGCTCAGGTTAACTGCCAACGCTTTGTAACCGAGATCGGCCGGATCGATGTCCGGCAGGAAGTGAACGCCCGAAACCAGGGTATCGGTACTGACGGCCAAAAGCTGTTTTTCTGCCACTGTCAGGAGTGCGCAGTCATCTCCAATGCCCAACTGTACGTCCCGGCGCAGACTCTTAAACCGGTCAAAATAGCGGGCAATGAGGTCAAATTCGCCACATGCCATGGTCGATGTTCCAATAGAAGAAATTAAGGCCGGGGATACCGGCCTTAATTTTTTATTTTTTCTTGCGGATGCTTGGTGCTGCTTTATCCAGCACGCCATTCACAAACTTGTGGCTGTCTTCAGCGCCGAAGGTTTTCGCCAGCTCGATCGCTTCATTGATAGCCACCTTGTACGGCACGTCCTCACGCATTTTCAGCTCAAACAGCGCAATGCGCAGAACGGCTCTTTCCACCTGGCCCAGCTCTTCGAGCTGACGCGACAGGTAAGGTGCCATCAGGCCATCCAGCAGACCTGCATTCACCGCCACGCCGGACAGCAGCTCCCGAAAATAGGCGATGTCCACATCTTTGACATCTTGCTCCGTCAGGAACTGGTGTTCAACATCGGCAATGTCATTTTTAGACAACTGCCAAGAGTAAAGCGCTTGAACAGCGCACTCACGAGCGCGGCGACGAGCAGCAGGTTTCACGGAATTCCCCTTAACTAAATTCAGGCTTTAATAGCTTTGATAACATTAATCATTTCAAGTGCGGTCAGAGCAGCTTCAGCACCCTTGTTGCCCGCTTTGGTGCCGGCACGTTCGATAGCCTGTTCGATGCTCTCGGTTGTCAGCACGCCAAAGGCAACCGGGATTTCAGTGTTCAAAGAAACACTGCCCAGGCCGGAGCTGGCTTCGCCCGCGACATATTCGAAGTGCGCGGTGCCCCCACGGATAACGGTGCCCAGTGCAATAACCGCATCGTATTTGCCGGTGTTAGCCAGCACGCGTGCAGTCAGCGGCAGCTCGTAAGCGCCCGGGACCCAGACAACGGTGATGTTGTCGTCAGCAACCTGGCCAATGCGCTTGAGTGCATCGATAGCACCTTGCAGCAGGCTGTCGTTGATGAAATTGTTAAAACGTGCAATTGCGATCGCCACACGGGCATTTGGAGTAGCAACAACACCTTCGATAACTTTCATGGGCTTTCCTTAAAAATGGGTTCAATACCCCGCAGGGGGGCGGATTCTATCACATTCTTTATCTGCCTGCGCGGGCGGTTTTGTAAAACGCTGACCGCCCCGGCTCGCGGGCATTAAATTCAGTATTTTGCCTTCAACCGCAGCCGCAAATCGGGGCCAATTTGCCGTACTTCGCTGAAAACAAACTCCGGCGCATCGGCCAGACGCTCAAGGCCTGGCAGTTGACACAGACCGCGGCCATTATCGCCCAACAGTTTTGGCGCGATGTACAAAATGAGCTCATCGACCAGCCCCGCCTGCAGCAAGGCACCGGCGAGCTGTGCACCGGCCTCTACCCAGATCGAGTTCACCTGGCGTTTCGCCAGTTGCATCATCATCACCACCAGATCGACTCCGCCGCCGTGCGCCGGAAACGTCAGTTGCTCGACGTCCTGCGGCCAGGTTTGAGCGTCCGCCTGCAGGCGTGCCAACCAGGTTGCACCCGGCTGATTAACCACCCGATGCTGAGGCGTGACGCGATTTTGGCTGTCGAGGATAATGCGCAACGGCTGGCGCAGGTTTTCACGCGGATAAATGCTTTGAGTTTCGGCGTCCAGCTCATCCCAACGAACCGTCAGTGACGGATCATCAGCCAGCACCGTAGCGCTGGTGCTGAGAATCGCGGCGCTTTGCGCCCGCAACCGCTGCACGTCCTGACGCGCCTGCTCAGAGGTGATCCATTGGCTTTCGCCAGAGGCCATTGCCGTGCGCCCATCCAGCGAGGCACCCAGCTTCAGTTGTACATAAGGGAAGCCGGTGCGCATGCGCTTGAGGAAGCCCAGATTCACCGCCTCGGCTTCGGCCAGCATCACACCGTGGCGTACGTCCAGCCCGGCCTGCTGCAGCTTATACAGACCACGACCGGCGACCTGCGGATTAGGATCTTGCATCGCCGCAACCACACGGGTAATGCCGGCGGCGACCAATGCATCGGCACAAGGCGGCGTGCGGCCATGGTGGCTACAAGGCTCCAACGTGACGTAAGCCGTGGCACCACGGGCTTTTTCGCCCGCCATGCGCAACGCATGCACTTCCGCATGGGGTTCACCGGCGCGCAAATGGTAGCCTTCGCCGACGATTTCGCCATCGCGCACAATCACGCAGCCGACGTTAGGGTTAGGTGCCGTAGTAAAACGCCCCAGGCGCGCCAGTTCGAAGGCGCGCGCCATATACAATTCGTCGTTATGCATCAAAGCTCCCTTAGTCCTGCAGACGGGCGATCTCTTCGCCGAATTCGCGGATATCTTCAAAGCTGCGATAAACCGAGGCAAAGCGAATATAGGCCACTTTATCCAGCTTTTTCAGCGCATCCATCACCAGGTTGCCCACCAGTTTAGTCGGCACTTCACGCTCGCCGGTGGCGCGCAGTTGGGATTTAATGTGGTTAATCGCGTTTTCCACGTCGTCGGAGCTGACCGGGCGCTTTTCCAACGCTTTCAGCATGCCGCGACGCAGTTTGTCTTCGTTGAAGGGCTCGCGAACTTCATCGCTTTTTATGACCCGCGGCATCACCAGTTCAGCCACTTCAAAGGTGGTGAAACGTTCATTACAAACCAGACATTGGCGGCGACGGCGCACCTGCGAACCATCACCCACCAGGCGAGAATCAATGACTTTGGTATCAACGGCGGCGCAGAAAGGGCAATGCATAACACGTCCTGATAAACGTTTTCATAGTTAAGAACAGTTTACCCCGAAGTGCGGTCACAACAAAGGCCGCCGGTTATTTGTTGCGAGCCCCTCTTCGAAATAGCGCCCCAAAAGGCGACGAACATGACTTTCCCCACCAGCCGGGCTAAGCTGATATCAGGAGATGTTGAATAGGAAATACCCGCCATGACAACCCATTACCCCAAAATTTGCCTGCTCAGCGCACTGGTTCTGCTGGCCGGATGCGCACAAACTCGCGAAGTGCCGAAGCTGCGTAACCAGGTGGTTGAACTGAATCAGAAACTCACCATCCTGACCAATCAGGCCACGGCGCTGGAACAGCAAAACCAGCTGAATCAGAACTCCACCAGCGGCGTCTATCTGGTGCCTGCTGCCAATAATGCCGCCCGTCTGCACAGCAATCTCGGCGAACTGAGCGTGTCACTTAGCCACGTAAAAACCGAGGCTAACGGCGCCCAGGCCTTGTTGCACGTTCGCACCTTGTCACAAGCCTCCTTGCCTGCGTTCAAGGCGGTAGTGGAATGGGGCCAGCTAGATGCGGCCACCGGTAAACCGCTGACGGCCGAGGCGCTTTCACAACCTATCGCCACCGCGGACTCGCTGCTGCCAAAAACAGAATACAGCTTTGAGCTGCGTTTCAGCGGCCTGACGCCAGAGCAATTGGGCTATGTGCGACTGCACAGCGTAGAACCCACTGCGGCCGCCGTCCCTCAGCACTAAGCTTTTGAATGCCCACGCCCGGCCTTGACCGAGCGTGGGCCTACCGCTTAGCTCAACCGCTGCAGCCTTGCCGGCAACCCCTGGCGCACCGCCGCGCCGCTGACCCAATCCAGCCAGCTATTGCTGATTTCGCGGGTCGGATCGGGCAAACCGAGGTCGTTGAGATTAATGCCGGCGGCAATGCGTGCATCCGCGGCCAACGGTTGACCATCCAGTGTGTGCGTCCGCGCGCCCATCTCACGATGGCCATAACCATGCTCAATAGCAATTACGCCAGGCATCACACCATCCAGCAGGCTGATCTGGGCTTCGACGCTGCCCCCCGGGGTCTGCAACCTGACCCGATCGCCATGCCGCAGCGCATAGCGTCGCGCATCGGCCGGATTCAGAGCCACCAGATTGACCGGTTTCACCGCACGCAAGCGGTCGATCGGTGCCGTAGAGCTGCTCATCAGATGCGATTTGAACGACATCAAACGGAACGGCCATGCCTCTGGCGGATAGTGCTCCCCGACATCAGAGCCGTCGGCAAAACGCGGCGGGTAATAGGTCGGACAGCCGCTATAGCGTTCTCCCGTCATCGCATGGCGGTGGCGGGCCACCTCTTCATTCCAGATATTCAATCCCTTTTTCCACTGCGGGCCGGTTTCATCGCCACGCCAGGCCTGCTCATAAGGCGCAAAACGCCCACCGCGCGCCAGCAGATAGCCCACACGCTGTCGCTCATCCGCTTTCAACACGCTATCCAGCGCCGGTTGCAGGCGATCGACCCCGGTCAATCGCAGCTCACTTTCCGTCGCCTCGGGCAGCGGTTCACCGGCAAAGGCCACGTTGGCCGCCGCCCGCAGATAATAATCTTCGGCATTGTGCAGCCCGAAGCGGTTGCCCTGTAGATCCTGCAATGCGCCGTCGCCAAAGCCCGGTAACCCCAGAGCTTTAGACAGCGCAATGACAAAGCTCTCCAGCGCCACCGGCTGCCCATCGGCCGTTTTCGCCGTACGTGACGGCACCACCGGCCAACGTGCAGTGCTCGCCCGCACCATCACACCGGACCAGGGGGCGGTAAAGCCCCAACTCTCGAAGTTATGCGTATCCGGGACGATATAGTCCGCCAGCGCACTGGTTTCGTTAATAAAAGCATCGATCGCAATAAACAGCGGTAGCTGCCGCGGGTCCTTCAGCCGCCGCTCAACCACCTCACGCAAACCGGCCACGCCATACAGCGGGTTGCCCATATGGCTGATCCAGGCTTTTAGCGGGTAGGGATATCCCATCAGCGCCGGTGCCAACTGTTCGGTGAACTGACCCGCCACGAACGGGTACCAAGGCCCGCGCGCCGGGTAAGGTTTTTCCCCTTGCTCAAGCTTGCGGCGATATTCGTCGGATTGTTCATACGCCTGCTTGCTGCGTGATAGCACCAATCCTTTCGGTTTCACCATGCCGGGAAACGTCTTGAGGTTATAGCGTGGCCCGTCGGCAAACTCTTTGAATTTGCCGCCGCCTACCGAAACACCGCCCTTAAGGTTCAGGTTGCCGATCAGCGCATTGAGCATCATCACCGCCCAACTGTTATAAAAGCCGTTGCCGCTCATCATGCCGCCGTGGGCAATCACCGCCGCTTGCCGTTGGTAAGAGGTAAACTCTTTGGCCAGTGCGGCAATGGTCTCGGCACTGACGCCGCAGCGCGCGCTGTATTCAGCCAGCGTAAAGCGCTCAGCCGCCTGTTGCAGACACAGGAAGCTCGAACGCACCCGAACCTGCGAACCGTCGGCCAACTGTAATGGCTGATCCACCCGCAACGGCCCCTGCAGCGCCAGGTTGGCCGCTACCGGCTGACCGCGCTGCTCATCCCATACCAAAGGCGAACTCTCTGACTCTCCTGGCGTGCTGCCGTCCAGATGTTCCTGACGCAAAAACTGTCCGCACAAGGGGTGATCTTCATCGGTGACTACCAGGTGCGTGGCATTGGTCCAGCTTTTTTCACCGGCGGCCTGCATTGCCACCTCGCCTGGCAACGCCAGGTAGTCTGCGTTATAACGTTCCTGTTCGATAATCCAGCGGATCATCCCCATGACCAACGCAGAGTCTGTACCGGGCAACACCGGCACCCAACGGTTGTGATCGTTGGCCAGGGTCGTGGTCAACGGCAATGCCGGAGCCACGACCACGTAACGAAACTCGTCGCGCATGCGGGCATTGGCCAGTTGGCGCCCCTGGCGCTTGAACGGGTTGCCGGACTGCGCCGGTGAAGTGCCGAGAAACAGGCCAAAGCGCAAATTATCCCAGTCCGGTTTGACGTGGGCATTGGTTTCCAAATCGCCCATTAAAGCCCCGGAACCGGCACGATAGGCCAATCCACAATAGGCACCATGATGACCGAAGTTACGTGTCCCGAAGGCGTTTTGCGCGAAACGTTTGATGAACGCGTCCCGGCCTTCATCGCCGGCATTGGTGACCAACAGTTGATTGGCCTTGGGGCCCAACGAAGGCTGAGCCGGATCGAGCGGCGTGTCGAGATCGCGGATAGCCCGCAGCCCCTCGATCGGCCCTTCGCCAAACAGATCGCCGCCCTCCACCACTTCCTGAATCAGCTGTTCAAAGCTGATGCGTTGCCACTGCCCGCTGCCGCGCGGCCCTACCCGCTTCATCGGCTCCAGCACGCGGTAAGGGCTGGTTAATCCCTCCAGCAAGGTCGCGCCCCTAGCGCAGGCCGTCGAGCGTTGTTCAAGGCCCTCATCGCCCCCCAGACGGTTGAGCGCGTCCGCCACCGGCAAAGCGTAGGGAAAGTGACGATCGTGAGATAGCGGATGGTAAGGATTACCGGCGATCCGCAAGATCTGGTGGTTCTGGCGATCCACCCTGGCCCGCACCCCGCATAGCGTCCAACAGCCAAAACATTGGGTCATCGATACTGCCTGCTGCGGGTTGGCCTGCCAGCCATCGGGGTGCCGACGCCCTTCGGTCGGCAAGGCGTTGGCGCTGATCCTGTCCAGCGTCAATTTACCGCTGCTGCCGTCGCGCAGCCCGGTAAACACCTTCTGCACCATCTCGCTGTAGCTGGCGCCGAACAGCGTCAACCCGCCGAGGGCAAGGCCGCCTTTTAACCACTGACGCCGCGTTGACTTAGCCATAATGTTTTTTCTCCATCAACTGATGCTGTAATTCACGGATCCCAATGATTAACGCTATCCACAACCCCAAAGTGCCCAGAATCGCCAACAGCCCTTCGCTGCCGAGCGGTAGCACATAGGGATTGGTTAATACGTTGAACTTAGGCAGCGTCTGGGTTTGCATCAGCAGCAGCCAACGCACACCCCAGCAAAGCAACAGCGCGACCATGCACTGGCCCAGCAACCCTTTTGCCCCCAGCGCTTGGCTGCGAACTCGCCAGGCCAGCGCCAACAACAACAAGATCGAGACGACAACGGCGATGCCGGCCAAACGCCAAACCACGCCTTGACTTGCCAAGCGATGCAACGCGGCAGAGGACGTGCTGCCATCCAGCCACCAGCCAAGGCAAGAGAAGCACAGCAACAGCAAACTCACTGCCTGATAGCCAGCCAGACGTGGCTGCCACTGCGGTTCGTACCGCAACCAGCAGGCCAACAGCGGCGGAACGGCCTGCACAGCGGTAAGCAACAGCAACCAGGGCAACCACAGGCTGTACCACAGCGGCTGCGCCCTGAGGACGGATACCTCGCGCCCGGTATAGAGCAAGATGCTGGCTGCCGAAAGCAAGGTGGCCAGCGCCACCCAACGTAGCCATTTTTCCTCGCGCCAGGCCGGGAATATCTGCAACCAACGCGCCCAGAATGGCAAGGTTTCCGCTCTCAACCGGCTACGCATCAGCAGCGCGAAATAGCCCATCACTAACAGGGTAAACAGCGGCAAGAACAGCGAGCCGAGCGACATCCACGACCAGGGCGTAAAGTGCGCGTAAAAATGCCAGATACGGGCAGGTTGGTGCAGATCGGCACTCAGAGCCAATGGCGCGACTGTGCCGCTCACGACTGCCAACGAGACGGCGGCCAGTTCCAGCCGGACCGTTTTGTTGGGTTCACGCCAGCGCAGCCAGACGGCAATAACGACGCTGCCGCAGGCCAAACCGATGAAGAAGAAATACTGCACCGCCCAGGGCAGCCAGGCGATCTCCTGCGGACGGGCCATGATTTCGCGGATCATGCGTGCACCTCCTGCCACAACGCCGGTTGCCCCCGGACATGGCTGACGAAAGCCTCATCCAGCCCCAGATAGAAAACCTGCGGATGCGTGCCCTGCTCGGGCTTGAGTACCTTGAGCTGAGGCTGGTGCTGTTCCAAAGTGCGCCTCAACACTCCCTGACGATCGTTAAGATCGCCAATCATCCGTGCGCCTCCGACACAGGATTCGACACAGGCCGGTAGCAGTCCGGCATCCAGCCGATGCACGCAGAACGTGCATTTGTCCGCGGTTTGAGTTTCATGGTTGATAAAGCGCGCCTCATAAGGGCAGGCCTGTACGCAATAGGCACAGCCAACGCAACGGGTGTTATCGACTACCACAATGCCGTCCTGCCGCTGGAAAGTGGCCTGTACCGGGCAAACCGGCACGCAGGGCGGGTTATCGCAGTGATTGCACAGCCGTGGCAACAGCACGTTGGTGGTCGATGCCTGGCCCTCCAGGGTGACCTGATATTGCAGTACACTGGTGCGAAATTGCCCCTGAGGCAGTTGGTTTTCCACCGCGCAACTGACCGTGCATGCCTGACAGCCAATGCAGCGACGCAAATCAATCAGCATCGCCATGCGTTTTTCGCCGTTGCCTTCGCGACGGGCCGGCTGTAACTGCCAACCTGACTGCGCCAGCGGCACCAGCGCAGCGCCGGCGGTGAGCGCACCTAGCCGTTGTAAAAACTGACGTTTCCCACTGTCCATTGATTTCTCCCAATAAGTACCTGCCGGGGAACTGATACAAGGGAGTGTAAAAAGGGCAACCGGTCGCCAATATTGTGGTTTACCACATTACCGTCGACGGCTTGATCCAGGACAATTCAGACCGGTGATGGGGATCATAAAAGCGGAGATGATGTGAAAAGAGCAGCGCTACTTCTGTTGCTGGGCAGTTGGTTGAGCTCAGCCTGGGCGGAACAATGGACGATAGCGGTGCTGGCGCTGCGTGGCGATGCCCATGCGCTGGTCCAATGGCAGCCGTTGGTCGATCACCTTAACCGCCAGTTTCCCGCTGACCATTTCCAACTGTCGCCAGTGAGCCTCAGCGGTATGAAAGAGGCCGTCCGCAGCGAGCGCGTCGATTTTCTGCTCACCAACCCGGCTCAATACGTTCAACTGGATAACCGCTATCCACTGCGCTGGCTGGTTTCACTGCGTTCAGCCCAACCCCCTCTGCAGGGCTCAAGCAACGTCGTCGGCAGCGTCATACTGGTGCGCAGCGACAGCCTAATAACCACGCCCCGCCAACTGACCGGAAAGAACGTTGGTGCCGTCGCTACCGATGCTTTTGGCGGCTACCTGCTGGGTTACAAAGAACTGCTTTCCGCGGGCCTGAACCCGGAGAAAGATCTGCGGCTGCACTTCAGCGGTTACCCGGCGGATGCTCTACTGTATCAATTGCGCGATCGGGCATTGGATGCGGTGATTGTGCCGGTTTGCCTGTTGGAAAAAATGCAGGCGGAAGGATTACTGCGTGCCAGTGATTATCGCGCACTGCTGGCGAAGCAAAGCGGCCAGCGCTGCCTGACCAGCACCGAACTGTACCCTAACTGGTCCTTTGCCGCCTTAAACCACGTGCCGGACCGGTTGGCAGACGAATTAACTCGCCAGTTGCTGCAGATGAACACCCCCGGCTTGCCGGTTTGGGGAGCCCCAGCGTCATCACGTCAGGTTAATCAGCTGCTGCAGGATCTGAATATCCACCCGACGCAGCGTTCTCTCTGGCAGGAACTGTACCTTTGGGCACAGCAGCATTGGCTGCTGCTCAGTGGAATTTTCGGGGTGATGGTATTGCTCGGCGCCAATCATCTGTGGGTAGGTTATCTGGTACGCCGCCGCGGGCGCCAACTCGAACAAATGCATCAGACGCTACGTGCCAGAGAAACTGCTCTGGCCCGGGCGCAGCGCCTCAGCGCCCTGGGCGAAATGGCCTCCGGTTTTGCCCATGAGCTTAACCAACCGCTGGCGGCGATCCGCCACTATGCGGAAGGGTGTCGTATCCGTCTGGAGCGCAGCGACAACCAACATGAACTGCTGCCAATCCTCGAACAGATTGGCCAGCAGGCGCAGCGTGGTGCGGAGAGTATCGTTAATTTGCGACGCTGGGCCAGCAAAACACCCCATGACGAAAATGCACAATGGCTGTTACTGCGCCCGCTGGCGGCACACGTCATCCAATTGATGCAGATCGAACAACAATATCCGCAGTGCCGATTAACCATTAACATCCCGTCGCAGAGTCAGCTGTACAGCCAGGCGACGTTATTAGAGCAAGTGCTCACCAATCTGTTGAGCAACAGCCTGCAAGCGGGTGCCCGACAAATCACGCTGCGCCACGAAGCCGACGCACATCAGCACCGGTTGCTTATTGAAGACGATGGCGGCGGGCTCAACGCCGAACAACTGGCACTGCCGTTCGTGCCCTTCCGCAGTACCAAACAGGAAGGTCTCGGGTTAGGGTTGGTGATCTGCCAGCGGCTGTTGAAGGGCCAAGGCGCAGAGCTGACGCTGGAAAATTACTTAGCTTCCCCACAACGACAGGGGCTGCGCGTGATTCTGCACTTCCCTGTCATTCAAAAGGATCCCAGCCATGGCGCTGATACATCTGGTTGATGATGATTTTGCCGTTACCGACGCCTGCCGCTTTTTACTCGAAGGGCTGAATTATCGGGTACAAACCTGGCACGACAGTCAAAAATTCATCGACAGCATCGATCCCTATCAATGCGGCGTCGTCATGCTGGATATCCGGATGCCGGGGATTGACGGGCAACAGGTTCATCAACAGCTGCGGCGGCAAAACAGTACGCTGGCGGTGGTGATCGTCACCGGTCACGGCGATATTGCCATGGCCGTGGAGGAAATGAAGCTGGGAGCCGTCGATTTTCTACAAAAACCGATCGCCGCCGCGCCGCTGATTGAAGCACTGGAGCGCGGCATTATCCATTCGCAACGTCAGGTTGAGCAACGCCAACGGCAACAGCTTTTCGGCGCGCTGACACCGCGCGAACGCGATATTGCCCGTGCGGTAGCCGCAGGAATGACCAACAAACAGATCGCCGAACATCACTTTATCGCGGTACGCACCGTCGAAGTGCATCGGGCCAGAGTGATGGAAAAAATGCAGGCGAGTAGCCTGGCAGAACTGGTGAACGCGCTTAACCGACTAACGCTAACCAGTCTGGATTAGCGATTTTCAGGCAAAAAAATGCCGGTCGGGATAAACCGGACCGGCATCGTATTTCAACTCACCGACAGATTACGGCAAGAGAGAAGGCTGATCTGCGCCCTCTTTCTCCACTTTCTGCTGCAGCATGTGTTCACGTTTCATACCCAGCTTCAACGCCAGCGCGGACGCCACGTAGATGGAGGATACGGTACCGATAGACACACCGATCAACATAGCCAGAGAGAAGCCGTGCAACATCGCGCCGCCGAAGATGTACAGCATCAGCACCACCATCAGGGTGGTACCGGAGGTCATCAAAGTACGGCTCAGCGTCTGGGTCAGCGACACGTTCATGATTTCGTAAGGCGTCCCGCGGCGGATCTTGCGGAAGTTCTCACGAATACGGTCGGAAACCACGATGCTGTCGTTCAACGAGTAACCGATAACCGACATCAATGAAGCGACGATGGTCAGGTCAATCTCGATATGGAACAGCGACAGCACGCCCAAGGTGATGACCACGTCGTGCGCCAGCGCGATAACCGCCCCCAGCGCCAAACGCCATTCGAAGCGGAAACCGACGTAGATCAGGATACTGATCAACGCCACCAGCAGCGCCATGCCGCCGTTTTGCGCCAGTTCGGTGCCCACGCTCGGGCCGACGAACTCTATGCGTTTTACGCTAGCGTTTTTGTCGACCGAATCGTTGATCACGCCGATCACTTTGTTACCCAGTTCCTGGCCAGCGGTACCGGTCGCCGGTGGCATACGCACCATCACGTCACGGCTGCTGCCAAAGTTCTGAATAACCGGGTCCTGGAACCCGGCTTTTTCCAGCGTATCGCGCATCAAATCGAGGTTGGCCGGTTTTTCCAGGCTGATTTCAATCACCGTACCGCCGGTGAAATCCAGACCCCAGTTAAAACCGCGTACCGACATAACGGCGATTGACGCGATCAGCAGCACCAGCGAGATGCCGAAGGCCACGTAATCCCAGCGCATAAAGTCATAGACTCTACGGCCGTAGTTGAGTTGTTCAACAGTATAATCCTGTGCCACAACGCACTCCTCAGATAGACAGCTTGTTAATGCGTTTGCCGCCGTAAAGCAGGTTGACGATGGCACGGGTACCGACAATCGCGGTGAACATGGACGTCGCCACACCGATCGCGGTGGTAATCGCAAAGCCCTTGATCGAACCGGTACCTACTGCGTACAGAATGATCGCGGTGATCAGGGTGGTGATGTTGGCGTCAACGATACTGGAGAACGCGCCTTTATAGCCCTCATGGATCGCCTGCTGAACGGAACGTCCGTTCTTCAGCTCTTCCTTGATACGTTCGTTAATCAGTACGTTGGCGTCGACCGCCACCGCCAGCGTCAGCACGATACCGGCAATCCCCGGCATGGTCAGCGTCGCCCCCGGCAGCAGGGACATCACGCCGACAATCAGCACCAGGTTGGCGACCAGCGCCGTGGTGGCGATCATGCCGAACTTACGGTACCAAACCACCATAAACACGATGGATGCCACCAAGCCCCACAAGCAGGCTTCCAGACCTTGGGTGATGTTCTGTTGTCCCAGGGTCGGGCCGATTGTACGCTCTTCCACAATCTGGATTGGCGCAATCAGCGCACCGGCACGCAGCAGCAGCGAAAGCTGACGTGCTTCGTTCGGGTTGCCGATACCGGTAATACGGAAGCTGTTGCCCAGACGTGACTGAATGTTCGCCACGTTGATCACTTCTTCCTGTTTCACCAGAATCGCACGGCCATTGGCGTCTTTCTTGCCGCTGTCCTTGTACTCCACAAACAGGGTCGCCATCGGCTTGCCGATATTGTCCTTGGTGAAGTTGGACATCGCAGTGCCGCCGGCACTGTCCAGCGAGATGTTCACCTGCGGTTGGTTATATTCGTCGGTGCTGGAAGTGGAGTCGGTGATATGGTCACCGGTCAGGATCACACGCTTGTACAGCACGACAGGCTGGCCTTCACGGGTGTCTTTCACTTCTGAGTCGCCTGGGACACGGCCATTTGCCGCAGCCGTGACGTCCGCATTGGTGTTAACCAGGCGGAATTCCAGCGTAGCGGTAGCGCCGAGGATCTCTTTGGCGCGAGCGGTATCCTGAATGCCCGGCAGTTCGACCACGATGCGGTCGGAGCCCTGACGCTGCACCAGCGGTTCGGCAACGCCGAGCTGGTTAACGCGGTTACGCAGGATAGTGATGTTCTGCTGTACCGCGTATTCGCGCGCTTCGCTCAGGCGGGCATCCGTCAGGTTGGCTTTCAGGGTGTTGCTGCCGTTGGCAGAGAACACCATATCGCGCTGACGCGGACTGAGGTAGCTGATGGCCTGATCGCGGGCAGCATCGTCACGGAAACGCACTTCCACGCCGTTGTTGTCCAGCTTGCGGATAGACGCATAAGGAATGCCCTTTTCACGCAGCTCGCTGCGCAGGGTATCCATGGTCTGTTCCTGCAGCTTGCTCAGGGCAGTGTCCATGTCGACTTCCATCAGGAAGTGCACGCCACCGCGCAGGTCCAGACCGAGTTTCATCGGTTCGGCGCCCAGCATGGCCAACCAGGCTGGTGTGGCCGGCGCCAGGTTCAGCGCAACCACGAACTTGTCACCCAGTTCCGCCATCAGGGCTTCACGGGCGCGCAGCTGAATATCAGGATTGCTAAAGCGAGCCAGGATGGCGCCATTTTCCAGCGCAATCGACTTGCTCGTAATCTTGTCTTTTTCTAATACGGTACGGACTTGGTCCAGTGTAGTTTCACTGGCGGCGACACCGCGCGCGCCAGTGATTTGTACAGCCGGATCCTCACCATAGATGTTGGGAAGCGCGTAAAGCAGACCGATGAAGATCACCACGATCAGCATCAGATACTTCCACAAAGGATAACGGTTTAGCACGGCAATTCCCTTCGGGAAAACAAAATTACAGGGCCTTCATGGTACCTTTCGGCAGAACGGCCGCCACGAAGTCACGCTTGATCATCACTTCCGTGGTGTCGTTCAGCGCAATGGCGATAATGCCGGTGTCAGCCACTTTGGTCACGCGGCCAATCAGGCCACCGGTGGTCAGCACTTCATCACCCTTGCCGATCGAGTCCATCAGCTTCTTGTGCTCTTTAGCGCGTTTCTGCTGTGGGCGCAGGATCATGAAATAGAAAATCAGACCGAACACCACCAGCATAATGATCAGAGAGTACGGGCTTCCCTGAGCCGGAGCCCCTGCGGATGCGACGGCGTCAGAAATGAAAAAGCTCATTGAAATTCCCTCATTAAGTTATCAATTATTAATTCAAGCGTTTAAAGGTGGAATCGGTTTACCGATCCGACCGTAGAAATCCGCAACAAACAGCTCTAATTTACCCTGTTCAATGGCCTCGCGTAAACCCGCCATCAGGCGTTGGTAGTGACGCAGGTTATGAATGGTGTTCAATCGGGCACCCAGTATTTCGTTGCAACGATCAAGATGATGCAAGTAGGCGCGGCTGTAATTGCGACACGTATAGCAATCACAGTCTTTATCCAGCGGAGAAGTATCATCCTTGTGCTTGGCATTACGGATTTTTACCACACCGTCAGTCACGAACAGATGGCCGTTACGGGCATTACGCGTTGGCATCACGCAGTCGAACATATCGATACCGCGACGCACGCCTTCAACCAGGTCTTCCGGCTTGCCGACGCCCATCAGGTAACGCGGCTTATCTTCCGGAATTTGCGGGCAAACATGTTCAAGAATGCGGTGCATATCCTCTTTTGGCTCACCGACCGCCAGGCCGCCCACAGCGTAACCATCAAAACCGATATCCACCAGCCCTTTTACTGAAACATCACGTAAATCTTCGTAAACACCGCCCTGAATAATGCCGAATAACGCATTTTTATTATTCAGTTCGTCAAAACGCTGGCGGCTGCGCTGCGCCCAGCGCAGTGACATTTCCATCGAACGCTTGGCGTAGTCCCAATCTGCCGGGTACGGCGTACATTCGTCGAAAATCATCACGATGTCGGAACCCAGGTCATACTGGATTTCCATCGATTTTTCCGGGCTGAGGAACACCTTGTCGCCGTTGATCGGGTTACGGAAATGAACGCCTTCCTCTTTAATCTTGCGCATTGCGCCCAGGCTGAACACCTGGAAGCCGCCGGAATCGGTGAGGATCGGGCCATGCCACTGCATGAAATCATGCAGATCGCCATGCAGCTTCATGATTTCCTGGCCTGGGCGCAGCCACAGGTGGAAGGTGTTGCCCAGCAGGATCTGCGCGCCGGTCTCTTTCACTTCTTCCGGCGTCATGCCTTTTACCGTGCCGTAGGTGCCGACAGGCATAAAGGCCGGGGTTTCCACCACGCCGCGGTCAAAGATCAGGCGGCCACGGCGAGCGCGGCCATCGGTAGTGTCTAATTCGTACTTCACAAAGCCTCCAGCATCAGAGAAACAGTCTGATGTCGTTAAAACAGGGCCGCGCCAGATGCGCAGCCCAGAAAATCAGGCGCCGACGGACTCTTGCTCCGCCTGCGGGTTACGGCTGATGAACATCGCATCGCCATAGCTGAAGAATCGGTACTGCTCGGCCACCGCCTGCTGATAAGCATTCATGGTGTTTTTATAACCGGCAAAGGCGGAAACCAGCATAATCAGCGTGGACTCCGGCAGGTGGAAATTGGTCACCAGCGCGTCAACCACCTGATAATGGTAGCCGGGGAAGATAAAGATGCTGGTGTCGCCGAAGAACGGGGCAATTAACGCATCCTTGCTGGCGTTGGCGGCGCTTTCCAGGGAACGCACCGAGGTCGTGCCTACCGCCACCACGCGCTTGCCGCGAGCTTTACAGGCCAATACCGCGTCAACCACGTCCTGCGGCACTTCCGCATATTCGGCGTGCATGACGTGTTCTTCGATGGTTTCCACCCGCACCGGTTGGAAGGTGCCGGCGCCCACATGCAGCGTGACAAAGGCCATCTCGATGCCCTTCTCACGCAGCGCGGCCAGCAGCGGCTCGTCGAAATGCAGCCCGGCGGTCGGCGCAGCGACGGCACCCGGCTTCTCGCTGTAGACCGTCTGATAAAGCTCGCGGTCAGCGTCTTCGTCCGGGCGATCGATATAAGGTGGCAGCGGCATGTGGCCGACGGCATTGAGAATAGTGAACACATCGCGCTCATCGTTGAAACGCAGTTCGAACAGCGTATCGTGACGCGCCACCATGGTGGCGGCGATGCTTTCATCGTCGCCCAGCAGCAGGTCGGCGCCCGGCTTAGGGGCCTTCGACGCGCGAACATGCGCCAGCACACGATGGTCATCCAGCACGCGCTCGACCAGAACTTCAATCTTGCCGCCGCTGACCTTGCGGCCAAACATGCGGGCCGGGATCACCCGGGTATTGTTGAACACCAACAGATCGCCGGCTTCCAGATTATCCAGCAGATCGGTGAATACGCCGTGCGTCAGCGCCCCGCTCGGCCCGTCCAACTGCAGCAAGCGGCAACCGCTACGCTCAGATTGGGGATAGCGGGCAATCAGGGACTCGGGAAGTTCAAATGAAAAATCGGCGACGCGCATGGGTATTCACTTCTTCAATTGTATATACCCTATGAATTTCAAGTTGCAGTTAGGCGGACAGCTTGCCCATCTCCGGGAGCTTACTTGAGTAAGTGACCGGAGTGGGCAAGTGCAGCCAACAACACTGCGGCTTGAAAGGCGACGGGTATGTTGGTCATAAAAAACAGGCGGCCTAGTCTAAAGCTGTGGGCGGTCAGCGGCAAGAAATAAGGAGGATTTGCATGACTTCAGGTATAGTTGCCGGATGAATTTTCTCGCTCATCTCCATTTAGCCCAGCTTGCGGAAAGCTCGTTACTGGGCAATCTGTTGGCCGACTTCGTGCGCGGCAACCCCGCAGGCGAGTACGATCCCGAGGTGGTGGCCGGCATTATGATGCACCGCCGCGTCGACGTATTGACCGACAGCCTGCCGCAGGTCAAAGCCTGCCGCGACTATTTCTCTGCAGAACACCGGCGCGTAGCGCCAATCACGCTCGACGTGGTATGGGATCACTTTCTGGCTCGCCACTGGCAGCAACTGGAACCGTCCCTCAGCCTGCACGGCTTTACCCAGCAAGCCCGCAGCCAGATCGTGCCGCATTTGCCACTGACGCCGGCGCGCTTTCAGAATTTGAACGGTTATCTCTGGCCGGAACGCTGGCTGGAGCGCTACGCCGAACTGCCGTTTATCGGCAACGTGCTGGCGGGCATGGCCAGCCGTCGTCCACGCCTGGCGGCGCTGGCGGGCTCTTTCGCCGACGTAGAGCGCAATTATCATCAGCTTGAAACACAGTTCTGGCAGTTTTACCCACAGATGATGCAGCAGGCAAAAGAGAAAAAGCTGTAAGGTCAAACCAAACTCATTGAAAATGCGACGCTTTACAAGAAATTGCTTTTTAAGCCTTGCCCTTTTACGGGAAAAGGTTATTTTTAAAGCTCGCTAAATTTAATCAACGACTTTGATAGGTAAAAACTATCTCATTGATTGGTCTTTTACCCTTTATTCACCCAGTCGTGGCCCCTATACTGGCCCTTGTTTTTACATCAACCCCTTAACACCTATTACAGGAGTAATTATGGTCCTGGTAACTCGTCAAGCCCCTGACTTCACCGCAGCTGCCGTACTCGGCAATGGCGAAATCGTTGAAAACTTCAACTTCAAGAAGCACCTGAACGGCAAACCAGCCGTCCTGTTCTTCTGGCCGATGGACTTCACCTTCGTATGTCCTTCTGAGCTGATCGCTTTCGATCACCGCTATGAAGAGTTCCAGAAGCGTGGCGTTGAAGTGGTTGGCGTTTCATTCGACTCAGAATTTGTCCACAACGCATGGCGTAAAACCCCAGTCGAAAATGGCGGCATCGGGGAAGTGAAATACGCAATGGTTGCTGACATTAAGCGTGAAATTCAGAAAGCTTACGGCATCGAGCACCCAGAAGCAGGCGTTGCCCTGCGTGGTTCTTTCCTGATCGACAAAGACGGCGTGGTTCGCGCTCAGGTTGTTAACGACCTGCCAATCGGCCGTAACATCGACGAAATGATCCGTACCGTTGACGCATTGCAATTCCACGAGCAGCACGGCGAAGTGTGCCCGGCTCAATGGGAAAAAGGCAAAGCAGGTATGGGCGCTTCTCCAGACGGCGTAGCTAAATACCTGTCCGAAAACGCTTCCAAGCTGTAATTTCAGCCCGTTAGCGTATCAACCGGCCCTCGTGGCCGGTTTTTTTTTGCGCCAAATTAGGGCGTATTGCCCAGTTATCGTGCTTCATTTCCTTGTTTCCGCTCACATTTCCCCGGCGGTTTTCCGCGCGTATCCCTATCAGCAGCTAGTATCAATAACGCTGGCCCACTCTTTGCACGACACCGGTGGCAAGCCAAACACAATAAAAAAACTGACAGGGTAGGAATAACTATGTTTTTACAGAAATGGAGCAAGCCGCTGACCATGGCGGCGCTGCTGGTCAGCAGCAGCCTGTATGCCGCATCCAATCCGGCGGTCGAAGCCAAAAACGGCATGGTGGTAACATCGCAACATCTGGCCTCTCAGGTCGGCGTCGATATCCTGAAGCTGGGCGGTAATGCCATAGACGCAGCCGTGGCTGTGGGTTACGCGCAGGCGGTGGTCAACCCGTGCTGCGGCAACATCGGCGGCGGGGGCTTTATGACGGTGCACCTGGCTGACGGCACCGATACCTTTATCAATTTCCGTGAAACCGCGCCGGCGGCGGCCAATGCCAACATGTATCTGGATGCCGAGGGCAACGTGAAGAAAGGTGCCAGCCTGTATGGCTATCTGGCGGCGGGCGTGCCGGGTACGGTACTGGGAATGGAAACTGCGCGCGTTAAATACGGCAAGCTGAGCCGCGAACAGGTCATGGCGCCGGCCATCAAACTGGCGCGCGAGGGCTTTATCTTGACCCGTGCCGATACCGATATTCTCGATACGACCGTCGCGCGCTTTAAGCAAGATCCGGAATCCGCCAAAATCTTCCTGCGCGCTGACGGCACACCACTGCAGCCGGGCGATCGCCTGGTGCAAAGCGATTTGGCCAACACCCTGACCGCTATCGCCAAAGAGGGGCCAGACGCCTTCTACAAAGGCAAAATCCCCCAAGCGGTAGAGGCGGCAGCCAAACAAGGCGGCGGTATCCTGACCGCGGCCGATTTCGCCAACTACAAAGTGACCGAAACCCCGCCGATCACCTGTAGCTATCGCGGCTATAAATTTGTATCGGCGCCCCCACCCAGCTCAGGCGGCGTGACGCTGTGCGAAATCCTCAACGTGGTTGAGGGTTATGACCTGAAAAGCATGGGCTTCAATTCGGCAGCGGCAATCCATACCATGACCGAAGCGATGCGCCACGCCTATATGGACCGCAACACCTACCTTGGCGACCCGGAGTTCATCAAGAATCCGATCGACAGGCTGGTCAGCAAGAGCTATGCCGAAGAAATCCGCAAGAAAATCGTCGCTGACAAAGCTACACCGTCGGAAAACGTACAGCCCGGCATGGAACCCCACGAGAAGCCGGAAACCACTCATTACTCGATTGTCGATCATGATGGCAACGCCGTCTCTACCACCTATACCGTTAACGGCCGCTTTGGCGCGGTGGTGATCGCACCGGGCACCGGCTTCTTCCTCAACGATGAAATGGATGACTTCACCGTCAAGGTCGGCGAGAAAAACCTCTATGGCCTGGTGCAGGGTACCGCCAACAGCATTGCCCCCGGTAAGCGCCCACTATCGTCGATGAGCCCGACGCTGGTGACCAAAGACAATAAAATCTTTATGGTACTCGGCTCGCCGGGCGGCTCCCGCATCATCACCATCACCCTGCAGACCGCGCTCAACGTGATTGACCACGGCATGGCGCCGCAAGAGGCGGTAGATGCGCCACGTATCCACCATCAGTGGTTGCCGGATGAGGTTTACTACGAGCAGCGCGGTGTTTCTGCCGATACGCTTAAAATCCTTGCCGGTATGGGTTACAAGATGGTTGAGCAAACGCCGTGGGGCGCGGCGGAGCTGATTCTGGTGGGCCTGCCGGGTGCCGCCGGAGTCAGCCCGGCCAACTCCGGCAACGATTCGGCAGTGTCCGGCAAGGTGCGCGAAGGCTACCTGTACGGTGCCAATGACGTTCGCCGCCCAGCCGGTTCTGCCGTGGGATATTGATCGGCTCATTGGGCGTGTGAACGCCCACTCACTGAATTAAGGGCCGGGATACCGTAATGTCGTTCACTTAAGGTGTTTTTTACGCCTGTTCAATATTTTTTCGGTCGATAAACGGGTAAAGCTCCATGAAGCTCTTAAGCTCCGACCGAGCAAGGCGGCGTTGTCAGGGGCAACCGGCCAGGGAAGGCCGGTTGAGGCGAGACTAACAGGGAGGTTTGTCGTAGCCGACCCGCCCGACAACGTGGGTGCAGCGAGGGTATCAGCGCAGCGGACAGAGGGTGTTAAGCGAAGGCGCGGGTGGAGGGGCCGCGCCTACGGCCCCTCCCATTGCCGTTCATTGCGGTGGCAGAGAAATGCGGGATATTGACGGCAATTCTGCCTGCACTGAGCCTTCAGGGACCGAATAAAAAATGCCCGTCAGGCTTAAGTGAACAGCATTGCAGAATATCGGCCCTTCCTGCCTTAACCCAGCCGCCGCCACAGGGTCACGGACTCTTCACCCAGCTGCAGCGTCATCGCATTCTGCGTTTCTTCCATTTCGCCCTTTCCTTCCAGCCGCTGCCATTGGCCTGCGGCCAGCAACGGCGTGTACGGCAACGTCACTGCACCGCTGCCCGCACGCTGCAATGCCACCAACACCTGTTCTTGTTGATAGAGACGCACAAATACCAAGGTCTCTCCGACCGCGTGCAGCACCTGACAGCCACCGCGACGCAGCGCCAGGCTCTGTTTGCGTAGCGCCGCCATTCGCTGGAACAAAGCCAGCAGGGGCCGATCCCAATGGCTCTCATCCCACGGGAAGGGTTTACGACAGAACGGATCGTTGGCGCCATCCAGACCAATTTCATCGCCATAATATAAACAGGGCACACCGATCCAACTCATCAGCCACACTGCCGCCATCTGCATCCGCGCCCGGTTGCCCTGCAATAGCGTCAGAAAGCGCGCGGTATCGTGGCTGTCGAGTTGATTGAACTGGATCAACTGGCGGCCATGCGGCAAGCCTGCCCGGTAGCCGTCCATCCATTGTGCACACTCCGCCGCCGACATCCGCACCGGGTGATGCGCGACGTCCAATCCGGCGAGAAACCCCCTCACCGGCAGGGCAAAGCCCATGTAGTTCATCGCCGCATCTTCAACGCCGGCATGCAGCCAGCGCCGCGCATCGCCAAAATGCTCGCCCAGTACATAGGCCTGCGGATTTTCCTGCTTAACCGCGTGATAAATGCCTGCCAGATGCCGCAGGTTGCCGGCGGCCCCGCCGTTTTCACCCAGCATATGCACCACGTCCAGCCGCCAGCCGTCAATGCTGTAGGGCGGGCGTAACCAATGGCGCACTACACTGCCCTCACCGCGATAAATCGCCTCCGCCACCTGGGGTTCGGCAAAGTTGAGCTTCGGCAGGCTGGCGTTGCCCTTCCAGTCAAGCGCACGGCCATCCGGGTAGAAATTAAACCAGCCACGATAGGGAGAATCCGGGTGGTGGCAAGCGCCGCTGTCGCCTTGCTGGTGACGATCAAACCACGGGTGGGAATCGCCGGTATGGTTAAATACCCCGTCGAGTACCAGTTTCATCCCCACCTTGTGAGTGCTCACTCGCAAACGTTGCAAGGCGACGTTGCCGCCCAAATAGGGATCGACCTGATAATAGTCTTCGGTATCGTATTTATGCACGCTGGGTGCGGTAAAGATCGGGTTCAGATAGAGCGCCGTCACGCCCAACTGCTGCAGGTAAGGCAATTTTTGGCTAATGCCGTCCAGGTCGCCGCCATAGAAGGTGGACGCGGCGTGTCGGTCCTCCAGCGGCTGCTGCCAGTCACAGCGAACGACATCGCAGCCGGCGGCATGGTGACGATAGCTGCCGCTCTGAATGCCGTGTTCGCCGCCGCTGCTGGCAAAGCGATCGGGAAAGATTTGATAGAAAATCTGGTCGGCCACCCATTGCGGGCTGATGTCGGGCACGTCGACGGCAAATTGCGTCAATTGTCCCGGCGGCGTCAGAGACTCTCCCTGTGGACCGAACCATTGCTGGCGGTCGGCCCAGACCAGCTTGAAGCAGTAACGGCGGGTTGCCTCGCCCTCATTCAGGGTCAGGCTGGCCTGATATCGCTGCAACCCGCCAACCAGCTGCCCTTTCATGATCAGCAGCCATTCTTCATTGTCCGGCTCGGCGCGCAAAAAAACCTGTTCAGGCAGTTCATTGCCCTGTAACCACAGCGTGATATCCAGGCGTTGTCCCTTCTTCACCACAAAAGGCGGGACCGGTTGATGCCAGGCGTTAAGCATGACTTTCCTCCAGCTGTACAAAACGAAATCGACGACGTTATTCAATGCCACGAACAATGCCACGTTGAGTGTCAGTCCCCCTCCTCTCTGGCCGGTAAACTCGGGGAGGAGCCGGGGGGTGGAGATAAGCAGTCAGCGCTAACCCTATGTAAAAAAGGGTAAACAGCCGCACATTATGACCCGTAACCATTAGGCTAACGTCTTTTGAGTGTATTGGATATTTTTTGCGCATTTTTTAAAGGAGCGGCAATGCAACAACAGATAACCCTGTGGCTGGAAAAATTCGGGCTGGAATTTAGCGGAGTCATGTCCCTGTTGATGGTGCTGGGACTGATCGTCCTGATTTCGGTAGTGATCCACCTGGTGTTGCACCGCGTGGTGTTGGCAGCAATCCAACGCCGTGGCCAACGGTCGCAGCGTGTCTGGCAGCAGGCGATCACCCAGTACAAGCTGTTCCAGCGCATGGCACTGTTGCTGCAAGGGGTGATCATTAATCTGCAGGCGGTGCTGTGGCTGCACGCCGGCAGTGAGACCCAGGCGATTATTGTCACCGCCGCTCAGGTGTGGATCATGGGCTTCGCCCTGCTGTCGCTGTTTTCCTTACTGGATACGCTGCTGGCAATGCTGCGCCAAAGCCCGATCTCCAATCAGTTGCCGCTGCGCGGTATTTTCCAGGGCCTGAAGCTGGTCGCGGCGATCCTGATCGGCATCATGATCGTTTCACTGCTGATGGGAAAATCACCCTTGCTGCTGCTCAGCGGCCTGGGGGCGATGACTGCGGTGCTGATGCTGGTCTTTAAGGACCCGATCCTCGGCCTGGTGGCCGGCATCCAGCTTTCCGCTAACGACATGCTGAGCATCGGCGACTGGCTGGAAATGCCGAAATACGGCGCCGATGGCGCGGTGACCGACATTGGCCTGACCACGGTGAAAGTGCGCAACTGGGACAATACCGTGACCACCATCCCGACTTACGCGCTAATCTCCGACTCCTTCAAAAACTGGCGCTCCATGTCGGAATCCGGTGGCCGTCGCATCAAGCGCAGTATCAATATCGACACCACCAGCGTGCATTTCCTGTCGGGAGAAGAACAACAGCGCCTGAACCGTAACCCGCTGCTGCAACGCTACCTGAACGATAAAACGCAGGAGCTGAGCCAGCATAATCAGCAGACTGGCGTAGATCTCAGTTCACCGCTCAACGGCCGCCGCCTGACCAACCTTGGCACGCTGCGCGCTTACCTGGTGGCCTATCTGCGCGCTCACCCCGGCATTCACCAGAATATGACGCTGATGGTGCGCCAGTTGGCACCGCTGCCAGAAGGTTTACCGCTGGAGATTTACGCTTTCACCAACACCACGGTTTGGGCTGAATACGAGAGCATTCAGTCGGATATCTTTGACCATATCCTGGCGGTGATTAACGAATTCGATTTGCGGGTGCATCAAACGCCGACCGGTAACGACATGCGCAGCATGCTGAACCCCCTGCGACAGGCGGCAGACATTTCCTGACGCAGGCTGACGTAACTGTTTCTGCTGGTAATTATTCTCCGCCAATTGCCAGCAGATATCTCCAGCCTCTTTTCTTGCTCACCTAAAGCGGTGTTAATACGCTCACCCAGCCACCGGAAAGAAGAGATGCCATTGCTGAAACAGGTAAAACATCGGCTGTTTACCCTGCTGGCCACGCTGTTGTTCATCGGCTGTCTGCACAGCGCTTCGCTGGATGAAAGCCGCATGAGCCGTACTCTGCAACCGTCGCTTAGCGCCCTGAGCAGCAACATGCAGGATATTCGCGAAGTGCTGGCACGCTGTGCCGGCGAGGGGAAAGAGGAAAGGCTGAGCGACAGCAGCCTGCGTATCGAAGCGCGCGCCTCCGGTGACGACGAACCTGAGGAAAAGCATTAAAAAAACACCGGCTCATGGCCGGTGTTTTCATCTTCAATCCTGTTGCTGCGCCAGCGTCGCCAGCTTCTTCTGGCGGTTGACCTTGAAGTAATATCCCGCCAGCAGCACCGCCACCCACACCAGCCCGGCGTACAGCGATACGCGAGTCGTTGGGAAGTAACCAATCAGACCGATGATAAACACCAGGAAGATGATCGCTACCACCGAGGTAAACACCCCGCCGCGCAGTGGGAACGCCAGGCCTTTCACCTGCTCTTTGCTCAGACTGCGACGGAAGGCAATCTGCGAGAACAGGATCATGATCCACACCCACACGGTGGCGAAGGTCGCCAGTGAAGCAATCACCAGGAACACGTTTTCCGGCATGATGTAGTTGAGATACACCGCCAGCAACAGCGCCAACATCATCACCACCACTGTGACCCACGGGATCCCGCGTTTGGACACCTTGCTGAACATCTTCGGCGCATGGCCCTGCTCGGCCATGCCGTGCAGCATGCGGCCAACACCAAACACATCGCTGTTAATCGCCGACAGCGACGCGGTGATCACCACAAAGTTAAGGATGCCCGCCGCCACGGTAATGCCCATATGCTGGAAAGTCAGCACGAACGGACTGCCGTTGGTACCCACCTGATTCCACGGGTAGATTGACATAATGACAAACAGCGTACCGACGTAGAACACCAGAATACGCCACGGTACCGAGTTGATGGCCTTGGGAATGGAGGTTTTCGGGTCTTTGGCTTCACCGGCAGTGATACCGATAATCTCGATACCGCCGTAGGCGAACATCACCAACTGTAGCGACAGGATCATGCCGATAAAGCCGTTGCTGAAGAAGCCGCCGTTAGACCACAGGTTATGGATGCCGGTCGGCTGCCCACCGTTGCCAATCCCCCAGATGATGATACCGATACCGGCGGCAATCATGATGATAATGGTGGCGACTTTAAAGAAGGAGAACCAAAACTCCAGCTCGCCGAACACCTTCACGCTCATCAGGTTGATGGCGCCTATCACCAGCACCACGCTCAGTACCCAAATCCAGTGCGGCACCTCGGGGAACCACACGCCCATATAGATGCCGAAAGCGGTCACGTCGGCAATCGCAACGATCAGGATTTCAAAACAGTAGGTCCAACCGGTGATATATCCGGCCATCGGGCCCAGGTAGTCCTGAGCATAACGCGAGAACGAACTGGCCTGCGGGTTGTTGACCGACATCTCGCCCAGCGCACGCATGATGATAAAAGCGACGATGCCGCCGATCAGGTACGCCAGCAAAACGCTAGGGCCGGCCATTTTAATCGCGTCCGCCGAACCGTAGAACAGGCCGGTGCCGATAGCCGAACCCAAAGCCATAAAGCGAATGTGACGGGTGCTGAGACCGCGTTTTAGCTTATTGGGCGTGGGAGCGGTGGGTGACTGTTGTTGCATGAAAATAACCCGTGTTTTTTAAACGTAAAAAAGCCACGGACAAGTCCGTGGCCCAAAATTTAGCCGGGGGATTAGGAGTGCGCGGTCACTTCGGAACGCGTACAAACCCGGTCATAAATCGCGACCAGCACCAGCATCAACAGCGAAGGCGACAACCATGCCAGACCCTGTTCTGCCAGCGGCAGGTGATTGGTCCAATCCGGCAGCACTTGCTGGAAGGCGGACGCTTTCACCGCGTCAAGGATACCAAACAACAGGCTGACTAACATCACCGGCGCGATAATACGCGGCGCGCTGTTCCACCAACGCAGGGTGAAGCTCAGCACCACCAGCACGATGCACGGCGGGTAAATCGCGGTCAGCACCGGAATGGAGATTTGGATCAGATGGCTCAGGCCCAGGTTGGACACCACCATCGAGAACAGCCCCAGAATAAACACCAGCGTCTTGTAGGAGAACGGCAGATATTGGGCAAAGAACTCGGCGCAAGCGCAGGTCAGGCCAACCGCAGTCACCATACAGGCGATGAAAATCAGCGCCGCCAGGAAGAAGCTGCCCAGCCCACCGAAGGTGTTTTGCACGTAAGCATGCAGGATCACCGCGCCGTTGGTCGCGTCGGGTACCAACACGCCGCTGCCGGAGCCCAGCTTAAACAGGCTCAGATAAACCAGCGTCAGGCCCACACCGGCAATCAGCCCGGCCAGGATGGTGTAACGCGTCAGCAAACCGGCATCTTTAACGCCGCGGGAACGCGCAGCATTAACGATGACGATGCCGAATACCAGCGCGCCCAGCGTATCCATGGTCAGATAGCCGTTGACGAAGCCGGAAGAGAAAGGAACGTTCTGATAAATGTCGGTCGCCGGGATAGGCGTACCTGCCGGCCAAACCAGCGCGGCGATGCCGAGCGCGCCCAGCGCAACAATTTTCAGCGGTGCCAGCACGTGGCCCACGGTATCGAGCAGGCGGCCCGGATACAGCGAGATGCCGATCACCAACGCGAAGTACACCAGGCTGTAAATAAACAGCGGCATGGCGCCATCACCGGTCAGCGGTGCAATGCCCACTTCAAAGGAGACGGTCGCGGTACGCGGCGTGGCGAACAGCGGGCCTACGGCCAGATAGCAGACGGTAGCCAGCAGCAGACCGGCGCGACGGCCAATCGGCGAGCTCAGGGCGTCAATGCCGCCACCGACGCGCGCCAGGGCGATCACGGTCATCACCGGCAGACCGACGGCGGTGATCAGAAAGCCGATAGCTGCGGTCCAGACGTGTTCACCGGACTGTAAACCGACCATCGGCGGGAAAATGATATTCCCGGCGCCGACGAATAAGGCAAAGGTCATAAAACCCAATGCGATAATATCTTTTGACGTTAAACGATGACTCATACGATGTCGTGTTGCCTGTTCAAATGAAAAAAAATGCCCGATATGGAGGTAGCGTTAAGCCCCATCCGGTTGCCGGCTTGCCATTTCATCGCGAGACCAATAAGAGCAGAAAACGCATAACGTCCGGCGTTTTGTCCTTATTCGAAAGTGACCACTCATGATGATGGGCAGAGTTTTAGGAGTTATAAATGGAGGTTTAGTCCGACAACGGAGGCTAAGTTAAACGTTTATAGCGTTGAAAGGCAAGTCGCATGACAAAAAGCAGAGCTATCGACCAGATTATCTTTCGACACCAGTCGATCATAGGGGCTATCAATAAATATACAATACATGATTTGTATCATTTTTGAGCAACGCATTCACAAAACGTGAAGAAGATGCCTCATGACCGCGCGAAACCGCCAATAAACCACCAGTTTCCGCGCGGTCTGAACCGATTTTTTGCCCTACCAAACCTGCTCGGCAATATTGACCACGCTTTGCAGTTTATTCCACTGCTGCTGCTCACTCAGGCTGTTGCCCTCTTCAGTCGAAGCGAAACCGCACTGGGTGCTGAGGCAAAGCTGTCGACGATCGACAAACTGCGCCGCCTCTTCAAGTCTTTGTTTCACCTGCTCGGGGTTTTCCAGATCCCCGTTTTTGGTGGTAATCAGGCCCAGCACCACCTGCTGTTTGCCCGGTTTGATAAAACGCAGCGGCTCGAAACCACCGGAACGCTCATTGTCGTATTCCAGGAAGAAAGCGTCGATATTCACCTGACCAAACAGGATCTCCGCCACAGGTTCATAGCCGCCCTCGGAGATCCAGGTGGAGCGGAAATTACCGCGGCAAACGTGCAACCCGATGATCAGATCCTCCGGCTTATCGGCGATCGCCGCATTCAGCACATCCGCGTAAATGCGCGCCAGAAGATCCGGATCCTCTCCACGTTCGCGGATCTGCCGCCGTTGATCGTCAGAGCACAGGTAGGCCCACACGGTGTCATCCAGTTGCAGATAACGGCAACCGGCATCATAAAACGCCTTGATCGCCTCGCGGTAGGTCTGCGCCAGATCGTCAAAATAGCCGTTCAGATCCGGGTAAACCTGGCTGTCGATGGCCTTACGCCCACCGCGAAAGTGCAGCACGCTCGGGCTTGGAATGGTCATCTTCGGCACCGCATCACCGGCGATGGCCTTCAGAAAACGAAAGTCCTCCAGCATCGGATGTTGCGGGTTGAAGCCCAATTTGCCGACCACCTTGATACTGCGCGCCCGCGTTTGTACGCCGTTAAACTGGATCCCCTGCTCCGCGTCATAACCTTCCACGCCGTCCAGTCCTTCCAAAAAGTCGAAGTGCCACCACGCTCGACGGAATTCTCCATCCGTCACGACTGCCAAACCGAGATCTTTCTGTTTTGCCACCGCCAGACGGATCTGTTGGTCTTCAACTTCCCGTAACTGAAGGGCATCAATCTCGCCCTGCAGAAACTGTTGGCGAGCGGTTTTCAGCGCCGCAGGGCGTAACAGACTGCCGACAACGTCAGCGTGAAAGGCAGAATTGCAATCGCACATAATATGACTCCCGCTAGCCGGCAAAAGCTCGGGCCTTTGCCTCAGTGATTTACAGTGTGAACTATTACGCCGGGTTATTAAATAGACTTCCAGACGTCTAGATGACTTATAATCAGCATGCTGTCACGTCGACTGACGGGCGGCAACGGAAGAATTTTCACAGGGGATGAAAGAAATTCATGTTGGGCACTCAAGGTGCCCAGAGGCAGGCTTATTGCAGGCCCAGCGCCAGGCGGGTTTTCTGCAGAGTCTGCGGCGGCAGTGGCAGATAGCCGTCGTGATTGACCAGATTTTGCCCGGTGTCCGACAGCACGCGATCGAGAAATGCCGCCGTCAGCGGCTCCAGCGGCTGGTTGGGCGCTTTATTAATGTAAATATACAGATAGCGCGACAACGGATAGCTGCCGTTACGCACGTTGGCATCATTTGGCGTCACATAGTTTTGGCCGGTCTCCGCTAACGGTAACAGCCGTACGCCGCTGGCGCGAAAACCGATGCTGGCATAGCCGATACTGTTCAGCGAACCGGCCACCGCCTGCACGACTGAAGCCGAGCCCGGCAGCTCATTGACGCGCGGCATAAAATCGCCGCCGCACAGCGCACGCAGTTTGAAATAGCCGTAGGTGCCGGAGGCCGAATTACGTCCAAAACGTTGCAGCGCACGCTGTTGCCAATCACCGGTCAGCCCCAGTTCCCCCCACCTCGTCAAAGGCTGGCTTTCGCCACAGCGCAGAGTCGCGGAGAAAATTCGGTCGAGCTGCTGCAGATTAAGACCGCGCAGCGGATTGTCCTGATGCACCAGCACCACCAGCGCATCGACCGCGACCGGTACCGCCAACGGCGCATAACCGTAACGATGCTCGAATGCAGAGACTTCCGCGGCCTTCATCGGGCGACTCATCGGGCCAAGCTGCGCTGCACCAGCCGCCAATGCGGTTGGCGCCGTGGAGGAACCGGCGGCCTGGATTTGCAGATTAACGTTGGGATAATGCTGGCTGAAGTCCTGCGCCCACAGCGCCATCAGGTTCGCCAGCGTATCGGAGCCGACGCTAGACAGGTTGCCGGACAGCATGCCATCCGGCTGTGCCAGCGCGCCTCGGCTTGCCAACAGCGCCAGGCAAAGCAACAGCCCTCGGGTGATTCGGATCATGCCAGCCTCTCGCGTTAATTTTTCACCGCATTCTCTGACAAAGCTGCGGGAACAATCAACCGGTTAGGCAAGGTAAAGATAAATCGGGTGCCGATGCCCTGCTCGCTAAGGATCTCCAGCCGCGCATCGTGGTGACTGAGCGCATGCTTGACGATCGCCAACCCCAGCCCGCTGCCGCCGGTCTGGCGTGAACGGGCTTTGTCGACGCGGTAGAAGCGTTCGGTCAAACGGGGAATATGTTCGGCCGCGATGCCCGGCCCATTATCACTGACCTGAAACTGCGCGCCGTTTGGCGTCTGCTGCCAGCTGACCTCAATATTGGTGCCTTTCGGCGTATGATTGACGGCGTTATACACCAGATTCGACACCGCACTGCGAAGTTGGTCATCGTTACCGAACACTTTCAACTGCTCATTCACCCGGAAGGTGATCTCGTGGTTGCCGCCGCTCAGCGATTGCGCCTCACGTTGTAACACCCGCAACATCAGGGGGATATCAACCCGCTCGTTCATTTCAACGTTAGGCGCCGCCTCGATGCGCGACAGCGTCAGCAGTTGCTTGACCAGTCCGTCCATGCGGCGAGTCTGCTCCTGCATGGTGCCCAACGCCTTACCGCGCAGCGAACCATCCAGCTCTTCGTCGCTCATCATTTCCAGGTAACCCTGCAATACCGTCAGCGGCGTACGCAACTCGTGGCTGACGTTAGCGAAGAAGTTGCGCCGAGCCCCTTCCAGTTGACGCATCTGGGTCACATCGCGGGCTACCATCAATAATTGCCCTTCGGAGTAGGGCATCACACGAAACTCGACGTAATGCTCGTTATTCAGTTGCAGCGTCAAAGGGCGGGAGAACTCCTGCTGTTGCAGATAGTGACTGAACTCCGGATAACGCAACAGGTTGAGAATGTGCTGGCCATTGTCTTCCGGCCAGCGGAAACCCAGCAAATGCTGCGCCAGCCCGTTGCACCAAAAGATATTGCCTTCGACGGTAGTCATCACTACCGCATCGGGCAGCGATTCCGCTCCGCTACGGAAGCGTTTGATCAACAGCGCCAGCTCACGACGCCGACGACGGTTCCGTTGCTGCATCTGATACAAGCCGTAAAACAGCGGTTCCCAGCTCCAGCGGCCAGGCGGCGGCGTCATGCTGCGGTCAACCCACAGCCAGTGGGAAAGTTTGAGTTGATTGTAGAAATTCCATACCAACGCCGCCAGCACGGAGGCCAGCAGCAGCCAGGGCAGATAACCGAAAATCAGCCCCAACAGTAAGGCAGGCAGGCAGAAAAGGGCCAGCTCCAGGGCCAGCCTCTTCCAGGATAGACGTTCTAACACGGCATATTCTCCAGCGCGGCGCGATCAGTAGCGCGTTGAGAATCGGTAGCCGGTGCCCCGAACGGTTTGAACCATTTTGTCATGACCACTGGTCTCTAACGCCTTACGGAGCCGACGGATGTGCACGTCAACGGTGCGGTCTTCCACATAAACGTTAGTGCCCCAGACGTGATTAAGCAACTGCTCACGGCTATAAACGCGTTCAGGATGGGTCATAAAGAAGTGCAACAGCTTGAACTCGGTCGGCCCCATATCCAGCGCTTGTTCGTTAGCCATCACGCGGTGTGAGGAAGGGTCCAGGCTCAGCCCTTGCATTTCAATCACTTCTTCCACCGCCATCGGTGAAATACGGCGCATTACCGCCTTGATGCGCGCCACCAGTTCCTTCGGTGAGAAGGGTTTGGTGATGTAATCATCCGCCCCGACTTCCAGGCCGCGCACCCGGTCTTCTTCTTCACCGCGCGCGGTCAACATCATCACCGGAATATCGCGGGTTAGCGCTTCACGCTTCATATGTTTAATAAACTGAATGCCGGATCCCCCGGGTAACATCCAGTCGAGCAACACTAAATCAGGGAACGGCTCAGACAGGCGCGTCACGGCGCTGTCATAATCCTCAGCTTCCAACGGTTGGTAACCATTCTGTTCCAACACAAAGCACACCATCTCACGGATCGGCGCTTCGTCTTCCACCACCAGTATGCGTCTTGCCATCGTCAATCCTGCCAATGTGTTAGCGATCACAGTTGATTGCGGGCGCCATTATGCGTCAGTTTTGTGACACTTTTATGAAAAAAGCGGGCTGTTATAGGCAGTAAGCATAGCGATTATTTCCAACGTCAAAGAAAAATCATTCAGTTGTCATAATGATTGCGTCACGACAGCCGCCGCAACGCCCTTTATAATCACCGCCATTACCCTATCGCCCCGGGAGTGTCATGCGCCTGATCCACACCTCTGACTGGCATCTTGGCCAGTACTTTTTCACCAAAAGCCGCGCCGCCGAGCATCAGGCATTTCTGCGCTGGCTGATCGAACAGATCGAACAACACCAGGTGGATGCGCTGATCGTCGCCGGGGATCTGTTCGATACCGGCTCGCCGCCAAGCTACGCCCGCGAGCTGTATAACCGCTTCGTGGTGGAACTGCAGCGTACCGGCTGCCAGTTGGTGGTGTTGGGCGGCAATCACGACTCCGTGGCCACCTTAAATGAATCGCGTGAATTACTTTCCTGCCTGAATACCACCGTGATCGCCAATGCGCAGAGCGAAATCGAACAACAGGTGCTGGTGCTGAATCAACGCGACGGCCAACCGGGTGCGGTATTGTGCGCCATTCCTTTTCTGCGCCCGCGCGATCTGCTCACCAGCCGCGCCGGTGAGTCCGGGGTGCAAAAACAGCAGGCGCTGCAAGAGTCTATCGCCGACCACTATCACACCCTGTACCAGGCCGCCTGTGCGCGCCGTGATGCGCTGGGCTTGCCGCTGCCCATCGTCGCTACCGGCCATCTGACCACCGTCGGCGTCACCACGTCCGACTCGGTGCGCGACATCTATATTGGTACGCTGGATGCCTTCCCCGCACAGGCGTTCCCGCCGGCCGATTACATCGCGCTGGGGCATATTCATCGCGCGCAAAACGTCGCCAAATCTGAACATATTCGCTATAGCGGCTCCCCTATCCCGCTCAGTTTTGACGAGTTGGGCAAGGCCAAAAGCGTGTTTATGGTGGATTTCGCGGCGGGTGCCCTGCAACAGGTCAGCGCGTTGGAGATCCCAAGCTTCCAACCGATGCAGCTCATTAAGGGAGATTTGGCGCAGATCGAGCAGCAATTACGGCTGTTCGCCGATTATCAGGGTGAATTACCGGTATGGCTGGATATCGAAGTGGCGACCCAGGATTACCTTAGCGACATTCAGCGTCGCATTCAGTTGCTGGCCGATCAACTACCAGTAGAGGTCGTGCTGCTGCGCCGCAGTAAGGAGCAGCGTCGCCAGGCCATTGAACAGCAAGACAAAGAAACGCTCAACGAACTGAGCGTCACCGAGGTCTTTGAGCGGCGGCTGGCGCAGGAACCCGAGATGGCCGAAGCGCGCAAACAGCGAATGAGTCAGATGTTCCAACAGGTGGTCGAAGCCGTACGGCACCAGGATCAGGAGCCGAACCAATGAAAATCCTCAGCCTGAGATTAAAAAACCTGAATTCGCTGCAGGGGGAATGGAAGATAGACTTCACCGCCGAGCCCTTCGCCAGCAACGGATTATTTGCCATCACCGGCCCCACCGGCGCGGGTAAAACCACCCTGCTGGACGCCATCTGTCTGGCACTGTACCACCAGACGCCGCGCCTGAATGTCACGCCAAGCCAAAATGAGCTGATGACCCGCCACACCGCCGAGTCGCTGGCGGAGGTCGAGTTTGAGGTTAAAGGCATCGGTTACCGCGCGTTCTGGAGCCAGCGCCGTGCCAAAAACTCCCCGGACGGCAACCTGCAGGCGCCGAAGGTGGAGCTGGCGCTGCGCGATGACGGCAAAATCCTGGCCGATAAAGTCCGCGACAAGCTGGATCTTACCGCTGCGATCACCGGGCTGGATTTCGGTCGTTTTACCAAATCGATGATGTTGTCTCAGGGGCAGTTCGCTGCCTTCCTGAATGCCGATGCCAATGATCGGGCCGAACTGCTGGAAGAGTTGACCGGCACCGAGATTTACGGCCAGCTTTCCGAGCGCGTTTTCGAGCAGCACAAACAGGCCAAAACCGATCTGGACGCGTTGCATCAGCGCGCCAGCGGCATTGAGTTGCTGAACGAAGAACAGCGCCAACAGCTGGAAAGCCAGCTCGTGGAGCTCAGTTCGCAGGAAAATGCCCTCAGCGAACAGACCCAGCGTCAGCAACGGGCGTTAAACTGGCTACAGCAATGGCAGCAGACGCAGCAGAAACAGCAGGAATACCAGCGTCAGTTGAGCGCCGTACAACAGGAGCAGGCTGAAGCAGAACCCCAGCTTCAGCAGTTGGCGCGCAGCGAGCCGGCAGAGAAACTGCGCCCACTGCTCAACGAACGCAACCGCTGCCGCAGCGATCAACAGGCGCTACAACAGCAGATTGCCCAGTTGACGCAGCAACAGGAGCAACAGCTTGCCCAGATGACCCCGTTGCAGCAGGCAGTGGAACAAGCACGTGCTCAACTGCAGGCGCATGTCGAACACCAGCAGATCCAACAACGGCTGATCGACGAGCAGATCGTCCCGCTCGACCACCAGATAACCCAGTTGCAAAAAACGCAGACAGAACTGCAACAGGCCTGCGATGCCGCCACGCAACAGTACGCTCAGCAACAAGCGGAGCTGGAACAACTTGAGGTTTTACGAGCCCGGCTCACCGCCCAGGCCGGACAGCAGCAGGAGCAGCTTAACGGCCTCACTGCCGCACTGGCAGCGCAGCAACAGCAGCAAAATGCGCTGGAAGCCCAAGCCCCCCTAACTGCGCTGCGCCAACGTCAGACCGAACTGGCCGAGCTGCGTCCGGTGCGCCAGCAATTATTTACCCTCTCCTCGCTGTTTGGCCAGGTCAGCGAACGTCTGGAACAACAACGCAAGGAGTTCACGGCCCGTCAGACCCAGCTCAGCGAGCTTGAAAAGCAGCTTGAAGAAACACGCCAGCAGTACAAACAGCAAAAAGCACATCAGACGGACGTAGAGAAAGCCCTTGAGCTGGAGCAACGCATCGTCAGCCTGGAGGCGGAACGCGCTCGCCTGCAAACCGGCGAACCTTGTCCACTGTGCGGATCTTCCGAGCATCCGGCCATCGAACAGTATCAGGCGGTAAAACCCTCTGAGACAGCACTGCGTCTGGCCGATATGCGCGTCAAAACCGAGGCTTTGTACACCCAGGGCACCGAGCTGCGCACCCGCTGCGAAAGCCTGAAAGAGCAACTGCAGCGCCAGCAACATCTTATCGGCCAAGATGAACAACAGCTGGCCGCTCATCGTCAGCAATGGCAAAGCCTCAGCACGCCTCTGGCGTTTGATTTTGATCTGCAGGACACCGCTCGCCTTAGCCAGTGGTTAAGCGACTGCGACAATGAGGAGCGTCAGGCTCAGGCCAGTCTGCTGCAACACGAGCAGGCAGCCCAGGCGGTACAGCAGGCTAAAGACCGGTTGGCCGCACTGCAGACACAGCAGCAACAGGCGCAGCAAGAAAAGGCACTGCTGGACGAGCGTTTCAAACTGCTGGAAAAAAGCCACGCCGAGGCCCAATCTCAGCAGCAACGCCTGCAGCAACAGCGTCAAGAAGCAGAGCAAGCTCTGGGCGAACAACGTACGCAGCGGCTGGCGCTGTTTGGCGAACAGCAAATCGTGCAGGTGCGTGAACAGCTGCGTGCCCGGCAGACGGCCTGCGAACAGGCTATACAACTGGCCGCAGAGCACTGGCAGAAGGCGCAGGAACAACGCGATCGTCTTGGCGGGCAACTCACCGGGTTGCAGCAACAGCTGTTGCACCTGGCCGAACGGCTGCAACAGGCGGAGCAAGATTGGCTGCAAGCGTTGTCCACCAGCGAATTCGACGACGAAGCGGCCTTCAACGCTGCCCTGTTGAATGACGATCAGCGCCAACAATTGCAACGGCGCAAAGAGCAGCTGCAGCAACGACAGGTTGAAGCCAGCGCCCTGCTGACCCAGGCCGTAGCCAATCTGGAACAGCAACGCCAACAGCGTCCGGAAGGGCTGGATGAAAGCCAGGCCGATCCCCAAACCCTGGGCCAGGATCTGGCCGCGCTGGCGCAGCAGCTCAAAACTCTGCAGCTCCGACAGGGTGAAGTGCGCAACCAGTTGGAAAGTGATGCCGCGCGCCGTCTCAATCAGCAGTCGCTGTTTGAGCAAATCAGCCAAAGTCAGCAACAGTACGACGACTGGAGCTACCTCAATCAGCTCATCGGCTCCAAAGAGGGGGATAAATTCCGTAAGTTTGCCCAAGGACTGACGCTCGATCATCTGGTGTATCTGGCCAATAACCAGCTGGGGCGGTTGCACGGCCGCTATCTGCTGCAGCGCAAAACCAGTGATGCACTGGAATTGCAGGTGGTGGACACCTGGCAGGCGGACGCACTACGCGACACTCGAACCCTGTCCGGCGGTGAAAGCTTCCTGGTGAGCCTTGCGCTGGCGCTGGCGCTGTCCGATCTGGTCAGCCACAAGACCAGTATCGATTCGTTGTTCCTTGACGAGGGCTTCGGTACGCTGGATGCGGAAACTCTGGACACCGCGCTGGACGCACTGGACAGCCTGAACGCCTCCGGCAAAACCATCGGCGTGATCAGCCACGTTGAAGCCATGAAAGATCGTATTCCAGTGCAGATTAAGGTGAAAAAGGTGAACGGCCTGGGTATCAGCCGGCTGGAGCCGCAGTTCCGGCTGGAATAACGTGACCCTGAGCTCGGAAATGTGACCGTGGCGTCACTCCCCGGTCAAAAACATTGAGCCGCCGCTGACAAGGTTTATGATGCTATCGATAACAGGATTGTTACTGTAAATATACAGGCAAAACCTGACGCACGGGATCGCTCCTGGACGTCAGGTTTTTTCGTTTTCAGCATGCTGAAACATCCGGGAAAAACCATGAAGATCGCAAAAATACTTAATAATAACGTGGTGATTACGCTGGACGACCGTCAGGAAGAGACGGTGGTTATGGGAAAAGGTATCGGCTTTAAAAAGAAGGCTGGCGATCTGCTGGACGAAAACCTGATAGAGAAGGTCTTCACCCTTAACGGCAGCGAAATGGCCGAGCGCTTTAAAACGCTGCTGTCGGAGATCCCCCTGGCCTGCGTGACCACGGCCGACAAAATCATCACCCTCGCCCGCCAGCGCTTGCCGGGCAAGCTGCATAACATCGTTTATATCACGCTGACCGATCACATCCACTTTGCGCTGCAGCGCCATGCCCAGGGGCTGGACATCAAAAACGTGCTGCTGTGGGAAATCAAGAAGCTCTACCCGGCCGAATTTGCCGTCGGGCTGGAGGCACTGACGCTGATCGCCGAACGGCTCGGCACCACGCTGCCGGAGGACGAAGCCGGGTTTATCGCCCTGCACCTGGTCAACGCCCAGTTGAACGATGAAATGCACAACACCCTGCATATCACTCGCGTCATGCAGGAAATCCTGAATATCGTCAAATACCATTTCCGTTTTGACTACAACGAAGAAGCCCTGAGCTATCACCGCTTTATCACTCACCTGAAGTTCTTCGCCCAGCGTCTGCTGGGTAAAAACTACGTCGACAGCGATGACGACTCACTCTATCTGGTGGTGAAAGAAAAGTACCCTGACTCCTTTGCCTGCGCAGGCAAGATCAATCAGCACATCGAAAAAAACTATCAGCATCAACTCACGCGGGAAGAGATGATGTTTCTGACCATTCATATCGAACGGGTGCGCAGCGAAAGCGAGGCAAGATAGGTTTAGCGACGGGCGTCAAACACCCGAATGCCGTACGGCGGAAACCAGCGTCAGCCCTTCGGCCTGTGCCTGGGCGAGCAGCATGCGATCGAAATCTCCCAAATGCTGGCCGCGCTGACAAACACCAGATTAGCGCATGGGTATCCAGCAGCAGACGCCTCATTCATCAGCTAAGTTAGCCAAAGCATAGAGCGCGTCTGGTTTTTATACGGTGAATGGATTAAAGCGCGAGCAGGCCCGCGCTTTTTTGCAACGGTTACACTTGCGGCCACAGCCAGGCTGCACCGCGTACGCCGCTGGAGTCACCGTGAACGGCTTTACGGATCGGGGTTTCACACTCGCCACCGAAAACCCAGGATTTCACCAACTGCGGCACACGCTGATAAAGACGGTCCACATTGCTCATACCGCCGCCCAACACCACCACGTCCGGATCAAAAATATTGATCACGTGCGCCAGCGATTTGGCCAACCGCAGCTCATAGCGGCTAATGGCTTGCTCCGCCAGGGTATCTCCCTGCGCCACCAGCGCCATGATCTCATGCCCCTTTAGCGGATTACCGCTCAGGCGCGAATAATCGGTGGCAAAGCCGGTGCCGGAGATAAAGGTCTCGATACAGCCCTGCTTGCCGCAGTAGCAGGGAACCTCTGCACGAAAACGCAGTTCGTCATCGTCCAGCCACGGCAGCGGGTTATGCCCCCATTCGCCAGAGATGCCGTTACCGCCCGAATGCGCCTGGCCGTTGATCGCCACCCCTGCGCCGCAGCCGGTGCCAATAATCACCGCAAACACCGTTTGTTTGCCGGCGGCCGCGCCGTCGGTAGCCTCCGAAACCGCCAGGCAGTTGGCGTCGTTGGCGATACGGACTTCACGCGCCAGCATCGCCGACAGGTCTTTATCCAGAGGCTGGCCGTTGAGCCACACCGAGTTGGCGTTTTTTACCAAGCCGGTATAAGGCGACAGCGTACCGGGAATGCCCACCCCGACCGATCCCTGCTGCCCAGTATTTTCTTCCGCCAGTTTCACCAGACCGGTGATGGCCTCCAGCGTTTGCTGATAGTCATGGCGCGGCGTGGCAATACGATGGCGGAACAGTTCCCGTCCGTCGTTGGCCAACGCGATCACTTCAATTTTGGTGCCACCCAGGTCGATACCAATGCGCACGATTTTTCTCCTCAATGCACAACAACGTTGCTACAGCCTAATGTAACCGGCTTTCGGGATCACCCCATTAACGCCGAGTGTGACGGCGATGGCAATTTCCGCATCAGAACCGCACCGGCTGCCGCTTATTAATTAGCCATCGGGTACACTGGATTTTATCAGTTAACCTATTGATAACATTTTTACGCATCATAAAATTCGGAGAGCAGCGATGAAACCTGCCATATTGATCGTCGACGACGATCCCGCTATCTGTGATCTGCTTTGTGACGTGCTCAATGAGCACGTGTTTACCGTACATGCCTGCCACCGGGGCAGCGAGGCGCTGACGCTACTCAGCCAGCAGCCGGATATTGCGCTGGTGCTGCTGGATCTGATCCTGCCGGACACCAACGGCCTGCTGGTGTTACAGCAGATCCACCGCCTGCGTCCGGATCTGCCGGTGGTGATGCTGACCGGTCTCGGCGCCGAGTCCGACGTGGTGGTCGGCCTGGAAATGGGTGCCGACGATTACATCGCCAAACCCTTTAATCCACGCGTGGTGGTCGCTCGCGCCAAGGCGGTTTTGCGCCGTACCGGTGCGCTGGCGTTGGAACCTGCCGCTGTCGGCCAGACCAGAGCGGAGGGCTGGCAGTTCAACGGCTGGTGTCTGGACACCAACCGCTGCACGCTGCACAACCCTCAGCGCCAGGCTGTCGATCTGACTCAGGGCGAATACGGCTTGTTGCTGGCGCTGGTACAACATGCGCGTAAAGTACTGACCCGCGATCGCCTGCTGGAGCTGACCCACGGCGAAACGCTGGAGGTCTTCGATCGCACTATCGACGTGCTGATCATGCGGCTGCGCCGCAAGATCGAAATCAATCCGCATCAGCCCGAACTGATCCGCACCATTCGCGGGCTGGGTTACGTCTTTGCCGCCGACGTCAGCCAGCCGGTGGCTGCCGCCTGATAAAATCCTGCAGCTCCGGCAGCGGCCGAGCACCGTCGACAGCATTGGCGCACAGCAGATTGAAACGCGCACAGGCATGCGCCAGCTGCAGTGTCTCCACCAAAGGCCAGTCTTCATGGCTGGCATACAGCACGCCGGCGCAGAACGCATCACCGGCACCGACGCTGCCGACGATTTCAGTTTCCCTCACCTGCCACGAGGGTTGCCAACGCGCTTCGCCACCGCTCTCCAGCCCGTAGGCCCCTTCCGGGCAATGGATCACCACCCGCCGCCGCACACCGGCCTGCAATAATTGTTCTGCGGCCTGCGCCATCAGTGACTGCTGTAACGAGCCATTAGCCGTACGCAGCGCCAGTCCGGTAAATTCACCGGCTTCCAGCTCGTTGATCACCAGATAGTCCAGCCAGCGCAGCGCCGGCAACACCAAAGGCCGATAGCGTGGATCGCCCTGGCGCGACACCAGATCCAATGAAGTCTGGTAACCGCGCTGCTGCATTTGCGCCAGCAGGCGTGCGCTACGGGTGCCGAATTCCTCGTCCGGACAATCCAGGCTGTCGAGCAGCAGCAGATAGCCCAGGTGGAAAATTTTATGATTGCTGTGCAGCGCGTCAAAATCGCCGAGGTCCAACAACCGATTCGCGCCCGGCGCATGGAAAAAGGTCCGCTGTCCACCCGGCTCGGTCATCACCTGCGACATCGAGGTCATCGCCGTTTCGCTGCGACGCACCCGGCCGCTGTCGACTTGGTACTGCGCCAGCATTTGCAAAATATAGTCACCATCGGCATCGCAGCCGATCAGCCCCAGCGCCGCCAGCGGCAACCCGGTTTCCATACGCGCCAGCGTCAGCAATACATTAAGCGGCGCACCGCCGGTGGCACGCTGGCTATGTTCAATCTCCACCAGCCAGCCCGGCTGAGGCCAATGCGCAATTTGATGGACATGATCCACCAGCATGTTACCGGCAGAAACAATGCCACGCCGGCTCATCACAACCGCCCGGCGCTGCCGAAAATATGCATCTGCTGCTGCACCACTTCGCTGATCGAGCGCTCCACCGCCAACAGCACTTCGGCAAACTCATCATAAATCGCGTGACGCTGCGTCATCCGCTGTTCAATCGCCCCCAGCGCCGCTTGCGACATGCCGGTATAGAAGTTGATTTTGTGAATGCCCAGGCCGATGGCCCGCTTGAAGTCTGCATCACTGATGCCGGAACCGCCGTGCAGCACCAAAGGAATGCCAGCCTGCTGCTGGATAGCCGCCAGACGTTCGAAATCGAGCTTAGGTTCGCCCTTGTATTTGCCGTGCGCGTTGCCGATCGCCACCGCCAGTGCATCGATGTCGGTCAATTCGACAAACTCGCGCGCCCGCCGTGGGTCGGTAAATTTATTGCTGTCGGCCTCGCCATACAGAGCACCGCCTTCGTCACCGCCGACGGCACCCAGTTCGGCCTCCACCGAGACGCCCACCGCATGACACATGCGCACCACTTCCTGCGTTTGACGCACATTTTCTTCATAACTCAGGCCGGAACCGTCAAACATTACCGAGCTGAATCCGAGACGCAATGCCTGCACCACCGCCTCAAAATGCAGACCGTGATCGAGGTTCAACACCACCGGAATGTCGTGCTGCGCCGCCTCACTTTTGATCGCCGCGACCAAAGACTCCAGCGACACGTACTTAAAGTGGACTTCGGCAATATTGATGATAAAGGGCGATCGCGCGGCCTGCGCCGCGGCAAACAACGCGCGCAGGAAATGGCTGTCGAGCACGTTGAACGCACCCAGCGCATAGCCGTGTTGACGCGCGTGCGCTAACCCCTGTGCCAGTGAAATCAATGCCATGGTGCATCTCCTTAATCGATAAAGCGCAAGTATTCGTTACACAGCAACCACTGGGGCGGCTGATCCTCTTCGATTTGGCTAAAGCGGCTGAGCGGCGTCAGGAAACGGTTATCGTTGTCGTCGTCATTCACCGTCGAAACCTCACCCACCAACACGTCGCCGAAACCTTCCTCGCCCCAAAAGCTGTGATAGATGCCCGGCGTCAGGCAGATGCTTTCCCCCGGCGCCAGCCGCAGGCGTGAACCGGGAGCATGAGTCTGTCGGCAACCGTCCAGGGTCACGGTCACCGGGCTGTCGGCCAGCCCTTCCTGCGGATCGGCGTTATGCAGCTCGACGATCAGGTTGCCACCACCGCGATTGATGATGTCTTCCCGCTTGCGCCAGTGGAAATGCATCGGCGTCACCTGTGCTTCGCGGCAATGCATGATTTTCTCCGCATAGCATTTGGCATAAGGTTGACCGCCGGGCGAACCGTTTCGCAACGTGAACAGCGTCAGCCCCTTGTGAGCAAAATCCTCGCCGCCGAACGCCGTGACGTCCCAACCCAGCTTCAGGTCGAATACCTCCTGCCACGGCTGACGATCGAGCTGACGCCAAACGGTTGGGCTAAAGTGCGCAAAGGGCGGCAGATGGACGTCGAAGCGGGCAAAAAAATGCTGGGTTTGTTGCAGAATCTGGTTCACGGCGGAACGGTTCATATCGCCTCCGAAAGTGGGGATGAAATGAGGGGCCTGGCGTAGCAGACCCCGCCGATAGCAGGTTATTTCACCGTCCAGCCTTTGTAGCTGCCGATATTGTTTTTATCGATCATGGTGACCGGGATCAGCACCGGCCCGGTTGGTGCGGGTTTACCCTGCAGAATTTCGTAACCGATCTCGACCGCCTTGGCCGCCATCACCTGCGGATCCTGTGCAGGGGTTGCCACAAACAGCGAGTTGCCGCGCTTGAGCGCCTCTTCGCCATCCGGCGATCCGTCTACGCCAACGATGAAGAACTCGCTGCGCTGCGCCTGCTTGGCAGCCAGATCGGCACCGATCGCCGTAGGATCGTTAATCGCGAATACGCCGTCGATCTTCGGATTGGCCGCCAACAGCGCGGTCATGATCTCCAGTCCGCCTTCGCGGCTGCCCTTGGCGTTCTGGTTATAGGACAGCAGTTTGATCTCCGGGTGTTTCTTCAGTTCGGTCATGCAGCCTTCTACCCGGTTCTGTACCGCGGACACCGGTGGGCCGTTGATGATCACCACGTTGCCTTTCTCTTTCAGGCGATCGCTGATGTATTTACAGGCCATGGCGCCGGCCTGGGTGTTGTCCGAGGTGATGGTGGCATCGGCACCTTCGGCCGCTACGTCAACCGCCACCACCACGATGCCGGCGTCCTTGGCGCGTTTCACCGCCGGGCCGATACCCTTGGAATCTGCGGCGTTCAGGATGATCATATCGACCTTGGCGGCGATAAAGTTATCGATCTGCGCCACCTGTTGACCGAGATCGTAACCGCTCGACACCAGCGTCACGTTAACCTTGTCACCGGCCAGTTCGCGCGCTTTCAGTTCCGCACCTTTGGTGATCTGCACAAAGAACGGGTTGGCCAGATCGCCCACCGTCACCCCTATCGATTTCAACTCTTTCGCCTGCACCAACGAAGCACTGCCGAGCGCGGCGGTAACCAGCAAAGCGGTAATCAATGGTTTGAAACGCATAGTGTTTTCCTCATTATTTTCTGAGATACGAAAAACCTGCCCCGGTGGGCGCCAACCAACCTTTCTTTCTCACTCAACCTTGCCCTATGGATTTCCAGTGGCAGCGAGTGCAAGTCACAACGCTGCGGCTTGAAAGAGGACGGGTAGATCAGTGTTGATAATTGCGAGTGCGGTACTTGTCGATTAACACCGCGATGATGATCACCGCCCCTTTGATCACCAACTGCCAAAAATAAGAAACGCCCATTAACGTCATGCCGTTGTTCAGGGTGGCGATAATCAACGCCCCTACCAGCGTGCCGGTAATGGTACCGATGCCGCCGACGAAGCTGGTGCCGCCAAGAATGACTGCGGCGATCGCATCCAGCTCATAGCCCATGCCGAGGTTGCCGTTGGCGCTGTAAAGCCGCGAGGCGCTCATCACCCCCCCCAATCCGGACAGCAGGCCGCTCATGCCATAGACGAACAGCAGCACGGCACCGACCTTGATCCCGGTCAGGCGCGCCGCCTGCATGTTGCCGCCTACCGCGTAGATATGAACCCCCAGCGTGGTGCGGCGCAGAATGAACCAGCACACGGCAATCACCGCAAAGGCAATAATCACCAACCAGGGGATAGGCCCCAGGTAGGCGTTGCCGATCCATTCAAAACTGATATTGGAATTGATGATGGTGGTGCCGTCCGCCAACAGGTAAGCGGCACCGCGCAGTGCGGTGTAGGTACCGAGGGTGACGATAAACGGCGGCAGGCCAGCGTAGGCCACCAGAAAACCATTAAACAGCCCCATGCCCAAACCGGCCAACAGCGCCAGCGGGATCGACATTCCAGCCATGCCAGGCATCAGTGACACCGCCATCGCTACTACCGCGGTGGTGCCCAGCATCGAACCGACCGAAAGATCGATGCCGCCGGTCAGGATGATAAAGGTCATGCCCGCCGCCAACACGATGTTGATCGACGCCTGCCGGGCGATATTCAGCAGGTTGGCATCGGTAAAGAAATTCGGGGCAACAAAGCCGAAAACCGCGACGATCAGGATCAATATCGGCAAGATACCGACGGTTTGCATCATATCGCCCAACAGTGCCCGTTTCAGCGTCGGATTTTTTGCGCCTGGCGGCAATGGATTCGAAGTCATGGTCGGCTCCTTGAGCGTAGGGATGGAATTATTCATGCGGTAGTCGCCTGCGGTTGGGTGGTGTCAACGCCGGTGGCCAGCGTCATGATGTTTTCCTGGCTGATCTCACCGCCGCCCAGTTCCCCGACAATGCTGCCTTCGTGCATCACGTAAACCCGGTCGCTCATGCCGACCACCTCAGGCAATTCACTGGAAATCATCAGGATCGCCACGCCCTGCTGTGCCATCTGGCTCATGATGCGATAGATCTCGCTCTTGGCCCCCACGTCCACACCGCGTGTCGGTTCATCGAGGATCAGGATCCGTGGGCCAATGGCTACCCAGCGTGAAATCAGCAGCTTTTGCTGATTACCGCCGGACAGGCCGCCGGCCCGCACCTGAGCATGCGGCACGCGGATATTCAGCAGGCCGATAGCGTCACTGGAAATACGCTGCGCCTTGCGGCGATTGAGCAGGCCATAGCGACCGTCACGTTCCAGCGTCGCCATCACGATGTTTTCATGCGCGGCCAGATCGAGAAACAACCCCTGCTCCTTGCGGTTTTCGGTGAGGAAGCCGATGCCCAGAGCAATGGCATCGCGCGGCGAGTGGATACTGGCCGGCTTGCCGTCGACTTCCACCGTACCGCCACTGGACTTGCGCACGCCGAAAATCAGCTGCGCCAGTTCGGAACGACCGGCGCCCACCAGCCCGGCAAGGCCGACAATTTCACCGGCGCGGACCTGAAGACTGACCGGCTTCACCTTTTTGCCGTCAGTCAGGCCGTGCAGCGTCAGGCGAGGTTCCCCCACCGGGATGCCCTGTTCCTTATTGAACAAGTCGCTCAGCGGGCGGCCCACCATCATGCGCACCAACTCGCTGGCGGACAGCTTGTCGCGCATCAGGCTGCCAACATACTGACCGTCGCGCAGCACGCTGACGCGATCCGACAGCTCGTACACCTCCGCCATGCGGTGGCTGATATAAATGATTGCCATGCCTTCATCGCGTAGCCGTTTGATCAGCTCGAACAGTCGATGCGTTTCGCGTGAAGAAAGCGCCGCCGTAGGTTCGTCCATCACCAGAATGCGGCTGTTACGGTGCAGCGCACGGGCGATTTCCACCTGTTGCTGCTCGGCGATGGTTAATTTCATCACGCGATCGCCGGCGCTGAACTGCGCCCCCAAACGATCGATCACCTTCTGCGCTTCCAGCAACATCTGCCCGCGCTTCACCAGGCCGCCACGCTGGATCTCGCTGCCCAGAAAAATGTTTTCCGCCACCGTCAGATTCGGAGCCAAGTTCATTTCCTGGTAAATCAGCGTGATGCCTGCCGCCAGGGCATCTTTTGGCCCCTTGATGGCGAACGGCTGCCCATCGATAAAAATTTCCCCGCTGCTGGCGATATAAGCGCCGGCCAATATTTTCATTAAGGTACTTTTACCCGCGCCGTTTTCACCCATTAGCGCGTGGATCTCACCGCGATACACCGTCAGGTTGACGCCTTTCAGCGCATAGAACTGACCAAAACTCTTGGCGATGTTGTGCATTTCCAGAATCGGGGTCGCGCTCATCGTCATACCTCAGGTTGCGGTTCGGATGGCATGCAGTTAACCACGCATAAATAAATGCAAAATGTCAGCGCCCGTTCATCTTTGTCATATTGTTAATGGGACGGGGATTTATACTGCGAACAGTCAGTTACGGGGGATTCGATGCGCAGACTGCCTTTCCTTGCCGGCGCGCGTGGGCGCCTGTTGATGTTCAATCTGCTGGTGGTGGCGGTGACGCTGATGGTCAGCGGCGTGGCGATCTTCGGTTTCTACCATGCGGGCAAGCTGCAGGAACAGATGCAGGCGCAAACCCTGGCAGAAATGAACGGCAGCATGGCGCTGAGCCGGGATACCTCCAACGTGGCGACCGCGGCTATTCGGCTCTCGCAAGTGGTGGGTGCGCTGGAATACCAGAGCGAATCCGCCCGGCTGAAGCAAACGCAACTGGTGCTGCAAACCTCGCTCAGCCGGCTGGCCGACGCCCCGTTGGCCCACAGCGAACCGGCGCTGGTCAAGCGCATCATCAGCCGCAGCAACGCGCTGGAAAGCAGCGTAACGCGCATGCTGGATCTGGGACACCAACGGCATCTGCAGCGCAATATCCTGCTCAGCGGGCTGTATCAGTCGCAGAGCACGCTGCGGCATATCGCCACCCTCAATCAGCGCAATAACCTCAACCAGCCCTCGCAGCCGCTGCTTAGCCAGATCGACCGGTTGCTGGCGATCGCCATACAGACCCCTACCCCCAAGGCCGCAGCCCAGCAGCTCGACAACGTTATGGCCTACTGGCCGCAACACAGCCCGGATGTCCTGGTAGACGAGAAAATGCGGCAGTTTCGGCTCAGCGAACAGCGCCTGCTGCCCGAAACGCTGGAACTGGAGCAAAGCGACCTGGCCCTGGCCTATTACACCTACCATATCAAAGCGTTAGTCGCGATGCTCAACGACGATATCAACCTTTACGTGCAAAAGGTGGCCAACGAGTCGGAGCTGCGCACCCACCAGACCCATCATGAGCTCAGTTCCATAAGCTGGTTTATCGGCCTGTTCGCGTTGCTGGCACTGGTGATTACCGGCTTCGCCGGACTGTATATCTACCGCAATCTCGGTTCCAACCTGACGGCGATCGCCGGTGCCATGACGAGGCTGGCGCGCGGCGAACGTGACGTCAGCGTACCGGCGCTGCACCGCCGCGACGAACTGGGCGAGCTGGCTCGGGCATTTAACGTCTTTGCCCGTAACACCGCCTCGCTGGAGCAGACCTCCCGCCTGCTGAAAGAAAAAAGCACCCAGTTGGAAACCACCTTTCTGGCGATGCGCGACGGTTTTGCGCTGTTTGATAACGACGGTCAACTGGTGGTGTGGAACCCGCAATACCCCTTGCTGCTGGGGCTCAACGAACACCAGCTGCACCGCGGCTTGCACTACCGCGAGCTACTGCAGCAGGTTACGCCACCGGCGGGGCAACGTTGGGAAGCGGTGCTGGCCAATCTGTCTAGCGAACTGCCACAGCCGCAGGAACTGCGCCTGAGCGATGGTCGTACCGTAGAGCTACGCTTCAGTCCGGTACCGAACCGTGGCGTGGTTAACGTGGTGTTGGAACGCACCGAGCGCAAAGCGCTGGAAGAAGCGCTGCTGCACAGCCAGAAAATGAAGGCGGTCGGCCAGCTCACCGGCGGCCTGGCGCATGATTTCAACAACCTGCTGGCGGTGATTATCGGCAGCCTGGAACTGACCACTCAACAAACGCAGGACGCACAGACCGAACAGCGCATTATTCGGGCGCTGAAGGCCGCCGAACGCGGCGCACAGCTTACCCAGCGGCTGCTGGCCTTTTCCCGAAAACAGGCGCTGCACCCGCAGGCCATCACGCTGCAATCGCTGGTGGAAAATTTGCAGGAGCTGTTGCGCCATTCACTGCCCAGCACGCTCTCACTGAGCATCGAGGCACAGCGTCCTGGCTGGCCTGCCTGGATCGATGCCAATCAGTTGGAGAACGCGCTCATCAACCTGGTGGTCAACGCGCGGGATGCGATGGAAGGCCGCAGCGGCGTGGTGAATATTCGCATCTACAACCAACGGGTGGTGCGCAGCGGCGGCAAAAAGCAGGACATGGTGGCGCTGGAAGTGATTGATACCGGCTGCGGCATGTCGGAAGAGGTGAAGGCTCAGGTGTTCGAACCCTTCTTCACCACCAAGGCGGTAGGCAGCGGCAGTGGCCTGGGGCTGTCGATGGTTTACGGCTTTGTCCGCCAGTCCGGTGGACGGGTCCAGATTGAAACCGCGCCGGGCAAAGGCACGTTGGTGCGCCTGCAGCTCCCGCGAGCGCCTACGGCGGCGATAGAGGAAGTTCCCGCCCCGCAGCTCGAAGAATGCAAGAACACGGATAATCTGGTGCTGGTACTGGAAGACGAAAATGACGTTCGCCATACGCTGTGCGAACACTTGCACCAGCTCGGCTACCTGACGCTGGACAGCGCGGACAGTCAGGAAGCTTTGGCGCTGCTGCGCCAGACGCCGGATATAGACATACTGATCAGCGACCTGATGCTGCCGGGCGAACTGGACGGCGTGCAGGTGATTGGGCTGGCGCGAGAGATTAACCCACAGCTTACCGCCCTGCTGATCAGCGGCCAGGACATCCGCCGTCAGCACGAAGAAAATCTGCCAAACGTTGAACTGCTGCGTAAGCCTTTCAGCCAGCGGCAACTGGCGTTGGCGCTGCAACGAGCACGACGTTCAAACGCGGACGGCGACGCAATTCGGAGGGAATGAGGCGATTTTTCGCCTCTGATTCGTTATTATGCCGCCCTGCTTTTGATGAATAAGCGTGCCAGGTGCACGCCCAGCCAGGGATAACATTATGCTGTGGTTTAAGAATTTGATGGTTTACCGTTTGAGCCGCGAAGTTGCGCTAAACGCGGATGAAATGGAAAAACAGCTCAGCGCTTTTGCTTTCACCCCGTGCGGCAGCCAGGACATGGCGAAAACCGGCTGGGTCTCCCCGATGGGCTCCCACAGCGACGCATTGACGCATGCGGTTAACGGCCAGATCGTCATCTGCGCACGTAAGGAAGAAAAAATCCTGCCGTCGCCGGTCATCAAGCAAGAGCTGCAGGCCAAAATTGAACGCCTCGAAGGCGAACAGCACCGTAAACTGAAGAAAACCGAAAAAGACGCGCTGAAAGACGAAGTGCTGCACAGCCTGCTGCCGCGCGCCTTTAGCCGTTTTAACCAAACCTTTATGTGGATCGACACCGTTAACGATCTGATCATGGTTGACGCCGCCAGCGCCAAGCGCGCGGAAGATACCCTGGCGCTGCTGCGCAAAAGCCTGGGCTCTCTGCCGGTAGTGCCATTGACCATGGAAAGCCCGATCGAGCTGACGCTGACCGAATGGGTGCGTTCAGGTGAACTGCCGGCCGGCTTTATTATTCAGGACGAGGCGGAACTGAAAGCGATTCTGGAAGACGGCGGCGTGATCCGCTGCAAGAAGCAGAACCTGATCAGCGATGAAATTGCGGTACATATTGAAGCCGGCAAACTGGTAACCAAGCTGGCAGTGGACTGGCAAGAGCGCATTCAGCTGGTGCTGGCGGATGACGGCTCGTTGAAGCGTCTGAAGTTCGCCGATACGCTGCGTGAGCAGAATGACGATATCGATCGTGACGACTTCGCCCAGCGTTTTGATGCCGATTTCATCTTGATGACCAGCGAATTGGCGGCGTTAATCAAAAACACCATCGAAGCTCTGGGTGGCGAAGCGCAGCGTTAAGTACACAAAGGCGCAAATCGCTGCGCCTTTGTTCCACATGAGTAGCTTCGCAACACAGATAGCATACCCAAATTAATTGGAGTTGCAGCTAGGCGGCAAGTGCGGGAATCCCCAGGAGCTTACTCAAGTAAGTGACTGGGGTGAGCGCATGCAGCCAACAACGCAGCAGCTTCAAGTAAGAAGGGTATGAATTACTTGCTCAAATAACGGCACAGATAAGCGGTTGCATCGGCAACCTGCAGGTTGAACTCACTGTGGCCCGGTACGAAGAACTTCTCACCCGGCATAAACACCTGCCAGTCCGGCGAGCCCGGCAGCAGGACTTTCAACGCCCCGGTAATCACGGTCATTTCTTCCGGCTGTGCGGTGGTGAAGGTGTACTCACCCTCTTCCATCACACCGACGCTGGTAAGGCCGATGCTGCTACTATCGAAACCGATAGACTTCACTTTTCCGGCAAAATACTCGTTCACTTTCAGCATAGACTGGCACCCGCGTAATCAACTTTATGGGAAATCCATATTGGGGGATTGTGGTTGATCTGTCACTGGTTTTTCACGCGAAATGCGATCGCGACGCAGAGTAAAATTCTGCCGGGCAATGGCTCATCAGCCAGCCACTCTGGATCCGCTGATAAAAACGCGCCAGACAGCCGCTGTCATTCGCCAGGCTAAGGATTTATTCTATATTAAATCAGTTAATTAGCTCAGCCGCCAACTTGGCGACCAGCACGTTGGATAGCAGCACCGGTATTTCAAGCCGCGCCTGCAGGAAATCGCGATGCTGGCGGTGATAGCCGATGCAATCCAGCACCACCACCTGCGCCCCTTGTCGCTGCAACTCACTTGCCGCCCGTTCCAGCACCGCGTCGTCCGCCAGATAGGGACTGGCCACGGCGAAACAGGGCGGCGTCGCCAGCCGTTGCCATTTGCCTGCTTGCTGGCTGATTTGCTCCGCTACCGGCACCACAATGCCGACCCGATGCTGGCTGACAATGGCGGAAATCAGCGGCGGAATAATGCGATCCGGCTCCAGCAACAGCGCGCGTTCGGCGTGCAGTCGGCCAAATTCTCCGGTGCATAGCAGCAGGATCACTTCACAGCCCTCGGCTTCCAGCTCATGGATTTTCTGCTGCAATCCCTTTTCGACCCGCGAGGCGCCCAGCCTCACCTGCGTACCGTCCAACAAGCGTGAAACCAGCACCTTCTCACCGGCCATAGGAGCGTAGCCTTGGTCAATCTGGCCGAAGCTCAGTCCATCCAACAGCCCGACATGCCTCACCTGATCCGCAGGCAGAAAGGCCGACAGCAGCGGCATGATATCGTTACGCGGCGCCTGGCCGATAGTCAGCGTGGCAAATGAGGCATTCATCCGGTTATTTCCTTTTTTGCAGGTGGCTGAGGCTGCCGTACAACGCCAGAAGCTGCGCGTATTCATCGGCCTGGTAAAACTGGCAGGTACCGCGCCCGAACTCTTTCGCCACTTCCACCGCGAACTTCACGGTCAGCGCAATATCCACTTCATGGCTGGCACCGGTACCGCAGCCCGGCACCACCGATTCGGTACAGATCGCTACGCCAACCACCGGCGCAGAAGTCGCGGTGGAAGGTTGCAGGATGCTGTTCAGGTGATGCACCCCATTGCCGTACGGCGTAATGTCCTGCGTGGTGATCGGGAACGTCACCGCCGGACGACCGCTGGTCATCTCCATAATCCGCAGCAAGTCTTCCGCCACCCGCAGGATGTAGCCTTCTTTCACCGTCGGCGACAGCGCGTAACCTTTGTGATTGATGATGCGGTTGCCTTTGGTAGTGTCGATAGACAAGATTGCATCGGCTTCCGCCACCACTTCATTGTCGTTCATCGTCACGTCGTCGATTGGCGAATCCATAAAATCGACCGGATCGTGCGGGCGGGTTGGCGCGTCAGGGCAAATATGGGTAGTGATAATGACATCCCCCGGCAACACGTCCCCTTTGCGCTGCATTTCTGCCAGCTTCAACGCGCTGGCAATCGCGGCAATTGCCCCGTCGCCGTCGGACACCAAGCCGATACGCGTAGGCCGCGCACCGATGCCGCCCAACCGGCCGACAATGCCCAGGGTTGGCGCATCCCCACCCTGGTTTTTACCGGCGCTGCCGGGGATATCGATTCGCACGAAATCGGTGGCGCCTTTCGGTCCGCTGGCACGCAACGTACTGGCCCGGATGCCGGGATAAGACGCAAACAGATCGACGACGTCCTGACCGCTCACGTAGGCATTATCTATTAATTCAAAAACCTGCAGCGTTTGTTGCAAACTCATAATCGGCTGACCTCACAATTTAACCGGGGGGTTATTTCCCTTTGCTGGAAAAAATCGAATTGAAAAAGTTGTACAACGCGTCACCGGCAATAAAACCGGCCGCCATGATTTCCATCGGCGTGCGGCCCTTGTCGCCCCAGCGACGGATAATCAGGATGCGCAGCGCAATGCCAAGGAGCACCGCCCACCCCGCCAACGCGTTGTTGATCAGCAGGCCCGTAGCTAACAGCACGCCGAGCTGGCGTTTGGGCCCGCCAATCAGCTGCACGATGGCCCCGGGAATGGCCCAGATCAGCAAGCTGAAGGCAATGCCCGGCTGCGCACCCGCCTCGATGGTTTTGGCGTACACCCGCGCTACCGGTGGGATCAGGTCCTGCAGGAAGTAGCTGCTGTAAGCGAAGTACACCACCGGGATGGCAATAACAAAGGCGATCAAGGCGGCAAACAGTTGAATGCGACGCCCCAACAGCTCCTGCTGCAAATCTTTGCCGTAGCCGCGCAGAATAAAGCCGGCTTTCAGATCAAACCCCATGTCGGCAAACGCCGGGCCAGTGGCGGCGGTAAACCCGGTCAGCACGCACAGTGCCACCGGCGGAAAACCAATCAAAATGCCGATGATCAGGGTGATTAGCGCCACCGCAAAGGCCGGGAACCAGCCAGAGTGCATGGCGGCGATACCGACGATCAACTCATGCACAAAGGCAGCAAATGCAGCGTAAATCACAAACAACACCAGCATGGTCAGCGACATCTCGCTATACAGCCCGCCGGCCAACGCCAGCAACGCAGCGATAACGATATAGCCAACGGCTCCCAGCCCCAGCGCCTTGCTGACTTCGCTATCTGCCTGGCTGTAACCGGCGGCGTCGACGTTTTTGCTACGGATCACCTGCACCACCTGGATCAACGCCACCAATCCGGCGCCAACCATTACCCCATGAGGAATAAAATGCGCATTGATGTCGAAACCCGCCATAGGTTCTGCGTAGGCGCGCAGCAGCAGGCCGACGCCAAACATCCCCAAAGCCCAAATATTGCCGATAAATGCGGTACCGAAGGCCGCCATCGGGATTTTAAGCATCGACCCGGCGATACCCACCGCCACGCCCACCACCAGTAACCAGGCCTGTTTGCCCCCTCGATCGCCGGCCTTGATGGCTTCCGCCGCCGCAACGCCAGGCGGCCAGGCGTTGGCGGCAGGAAAGATTTTGGTGTCAAACATGCGATACAGCAGGTAGGCGTCAAGCAACATTGCCACGGCCACACCGCAAAACATCGGCAGGATCAGCTGCGGCTGCCCCATCACATAAGGCACGGCAATTGGCATCAGCAATGAATTGGCAGCGCCAAAGGTGGCGGAGGAAATCACCGTTTGCGCCAGGTTTTGCGTATGTACCGATCGATAACGCTGGAACATTTGCAGCGGAATGCGCGCCAATAGCATCGCGAACAGCGCCCCGATGATCGACGTATTGGGGGTCACGCCCAACGTAGTGATTAGCTGCACACCGATGATCGCCCCAACGATGGACAGAATCACCATCACCAGCAGCGTACCGATATCTTTCAACGGATTTATGGTGGTATTGGATTTCATAGAGTCAATTTCCCTGAATATTCGCTGGCGCATGGCAAAGGTCATTTTTCGGCGTCAAGCTGCCGTCGTAGTTCCGGTATTTGGAACTACGATTTGAATTAATAATTTTTTGACCCGTAACCTTAAGTGAAATAACTAACGAATTCCCTGGTGTTGGCTTTCATTAATTATTCCGTGCTAGCAGAACTATTTCGATGCGTTATTTGATCTGTTGCCAATAATCATCACCGAACTTTTCCGCCAATTGCCGAGATACCGTTATCAATGCTTCTAATACGGCAGGAGAAAACGGTTGTTCGTCCGCTTGGGTGGCAAAGGACAAACAGAGCCCTACCGTCTCATTGCGGTGTTTGTTGGTCACCGCCGTCGCCAGCGAACTGATACCCTGCAAGGTTTCGTTACGCGCCAGGGACCAACCCTGCCGCCGAATTTGCGCCAGCTTGCTCAACAACGCATCCGGCGATTGCGGGGCATTGGGCGAAGCCACACGGTAACCCGCGGCATAGCGCGCAATAGCCTGTTCATCGCTAGCACGCGCTAAAATTGCCCTGCCCACCGACGTTTCCGCCGCCGGTGAACGGCTGCCCGCCGGCGTCACTACCTGGAGGAAGTGACGGCCTGGGAACATACGCATCACCATGATCTCCTGCCCCTCGAGCACCGAAACATAACCCGTGCAGCAAGTCAGTTGACTGAGCTGCACCATGCTGGCCGCCACGCTGTCCACCAGCGGCGTCGACAAATAATGGCTGGAAACCGATAACAGCAAACGACCGATTTTATACAGCTTGCTGTCGGGATCGCGCTCCAGCATGCCCTGTGTTTCCATGGTCTGCAGCAGGCGCGATACGGTACTTTTCGGCAGCGCCAGTTGGCTCACCACATCGCTGAATGAAATACCGGGTTGCCCGTGCATCATTCGTTGTTGTGAAAATAACTTTAATACCGCTGCGGCATTTTCCAGGGTTGTCATGGCACACCTTGTTCCACTATATGGAACTTAGTTCCTGTTCGATAATTAGAAACTAAAACTCGCACAACTTATCGTCAAGAAGTTTATTTTTTACGCTGTGGAAAATTAAAGAGAATGATGCTTTTGAAAATAAAATAGCGGACAGATCGCCAAAGCCATGTCGGAAATTAATTTGCACATATACTTAAGCAGGGGAAAATATCAGCACAAGCTGCTGAAAACGCCATTCACCTGAGCAAACAAAATACGCTTTGCCGCCCCATAATCAGAAGCGAGCGTTATGCAGACTGAAATCGATCGGCACAGTTAATTCCACCACGCCGTTATAGAAAGTGTCGCCCGGCAGCGTAGGCAAAACGAAACGCGTCTTTGGGGTAACGTTTAAGGCGGTTGAGACGACTACGCCTGCTGCAACAACATCAGCATATGGCGTTGAAACAACGCCTGTAACTCGGAATTGGACATCTCTTTTCCCAGACGTGAAACACCCATAGGGGCGATAAAAATCATAAAAATGATGATCAATAAAAGACTGGAAAACAGAGGCTATCGCGGGAAAAACAAGAAACCGGCTTTACGCCGGTTTCTGAGGGATAACGATTAGTCTTCCAACGCAGGGTCCTCATAGCGGTGCTTGGCATCCAACGCTTCCTGCTCGGTTGCATGCTCGCTGAGCAGCGTGTTGGGTTCTATATCGTCGGTGCGCACCTCGAAACGGTGCATATGCAAGCTGGGATCGCCCCGGTCAACGGCGACCACTCGGGCGGTTCTCGGATAGCCTGGTCGGTTATTTTCGCGCATGTTGATCTCCCGTGTGATTCCACAGGATTAAGTATAGCAGCGCGATTTATACCGACATGCGTGACCCCAGATCGCGATCGGCGTGATCGCCTTCCAGCAGTTGCGTCAGTTCATCGCAGGCGCAGATTTTGCCGTCACGTACGGTGAAATGCGCCAGCACCTTAACCAAACTAAGGCTGCCATCGCGCTTTTCCACCCGCACCCTATGATGCGTCAACACCGAATCGTCCTGCCCGGCAATGGCGACCATCTCCAGCGTCATACTGCGAGTCAACTGCTTGAGCAACGCCATATGTTGCACAAACTGCATGTAGTCCAGCGTCTTGCCGTCCACCTGTTGACGGTAATCCGCACTGAAAAGCTCAGCGATCAGCGTCGGCTGATGTTGCGGGGCGGCGACAACCTTTTGCAAGGCATCGAGCACCAGGGCTGTGGGGGTTTTCGGGGTCATGGTCGATCTCCAGAATTGAATGACGTGGAGATCATAAAACGAACAAGGCATGGCATAATAACCACACTTGGACTTTTAATACTGCAAATCGGCCAATCATTATGATCCTGCAGAGCCAGCGACTTTGGCATGAGAAAAAACACCTGACGCCCTGGCACCAGCATGCCAGCGGACAGATCTACCTGTTGACCCATGGCATGATGGCGTTGGAAACCCGGGAGCGCCAATGGGCAATGACCGCCGGCAGCATCGGCTGGCTGCCACCCAACTGTGCGCACCAGGCACTGGCATGCGGCAACGTCGTCGGCTGGGGTCTGTATCTGCCGGAGTCCTACTGTGCGACGCTGCCAGCGCAGCCGCATCTGAGCCCTGCCTCCGCATTGATTCAGGCGTTAATGGAACGTATTGCTCCTTTTGCCGGACAAGAGCTGGATCCGGCGCAACAACGCCTATTGCGGGTCTTGTTGGATGAGATTTCTGTGGAAGAGAGCGTACCGCTGCAGTTACCGCTACCGCAGGACGCCAGGCTGTTGAAAATCGCCCGCGCCCTGCTGAATGAACCCGCCAGCGCGCGTACCCAGAGTGACTGGGCCGCCTGGGCCGGGGTGAGCGTGCGCACCCTCAGCCGCCGTTTTATCAGCGAAACCGGTGTGACCTTCGCCCGTTGGCGCCAGCAAGCACGGGTGATTCGCTCGCTGGAGCCGCTGTCGCGTGGTGAATCGGTCGGTCGCATCGCCGGTGAATGCGGTTATGACAATGTCAGCGCCTATATTGCCGCCTTCCGTCAGCGTTTTGGCACCACGCCGGGACTGTATTTTAGTCAGCCTCAGCCGGTAACAGCGCCTGACGCGTCGCGTTAAGAAACTGTTCTGACAGCGCATCGCCCTGCGTTGCCCTTGCCAACGTCAGTGCCCCCACCAGCATCGCCATCTGCACCAGCGCCTGCTGTTGTCGTTGGGGTTGTTGTTCATCTGGCGAAAGCGACTCCAGCCGCGCCAACATGGCTTTCACACCGCTCAGGTAAGCCTGATGCACGGGTTTATCCGCCTCTTCGCGCGCCACGTCACCGGCCAGAGCGGCAACCATGCAGCCTTCGCCCGGGCAGTCGCGGTGCCTGACGTTCAGATAAGCGTCAACCAGAGTCTGTAAATTGTGCTGGTCGGGCTGACGGCTGGCGGCTTCCCAGCGCTGAGCGGATTCCTCTACCGCCCTGCGGCTGGCCACCGCCGCCAGTTCGTCCTTGGAAGCAAAATGGCCATAGAAGCCACCGTGCGTCAGCCCTACGGCCGCCATCAGATCGTTAACGCTGACGCCATTCAGGCCGCGTTCGCGAAAAAGCTGTGAAGACACCTGCTCAATCGCCTCGCGATTGCGCTCCATCTGCTGCTTTGAAACCCGTGCCATGGCGTTTTCTCCTTATCAATCAGGCATCATCTTAGGCTATCCACCGACAGCGCTCAATAGATGATGCCTTTCATCCAAAGAGTCAGGCGCGCGGGGTACGCGGCGCGGCAAAGCGGGAACTGTCACCGCCCTGCGCACGCGCCAGCGTGTCGGCAATCTGCCGATGAGGCGTGCCCGGTTCAATCGCGCTGACCCGATCCAGACGCGCCATCTGCTGCTCGTCCAACGTCAAATCAAGCGCCGCCAACGTATCCTCTAACTGGTCCAGCGTGCGCGAACCCAGAATAGGGATCAGACTGGTGCTGGAATGCGCGGCCCTGTTGCGCAGCCAGGCGATAGCAACGTGGGTCGGCAGGGCCTGGTGTTCTTGCGCAATCGCCAGCACTTCATCCAGCAACGCGGTGTCTTTTTCGCGATGCACCAGGCGCCCCAACTCACTCAATCGACCAGCATCGCTATGGCGATACTTCCCGGTCAACAAACCACCGCCCAGCGGCGACCACAGGGTGGCGGCCATCCCCAGCGCTTCGGCCATCGGCAGCAATTCACGTTCTGCGGTCCGCTCTACCAGGCTGTATTCCACCTGTATACCTGCAATGCGCGCCCAGCCACGCAATTCTGCCAGCGTATCTGCACGGGCAATGCGCCAGGCTGGGAAGTTGGACAACCCGGCATATTGGATCTTGCCGGCGCGGATCAGATCGTCAAAGCTGCGAACGATCTCTTCAAGCGGCGTCAGGTTGTCGGAAAAATGCGCCCACAGCAGATCGATACGATCGGTTTTCAGCCGCTTCAGGCTGTTCTCTACCGAGGCAATCATGTTTTTGCGGCTGTTGCCGGTATAGGCAATACCCGCGTCCGGCGCAGCACCCAAGGTGTATTTAGTGGCGACCACGAAACGGTCGCGTTCGGCGGCGATGAAATCTCCTACCATCTGTTCTGACTGGCCGAATTGGTAAGTATCAGCCGTGTCGATAAAGTTGCCGCCGGCGTCGACATAACGATCGAAAACCTGTTTGGCCTGTTCTTTTTCCGAACCGTAGCCCCAGCCGGTGCCAAAGTTGCCGGTTCCTAATGCCAGTTCAGAAACGCGCAGGCCGGTATTGCGGCCAAAGGTGGTGTATTTCATGGTAAAACCTCACGATTACGTTGCATTTATCAAAATAGATGATGGTCATCATTATTTTATATATGTCACTCATCATTTATAAAAGCAAGCGCAATCTGCGGCGAAGGCAAAAACCAAGGGAAAATACGAAGAGATCGGGCACGCAGCGCGGTGCCCGAAAATGTCAGAGGGGATTACTTTACCGTTTCCAATTGCAGTACGGCGAGGATCTTTTCAACCACCTGCTGTGGGTTACCGGTGCCGTCCATCACGTAGTGCGCGGTCTCCTGATACAAGGCCTCGCGTGCGGCCAGCACTTCCAGCATCTCCTCAGCGATCGGACGACCGGTCAACGTGGGGCGTTGCGCGTCTTGCGGATACTCTTCCAGCCGCTGCGCCAACACCTCGGCCGGTGAGCGCAGATAAATGACGGTGCCGTGCTGACGCATAAATTGACGGTTCTCTTCCGCCAGGATCGCGCCGCCGCCGGTGGCAACTACAGTTGACGGTTGGGTGACGGTTTGCAGAGCAATGCTTTCACGGCGGCGAAATCCCAGCCAGCCTTCATTTGCGACCATTTCCGCCACGCTCATTTGCGTGGTCTGTTGCATAAACAGATCGGTATCGGTGAATTGATAGCCCAGCGCCAACGCCAGTGCACTGCCCACCGTGGTTTTACCGGCGCCGCGCGCGCCCACCATGAAAATGGTTTGTGTCATTACGGGTTGTCCCTTATACGGTGACTTGAATGCGTTAGCACGCCAGAATCCAGCGTGCAGATCGTGCGATGGCGTAGTTGCTGCATCATACCGCCATCAGCCTGTATTTCAATATTTACGATAGTGTAAATTCCATGGCACAGCGGCTGCCTGCGGCAAAACCCTGCGCCACCTCTTCCGCCAACCTTGCCCTCAACGACGAGCTGAGCCGTTCGGCGGCTATCGGACTGAACCCCAGACGCCGGTAATAAGGCGCATTCCAGGGCACGTCAATAAAAGTAGTTAGCGTCAGGCGCTGCGCGCCCGATAACGCGGCCTGCGCCGCAACCTCAACGAGCAGGTGGCGCCCGATGCCCTGACGTTGCCAGTTGGCAGCCACAGACAGTTCGGCGATATGCCAATCATGCTGTTGCGGCACGACGGCGATAAAGCCGGCGACCTCCCCCGCCGCACCTTCCGCCAGCCATTCATGCTGTCGCTGAATAAAATCAGCATGCTGCTCTGCGCTCATCACCGGACCTTCAGCGATAAAACGCCAGGCCGGTTGTTGATGAAACAGCTGCGCCGCCGAGCGCTCAACGGCTATCAGTTGAGCGATATCCTGCGGCTGCGCCAAACGGATTTGCAGGCTCATCGGGTTCTCCTTAACAACGGGGCCGGCTATTTAACCAGATTTCCCCGACGGCAGATACCTGCTCGCCGGGACGTATTCCTGTACGAAAAATCAGAAGTCGACACTGGCGCGCAGCACCACTTCTCGCGGTTCCCCTACCGCCACGCGCAAATTGCCGCCGCTGGAAGGGTAATAGGTTTTGTCGAACAGATTCTTCACGTTCAATTGCCACTTCACCCGATAACCCTGCACCGGCATGGTGTAAGCGGCGAAGGCATCGGCAACGGTGTAATTATCAAGACTGAAACTGTTGGCGGCGTCGCCTGGACGACGGCCAACATAACGCGCCCCTGCGCCAATGCGTACGTTGTCGCCGCTATACAGCCCCGGGGAGCCCAGATCCTGCGTCAGGAACAGCGAGGCGGTATGGCGCGCCACGTTGGTCATCTCCTTACCCTTGTTGTCCGGGTCATCAACCACACGCGCGTCGGTGTATGCGTAAGAGCCGATCATGCTTAACGAATCAGTGATGTTGCCAGCAACATCCAACTCCACGCCTTGCGAGCGTACGCGTCCGGCGGTTCGGGTGACGGTTTCACCATCCACCAGTTCGCTGACCATCACGTTACGTTTGGTGATGTCGAACAACGCCAGGGTCCCGGTAACGCCGTTGGGCAATTCGACCTTGCTGCCGACTTCCCAGGCCTTACCCTGTTCCGGCGGCAATGAGCCAATCTGGCTGGCAATGGACGAATTTGGCTTGAAAGACTCGGTGTAACTGCTGTACAGCGACACATAGGGCGTCAGTTTGTAGACCACCCCGGCGCGCGGCACCAATTTGCCGTCGGAGCTGTCGGTGTTGGTGACAAACGGCCGCCCTTTACCGGCAAAAACGTCAAAAGCGTCATAACGCAGCCCGCCCATCACCAACCATTTATCGGTCAATTGAACGGAATCCTGCATAAACCAGCCGTAGCTGGTGAGGTTTTCACGCTGATCGCTGTCTTTGGCACTGACGGCGTTCGAGGTTGGCATCAGGCCATACACCGGATCATAGATATTGAAATCGCTGTTCTTCTTGCCACGGATCATATCGCCGCGGTAGGTACGGTTATCTTCAAAATCAAAGCCAAACAGCATCTGGTGGTTGATGCTGCCCCAGTCAACGTCACCGTTGAGCGTCAGCTGTACCGCGTTGGCATGGCTGACAGCATGGGCGGTGGAGTCGGCCTGGCGCGACAGCACGCCAGTTTCAGGATCCAAAGCCAGCGCGCGCGCCTGATTGTCACTGTAACTGTTACGGCTATAGGCGTAGGTCAGAGAGCTTTTCCAGCTTTCATTCAGCACCTGATCAACCTGCAGGGTGACGCTGTCCTGATCGCCCCGCGTGGCGTTATAACTTTCGTCGAAGCGGCGGTCGCGCGGCGTATTTACCGGTTTGCCGGTGCGCGAATCAATGATGGTGCCGCGGTCGAACGGCACCAGATATTCCATATGTTCGTAGGCAACGCGTACCGTGGTGCTCTCGCCGTACCACATCAGCGACGGCGCAATCACCGTTTGGCGGTTACGGCCAAAGTTACGCCAGTAATCGGTTTCATCGTGATCGACAATCATCCGGTATGCGAACCCGGAGGTACCAAGCGGACCGGTGACGTCCAACTGACCGCCGCCGCCCTTGAAGCTGCTGCCCCAGCCTTCCACATGGGTGTGCTGCTGCAGCTGCGGCTTTTTGGTGATCATGTTGATCATCCCGCCCGGTTCACCCATGCCGTAAAGCATCGAAGCCGGGCCTTTCAGCACCTCAACCCGCTCAGTGGTCGGGGTAAAATTACGCGCCTGCACCGAACGCACGCCGTCACGCAAAATGGAGCCGTCGCGGTTATCACCAAAACCGCGCTTCATCACCGCGTCCTGGGTACCGCCCAAGGTGTTCGCCTGGGTAATGCCACTGACGTTATACAGCGCTTCATCCAGGCTGCTGACCGCCTGATCGGTAATCACCTGCTGCGGCACCACGTCGATTGCCTGCGGCACGTTCAGCAGGCTGGTCTCGGTTCGGGTGCCGGTCACGCTGGTCAGCGGCTGATAACTTTGCACGCCCTTCGCAGAGGCCTGGCCGACCACCACCAGGGTTTCCCCTGGTTCTTTTTCGGCGGTTTTGTCGGCGCCGATCGCCGGTGCAGACGCACAGGCCGCCAGAGGCAGTGCGCACCACCAGCCGCGCTGGGTATTATTCATTTTGTAACTGACTCCAATAGGTCCCTGAAAAAGGTAACGGCAAAAATTGTTGATAGAGTTGCTTAAAGGTCTGTTGCGGGTTGATGTCAGCAAACAGATCCGGGTAAAACGCTTTGGCGAACATTTCGACTGCCACGACGTGGTACGGGCTGAGATAGAAGTTGTGCCAGATACTCCAGGCCTGATGATTTTTTATCGCTTTCAGGTTGGCGAGCATCGGCTGTTTTTGCATGATCTGACGGAAGCTTTCATCCGCTTCCTGCTGGGTAACCAGCGGCCCCAGGCGCAAATCGGAAAAGCGCTTACCCTGTGGACCGGCCATGCCGGTGGCAATGTAAATATCAGGATTGGCGGTCAGAATGGTTTCCGGGTTCAGTTCGCCATAAACCCCTTTGATACTGGCGCTGGCGATATTGTCGCCGCCGGCAAAGGCCAGCAGATCGCCGAGATTGCCATGAGCCGCGGTGGTGCAGCAGGTTTCACGCCGCCCGAGGTGCAAATGCAGCATGACCTTGGGCTTTGGCCCCCGATAGCTGGCCAGACGCTGCTGGATCACCGCCATATGCTGCTGGTAGAAGTCGATAAACTGCTCCGCACGCTGCTGACGGTTGAGCACCTCACCCAGCAGTCGAACGCTGGGTACGGTGTTATGCAGCAGGTCGACCCGTAAATCGACGTAGATAACGGCAATACCCGCCTTACTCAGCGCCGTTAGCAACAAATCGCTGTCGCCCTCCTCCTTCGCATAGCGGGCAAGGATCACCAGATCCGGTTTCAACTGGATCAGATTTTCAATGTTAACCTGGCGGAAGTTGCCCTTGCTGATAGAGGGTATGGCTTTGATCTGAGGAAATTTCTGCGTATACAGCTGCCAGCTTTGCGCATCGAAACGCGCCATGTCTTCCGGCCAGCCGACAATGCGTTGCGCAGGATTACCCGGCTCCAGCAACGCCAGGGTATACAGCATGCGGCTTTCGCCTACCACGATGCGCTGCGGATTATCCGGCACCTCAACCTGGCGGCCAGTGATGTCGGTGACCATTTTCGCCTGAACGTTAAAAACGCCAAGCAGCAAGGAAAACAGCAGTAACATGAGGGAATTGCGCATGGGTAAGCCGGATCGGTAAAATATGCGCGCATGATAATCACTCTCATTAACACTTTCAATCACAACGCTTGGCGGATCGGTTAAATCCGCTGAATCACGCTATTTCGGCGCTGATACGTGAAAAATCGCTGTAAATGCCGTTTTATAAAGTTAAAAAATCGGTCGATAATGCGATCTGTGGCAAGCCAGATTGCAGATAATTCAGGAGGTACCGAGATGACCCAACGTATTATTCCATTGGCGGAGTGCCCACAGTTCAGCGACGTTTGCGCCGCATGGGCGTTTGGTCAATGGGGTTCGCAACGCGGCGGTTCACTGGAACGCACGCGTCAACGCTTTGCACAGTGCGCGCAGCCGAGCGAAGATTACACCACCCTGCTGGCGGTCGAGGACGAACGCCCATTGGGCATGGCCAGCCTGTGGCCGAGCGACGATCATCATCGGATGGACCTTTCTCCCTGGCTGGCCGGCGTATTCGTCCATCCGGATCACCGTCGCCAGGGCATTGCACAGCGGCTGGAGGCGGCCATCGTGTTGTTGGCACGCCAACGCAATCACCCCGTATTGCACCTGATCACCGATAAATCCGAGGCGCTGTATGCGGGTTGGGGCTGGCAGACCATCGAACGCCGACGGCAATATGATGGCGAAGTGGTGGTGATGGAAAAAAAGCTGGGCTAACGCGGCGTGCAAATGTAAACCAACGCCGGCGGGAAGTTGCGCACCACCCGCAGCCGCTTCCAGTGAAAATAGCGGGACAGCAGCTTTTCCGACAGGTGGCTGTACTGAAACAGCACCAAGGTTCCGTTGCGCGCGAGCAAACGCTGCTGTGCCTGCTGCAAAATACGAATGCTGATTTTTAGCGGGATCGACAGCAACGGCAGGCAAGAGAACACCACGTCATAATCGCCGGCCATCTCTTCAGCCGAGCGATCCATCACCTGCAGACGACGATCGTCAATTTTCCGCAGCTGATGAACAAAATGAGATTGGATTTCAAAGGCCTCGAGCGAAGCATCTGCACGCATCCGGCCTAATATCCGCTTGGTCAGCACGCCGTCCGCCGCGCCCAGTTCGGCGATCGACAGCGCCCCGGTCCATTCAACCTGATTCAACATCGCCTGACATAACCAGGGGGAAGAAGGTGCCAGCGTACCAATGGTGCGCGGCGAAGCCATAAACTGCTGGAGGTAGGAAAAGTGATTTTTCAGTTGCAGCCGTGTCGCGTTTAACATTGGGGCCTCCTTAGGTTGAGTAGTCACCAATCTGACCCCAATTCCTTAAGTATTCATTAACATGTTTCCTAAAACCGCCGACACAGTTGTAATAAAATGCAACCGAGCGCAGATAAAAAAGGGTGTGGACATCATCATCGGGTAATCAAGTAATTGCATTACCGGTCAGATTATTATCCACACCCGTTTATTTTATCGGCCACCTGTTACAGTGGCCGAATTTTATTTACTGCAGACGATTAACGATATATTTCTGCATTACCGCGCCAGTTGCTGGAATCCCCCGGGGTGTCCAGCCCGATAATACGAATGCTGCTGGCGCCGTCCGCCTGAGCTTTTTCTTTCAGTGCGTGAACCGCATCGCCCGGAGAACCGCTAACGCCGGAAACCGACACTACGCCAAGGCTTTGCATACCGCTGGCCTGCTCTGTATTGATCTGTTTTACCGATGACAGCGGCGCTGCAAAGGAAGAGAATGAAGCGGCTGCCAAAAGAACTGCTGCGATGCCAGGTAATAGTTTCATAATGAACTCCAGATGTTTTTGTTTATTTTCTCGTATCAGTGGAGTTAATTATCTACCAGGCAATGAAAGCAGACGTAATCCAATGTAAAGAACATCAATCATTGTGATGAAAATAAGGAGGAAGTACGTGCAGGTATGTCTCTGGCAGGACAAAGCGGGTCTATACCGTCACTCTACCCCTGACAGATGACAATTTAAAGTCTGTTTGGCCAGGGAATATAAAAACCGCCCCTTTTAAGATTCTTCTCCCCGCAACCGCGACTGAACTACGCTATTTCTGAAGGTTATCATTATGGAAGGACTCCCTATGTCGCAAACCTTACTGCGTGTTCGTGATGGTCATGGTGCTTCGGTTTCGTTTTCGGAACTGCTGTTCGATCTGATTTACGTTTTTGCCGTTACCCAACTTTCCCACTACCTGCTGCACCATCTGACGCTGACCGGCGCGGTGGAAACGCTGCTGCTGTGGTTCGCCGTTTGGCTGGCCTGGCAATACACCGCCTGGGTCACCAACTGGTTTAACCCGGATACCCGTCCTATCCGTATTCTGCTGTTTGGCATCATGTTGTTGGGCCTGTTCGCTTCTTCTGCTCTGCCACAGGCCTTTGGCGAACGCGGGCTGACTTTTGCGCTGTTTTACGTGGCGATCCAGGTGGGCCGATCGTGCGTGGTGCTGAACCTGCTGCCCGCCGGCCATCCACTGAAACAAAACTTCCGCCGTATTCTTGGCTGGATGTGTATTTCAGCGGTGTTCTGGATCCTTGGCGGCCTGGCGGAAGGTCATAACCGACTGGTGCTGTGGGCGCTGGCCGTATTGTGCGAATACGTTTCGCCGATGTTCGGCTTCCGCTTACCGGTGCTGGGTCGCTCCGACAGCAGCAGCGAATGGACTATCGAAGGCCATCATCTGGCGGAACGCTGCCAACTATTCGTGATCGTAGCGTTGGGGGAAACCATTCTGATTACCGGTTCGACCCTTAGCGAAATGGAGTCCTGGAGCGCACCGGTGTTGATTGCCTCACTGGTGGCGTTTCTCGGCAGCCTGGCGATGTGGTGGGTCTATTTTGATACCAGCAGCAAAGCCGGCAGCCATGCTATCAGCCAGGCGGAAAACCCCGGCCAGCTGGGCGCTAACTTCCATTACGTACACGTGGTGCTGGTTGGCGCGATCATCGTCTGCGCCGTTGCCAATGAACTGGTGATCGCCCACCCTGACGGCCATATCGACAATGTGACGGCAGCAGTGCTGCTGCTGGGCCCGGCGATTTACCTGCTCGCCAACGCACTTTACAAGCGGTTGGTGTATCGTCGGTTCCCGCTTTCGCACCTGGTGGGATTGATCGCTTTGGCGGTATTGGCGCCGATAGCTTACCTCACCGATTTACTGATGGTGAATGGCCTGACCACGCTGATTATGGTGGCCGTCGCGGTGTGGGAGAGTATTTCACGCGGCAGAACGCCGCAGGCCGGCGGCGTTCACTGATAAATCAGAAAACAGGGGGCAGCGCGCTATTGAGACGTCGCCCCCTGTTGCCTTATTTACTTCAGCGGTTGCGGTAGCGTCAGCACCCACAGCTCGCTAAGCGATTCCGGTTTCTCCAGCGGTTGCAGCTCGATACGGGTGGATACCGCTTTGCCGTCCAGGCTCAGGCTGCCTTGTTTATCCAGCTGATAATCGCCGATTTTCTTGGCCTTGGGTTGTGCGTCCACCAGCTTGGCCTGCAGGCCAAAATCGTTATCGTTAATCACCGCCAGGGTGCGATCGTCAATTAGCGACAGGCCCTCTACCTTCTCCTGTTGCCAACCCAATTTACGCAGATCCACCACTTCACGTTTCTGCGCCAGCTTCACGCCGCGCTTGGCGAGATCTTTGGCATCGTCAAACTCCAGCGCCTTTCCTTTACCGTCGAAAGCCGTCAGATCGCTCGCCTGGCTGAGATCGACCAGATAGATCTTATTGATCATCTGCTTGTCTTTATCGCTGCCCTGCTCAACCAGCAGGATATGTTGGTTGTCCACCGCCACGATGTCACCCACCTTGGCGTCTTTGGCTTTTTTATAGCTGTCGATATCGATCGGATAGCCGTACATGGCCGTTTTGCCGCTGGCCGGATCAAAACTGACCAAGCGCGTAAACTGCGCCTTGTTTTTACTCTTGCCATCGACGTCGAGCGTACTCTGCACCGCAGCCAGAATACGGCCGTCCGGCAAACGGGTGATCCCTTCGAAGCCCCGGTTCGGCTGGCGCCACTTGATGATATTCGGTAACCCGCTGGCCACTGCTTGCTCCCCCTGATCCGGGGTCGGGCCGTATTTGGCGAGGATCTTGCCCTGATTGTCGATATGGATCAGGAATGGACCATATTCATCACACAGCCAATAGCCGCCTTTACCGTCCGGCGTGATGCCTTCGGTATCCAGCCCACGTCGATCGCTTTCCAACGTTTTCAGCGTGTCGCTCAGCGCCACTTCATTGGTTGAACCAATCAACCCCGCCGGTAGCGGTAATCCGCTGATAGGGCCTTGCTGGTCATGCAGCGGACGCAAGTTGCTGGCGACCGCCTTGCCGTCGCCAACGCGAATGTCCATCAGCAACGGCACAAACTGCGGATTAGCGAAGATTTTCGCTTCCTGATCGCCTACCGCAGGCGCGTCGGCATTCGGGCCGCGATCGGTCAACGTCGTTAACAGCAAGTCCTTACCCTCACGCCCATTGAATACCAGGCCCGATCCGATACCCACCGGTAATCCTTGCGGGAAATTCTTGGCGAATGCTCCCTGATAACTCACATGCTCGCCCCCCGGAAAACTGACAATATAACGCGCCACTTCAACGTCGGTGGCAGCATAAGAAAACAGGGGGAACAACGCGCTGATTAACAGCGAAACTGATTTTATTTTCATGATGTTGGCTCAGTGTTATGGGGGTAGAGTTGGCAGCTTGCTAAGGTATTAGTCTTACATGACAGCCTGATGACAAACGGACCTAATGCTATGAATTGCAGCAACAATTAAATATGGCAAATAGGAATTAGCAATTAACGCAGACAATTCGAATGGAAAAAACAGATAGAAAATCAAATTTAACCATAGCTATTTTCCGCTAAAAATACCTATACCAGCTAAGCTTAGGGTAAATTCTTATAACAGCGATAAAAAAAACAGCAAACGCACGAAAAACCTAAGAATAGGGATGAAGTCGCATAGACAAAATTAATTCCCGGGGATTTAATACCCGCTGTTACTCAAGGTGCATTAAGAAATTACTTATAGAAACCTGCATTAATTTAAAAAGGTGTTCTATAGTTTTTAGTGCTAACGCCCGTTAGTATTTTCCGTGGGATGGAATCTATGTCAAAGCGACTTTTTGCCGAATTTTTTGGCACATTTTGGTTGGTGTTCGGTGGTTGTGGTAGCGCAGTATTAGCAGCTGCATTCCCACAACTGGGTATTGGTTTTCTTGGTGTCGCACTCGCTTTTGGTCTGACTGTAGTCACTATGGCTTATGCCGTTGGCCATATTTCTGGCGGGCACTTTAACCCGGCCGTTACCGTAGGTTTATTTGCCGGCGGTCGCTTCGCCGCGAAAGACGTTATTCCCTACGTGATTGCTCAAGTGATTGGCGGGATTGCTGCAGCGGCGGTGTTGTATTTGATCGCCAGCGGCAAAGCAGGTTTTGATCCTACCGGCGGCGGCTTTGCTTCCAACGGTTACGGTGAACATTCACCGGGCGGTTATTCTCTGCAATCCGCGATTGTTATTGAATTGGTATTGACCGCATTCTTCCTGATCGTTATTCATGGCGTGACCGATAAGCGTGCACCGGCAGGATTTGCTCCGCTGGCCATCGGTTTGACATTAACGCTGATCCACCTGATCAGTATTCCGGTAACCAATACTTCTGTTAACCCGGCACGCAGTACCGGTGTAGCAATATTCCAGGGAACCTGGGCATTGCAACAGCTTTGGGTATTCTGGCTGGTGCCATTAGTTGGTGGTGCTATCGGCGGCCTGATTTATCGCTGCCTGTTGGAAGACAAGAAGTAATTTATACCCGGTAATGTTCTGTCAGGGCAGCCGCTATATCCAATGGACTTCCGGTTATCGCTAATCACGCGGTAATCGTAAAGATAGAGGGTATATAGGCTGCCCTGAAATTATTTATCCTCTGACCGCCTCAAACATCATAATATCGCTGGTGAATGAGCCGTCCGGCTGAATGGCAAAATGCTGCAGCACCTCTTCAGAAACCCCCTGTTGCAACGCTCGGATCGCGGTAACGAAATGCTCCGGCGTACGCATACGCGCGACCCAACTGCTGAATTCCAGATATAACCTGTCCGACGTCACTTCCCGTACCAGCAGCCCTGATTCAGTCAGTAACCCCAACCATTCACCCGGCGCATAATTGCGGACATGCGAAGTGTCATGCAGCACCTCAACGGTTTGCAGATAGATATCCAGCAGCGGATGCCCCGGTGAGACCACATCCATAAAGATCGCTCTGCCGCCCGGTTTCAACACCCGGCGCACTTCGCGCAGCGCCTGGCCGACATCATGCCAATGGTGGGCCGAATAGCGGCTAATCACCAGATCGAAGCTGGCGTCCTCAAACGGCAGTGATTCCGCGACGCCCTGCTGCACCTGAATATTATTGAAACCTTTCTCTACCGCGGCCTGGCTCACTACCGCCAGCATTTGCGCCGACAAATCGTAGGCCACAACCTGAGCCACTTTCGCTGCGGCGGTAAAGCTGGCATGCCCGGCCCCACACCCCAGATCCAGCAGCCTGGCATCGGGATAAGGCTCCAGCAACTGCGCCAGTCGCTGCAGATCCTTCCCCTGTGCATGAACTGCGCTGGTCAGATAGGCGCTGGCCTGCTCACCAAATTGACGATCGACCGCATCTTTATGGCTGTTGCTGTTGCTCATATGTGCTTCCTTTTTTGTCTGGCTTGCGCCGGTGCCGGATGGCTTTTTTATTACTATAATCAGCTTAATATACGGGTACAATATGAGCAGTTATCCTAGTATGAGCAGGTACCAGCCTATGCAATCTGAAGCCTTATCCGGCCCCAAAGCCCTCGGCGCTTTCCTGCGTGCGCACCGTGAACGCATCACGCCGGAAATGCTGGGCTTACCCACCGCACCACGCCGCCGCACCAGTGGACTGCGCCGTGAAGAGCTGGCGCAAATCAGCGGTATCAGCGCCACCTGGTATACCTGGATCGAGCAAGGCCGCGAGGTATCCATCTCGCCGCATACGCTGGCGCGTATCGCCAAAGCACTGCGGTTAGGGCATGCCGAGCGCCACTACCTGTTTACCCTGGCGCGAGTCGCAGACCCCGAACAGGAACAGCCTCACGAAGCCGACAACAGCGCGGTGCTGCAAAGCGTTAACCAGGTGACGGTGCCTTGCTACCTGCTGGATATCACCTGGAATATCGTCGCCTGGAACCCGGCGGCGGAAAGCCTGTTCTGTGGTTGGCTGGGCCAAGCCGCTACGCCCAATCTGCTGCACTTTATGTTTTTCCACCCGTTAGCCAAAACGCTGGTCAGCGACTGGGAGGAACGGGCACGCCGCGTGGTCGCCGAGTTTCGTGCCGAAACCAGCCACCATCAAAATACCGAAGAGATGCGCGCTTTCGTGCGCAACATGACGCACAACAGCGAAGCCTTCCATCACTGGTGGAAACAGCATGACGTACTGGCACGCGAGGGGGGCGAGCGTACCTTCTCTCATGTGCAACACGGGGAGTTGCGCTATCGTCAACTGACGTTTAATCCATCGGAAAATAGCGGTCTGAAACTGGTGATGCTGATCCCTCTGACGTAACGGGTAACAAATTCATAAACAGGTTTACCTGCCATTTATTTATTGGTTCATCTAAACGCGCTAGGGTGACAGTTACCGATGATATCTATCATCCAGTATCGTTATTCATCTCCTAGAGGTAATCCTATGCAATCCGAAGAACAACGTCTTATCGATGGTCTGTTTGGCCGCTTGAAAGAAGCCGAGACCAAGACGGGCCAGAGGGATCTCCAGGCAGAGCAGCAAATCAACCAACACATCCGCGAACAGCCTTCCGCACCTTATTACATGGCTCAGGCGATGATCATTCAGGAAGCGGCGCTGAAGCAGCTCGACCAGCGGGTGAAGGATCTGGAGAGCCAGATTGCCCAGCAACAGCAAAATAACGCCAACCAACAAAGCAGCGGCGGCTTTCTGGCCGGGCTGTTTGGTGGCGGTAATCGCAACGCGCCAAGCCCGCGCGAGCAGTATCAGGCGCAACAGCAGAATAACGCGGCATGGAACAACCAGCCGCAGGCGGGCTATGCTCAACAGCAGCAACCAGCTTACAGCCAACCGCAGCAAGCAGCACCTTCACGTGCCGGCGGGTTCCTCGGCGGGGCATTGCAGACTGCCGCCGGCGTGGCGGGCGGTGTGGTGCTGGCCGACATGTTGACCGGTATGTTCCGCCATTCACAACCACAGGAAATTGTTAATATTATCGATGAAACGCCGGCAACACCGGTGGATGACAGCGCGATGAATAATTTCGACGCGTCCAACAATCTCGATACCTTTAACAACGGCGGTGATAGTCGCTTCCTCAACCAAGATAACGGCTTCCAGAACGCGGATTATCAAAACGACGATAACACCGATTTCGCCGACGACGACTACAGCGACGACGATTCGTTTATCTGATCCTTCCCCCCCTTTCCACCCGGAGAGGGGGGGTTTCTGTTTCTTCTTCCGCACCGCTGGTCTACAGTTAAACCTGTCCAATCACAGCAGGTTACGCAAGCTATGCCGAAGATGAACCCTATCGCCCCCTATGCAAGCCCTCGCCTGTTGATGCGTCCGCCGGTGGCCGACGATTTGCCGCGTTTTTACGCCATTTTTGGCGATCCCGACACCCAGCGTTTTAATCCCGCAGGCCCCATCGCCAGCGAAGAACAGGCACGATTGGCGCTGACGGGGCGGATCGAAAATTGGGCGCAACACGGCTATGGCTCCTGGGCAATTGCACTGCGTGAGCAGCCGGAGCGGGTCATTGGCTTTGGCGGGTTGTCCTGGCGGCCGTTAGGGGCTCAGCGCACGGTGAATTTGGGCTATCGTTTTGATACGCAGGTTTGGGGCAGCGGCTTGGCCACTGAGTTGGCGCAGGCCTCGCTGGAGTATGGTTTCAAGCATCTGCAGTTGACAGAAATTTCGGCTATCGTGCGCGAAAAAAATCTGGCCTCATGCCGCGTGCTGGAAAAAGCGGGGTTACGTTTGGTCGATACTCTGGATGACGTGCCCGGCGATACGCCAAGCCTGGTTTACAGCATTACGCGCAGTGAGTATCAGGGCTGCTGAACCGGCGGTTCATCATTGATCTTCGCCAGCGCCCGACGGTAGGACTTAACCTTTTGGCGCTTCTTCAACCAGGTGGTGGTTGAGACAATAAAAATTAGCCCGGACATGGTCAGTACGCCGATCGGGTGGCCGTAAAACACCATAAGGGCGAAATAAATAGCGGAGACAATCGCCACCCATTTTGCCGTATTTCCCACCGCATTTTTCTCCTGACTCAAACGGCGGATGTACTCTTCTTCACTGATCCCCATACGCGCTCCTTTTTAGCTGAACGTTCCACTATATTGGGGCGGAATGATGATAATTCAATCGATTAAAGGGTAAAGAAGCGTAAAGCTCAGCGAGATTGCTCACGACGATGACGCAGATAACGCCCCGGCAAAACCTCTCCAGGCAACGCCGTGCCAGCATTGCGGCCAAATAACCTATAGCGATTGCTCGCCACTGCATTGTAAAACCTATCCGCCAGGCGCTGCGGCAAAAAGCGCGCCAGTGCCAACAGGCGAAATGGCCAGCCAAGCTGACGCAACGCCTGAAAAAACGCCGCCGAACGCAACCAATGTCGGCCCGGTTCAAGATAAACGATGGAGTCAAAACGGTCGGTAGGCAAGGCCAGCCAATTCAGGATTGCCTGACCTTCTTCGGATTGCACAGTGGCCAACAGGATCTTGCCCTGCCGATCGGCACGGATCAAAAATCTCACCAGCCCGTGACACAAATTACATTCGCCATCGAATAACAGCACCCGGCCACCGGGCTGGAGATAAGGGGGGAGCGTTGACGGATTCATCCTGCCTCCTGAGGTTTACCCCAGACTAACGCGCATTCCCCTTCAGAACCAGCGGGGCCGCTTACGGCGCTGGGGACGCAGGTGGCGTATCCGGCAATGCCACTACCGAGATTCGTACTTCGTAATGCTTGGCGTTACCGGCGGGGATCACCGAAGTCAGCTTATTGATGGTTTCAGTGGGATTATCGCTGGCGGAAGTCGCACAGAACAGCTCACCGCCGTGGCAGAAGCCCGGTTTAGGCATATGCCCACCAGGGAAAGGAGGTAAACGGAACTGCTGTTCTGCAGGGGGGACGTTTTTTTCTGCCGGAGCCGGAGCGGAAAGCGCGCTAACGCTGAACAGCGTCACGGCAGCCAGCACAGGAAGCGTCAGTACTTTGATTGCATTTTTCATGTTGTCGATCTCATTTGCCGGGATTGGGCCTAACCTACCCCGCCCCCGGCCGATGAGAAAGCCGCTTTTCACGACCTTTGCATCCCGATGATCTTTGCTTACATCCCTCCGCTAACGTGATGAAAGCTTAAGGATTGTGTAAAGGCATTAGGGAAAATTTTTATTGTTAACGCCTTGCAAGTACGTTATGAAAAAAACTCATCCCTGCGTTTTTTTCTTCTGCCTGAAGTTCTCATCATCAATACAATAATGGTAGGAGTCGATAATCAACCCCGTGAGCCGCAAGATATTCTCAGGTCGATCGATAATGATGTGCCCTCCTGCGGCAAGCTCCAAACCTGCACGGACAATTTCCGCATGTCTTTCCTCATTAATTTCCAAGGGGAGCAGAACTGTAGGTCTTTGTTTATTATCAAAATAACGAAGAATCCAGCGAGTGGTTTTGCCCTGTACCAGAATGCTGTAATAACTTTCCGTATCTTTTGCTGTTAAATCTGCACTCTCACCCAGAATCATCGCCACATTATCGAATAAAGCTCTTTCAGCATAAGTAGTAACTATCTTGCTGTTTTCTGGATCAATGATCGGCGCTAACGGGTCTGCGTTATTGTTTTGCTCACCTTCGCCGCTCTCTTCGGATAGCGCTTTATTTTCAGACGTCACAGACAGTCCAGATACCACCATAGCACTCACCGCTTTCTCAACGGCCAGACGGACCAAAGGAGTGATAGTCTCTAGAAAACGCTGGTTAAGTTGGCGTTGAACATTGGATCTGTTCGCCACATACCTGACAAAGTCCAAGTCTACGTCTCTCAGGCTAGCACTGATTGTTTTAGTGAATGATGTCAGATAAATGCTCTCCTCAGCCAGCGTCCTCAGGGCTTCCGGCTGAAATTGATCATGTCTAAATCTATAAAGCTGTTCAATATCAGAGTCGTTTAAATCATTAAAATCTATTTTTAGGAAGGGCGTATCATCCATAATATTTTTATCTTTCAGGTCGGTAAAGAAACGCCATTCTTTACCGTTGGTGATCGCAGAAACCGTGACTTCAGGTGTGGCATTAAAGTAACGTGATAGCTGCGGGCTGTGATTTGTTAAGTTTTGATTGAAGGACTTTGCCTCAATAAACATGACCGGTACGGCATGGCAAAAAAGAGAATAATCGACCCGTTCACCGACCTTAACTCCTGGAAAATCAGCACCATATTCTGCTTTTACTTTCGTGGGATCATAAGGATGGAAACCTAGGATCTCCAATAAGGGTAAAATTAAAGCCTGCTTTGTCGTTTCTTCTGTATTGCAATGCTGACCGACCGCGGACACATGATGCACATGCGCTTTAAGCTTATCTCTGAATGCATTCATCAACCATCCCTCTTGCTGTGTTAGACATTCTTCATCTCTTAAAATCAGGCCTACAGAAAGTTTTGTTCTTTCCCACAGCACGACCTTATAGACCGCTGGCTGTTTTATTTATTGAATTAAATAACTTTAAACATTAAATATATAGCAGAACACTACTGCTTTAATCAAAGGCATTAAATCAATATTAATACCGAGTTCAAAATAATCGATCAGGTATTTTTAAACCAAAAGTATTTATAGATATTAAATAATTTCAAACACAATTAAATTTCACTGTTTACACGATATTTTTTCAAAATGATGGGCTGCAGGGCAGGATAATTACAGGACGGAAGGCGAATGAATGGGTTTATCTACTAAAAGACTTCAGATATGCAATCTCACGTAATCTGGCTCAAACGGGGCGCAGCTGTGGGCTGCGCTCCGGGGGAGTTACTTGCCTTTGGTCAGCGTGCTGTAGCTGGTCATCAGGTTGCGGTAATCGGGAATGTGGTTGGAGAACAAGGCCCCCAGCCCTTCGACATCGTTGCGCCAGTCGCGGTGCAGCTCACACGCGACGCCAAACCAGGTCATCAGTTGCGCGCCTTCGGCTTCCATACGGCTCCAGGCCGATTGACGCGTCAGCTCGTTGAAGGTGCCGGAAGCATCGGTGACTACGAACACTTCGAAACCTTCGTTCAGGGCAGACAACGCCGGGAAGGCCACGCACACTTCGGTGACGACACCGGCGATAATTAACTGTTTGCGGCCGGTGGCTTTCACTGCCTTGACGAAGTCGTCGTTATCCCAGGCATTTATCTGCCCAGGGCGTGGAATAAAGGGTGCATCGGGGAATTGAGCTTTGAGTTCAGGGACCAGCGGGCCGTTGGGGCCGTCTTCGAAGCTGGTGGTCAAAATAGTCGGCAGGTTAAAATACTTCGCTAAATCACCCAGTGCCAGTACGTTGTTTTTAAAACGATCGGGATCGATATCGCGTACCAGTGAAAGCAGCCCTACCTGATGATCCACCAGCAAAACGGCAGCCTGATCCTTATCGAGGCGTTTGTAATTTGCAGTCATGGTTTACTCCTGTGGGGTGTTGATTATTGCGGTTAAAGGTTGCCTTGGCCAAGAGGCCAAAGTGCAGAGGTTACCTAAGTGTAGAGCCGGATCCGGAGGTGTTTTTCCGGATCGGCTCTAAGGTGTGCGGTGAGGGCTTAGCCGGCGTGCTTCTCTGCCGTCATGCTGCCGAACTTGCCGCCGTTGAAGTCACGGAAAGCCTGCTGGATTTCCGCGTCGCTGTTCATCACGAACGGGCCATAACCGACGATAGGCTCATCGATCGGCTCACCGCTCAGTACCAGCAAGCTGACATCATTGTTGGCTTCGAGGGTGATTGAATCCCCTGCACGGTCAAACCTGACCATTTGGGTTTCGCGCACCACTTCCTCACCGTTAACATGAATCGCGCCATGCAGTATCACCAGCGCCAGCGTATGCCCTTCCTCCACCGTCAACGTGGTGGTATGACCGGCATTCAGCTTCATGTCCCAGACATTAAGCGGGCTAAAAGTACGCGCCGGACCGGCGTGGCCGCCGAAGTTACCGGCAATCACCCGCACCTGGCCTGCGCCATCCGCCAGTGGAACCACCGGGATATCCGCATTCAGCAGCGTCTGATAACCCGGCTCAGCCATTTTGTCCTTGGCCGGCAGGTTCACCCACAGCTGAACCATTTCCATGGTGCCGCCGTTGCGCGAGAAATCCCGTGAATGGAACTCTTCGTGCAAAATACCCGAGGCGGCGGTCATCCACTGTACGTCACCGGGGCCAATCACCCCGCCGCTGCCGGTGGAATCACGGTGCTCCACTTCGCCTTGGTAGACGATGGTGACCGTTTCAAACCCGCGATGCGGATGCTGACCCACGCCGCGGGTGCCGGAGGCAGAGCGGAACTTGGTTGGCGCAGCATGATCCAACAGCAGGAACGGGCTCATTTCTGCCCCCAAATCGTTATAGGAGAACAGCGAATTCACCAGGAAACCGTTGCCGACCCAGTGGGCTTCAGGGCTGTTGTAAATACCGAGGATCTTTTTCATCTTGAACTCCTGTTTCAGGTCTCACGACCTTAAGTTGATGTCAGAAGTTTAATCCTGCGGCGTTTGCCGCAGTAGTAGGCAAGATGTACACTCAGTGTTCTAGATATAGAACGATGACAAGGACAGGCGATGTTCACCGATTTGAACGATCTTTTTTATTTCGCCAGCGTAGTCGACCATCAGGGCTTCGCCCCCGCCGGCCGGGCGTTGGGTATCCCCAAGTCCAAACTGAGTCGACGCATAGCGCTACTGGAAGAACGCCTGGGCGTACGCCTGATCCAACGCTCGACGCGACGGTTTTCCGTCACCGACGTCGGTCTGAATTACTATGCGCACTGCAAGGCCATGCTGGTAGAAGCCGATGCCGCACAGCAAGCCATCGAACAAACCCGCGCCGAACCCTGTGGCACGGTGCGCATGACTTGCCCGGTGGCCATTCTGCACACTCGGGTCGGCAGCATGGTGGCGGCCTTTATGGCCGATTACCCGAAGGTCACGGTGCATCTGGAAGCGACTAATCGCCGGGTAGATGTGGTGGGTGAAGGCCTGGATCTGGCCATCCGCGTGCGGCCACCGCCGCTGGAAGACAGCGATCTGGTGCTGAAAATTTTGGCGCAGCGCACTTGGTGCGTTGCCGCCAGCCCGGCGCTGGTTCGAACCCTGGGTCCAGTGGACAAACCGGAAGAGCTGCATAAATACCCCACCCTGGATCTCGGTCCGGCACGCGCACAGCACCTGTGGCAGTTGACCGGGCCGCAGGGAGAAAAAATGGAGTGGGAACACAGGCCACGGCTGGTGACGGACGATATGCTGATGCTGCGAACTGCGGCGATTGCCGGTGCAGGCATCGTGCAATTGCCGTCAATGATGATGCGTGACGATATGCTGCGCGGTGAGTTGGTGCAGTTGCTGCCGGGTTGGCAACCGCAGGGCGGCGTGGTGCATGCGGTTTACCCGTCACGCCGCGGCCTGCTGCCGGCGGTGCGGCTGCTGCTCGACTATTTGGGGCAGCAGTTCGCCAGCATCGAAGAGGAGTGATCAGGCGGTGATTTCGATGGCGTTACCGTCCGGATCACGGATGATCGCCTCATAAAAACCGTCCCCTGTCCAGCGTGGCGCCGCCTGCAGGATCCCCTCCTGCTGCGCGCGCTGCGCCAACTGATCGACACGGCTTTCCTCTCCCACCGACAAAGCAATATGCGCCCAACCCACACGTTCACTGGCCTGCTCCGCTGACAGCAGATCCGGCAAACTCATGATCTCCAGCGTTGGCCCCGCCGCAAGGCTGACAAAGCGGGAAACAAACCCCGGACGGTTCCGGCTAACGTATTGTTCCCCGGCAACACCGTCAAAGTACCGCTGCCAGAACGTCACCTGGGCATCAATATCGCGGGTCCAGAGTGCAACATGGGCTATTTTCATCTCAGTCTCCAATGGGTTAATCGCTGTACAATACTTTGCCGCCACTGTGCGTGATCTGCTGTTCGAGCTGCGGATGACGGCCAGGTGGCGTGACTAAATAATCGACCCGATGGGCGGGCAAAAAGCTGTAGGGGGCATAGGTGTTGAGTTTGTCGCCGGTGCATAGCACCGCCAAGGCGCCTGACCGCGCCAGCAGACGCTTCTTGAACTGGGCATCCTGATAATTCAGCGCCGAGAAACCGCAGCCCGGGTCATAAGCACAAATGCCGACGAAAGCGAGGTCAAAGTAAAAATCGTCGATTTCCTGTACCGCCTTGGCGTCCACACAGCCGCCAATGTCGGCATCCAGCTCACCGCCGATTAAAATCGTGCGGATCCCCGGCTGTTCCAGCATTTTGCCGGCAATAGTCAATGCGTTAGTCACCACCGTCAGCCGCAAATCGCGCGGCAACAGCTCGGCTAAATAAAGGTGGGTACTGCCGGCATCGAGGAAAATAACCTGCCCTTCCTTGACCAATGCCAGCGCAGCCAGCGCCAGTGCCTGCTTCTCGTCACCGCTCAATTGCAGCCTTGCGCTGATAGGGCCGGTTGCCGGCGTGGGTGCCAGCGCACCGCCATAAATGCGTTTACACAGGTTTTGTGCCGCCAACTGGCGCAGATCGCGCCGAATGGTGGCTTCGGTGGTGTTCAGGCGTTCCGCCATTTCAACCGCCAGCACTCGCCCCTGCTGCTGCAAGGTAGCGAGGATCGCGTCGTGGCGCTGATTGGGCAACATTTTGGACATTCGGCTTCTCGATGACGAACAAGTGATCACAAATGTACACAAACGTGCATAAACGTACAAATTTTTATGCAACGCTACGAAAGGGCAGCGCTGGGCTAGACTGAAACTTTACGTCTCAAATAAAGGACTATTGATGACCTCAGCCGTGCTTTATACCTTATTCCCCGCCGCAGCAACCGTCATTGGCGCCGCCATCGCGCTGTACCGCCGCCCTGGCGATGCCGCCATGCGCATCATTCATCACTTTACCGCTGGTATCGTCTTTGCCGCGGCCGCGACCGAAATTCTGCCCGACCTCAAGCAACAATCGCCCTGGGCAGTACTGCTCGGTGGTGCCGCAGGTGTGCTGATGATGCTGCTGGTCAGGCGTTTGGGCGAACGGGCTCAGGGGCCGGTGGGCTTTGTGGCAACCGTCGGCGTGGATATTTTTATCGATGGCCTGGTGCTGGGCATCGCCTTCGCTGCCGGCGCAAAAGCGGGCCTGTTATTGACGCTCGCGCTAACGTTGGAAGTGCTGTTTCTGGGGCTGTCGATCGTGGGCGATTTACGTGATTTTTTCGGCCGACGGATAAAAGCCATGCTGGCGATTGGCGGCCTGGCTCTGCTGTTGCCACTAGGCGGTATGCTGGGTGCGCCGATTGCCATGCTGGGGGCATTCTGGCTAACCGCGTTTCTGGCCTTCGGCCTGATTGCCTTGCTCTATCTGGTCACGGAGGAGCTGTTGGTTGAGGCGCATGAAGGAGGTAAAGATACCCCGCTCGCCACCGCGATGTTTTTTGTCGGTTTTTTACTGCTGTTGCTGCTGGAAGAAGGGATGGGTTAAAACTCAGGAATTTTACGGGGTTATTACCTCACCCCAAGTGATTTGGCTATACTGAGGCGAGCAAGGTTACCGCAGAACGTAACGGCTTGGGCGCTAAGGGAAAAGGATGCTGTCAAAAATTGCGAAGTGGCTATTTCAATTGCCGGGCAGGCTGTTTGGGGGCATTTTCAGGAGCCGCCTGACGATTTTTATCTTCTTTATGCTGATTGCCGCTGGGGTTTTCAGCGCCAAACGCTATCTGCGAGCCGATCAAAATGACGATGAGTTTGTCGCGACGGCTACCACAGATTACAACCGGGCCATCCAGCGTGAAATGCCGATGCGCGAAGCACGCGAACAGTGTGGTGGCCCGCTGCATGACAATGCCGGGCAACCCTGGCCTCTTTCGGCTGGCTACCTGCATCAGCCGGAAGGCAAAGCCGCCAACCCACTGCAACAACTGACGCTGGATAATCAAAACAACAATTTTGCGGTGTTGGTCAAACTGGAGACGCCGGGCGCGCCACAGCGTTTGGCGGAAGTTTTTATTCCCGCAGCCGGCAGTTTTAATATCAAAACCAACCCGGCCGGGGAATACGTGATGAAAATTAAAAACATCAAAACCGGCTGTAACTTCCGCTCCAAACCTTTCACCCTGAGTCGTCATCAGGATTGGCGGCTGTCGCTGAAACTGCAAACGGACGGCAGTGTGCAATACCAGCCGATCAGCGACCGCGAGTTTTAATCGCGAGGCTTATTTCTTCACCGGATGATCGCGGCGGAATAATTCCCAGCTTTCGATTTCCTGACCGTTTGGCAAGGTACAGGTGGAATACTGGCCGTCAGCATTTTGCTTGGCGTTCAGCTTGCCGCCGATCTTGGTGCAATACACGTCCGCCGGGTTCGCCATGCCAATTGGTTTTACCTGCGGCGGCGGTGGCGCATCGTTGGATTTCATGCTGCAGCCCTGTAATATCGCCATCCCTGCCAGCAGGGAAACCATCAGAATTTTTTTCATTTTTTCTCTTACCACTCCCGGTCTATTTCACGTCGCAGATAGCCGGCCCGTTTGAAATACGGCGGGGAAAGTTAAAAACGGCGGCAGCCGGAGCATACCGCCGTTCAGGCTATCAGGAAATAAAGGACGCGCCCTGTTTCAGGACCAAATCACAGGCTTTTTGCTTCACTTTTTCAGTGATTTGCGAAGTGCCCAGGCTGTTCAGATCCAGACTCTTGCCTTCGCCGGTTTTCAGCAGACCGCCCAGCCCTTGCTGGTAGTCCTGGCTTTTGGCGTTCTCCGTGCTGGTGATGCCCAATTTGCTCAGCAGTTGGTCTTTCACCGCTTCGGTGCCGTTGGCCGACAGGACGTTATTTTTCACGCAGTACTGCAAGATGCCGGCCGCGTTGGTCATGCTGCTGGAGCTCAGCGCTTTGTCGCCACCGTTCAGTAAACCGGTCAGGGAAGACAGTGAAGTGCCACTGGTGCTGCCACCCGATTTACTCAGTTCACCGGCCGCGCTGCTGAGGGAGTCCATCAGGCCGGCTGCCTGAGCGGCGCCGCAAGTCATGGCGGAAGTCAATGTCAGCGCCAGCAGTAAACGATGCTTGGTGTTCATGGGGTAAAGCTCCTGTTTATCTCGCCATCTTTTCAGCATCCCCCCTTGCCATTGGCAACAGGACAAAGCGGATGGGCGAATCGTGTGCAATCAGCGCAATGCGCCGGGTCACCTCTTGGGACGTCACCTACGGCGACAAGTTCCTTTTAGCCGGCAATACGGCGTTTTTTCAGAATTCAGGTAATTTTTTGAGCGAGGAATGTACAGCTCGGGGGGCTATGGGCCGCCAAACTGGGCGACCCGCTGGGGATCAGAACTGCCAACGCAGCCAAGCGAAGAACACGTTGCCGTTATTATAGGTGCCAGGAATATAAGTGGCCTGGAAGGTCAGGCGCTTATAACCGATAGAAGCCAAAGGCAGCGGGGCCGGGATAGGAATGTAATTCCAGTTATCTCGCGCAGTAACACTGGCGGTGAAGCCCAGACCCAGACGGAAGTCCTTGTCGTCCAAAGGACGCCAGATCTTCTCATAAGCGTAACCGCCGATCGGCTCCCACTTATTGAATGAATCTTTGAATGCCATCAGATAGATACCGTGCCAGTCACCGTCGCTGTCGTAACGCGAAATACCATAGCCAGCGCCCCAGGGGCGCTCGTTGTACTTATCGATATGTTCGTCGTCGTAAGTCCAGCGGTTATGCCAGGTGATGGCCGGCAGATAAATGTCTTTATTCGGCGAGTTGTTCCAGGTTTCCGCCACGTTATCGGTGAAACGCTGCCACAACCCCGGTTTTTCAGCCTGCGCCGCGCTGCCATTTTCTGCACCAACCTCAGCGTAAGAAGGTAGTGCAGGAAATAGCAGCGCCACTGAGCAAGCCAAAATTGTCCGTTTAAAAAACATCATCAAACTCCTGTAAAAAATAAGGCCGGCGATTCTTACCGATCGACCCATCAAGATCAAGCTGTATCTTATTTATCCAACTGCTTTCTCCTACCTCGTTGTCACTTGGTTAAGTTTAGCCGCAGGTAAAGGGAAGCGCGCCCGGCGGGTCGACTCCGGGCGCTCAGGCTACTGCGCTCCCTATGCACCGTCTGTCGGAATACTCCGCAATAATGCCGCTGCCGAAGTAAAACCCGGCGGCTCACCAACCTGCTAGCGAACTTCTTTCCTGCTCTGAACGTAGCGAAATCTTTACTGCCGCCCAAAGAGCAACTGCAATCGCCGTCACGCTTTTCGTGGGTTTTCTCCCCCCATTTTGCGGCAATCTCAATAAGCTCAAGGCCCTGTCAGGCGGCACGACTGTAAATTTGCAGTTACATCGCTGTTTTAGAGCCCTGCAACGGCGAAAACGGATGACTTTCCACCGTCATTTTTAGCGGCAGGCAAAAGTACCGGTGATCATCCCGTGCGCCATGTTCCGGCCACAGTCGCCATATTTCACATATCTATTACATTTGGTGAAAAATACCACCCACAACATCGCTGCGGTTAATCCCCATCACCCCCAACGTAAACCCGCAAATACAACAAACTACCCTCTCATGCGCCCCACTCAACTTGAACAAGCCGATAGTTTAAATAATTGTTAAAGCTAACGAGCATGACCCGGTCTGCAAGGGCTGAACGTTTATTGAATTGCTCATAACACAACATCGCCAGCAAGTTATTTGCTGCTCTCTGCCTGATAAAAGAAAGATAAAAAATCCGGAGAAACACATGAAAATCACTATCGGGGCATTCATCCTGCAACAGCTCCGCACCCTGAATATCGATCGTATTTATGGCGTACCCGGCGACTATAATCTGGCGCTGCTGGAATTGATCGAGCACGACAGCAATATTGAATTTATTGGCAACTGCAATGAGCTGAATGCATCCTACGCAGCCGACGGTTATGCACGGTTAAAAGGGGCTGGGGCACTGATCACCACCTACGGCGTCGGCGATCTGGCCGCGCTGTCCGGCATTGCCGGGGCTTACGCCGAGTCCGCACCGGTTGTCTGCCTGGCCGGTACCCCGCCGCTGCACGCAATGAAAAATCATGAGCTGCTGCACCACACGCTGGCGGACGGCAATTTTGATAACGTCATGAACTGTTTTAAACAATTCACCGTCGCCCAAGCGTTGATCACGCCAGAAAATGCGGCGATGGAGATCCCTCGCGTTATTTCCCGTGCCTGGACGGAAAAGAAACCGGTTTATTTACAGTTACCTTCTGATATTTGTGATGTGGAAATTGAAATCACTCAGGCAATGGTCGCGCCGCAATTGCCAGCCAGCGACCAATATAATGTCCAGTTGGCGGCCATGGCATTGCTGGCGCGAATAAAACAGGCAAAGAAATCGATTATTCTGGTCGACCAAATGGTGGATCGCTTTCAACTGCAGCAATTAGTGATCGAGGTCGCACATAAATTTGCCATTCCCCTCACCAATATGCCGACGGCCAAATGCATCATTCCGGAAACCACGCCGGGTTGGATCGGCGGTTACAGCGGCAACCTTTCGCGCCCCGAACTCTATGAACATATGGCGCACGCCGACTGCGTGCTGAGCTTTGGCGTTCGCCTGGTGGACTCGACAACCGGGTATTTTTCGCACCAGATCCCGGCTGACGCGCAAATTGATATTCAGCCGTTCTCCGTGAAGCTGGGCACCACCTCTTATCCGGCAGTGGCGACCGCCGACCTGTTGCAGGCGCTGCTGGCACTGGGTGAAGAGGTAACAGGCCACCCGCCGACGCCCCTGCCTGAAGCGCGGCATCGGTTGGCAACCCCCAGCGATGCCCCTATCGATCAGGCTTACTTATGGCAACGTATACAACGCTTTATTCGCGCCGATGACGTAATTGTGGTGGAGAATGGCACCTCGGGCGCGGCGATTGGCGGCATGCGTATGCCGGACGGTGTTCAGGTGGTCAATCAACCGATCTGGGGCTCGATTGGCTATACCCTGCCGGCGCTGCTGGGGACCATGATGGCCGCACCGGATCGCCGGCATCTGCTGTTCATTGGCGACGGTTCTTTCCAACTTACCGCTCAGGAAGTTTCCACCCTGCTGCGCTACGATCAGAAGCCGATTATCTTCTTGATTAACAATGATGGTTACACCATCGAACGTTATATTCTTGGCGAGAACTCGTCGTACAACGATATTGGCCCCTGGGACTACGCAAAACTGCCGGCGGTGCTCAATACCCAGGCGAAGCCGTTCAGCGTGGCGGTAGAAACTACCCACCAGTTGGAATTGGCGCTGGAACACGCCTCGCGTCAGGATCGGCTGGCCTTTATCGAAGTTAAGGTGCCGATGATGGACACCCCGCCGGTGATGAAGGAATTCTGCAACCGCTGCAATAACTTTAACTTCGGCTTGACCAACCCGCGTCGCGCTTAACCGCGTCAAGATCCGCCGTAGCTCAATGCGCGGCGGATCCCTCCAGACCTTGCACCACCTGCCGCTGTAAACTTTGCAGCAGCGGGTGTTGCCGCAGGTTTAACCTGCCGAAGCGCGCGTCATGCAGCGTTGGCGCCGCTCATCCACCCGTTTGGCAAACCAGGCGGTGGTCAGCTTACGGGTGATTTTCGGGCTTTCCAACTGAATGCCTGGCAGCATTTCCCGCGGCAGTTTCTTGCCGGTGGTTTTCTCTGCCAGCGCATACACCCGCTCATACAGGTCGGTATCGGCAAATTCGGGCAGGTCCCCCTTCTCCAGCGCCCGGCGAATTGCCGAGTCGCTCATATTGAGCCGCTTGCCGAGGGTACGCACCGCCAGCTCGGTGGTGCCGGGTTTGTCGGTGCCGTAGTTAATCAAGTCGCCATCCAGTGCCAACGGAATGCCCGTCGTGCGGCTGACCGCACTTTGGAAAGCGGCGTTGCGGCTGGCGTACCAACCGGCATTGAAGTCGGCGAAGCGGTAGATCGGCTGGCTGTAGTCAGCCGGGTAACCCAACAGGTGGGCAATGCCGAAATACATGCCGCCGCGGCGGGTGAACACTTCACGGCGGATCGAGCCGTCGATCGGATACGGATAACCTTTGGCATGCGCTTCGGCAAAGGCGATGCTGACCTGCATCGGCCCGGCGGTATGCACCGGGTTCAGGCTGCCAAACAGCTTTTGCCCCATCGGCACCGAATCAATCATATCGTCAAAGATATCGCTCAGGTCTTTTTCGGTGCGAACCTTATCCAAACGCTCGCTGTAGCTCTTGCCGTTCGATGACTTGATCAGCAAAGCGGTATGCACCAAAAAGTTGGGAATATGCAACTGATCAGCGCGGCGGTCGATCTCTTTCCAGGCGATTTTGGGCAGCCCTGGCACCGGCGGATTGGCCTGGAAGGTCGACTCCTGCTCGGTTACCGCCAGCACTGAACACAGGTTTTGGTCGCTGGGCTCGATACCCTGTGCGGCAAAAGCGGCGGTGATATCGGTGGCCCAGCCCTGGCGATCGGCGGTGTTAGCCGGCATCAAGCGCACCAGTTGAGCTTTGACGTCAGCCGGGCGCTGCACCGGTGAAGTCGTGGTGGTTTTCGTGGTACAACCGGCCAGCACCAGCAGCGCGGCCAGGCTCAACGGACGCAAGGTCATCGGGTTGATAAAACGGCGAATTGGCATCTTTTCCCTGATCGTTTTGACATACACTGCAGTGACGTTAGCCCAGCAGCGGACCCCGATCCAGTCTAAATGTGTTGATCCGGAGCTGAGAGCAGGCGTTTGCCAGGAAATACACCTTAAAGGAATGACCGTGGGGTTAAGCATCTTGCCTTGCTCACTTCTAATCACACCTTTCATGATCGCGGGCATTTTCAATGAGCTGATAAAGATGTATTTTATATACAACATATAAAATCATTTTATTCGCCCACACCGGGGCAACGCAAAATTTAAGGAGAGACGCATGAATGAGCTGCTTTGTTATAAAACCCTGCCGGTATGGAACAGCGTGACGCTGCCGGAGAGTTTCCAGCAAAAGCACAACACCCAAAGCGGCACCTGGGCCAAACTCACGCTGCTGAGCGGCACCCTGACCTTTGCGTTGATGACCGAAGAGGGCGAAACTACCGAAACCTGGCAGTTCAGCCCTGAGAGCCAGCCGCCGTTTATCGAACCACAGCAATGGCACCGCATCGTTTCATTTTCCGATGATATGACCTGCCAACTGGCTTTCTACTGTTCACCGGAGGATTACTACCACAAAAAGCACCAACTGACCCGCACCCATTCCGAGGTGATCGAAGCCGTGCAGCGCATAAAACCCGGCAAAGCGCTGGATCTGGGCTGCGGCGGCGGGCGCAACTCGCTCTATCTCAATCTGAAAGGCTTTGACGTCACCGCCTGGGACAAACATGGCCCGTCGATCGACAACCTCAATAGCATCATTGATAGCGAAGGACTGACGCACATTCGCGCCAGCGTGCAAGACCTCAATGCTCACACCTTCAGCGGCGATTACGACTTTATTCTTTCCACCGTGGTGTTTATGTTCCTCAGCCGCGAGCGAATTCCAGGGCTGGTGAAAAACATGCAGGACAGCACCCTGAACGGCGGTTACAACCTGATTGTCGCCGCGATGGATACTCCGGATTACCCTTGCAGTCTGCCCTTCCCCTTCACCTTTAAACCGGGCGAGCTGAAGGAGTATTACGCCGACTGGGAAATCCTGAAGTACAACGAGGATGTCGGCCAACTGCACAAAACCGACGCCGCCGGTAACCGCATTTCGCTGCGCTTTGCCACGCTGCTGGCGCGTAAACCCTAAAATCCCTTCAATTGGCGCCGCTCGATACAGTATTGACCGGCGCCGACCTGTAGCAAAATACGGCAAACAACATGAAGTTTAATACGTTGCCAACCCGCCGCTGCGGCGTTAGGATCGCGCCCGGCTACGGGTGTAGCCAGTGTTATTGGCTGTCAGTTCCGCGCATGGAGAGGTTATTGTGTTAGAGAGTTTTGGCGTCCTGAATCTTTGGACCTATCTGGCCGGGGTGGTATTTATCATCATTCTGCCAGGCCCGAATACGCTGTACGTACTGAAGACCGGTGTGACACGTGGCGTACGTGCCGGTTATACCGCCGCGCTGGGCGTGTTTATCGGCGATGCGATCCTGATTTTCTGCGCCTATATTGGCGTGGCTTCACTGATCCGTACCACGCCGTTCCTGTTTACCCTGGTGCGTTTTCTCGGCGCAATTTACCTGCTGTTCCTCGGTGCGAAAATTCTCTACGCCACCTTTATCCAGAAAAATACGGCGCAGCAACAACAGATTGAAGGCGGCCACAGCATCCTGCGCAAATCGCTGACGCTCAGCCTGACCAACCCGAAAGCGATCCTGTTCTACGTGTCGTTCTTCGTGCAGTTTATCGACTTCAACTATGCGCACACCGGCCTGTCGTTCACCATTCTGGCGCTGATCCTCGAATCGGTCAGTTTTATCTACATGACCACGCTGATCTTCTCCGGCGCGATGCTGGCGCATTTCTTTAACCATAAGAAAGGCCTGGCAAAACTGGGTAATGGCCTGATCGGCCTGCTGTTCCTCGGCTTCGCCACTCGTTTGGCTACCCTCAGCTCCTAGTTCGCCGCATTAACGGCTGATCCCCTCAGCCGTTTTCTCTACTCTGTCACGCACGACAAACCGAATGTCAGACAGACAAAAGCCCTCCTTCTCTGCCTGCTATAGACTTTTAAGGTTAACGATAGCGACCTTTTTTGTCTGACAGGAGGGCGTATGCCTGACAATAACGTAGCAGTGATGGACAGCGTTTCGCGTTTTCTCGATCGTCATCATGGGCTGTATATCGACGGCCAATGGTGTGGTTCCACCGCCGAAGGCCGGCTGGCGGTGTATAACCCCGCCAATGGACAACAAATTTCCTCCACCGCCGACGCCAACGCGCAAGACGTCGCTCGCGCCGTACAATCGGCCCATCAGGCGTTTACCTCTGGGGTCTGGGCGCAACGTTTACCTGCCGAGCGCGAGCGTATTTTATTGCGCTATGCCGATTTGGTTGAACAGCACACCGAAGAACTGGCCCAGTTGGAAACGCTGGAACAGGGCAAGTCGATCAATATTGCCCGTATGTTCGAGGTAGGCTGCACGCTGAACTGGATGCGCTACACCGCCGGGCTGACCACCAAGATCACCGGCCAAACCCTGGACGTGTCGATCCCCATGCCGCCGGGGGCCAAATATCAGGTGTATACCCGTAAAGAGCCTATTGGCGTGGTGGCCGGCATTGTGCCGTGGAACTTCCCGCTGATGATCGGTATGTGGAAAGTGATGCCGGCGCTGGCCGCAGGTTGTTCCATCGTGATCAAACCCTCGGAGACCACGCCGCTCACCCTGCTGCGCATGGCCGAATTGGCGACCGAAGCCGGCATTCCACCGGGGGTATTCAACGTGGTGACGGGTAAAGGTACCGGCTGCGGCAAAGCGCTGACCGAACACCCGCTGATCGCCAAAGTGAGCTTCACCGGCTCCACGCCGGTCGGCAAAGGCATCGCCCGCGCAGCGGCGGACCGGCTGACACGCGTGACGCTGGAACTGGGCGGTAAAAACCCGGCCATCGTGCTGAAAGATGCCGACCCGCAGCAGGTTATCGAAGGCCTGATGGCGGGCAGCTTCCTGAACCAGGGGCAGGTGTGCGCCGCCAGCTCGCGGATTTATATTGAAGCGCCAATCTACGACACTTTGGTGGCCGGGTTCGAGCAGGCGGTGAAATCCCTGTCCGTTGGACCGGGCATGGATGCCAGTGCGCAGATCAACCCACTGGTCTCCAGCGACCACCGCAATAAAGTGGCGGCCTATCTGGACGATGCCAGATCCAAGCTCGCTGAGTTGATCAGCGGCGCGACCGGGCCGGACTCGCAAGGGTTCTATATTCCGCCGACGCTGGTAATTAACCCGGACGACAAGCTGAACCTGACGCGCGAAGAAGTGTTTGGCCCGGTGGTCAATCTGATCCGCGTGGCGGATGCTGAAGAAGCGTTGCGCAAAGCCAACGACACCGACTACGGCCTGACCGCCAGCCTGTGGACCACCAGCCTGCAAGCGGCGATGGCCTTCACGCCACGAATTCAGGCCGGCACGGTGTGGGTCAACACCCATACGCTGATCGACGCCAACATGCCTTTCGGCGGCTTCAAACAATCGGGTAGCGGCCGTGATTTCGGCCCGGACTGGCTGGATGCTTATACCGAATCCAAATCGGTGTGCATTCGTTACTGAACCGCGCCTTAATGGCCAGTAGCGCCCTTCAGAGCACTACTGATACTGCTGATAAACATAAAATGTTTGTCAGCAGGCGCTAAAGGTTTTGAAAATAGATCAGGAAAATCAAATTATTGATTTTCGGCTGATAACTCAAAGGGGGAAAAACCACGCTTTTATCCCCCTTTGTCAATAATCTGAGTAGCGCCTTAAGGGCGCTACTGATACTGCTTGCGGTATTCGCTGGGCGAAACGCCAAAACGGCTTTTGAAGGCGGTGGAGAAATGGCTGTGATCGGCAAAACCCCAGTCATGGCCGATAGTGACCAACTTTTGCCGCTCAGGCGCCGTGCGTAGCGCCTGAGCGCACAAATCAAGACGGCGGTGCTTGATATATTGCGCCACCACCAGTCCCTGACGGGCAAACATTCGGTACAGGCTGCGTACCGAAACACCCAGTTCAGCGGCGATCCACTCAGGCCGCAACTGCGGCGACTGGATATGCGTATCGATAAACGCCAGCGTACGGGTGAAAGCCTGCGGGAAAACCTCCGCTCCCACTTCAGGTTCCACCAGCGCCGGGCGCAACAGAGTTGCCACGGCACTGAGTATCGCCTCGCTCTCCGGTGCGCTCATCTGCGCGTCCTGCATGCAGCCCAAGACCAGTTGCCGACTGAGGCGCGCTATGCTGCTTTGCCCATCCAGCCGTCGTGCGAATTGCAGATCGCTAAAACGTGCCGACCGTTCAAAATAGCTGCGCGGCATCAGTAATGAGATTTGGCGGGAGTCCTGTTGAAAGGTAAAACTGCTGGTACGTGAAGCGTCGATCAGCGTGACGTCACCGGCGGACAAGACTGCCTGTCGGTCCCCCTGCTCCATCAATGAACTGCCGCGCAGTTGAAAGACCGTGAAAAAATGCGAGCCGTCGCTGCGGTTAATTTCTTTTTGGGTTCGATACAGGCGGGTTTGCGTCGCATCCACCACGCTCATACGTAACGCATGGGCACGAAACTCCTGCATCGCGCCGCTAAATCCCGGCCCCAGAGTTCGGGCGCAGAACCGGCCGCAGGCGGAGTTGATTTTCGCCAACCACTCTTCGAAGCCAACCTCCCTGACCGGTACGGAAATTGCCATGGATCCCCCCTTCACACATCAGCGATGGACGCGTTCGAACCGCAAGCGGCAATGAACAGAAAATCAACATAACAATCCAGTAACATACAAGCAATGCCGACAGTGGGATCTGGCGCTGGGATCACAAATTGCGCCTTATGGCTCCAGACATGAAAAACCCGGCCGTAGCCGGGTTGATAAAAACGGGAAAATCGGGAGGATTAAGGCTGGCTATCCAGCAGATAACGCACCACGGCCGCGTATTCTTTTGCATAGCCGTCAACGCTTTGGCTCGCCATTCCGGCATTATCGATTTTGTACTTGCCGGAGACATAAAACGAGGGGGTTGCCCGTACGTCCAGCGCTTTCACCGCTTCATTCTGCTTGGCAATCAAGCCCTTCACCAACAGGCTGTGGCGCGCATTTTCATAGGCCGCGGCATCTACGCCGGCGGCGGCAAACACCCGCTGAATATCCTCTTCACTGTTGATGGCGCGCTTTTTTTGCAGCTCGTCAAACAGCAGGCCTTCGATTTTATCCTCGATGCCCATCACCATCGCGATCGACCAGGCTTCAGTCAGCTCATTGCCCAATTTGCCCATCAGGCCGACATGATATTTGGTCAGCTTGGTGCCCTCAGGCAGCGCCTGGCTGACGGTGCTGCCCACATGGTAGGTTTCGGCAAACTGATAACAAGGGCCGCAATAAAAAGAGAAAAACTCCACCACCGCAGGGGCTGACGCCACCGGTTTATCCAGGCGAGAATATTGCTCGCCAGCACGGTAATCCGCCGCCACGGCGACAGCAGGAAGCAATAGCGCCAGGAGCGCACCGGCGAACAGCCGATTAACTTTAGCCAACATAACTACTCCAATTCAGATGAGAACATTGTCCCTAACGGCGGTGTTTATAATCAAATTATCGGAACAAGACCAGTTTTTATTACCTTGTGTTTATGTGGGATTGGCTCACATCAAGGGGCTATGCGGGCCGTCAGTGGCGTTCTGCGCCCCAGACGTCATGCTACACAACCGCCTCAGAAGAGGCGGCAGCGAAATGAGTATGCCGTTAATTAATAACAACATTGGTGAGTATGGATTCACTGCGGACAAGAAGACTTATGCCAAGAATACGCTGCGTCAGCCTTCACTGACGCAGCGGGATCACACTCAGTTTTTTGGCAGTTGAATACGGACTACGCTTTCCGGTTTGCCGGCTTTGGTGCTGGCTCCGTCATTCTTCACCGTCACGAACAGCACGTTGTTGCTGGTGTCCAGCGCCAGGCTGTTAGGGTGCGGCGGCAGTTCTACGGTTTGCAGGCGCTTGAGGCTGTTTGAATCAAACACCGTCAACGTACCTGCGCCATGATCGACGCGGATCCCTTTGCGGTTGGCGACGTACACACGCTGGTTGCGATCGTCCAACAGCAGGCCAATTGGCACTTCATCGGTCAGTTCGCTGGCCAACACTTTGCCGCTGTCCGCATCCAGCGCAAACACCCGGTGACCGCTGCTGCGCTTCACGTAGTCGCGCTCAAGGTGGGTGTTGCGGTAGTTGTCGCGGTCGATCCCCTGATCCACCCCTAACAGACGGTTATTCTTCCCGTCGTACACCAGGTTCAGCAGCTGATCCGCTTGAATCTCTTTGGTGGAGGTGATCGCCAGGGTATCGGCATTCAGGGTAATCAGTTGCCCCTGCATGTTAGAGACAAATACGCGCCGTCCTTTCTCATCCAGAGTGATGCCCACCGCGTTGTAGCCGAAACCGGGGATCATTTTCTCCAGCTTTTGAGTCCGGGTGTTGACCACAAACAGCACGCTGTCTACCCCAAAACCCAACCCCGGCAAGAACAGGCGGCCGCTCTGCGCGTCATACTTCATTTCGCGGATGCGGTACTGGTAGTCTTCGGTGATCTTGAAGCGCTTAAGCTCCTTGAGCAGGAACTCCAGGCGCTTGCCGCTGATGCCGGCCTCTTTGTAGGTCTGTTCCAGCATCGTTTTTTCGGTCACTGGAATGCTGTCCAGCGCACGGTTGGTGGTGGTATCCACCACGCCGACCGAGCCATTGAACCCTTGAGTCAGATACAGCCGGTGGCCGGCATCATCCAGGGCTACGCCGAACCCCTTCACCTGCAGAGGGATCTCCGCCTGCACCGCCAACGTGGTCGGATCCAGACGCAACACGCGGGATTTCGCCTCTTCCTTCCAGTCCGGTGCGCTGACGAACAGCGACTTCTGGCTTGGGCTGTAGGCCATTTCCACCAGCGCCGACGACAACGGCTGGCGCTTGATATCCTGCTGAGTGATCCCTGCGTCACGGGCCTGCGCCGCACCGGCCACCACCAACGACGTTGCAATCAACAGCGACAGTAAAGCGCGGGGTGTTCCTATTGTTCCAGACATCCGTTTATCTCCATGAAAGTAATAAAGTCAGTTAGGGTGAACAACGTTATTGCTGTGGCGCCGGCGGCAAGGCCGACAGTGGCATGTCCCCACCAGCCTGTTGGGCAAAGTGAGAGAACACGTGCTGAATAGTTGCAGCGATCAACCCCGCCTGTTGCGCGGTGTAATGATCGGTACGGTAGGTCATCATCACGCGCAGGGATTTCACGCCGTCGAGGTTTTCTTCCATCACTTCAAACTGCAAACCGAGCAGCGATTCGGTTTTCTCCGGCTCCACCTGACGATAGGCCACCGTGCTGCCGTCCTGCAGGGTAAATGCCCCGTTCAGCTTGATACGGCTGTGGATCTGAATGAACACTTCGAACATGTGGTTCTTGCGGTCGGCATGAGCGCCAAACAGCCCTTCTTCCACCAGATCGATAGGAATATCGGTGTAAGGCATAGAACCGTTGATGGTGTTTTTCACCTGGTCAATCAGCCCAGCGACCGTCAGCTGTTCGGTGAAGCGCACCCGGTGCACCACCACCGTGGTGAAGTAGCCGATGGTGTCAAAGAACTCGGCGTCGTTACGGCCGGAGGTGGAAGTCCCCACCAGCAGATCCGTCGGACCGCCCAACAGGCGCAGCGCCGTAGTGATACCGGCGTAGACCACGTTGAACAGTGAAGCGTTGTTCTTCCTGGCCTGCGCGTACAACCCCTCAGCCACCGTTGGTTCGACGTCAAATTCCAGCCATCCGCCGTTGACGTCTGCATCGGCCGGGACTGCAGGATGGTGCGAAGGTTCCTGCTGGAACAGCGGCTGACCGACCGGCGCATCGCGCAGGTTATCGAGCCAATAGTCCAGGTGTTGCTGTGCGACGCCGCCGGCCTGCTGCTGCCGGGCAAAGGCATAAAACTGCGGCACTTCACCTTTCCACTGCGGCTTCTGCCCTGCCACACGGTGGCTGTAGGCGATGCCCAGCTCGTCCATCATCAGGTTCAGCGACCATTCATCCAGCACCACATGGTGGAACAGCAGCGAAAGCAGTTGCCGGCCGGTTGCCGCGTCACGCAGGAAGGTAGCGCGCAGCGGCAGCTCGCGGGTCAGATCAAAGCGGTGGTCGCCGGCCTTGGCCAACAGTTCGCTGGCGTTACCGGCCGGTGTTTCATGAGAGAAGTGGAACCACTCGAAATCGAGCAGCTCAGCCGCAGGCACGACCTGTTGGCGAACCTCCCCCTGATGTTCGATAAACAGTGAACGCAATACGCTGTGGCGCGTCATGACGTCGATAAACGCCTGACGCAGGGCCATTTCATCCACCGGATCGAGGAAATTGATGGCGAAAGGCAGATTGAAAATCTCGTCGTGACCGAAGGCCTCGTACACTTTCCACAGGGAGTGCTGGGCCAGCGACAGCGGTGCCTGGACCACCTCATCCCGCAGCGCTGTACTGGGCGCTTGCACTGCCGGTGCCGTAACCGCCTGACGTTTGGCGTAGGCCGACAGCCCTCGGGCCGTGGCGTGACTGAACAAGTCGTTAATGTTGAGTTCGATACGGTGCAGGCTTAACAAGCGACCGATGACGCGGGTCGCGACCAGCGAATGCCCGCCGCGATCGAAGAAATCTTCATCGACGGTCATGTCCGGCGCCACCAGGGCATCGCGGAATTCCGCCAGGATCAATTGGGCGATTTCATCATTTTCTTGTTGTTGTGCATCCTCTCCCGCCAGAACAGCTTCGGGCTGGGCCAACGGTTGCTCAGTGGCAGGCAGCAGGGCTGTCGTAATCGTCCGTCCGGCGAGATAAGCGACGAACTGCTCCAGCAGGAACGGCGCGACATGCGGGGTCAGGCGCGGATCCGCCACTAGCTCCAACACCATCGAGTCCGGCTCGGGCAGGCTCAAAGCCAGCATCAGTTCAAAAGGCGTATGCAGCGGCGGTAACAGCAGGCGTTCAGCGTTAACCCCATCCAACTGCAGCGCCACCGAAGGATCCGCCAGCCAGCTCACCAGAAGCTGAGCCAATTCTGGGTTGGGCGTTTCCGCCGTTTGCTGTGCCAGCAGTCGGCTTTCCGCCTCCTGATCCGCAGGCTGCAAGGTCAGGCGTTTCAATCGGCTAGCGCCCTGCCAGCCGTCCATGCCGTTTGCCTGTTGTGCGTCGTCAAGCGGCACGCACAACTGCACCGGTTGCCCGCCGGACTGAGCGGCGATAAAGCGGCCAAAGCGAACGGCGATCGCCGCCAGTAAGGTGGTTGGGTTATCGGTTACGGGCAAAATCTTGCGTGCCACGCGGGTCGCTATACGTACCCCGGCCTGCGCCAGACGCTCGTCCTGTGCTGCCAATTGTCGGTAGTCCCGCAGCGCTGTCGCATGGCGTGGCCACGGCAGAACCAGCTCCGTCGCTTCCGGCAATGGCGTATTCAGTACAACCGGCGACAGAGTGTCCGGGACTGGCAGGGGATCATGGCGATTATACAGCGCCGACAGCATCGTCAATAATTGTCGACACGACAGCCTTTCAGCCAAAATATCGTGGGCAACGACGCCCAGCACCGAACCGGCACCGGTAAACAGCAGAAAACGAAGCGGCGCTTCGCTTGCCAACTCAAGAGGCGTCGCCTGCGCCTGCAACAGATGGCTTACCGCCTGCTGTTCGTCCGCGACAGGCTGAATGCTCACCGGATTCAGCGTTGCGTTGCCGCGCAGTTTGCGTAAGCCTTGCTCATCGTCGAAATCGTAACGAACGTCCAGTTCCGGCATCAGCCGGGTCAGGGCTTCCAGCGCGCTGGCCAGTCTGCCGATATCCGGCTCGCCGCCCAGTCGCCAGGCCATCGCCTGCTGGCAACCGCCGTCGCCGCGCTGCTGGTGCATGAACCACGCCAGTTCTTCCGCTTCGCTCAATGGCTGTGAGGCATCCGCCGCCCGCTCGCCCAGCGTCTGAAACGCCAGGTCCAGACGCTGGGCCTCGTCATCGCTGAGAATATTGTCAAAATAACCGCTCACTGCTCTATCTCCTTGTGCCCGGCCATACCGGAACCTCGGGGGGAACGCGGGTCATAAACAGGGGCGTATCCACCACAGATCGCTGACAAACTCGCGCAAGCGCCAACAATCCAAGGCGTGAATACGCCCCTGCTGCAGACCGATTGCTATCGCATCAGAATGTCAGTTCCAGCGCCGCACCGATCATGCGTGGACGCTGCTGAGTCGCGGTGTAGACGTCGTTGCCGCTGACCATCACGCGACGTTCCGAGTCAAACAGGTTCTGCGCATACAGGGTGGCGCGGCCATAGGCGAAGGTGTACGCCAGTTGAGTATTCGCCGACCAGTAAGATCCGATGCGCCCGCGAGAGTCGTTGTCGTACTGCGAGTAGTAGGAGTCCGAGAACGCCACGTTGCCGCTCAGTTCCAACCCAGCCATCAACTGGTACTTGGCGCCCATGTTGGCGGTATAAGCCGGCGCACGCGCCAGTTCATGCCCATCTACGCCGCTGCCCGAGAACTTCTTGATCTTGGTCTTCAACAGACCGACGTTCGTGAACAGTTCGAAGTCCCAACGCGGCTGCCAGGTCGCCCCCATTTCCGCGCCGTAGGTTTCTACCTTGTCGGCATTGCGGATCACCGAGGAGTTCGGCCCCAGGGAATACGGCAGCTGCATGTCCTTGTAGTCGTTGTAGAAGATGTTGCTGGTCAGGATGACGTTGGCATCTTTCAGGTGGTGACGGGTGTACAACTCATAGTTCCAGACATATTCCGAACCATAGGTGTAATTGACTACCGGCGTGCCGATGGTGATGCCTGCGCCACCGGCGTTATAGCCGCGCGCCACCTTGGCGCCGTAGGTCTGGGTATCCGTCGGTTTCCAGGCCAGATCCAGCTTCGGCAGGAATACGTCGTAGGTTTCATCGAAATCGATACGCACGGCCTTGCTGCCGCCGGTACGCTGACGGTGCTCGCGCTCCAAACGGCTGGCGGCGGTGATATCCACCTTCGGCGTGATGGCGTAGGTCAGCTCGGCAAAGGCCGAGTTGGTGTCGGTTTTATCCTTGAAGGTCGAACCGCCGAAAATGTTAACGAACTCATCCTGCTTGGAGTGGAAATAACGCAACCCTGCCAGCCCGCGCAGGCGGCTGTCTGGCCCACCAAAACGCGCCACCGGCTCCACGTGCACCTCTTTTCCGCCGATATCGGCGTACGGCAAGGCATAAGCCGTAGGACGGTTAATATTGAAGTCGGTATAAATAACGCGGTTTTCCAGCGTCAGGCTGTCGGATTGCTCCCAGGACAGATCCCAAACGCCGCTGTTGGTGTTGCTTTTAAACACCGCTCGGCGCGGATCGTGGCGCAGGCTGGTCGGGTGAACCAGCGGGTTGAGGCTCTCGTTTTGCGGCGAGGTGCTGCCAAAGTGGTTAAAGGTCAGCTTGGTGGTCAGCTCGCGCAGGCCTGCCGGATTGAACAACAGTTTGGCACGAGCGGTAGTGGCTTCAACCTCACGCGGATCGCCCACCGGCTCATAAGCAGGAAGATCGACATCGCTGCGGCGACGCTGGCGATCGACGCTGACGCGGAACGCCAGTTGATCTTCCACCAGCGGGCCTGAAACCATAGCGGACAATTGCGAAGAGTGCTGGTTGCCCGCACCGCCCTTGAAGGCACTCTCCCAATCGAAAGTGGGATCCTTACTGGCCATCACGATCGCACCGGCAATGGCGTTACGCCCCTGAATATAGCTCTGCGGGCCGAGGAACACTTCGACGCGATCCAGATCCCACAGCGACTGCGGGCCATAGGCCTGCTCGTTATAGGTCAGGGAGCGACCATCCAGAGACAAATTGAGACGCGGACGGGTGCCGCTGAGGAAGGCGTTGGCGCCGGTGTTCGGGCCGGAACCGTCGATACCGCGCACGGTGGGCAGATCGTTACCGATGCCGACATCCATGACGTTGGCCGTCATGCGTAATAAATCGGGGATCTGCAACGCATTGGGCATAGCGGCGATCCGCTCACTGTCGAACACCTGCACGCTGGAGCCGGTGTCGAAAATGCTGCGTTTTATTTTTTCGCCGGTCACCAGCAGGCTTTCGGAGTCCTGCCAATTATCGTTACGTTTGCTGTCGGCGGCTTCCTGCACCTTGTCGTCCACTGCGGCGGCGTTAACACTGCCCACAGATAAAGAACAAAGACCCAGAAAGAGTGAGGAAAATGCCCCAATGGCCTGCAAGCCTGCTTTTTCCTTGTTTCCTACGATTTTATGCCTTTGAGCCGCTGAATGCTTGCTCATAGATGTATTCTCCTTTCATCCCAGATGCACAAAAATATGTTTTATTTCACATAGGTAACGACGCTGATTCTCACACTGACAATGGCATTGCGGCCTTCCTGACCTTGCTATTGCATATCCCTGCCGCAGACAGCCGCCCCACCCCAGATAAACCGGGGGCGGACGCAGATTTTTTGTCTGGAAACGTAAAGAAATGTTAATAATGATAATATTTTACATTTTTTAATGCAAATCATTATCAACTAAACAAATAAACAGGATACAGAACGGGTAAAGTGCTGAACGATAAAACGCAGTTATTGTGGGTTCTTTAAAACCAATAATTTCAATTAAAATGAATATAAAACATAATTATATCGGTATTAATATTTTCTATAAGCGAGCGAGAACCTCCCCTTTCCACATTACCCTTACGTTTTATACCAACAAATAAAAATAGTAATAATTTTCATTCCCATTAACATTGCAATATATTCTTACAGTCTCTCAATACTGATGGAAACCCGATGAAAGCGTTGACCACGATGCAGGCCGCCTACTGGGTAGGTCGGCAATCCGAAGCGCCGCTGGGGGGCGTATCCGCCCACCTGTATGCGGAATTTAACTGCTGCGACCTGGACGTCGAACGACTGAGACAGGCCGTTGCCGCCCTTTACCTGCATCACCCTATGTTGCGCCTGTGCATCACGGCCGATGGCCAGCAGACCATCAGCCCCTGCGGCCCTGAGCATGGCCTGCATCTGGACGATTTCAGCCAGTTCGATACCCCCGAAGCGAGCCACCGGCTCACAGCCAAACGGCAGCAAAAAAGCAGCCAAAAACTGCCGCTGGAACAAGGTATCCCCTGCGATATCAGCCTCAGCCTGCTGCCGGGCGGCCACAGCAGGCTGCATGTTGATCTGGATATGATCGCCGGCGATGCCATGGGTTTCCGCGTGTTGATGGAGGATTTGGCGCGGTTTTATCACCAATGTCCGGCATCCCCCGCCGACAATGGCGTACCCTACTTTGACTATCTGGATCGTCACTATGCCGATACCGCGCAGCAGTCACGTCGCACTCGCGCTCAGGCCTGGTGGCGTGAACGCCTGCCTCAGCTGCCGCCGGCACCACACCTGTTGCGCACGCCGGATATTTGCCGCAGCGATCGGCTGGCGCTGCACCTGAGCGCGAGCGAAACCAAAGCGCTGGAAGATGCCGCCAGAGCGCACGGCATCACGCTGTCATCCCTGTTTCTGGCGCTGTTTGCCGTTACCGTCGGCCATGGCTGGAACATGTCGCGCTTCAGGCTCAACGTGCCGCTGTTCCACCGGGATGAAGCCAACCTCGCCCCGATCATTGGCGACTTCTCTAACCTGGTGCTGCTGGGCGTGGAGCTGAACCCGGCTGAAAACTTGCCGGCTTTCAGCCGCCGCCTGATGGCCCAGCTGGCGGAGTTAATAGCTCACGCCGATTACCCCGGCGTCAGCGTGATGCGCGATTTGTCGCGCCTGCAAGGCAGCATGCAGCCTTCACCCGTCGTGTTTACCGCCGGGTTTGGCATCCGTGGCAAAGCGTTGTTTTCTGACAACGTCACCCGCACCTTTGGCCCGCTGGAGTGGGTAATTTCCCAGGGGCCGCAGGTGGCGCTGGACGCTCAGGTGGCACACGCCAACGGCGGCATTCTGATCAACTGGGACGTCCGCCTGGACGCCTTCCCTGATCGGCTGTTACCGCAGCTGTTCGCCACTTACGGCGCCTTGCTGAAGCGGGCCGCCAACCGGCCGGACAGCTTTAATCAGCCACTTTCGCAGTGGTTGGCGCAATGCTCCCCAGCGGGCCAGGCACGTCAGATGCCGGTTCGCCAACTGCTGCACCGGCTGCTGGCGCGGGTCGCGCCGGACGCCAGGCTGGGTGACGATGACGATATCCGTACCCTGCAACTGCCGCAGGACGCTCTGATGGCCCTATTGGCGGTACTTAACAAATACCTGCCGGTGGCGCTGGCGCCGAAGGATATAGAGGCGAACCCGACTCCGGCCGCTCTTGCCGCAGTGATCTGCGAGCGAGCCCCCAATGCCGCCGAGGGCGCTCAACTGTTATTGCAGGTGCTGGCACCCAAAGCCTGATACCGATCCGGGCGCGTGGTCTCATGCGCCCTGCTTTCTATTTCGTGGGTTAGTGACAATCAATAGGGAAATACCATGGAGACACCATTAAGCGCACTGCAGCAGGCTTACCTGCTCGGGCGCAGCGAACAATGGCCGCTCGGCGGCGTAGCGATGCACGACTTTCGCGAATATCGCGGTCTGGGACTGGACTTGGCCCGCCTGGAAAGCCGATTGAGCGAACTGGTGCAGCACTACGCGGCGCTGCGCACCTGCATCGATACCCAGCGTTTCACCCAACACGTGCGGGCAGAGGCCGCGCTGAATCTGGATCGGCACGATCTGCGTGCGCTCGACCATCAGGCAGCGCAACGCCAATTGGTTGACTTGCGCGAGCAATATTCGCATCAGCGCCACGATCCCGCGCAGCCGTTGTGGCGTATTGCCGCCATTCAGCTCTCGGAGACGCAGGACACCACCGGCAGCCCCTACGACACCGTAATTTTCACCAGCTTCGACGCGCTGATCCTCGACGGCCAGGGTATCTCCACCGTCATCGCCCGGCTGTTCGACGACGCCCCGCTGCCGCCTGTCGTGCCGCCAAGCCCACCGGCTGCAGCCACGGCGGAACAGCGTCAGATTGATGCCGCCTACTGGCAAGCCAAGCTACAGGACGTCACCACGCCGTCGGCGTTACCGTGGCGCACCCCGCTGGCCAATATCAAATCCTCTCGCTATCGCCGCGCCAACCTGACTTTGCCGCGCGAGGTTCTAAAACAGTTCTCGCGCCTGGGTTCCGCCCATGCCTTGCTGCGCAACAGCAGCCTTTCGGCTCTGATCCTCGATACGCTGGCGCAATGGACCACCGACGGCGAACTCTGCGTCGGCGTGCCGGTGGCGTTTCCTGCAGCAAATGGTGCGCTCAGCAACGCCTCTACCTTTGTGGCGGTACGCTATTCCCGCCTGGGGGGCACCTTTATCAGCCGCGCCCAGGCCTTGCAGGACGACGTGCTGGGGGCGCTCGACCATCTGGCATTTTCCGGCGTTGACCTGGCGCGGCAGTTGCTAAACCTCAGCCAGGGCTCCCCGGCGCTGCCGGTGATCCTCACCAACTGCCTGGGGTGGGAGACGCTGCCTGGCAACGCGCCGGTTCGCTACCATGACGGCGTGACCCAGACGCCGCAGGTGGCGATCGATATCCGCCTGATGCAGGACGCCGACAAGAACCTGCTGCTGTGCGTCGACTACGCCGAGCAAGCGTTGGATGGCGAGCAAGTGCAGGCAATGCTGGACGCATTGCAACGTCGGGTAATGTTGATGTGCCGGGACGGCGATGTGGAAATTCCCCCCGCGCAATTTATCGATTACCAACATTACCGCCATAACCACAGCGAGACGTCATTCAGCGCTTACCCTTACCTTGCGCAGTTGGCCGACAGATTGTTTAACGATCCGCACCCGCGCCCCGCGTTGATCTGCGACCAACTAAGCCTGACGTACCCGGAATTGGGCCAACGGGTTAGCGCAGTGATGGCAAATCTGCAACAGCGTGGCCTGAAGCCAGGCAGCGTGCTGGCCTTGTATCTGGCGCGCAGCCCGGAGCATGTAACCATTTCACTCGCCTGTGCGCTGTTGGGCATTATCTGGGTGCCGATCGACATCAACTCACCGCCGGAACGTACCGCCTATCTGCTGACCAACTGCCGGCCGGATCTGGTGGTACACAAGGGTGAGCTGGACACCTCGTTCGGGGTTACGCCAGAGGAACTGCTTGACCCGACGGCGGGCGCCGCCAAGCTGCCGGACAGCCAGACGCTGACCGAGCGCAGCGTCAGCACCGAAGCCAGTTATTATCTGTATACCTCCGGTACCACCGGCAAACCGAAATGCGTGGTGCTCAATAACCGCGCCACCGCCAACGTTATCGGCCAAACCCTGCAGCGCTGGGCGGTCACCGCCGACGACGTGATGATTTCGGTCACGCCGCCACACCACGATATGTCGATGTTTGATCTGTTCGGCTCGCTCAGCGCCGGTGCCACGCTGGTGTTACCGGCACCACATCAGGAAAAGGACGCCATCAGTTGGAACCAGTTGGTTGAGCGCCATGGCGTCAGCCTGTGGTGTTCGGTCCCCGCCATTCTGGAAATGCTGCTTACCTGTAAAACCGACGACAGCCTGCGTTCGCTGCGACTGGTGGCTCAGGGGGGCGATTACATCAAACCGGCGACGGTACAGCAATTGCGCGGTCTGCGTCCGGACATCAGCCTGTTCTCGCTCGGTGGCCCGACCGAAACCACCATCTGGAGTATCTGGCACCCGATAGCGCCGCAGGACACCGGCACCGTGCCTTATGGTCAGCCGCTGCCGGCTAACCAATACTTTATCTGCCATGACGACGGTACCCACTGCCCGACCGGCGTGGTCGGCCGCATCCACACCTCCGGGGTGAATCTGGCGCTGGGGTATCTGGAGGACGGTGATTTAAAACAACATGATTTCGTTACGCTGGAGGGGCCCGACGGGCAACCGCTGCGGGCCTTCCGTACCGGCGATCAAGGGTACTATCGTCCGGACGGCAATATCCTGTTCGCCAGCCGGGTGAACGGCTACGTGAAAATCCGTGGCGTGCGCGTTTCGCTGCCGGAAATTGAAGATGTGTTGCGCGGACACGAGGCTATTATCGATATCGTGGTAGTGGATTACCCTGGCGGTGACAATGGCGAAGCGACGCTCGGGGCGATGTACCTCACCCACGACGGCAAACCGCTGTCGCTGGCGGCGATCCGCGCTTTTTCGACCGGCTACTTGCCTTGTACCCATATCCCAACACGCTTTATTCATACCGAGTTGCTGCCGCTGTCGGGTAACGGCAAGACCGACCGTCACCGCATCCGCGCAGCCTTCAGCGCCGATCGTGCCGCTCCGGGCCTGAATGCCTGTGCGGCACCGCTGCCGAGCGCGCCACCGGCGCACAGCGGCAAGATCCTGTCGATCTATTTACAGGCCATCGGCGCAACGCCGCGCCCGGAATGGGGAGAAGAAACGGCCTTTATCAGCATGGGATTGAAGCTGCCGCACATTCGCCAGGTGGCGGCGCAGCTTAACCAGGCCTTTGGCACCCAACTACCGCCAACGCTGTTAATCCCCTGCAAAAATGCGCGGGAAGTGGCGGCGTTGTTGGCACGTTAAACGGTTCAAACTAAAAGGGGCTGCATGCAGCCCCCTATCACCTCATTCAAACTTATATCGGGTCGAGTATGGCCCCAACCATTACGCTGACCTTTCGGCCATCAGGCGGGCACCGCCACCAGTTCGCCGAGCGCCGTCTCCAGTGCTTCTTCCCGCAACGCACGCAATAAAAACGCCTGCAGGTCACGCCCGTAGTCTTCGATCCCATCGCAGGCAAACTGCTGCACGTAAACATCGATATCCAGGTGCAGATCGCCAGCATCGGTGCGCCCGCGAAAGGTCAGGTTAGCGCCGTCGCCAGATCCTCCTGCCAGTACCCGTCGCGTACAGGTGCAGCCGCTGAAACCGGCGGGATCAAACGGCTGGACGTTGATAAACGGCGAGATAAACAAACGAGAGGCCGGCGTCACACCGCGATCTGCGGCAATGTGCCGCAGACGGTAACCTGCGTGGCTGCGCAGCTCACGCAGCATCTTCGCCATGCCCGACAGAAAATGGCCCAAAGTCTCTTCCGCACGCAGCGACACCAAAAGCGGCAGCGTATTGACCGCCAGCGCCGGCGTATTGGTGGCCTGGCTGCTGCGGCGGTTCATCACCGGCATCCACATGGTGCGCGAATCGCCCTTATCATGCGGCAACGGCGGCAAGGTAAAGAACAGCCAGGCGGCGGACAGGGAAAGCAACAGGTCGGGCCAACCGATACCGCTACGTTCCGACAGCCAACGCAACCGCTGCGGGATCTCCTCCGGCAACGGCGTGCTGGTACTCAGGGATTTCACGCCATATTCCCTGCCGCCTTTGCGCACCGTTGGCAAGGTCTGCGACGGCGGCAAATACCGCTGCCAAAAATACCGGTCTTTAGCGCAGCGTTCAGAAGCCGCATAGGCCAGTTCATGGTGCTGAAAAGCATGAATCTCGCCCAGTGCGTGCCCTGCCGCGCTGTCGTCGAGGAAATGCGCATACAGCGCGGCACAACGATGTTCAACCAACGCCATGCCAAAGCCATCAATCACAATATGGTGGGCGCGCATGTACCAAATAAAATGCGAAGGCCCCAGCCTAATCAACCACACCGCGGCCACCGGCTGGCTGCACAGATCCAGTGGTTGATCGACATCCGCCTGCATCAGCCGCATCGCGGTCTGGTAAGGATCGGGCTGTGCCTGAAGATCTAGGCGATTAAGTTGCGGTATTGCCTGGGGATCGTAACGCTGCTGCGGCAAGCTCTCGCCAGTGCCGCCGCGAAAACGCAATGCAAACGCCTGCGTTTCCGCCATCGTCTGAGTGATAGCCCGACACAGCGCCTCTTCATCTACCGCGCCGCGTAGTTCGGTGACGTGAGCGACGGTGGAAAAAGGCTGTCCGGGGTGCAAGGTAAATTCGTCCCAGAAGTCTAACTGCGCCGGTGTCAGCGGCAGCCATTCAGTAGCCAAAACAGTTTCCGACATGTTACCTACCTTTGATAAGCCATAAACAAATGTTGAAACAACGGAAGCGAAAACCCCGCTGCCGCCGATAACGGCCAAAAGCGAGGTAAATGGCGGACACGGTTGGATGACCAGCCCAAGGGCTGCCCGGCGTGATCCTTATTATTGTGTTGTGGTTGGCGTGCTTGACCTCCCTGGCGCACGTAAAGCGAGACGGCGCAGCCACCTTTTCCAAGGCCAGGGCAACGCACTGAAGATGTTTCGGTTTGGTTACAAATGAAAATGATAATAACACTTATTATCATTTTCATGAATATAGAACAACCTGTTCATGCTGCAAACTTAATTGACGGGGAGAGTGCGCTTGAGGAGTGGCCGAGGGTTAAGTGACGGAGGATGAGGGCTACAAACCAACAAAACAGGAACCTTCTGGGGCGGTAAAAACAAGTACCGCCCCGGTCTAACGGCATGCACCTGCCATTATTGGTAAATTACCGCTACGCCGTGCAGTTTATTGCCTCCGCTGGCGGAAATAATGCGGTACGAACTGGCCCCGGCCTGATCGGCTTTCTTCGCCAATTGCTTTTCCAGACCTGAGAGCGTCAGTGCTCCGCTGGCGGAGACCACGCCGAGTTTAGTCAGCCCCTGCTCGGAACTGACGCTGTTGGCCGCAAAGCTGCTGGTGGACACCACCGCCAGGATAAACGCCGCCATGACATATTTAATCGCTTTCATATAACCACCTCATTAGATTGACCAGACCAGATTCTGCCTGGTGAGGTGATTCTAAGTGGGGGTTGCTGACCCCAAAGTGACTCGTCGATAACATTTTTGTCAGACAACCGAAAAACCGGGGTTATTTACCTAAGCATACAATTTCATCGGCTATCTTGACGCCCGGCCCGTCTGCGACCGTCGAACAATCGTCATTCCTCAGTTCCCATATTCGCGATCAATCACTTATATTTAAATTGAGGGCTGCCTGAATGCCACCGCGGCGGCAGTGTCCTCAATCAACCTGAGGGAGCCATCCATTTTATGCGTTTAAAACAAAGCACTGCGGGTCTGTTGTTGGCAGGAACCGGCCTGTTGACCACGGGCAGCGCACTGGCCGCCACGGATACCCTGGTCTACTGCACCGTAGCCTCGCCCGAATCTTTCAACCCGCAGCTTTCCAGCTCCGGCACCACCTTTATCGCCACCTCGCAGGTGCTGTACAACCGCCTGCTGACGCTGCGTGAAAGCGATAAAACCCCGGTGCCCTCACTGGCGACCGAGTGGACCATCAGCCCGGATGGCAAAACCTACACCTTTACGCTGCGCAAGGGCGTGAAATTCAACAGCAACAAATACTTCACCCCGACGCGCGACTTCAACGCCGAGGACGTGGTGTTCACCGTGATGCGTCAAAAGGACCCCAATCATCCGTATCACAAGGTGTCCGGCGGCAACTACGAGTACTTCACCGACACCGGGCTGGACAAGCTGATCACCAAAGTGGAGGCGGTGGATAATGACCACGTGCGCTTTACGCTGAGCCAGCCTAACGCCGCGTTCCTCGCCGACTGGACGATGGACTTCGCCTCGATCCTTTCCGCCGAATATGCCGATGCCATGCTGAAAAAAGGCACCCCGGAATATGTCGATAACTGGCCGATCGGCACCGGTCCGTTTGCGCTGCAGCAGTACAAACAGGACTCGCTGATCCGCTACATCGCCAACCCGCATTACTGGCAGGGCGAAGTGGCCAGCAAACACCTGATTTTCTCCATTACGCCAAACCCGGAAACCCGGCTGGCCAAGCTGAAAACCAACGAGTGTCAGATTATCCCTGCCCCGCTGGCGGAGCAGTTTGACGCCATCAAGAGCGACAAAAACCTGCAGTTGCACAACATCGACGGCCTGAACGTCGGCTATCTGGCGTTCAACACCCAGAAGAAGCCGTTCGACAACGTGTTGGTACGCCAGGCTCTGAGCTATGCGGTGGACAAAAAGGCCATCGTTGCGGCGGTATTCAAAGACAGCGGCACGCCGGCCTATTCGATACTGCCGCCGGGCATGCTGGGCTATAACGACAAACTGCCCGAATACGCTTACAACCCGGAAAAGGCGCGTGAACTGCTCAAGCAGGCCGGGCTGGAGAAAGGGTTTGAGACCGATATCTGGTCGATGCCGGTAGCCCGCCCTTACAACCCGAATTCACGCCGCATCGCTCAGATGATCCAAAACGACTGGGCGAAAGTGGGCGTAAAAGCCAAAATCGTCACCTGGGAATGGGGCCAGTATCTGGCCGGGCTGCGCAAAGGGGAACAGCAGAGCGCGCTGTATGGCTGGATGTCGGATAACGGCGACCCGGACAACTTCGCTACCCTGCTCAACTGCGCCGGCGTGCAAACCGGTGCCAACGCGGCCCGTTGGTGCGACAGCAGCTACGACAAGCTGATCCAGCAGGCGATTAAGGTTAGCGTCCCGGCCGAACGTGCCAAGCTTTATCAGCAGGCACAGGTGATTTTTGCCCAGCAGGCTCCGCTGCTGCCGCTGGCTAACGGCAAGGTGTTCTACGCCACCCGCAGCAACGTCAGCGGCTATGTGGTTGACGTTAACGGCAGCGACTTTGCCAAGGCCAAGATCAACTGAGTGAAAGTGTGGCACCCGCGTTGGGTGCCACACCGGCAATCCGCCGGATGAAATTCTCATCCGGCGCTTTCCTCTCCTGTAACATTTGGTTACTCTCATCAACACTGTGATTTAACATCAAAAGGTAACCCGGTGCAGAACTCTTATATGCCGATGCAGATCCGTCTGCACTGGCTGGTGGCGATCCTGCTGGTCGTGACCTGCACGACGATTGAGCTGAGAGGGCTTGCCGTACCGGGCACCCCGGTGTGGTACGTGCTGGTGGTGACCCATTTCAGTTGCGGAGTCACGGTATTTGTTCTGATGATCGCCCGCTTGTTTCTGCGCTGGCGCCACACCAGCCCCGCTATCGAGCCGAAACCGGCAAAATGGCAAACTGGCGTAGCCCATCTGGTACACAGCCTGATTTACCTGCTGCTGCTGACGTTGCCGATTCTGGGCGTCTATTCCCGCTATTTGGGGGGGAAAGAGTGGTTTTTATTCGGCTTGCCGATGCCCTTCGCCGAGATTGCCGACCGGCCGCAGGCGCGGACGATTATCGGCTGGCATAAGACGCTGGCGGCTTTCGGCTATTGGCTGATCGGGCTGCATGCCGCCGCAGCGCTGTTCCATCACTATATCGTTAAGGACAATGCGCTGGTGCGTATGCTGCCTTGGTTGAATCGGCGTTAGCCCGAAATGACAACCCCAACATTGCAATAATAAGCATATAAATATAAGCCATTGGAAATAGTCCATTGGCTTATTAATTTCCAGGCGCCAAACGGTTAGAAAAATTTATATACGCCGAGTTGTATCTATCCCGGATCTTGACTAAGGTTATTCATACAAAATATAAGCCCATGGGCTGACAGAGTTCCGTAAGAAAAAATTTTTATCCACTCATTGCATTTATCTTAAAAAACGCCAGTTGTTTTTAAAGTCTGCTATGCCATGCCCAATGACGGCACAGGGCCACATAGTGCTACCCATGATTTCATTAATTCAATTCTATCGGCTACACACACGGAAAAGTTAATCCAACTTTTCCAAACTTAAAAGTCAGGAGAAGAGTAATGAAAATAATGACTGGCGTTATTTTACCTACGATTGCTGCCATCACGATGGTCGGCATGGCTCACGCGGCAGACACTAAACAACCGGTGACTGGCAAAGTGCAGGTGACATTGGAACACGTACACGCCGTGCAACAAAACGGCAGCCCCGCCCCGCAGCACGATGCCGCCTGTATGAAAGAACTTTCGATGCCAACTTCCAAGTATGTCGGGATGAAAGTCACCAGCGAATACACCGTCAATACCAGTTCGATGATGATGTCGGCTAAATCCATGCTGCCATCGCCGATGGCCACGCAGCCGCTGGAGCTTACGGTTGATTTATCAGCACTCGGCATAGAAGGGGTTTATGCATTTGGTGCCTTCAAACCCAATGTGTTGCCTAAGGATTATGTTTATTTCACCATCGGCAAAGATTTTAAAAACCCCGTCAGCACCTTTATGATTATTAATGAAGGTAAAGAATATAACTGCGTTATTTCCAGCTCAAACAAGGCGATGAGTAAAGAAGAGCGCAGTCATCTTATGGTTAAAAAATAATTTTTATATTTATTAGAAAATAGTGGGGGTTGTGGATAACGTTTACTACCCTACCCCCATTTTTATCTGCTGTTTTCATTCTCATTAATAATGCCAATTTCCAGTATGACCCAGCATACAAAAAGGGCGCAGCATGCTGCGCCCCTACATGAAATCTCAACGCCGTACTAAACGTTAACTGCGAACCAAATCGTCGCCGTAGCCGATCCACTTGTAGGTGGTCAGAGCGTCCAGGCCCATTGGACCGCGGGCATGCAGTTTCTGCGTGCTGACCGCCACTTCTGCACCCAGACCGAACTGGCCGCCGTCGGTGAAGCGGGTGCTGGCATTCACATATACCGCGCTGGAGTCCACCGCACGCACAAAGTGCTCGGCGCTGCTCAGTGAACGGGTGAGGATCGCGTCGGAGTGGCTGGTGCCGTGGGTACGGATATGGTCGATGGCCTGATCGATATCGTCCACCAGCGCCACGTTCAGATCCAACGACAGCCATTCGTCGTCATAATCTTCTGCTGCCACCGCCACCACCGTTGCCGGGCCGTCTTGCAGCAGCGGCATGGCATTCTCCGCCGCGTGCAGGGTAACCCCCACCGCCGCCATTCTGGCACTCAGCGCCGGCAGGAACTCTGCGGCGATGCTGCGGTTCACCAGCAGCGTTTCCAGCGAGTTACAGGCGCTTGGGCGCTGAATTTTGGCGTTCTCTATCACCGTCAGCGCCTTGTCGAAATCAACGCTGTCATCAACGTAGGTGTGGCAAACGCCGATACCGCCAGTGATCACCGGGATGGTCGACTGTTCACGACACAGCTTGTGCAGCCCCGCGCCACCGCGTGGGATCAGCATATCGACGTAGCGATCCAGGCGCAGCAGTTCATTCACCAACGCGCGATCCGGGCTGTCGATAGCCTGTACCGCAGCCGCCGGTAGGCCGCACTGTTCCAGCGCCTGCTGGATCACTTTCACCGTCGCCTGATTGGTATGGTGGGTTTCTTTACCGCCACGCAGGATCACCGCGTTGCCGGTTTTCAGGCACAGGCTGGCAACGTCGATGGTGACGTTTGGCCGTGCTTCATAAATCACGCCAATCACGCCCAACGGCACGCGACGGCGTTCCAGTTTCAGCCCGCTGTCCAGCAGGCTACCGTCCAACACGTGGCCGACCGGGTCGTTTAAACGACACACCTGGCGCACATCGTTGGCGATCGCCGCCAGTCGCGCCGGGGTCAGTAGCAGGCGATCGAGCAGCGCTTCGCTCATCCCGCTGGCGCGTGCCTGCGCCATATCCTGCTCGTTAGCCTGCAAAATCACTTCGCTTTCGGCTTCCAACCGGTCGGCGATGACCGACAACACCTGGTTTTTCTTCGCCGTGCTCAGCACCGCCAGTTGCCAGGAAGCCTGTTTGGCGGCTTTCCCCATTTGCTCTAGCATGCTCACTCCTTAACTGACTATCATATCGTCGCGGTGCACTGCCACCGGGCCGTATTCATAACCGAGAATTTCGCTGATTTCCTGCGAGTGATGACCGGCAATCATACGCATCGCGTCGCTGTTATAGCGGCTGACACCGTGGGCCAAATCGCGCCCCGCAAGATTGCGGATGCGGATCACTTCACCGCGGGAGAAATCACCTTTCACTTCGCGAATGCCCTTCGGCAGCAGCGAACTGCCGCGCGCCATAATCGCATCGACCGCACCGTCGTCGACGGTGATCTCACCGGCCGGCGGTGCGCCAAAGATCCAGCGTTTGCGGTTTTCCAACGGGGTTTCCAGCGCGTGGAAACGCGTGCCCACCGGTTTACCTTCAATAACGTCCGCCACCACGCCCGGCTTGCTGCCAGCGGCAATGATCACGTCGATGCCGGCGCGACAAGCCACGTCGGCAGCTTGCAGCTTGGTGCCCATGCCGCCGGTGCCCAGGCCGGAAACGCTGTCGCCAGCGATGGCACGCAGCGCATCATCGATGCCGTGCACTTCACGGATCAGTTCCGCCTGCGGGTTATTACGTGGATCGGCGGTGTACAAGCCTTGCTGATCGGTCAGCAACAGCAATTTGTCGGCCCCGGCCAGGATCGCCGCCAGCGCCGACAGGTTGTCGTTGTCGCCCACCTTGATTTCTGCGGTCGCTACCGCGTCGTTCTCATTGATTACCGGCACGATACGGTTGTCCAGCAGCGCGGTCATGGTGTCACGCGCGTTGAGGAAGCGTTCACGGTCTTCCAGATCGGCGCGCGTCAGCAACATCTGCCCGACGTGGATGCCGTAAATGGAAAACAGTTGCTCCCACAGTTGGATCAGCCGGCTCTGCCCGACCGCCGCCAGCAGCTGTTTGGAGGCGATGGTGGCGGGGAGTTCGGGGTAACCCAAATGTTCGCGCCCGGCGGCAATCGCGCCGGAGGTGACGATAACGATGCGGTGACCCGCTGCATGCTGTTGTGCGCACTGGCGTACCAGTTCGACAATGTGAGCACGGTTAAGACGCAGCGATCCGCCGGTCAACACGCTGGTGCCCAATTTCACAACCAGTGTCTGGCTGCCGTTCATAGTATTTCTGCCGTGTATGATGAGAATAAGAGTGCAAAGGACTTTGTAGCAGGAGAGACGCGTTATGCCAACAGGCACAACGCGAAATCAGCAGAATACTTGTGGTCTAACGGGGTCAGGCGGAAAGTTTAATCAGTTTCTCTTTGAAATTCTCGGCCGGTTCAAGCGTCAGTTCCATGGTGGTCAGCAGCTCGCCCAGACGACGGTGGAAATCACGCAGGGTGGTTTCCAACTTGGTTTTCACTTCAGCATCTTTAATCTTTTCCGGCGTCCAGTGCCCATCTTTATCAAACAGGCCAAACTGATAGGCGTAGGTGAAACGCGTATCTTCGGCATGCAGTTCGATCCACCAACCCCAGAACTCGCGCTTCTCTGGAGCGGGCTTAACATTGACGCACACGGCTAAACAATCAAAGAAAAAACGGTCGTTCTCACACTGCCCTTCACGCAGGTACGGCCCCAAGCTGGCGAAACGTTTCATTAGTCGGCTTTTAGGGTGACCACTCGGTAACGTCATTCTTTAACCTCCTCAATGTAGACCACTCTTTTTAACAAACTGTTAAAATTTAGCAACTAATTAACGCATTTTATCTTTCATCCAGTGGGTCATTTGCAGCAACGCCTTGTGGAAACTGCTGTAGACAGGGGCGCGCGGTATGGCGATCAGTTTGCCGTCCAGCGAGGATGATGCGATCAGCTGCGCTTCTTCTTTCGGGCTGAGCGGATCCTGATCCCAGTAACCGGCCAGCATTGGTGTCGGGCAACGGCGGCCCAACAGCCCTTGGGTTTTCAGCGAATAGCTGTTCAGTTCCACCTTCAGCACGTTATCCGACGCGTTGGCCATCCCCATCCGGCTGGCCAGCACATCCATGTACATGTCCGGCACATGCTGTTGCGTTTTGCTGTCGCACAGCAGGCGATGCACCACCGGCCCCAGACAAGCCACGCCACGCAGCCGCTGTGGCTCCAGATAGGCCAGACGTACCGCCACGTTGGCACCAAAACGGAAGCCAAACGCGGTGACGCGCTGATGATCGACCCACGGCACCGAGGCCAGCTGGATCAGCACCTGCTGATGCAGGAAGCTGGAATCTTGCGTCAGCTTCCACTTGTATGAGGAGCCGATGGAGGGCATATCGATGGTCAGCATGGCGATGCCGTGCGGTGCCAGATAATCGCGGAACAGGCGGTGATAGTCAGTTTGCAGCGTGTCCAGGCTGCCGCACATCAACACCGTCGGGAACGGGGCCTCACCCTTGTCCGGCAGGTGCAGGAAGCCATTGATGCTGCTGCCGCCCTCAATGCGGAACTCCAGCTCTTTCAACTGATAAGGCAGCAACAGCGCGGCTTCTTCGTAAGCCCGACAGGAGAGTGCTTCGGCCTGCTCGGCCAGTTCGTCCCCTTTCAGGTGCGGGTAGCCGGCGATGCTGTAAAAATTGGCGGCGTTGAGCCAGTGCTGACCGCCGATCAAAGGATCCTGCTGTTCCAACGCGCTCTGTTGCCAGCGCATGCCCTGGTGAACCCATTCGTAAATCCAGTTGCCGTTACGGTAACCGACCACGGTATCCAGCCATTTGTCGTTGGTGTGCTCCACATCGGCGACTGCGATGCGCGCCAGCACTTCGTTGATTTCGATCGGATCAACGCCGCGCCAGGCCCACAACAGCGGGTTAAGCATGCGATACCAGTTGCTGACGGTGTTGCCTTCCAGCGTGGAATGCAGATCGGCGCTGACTTTGTTGCGCGCGCGCATCACCAGCGTCGAGGTCTCAGGATGTTTAAATGAGGGTTTGAACAGAATTTCAGAAAGGTTGGCTTGTGCCATGGTAACAACAGCCTCCGTAAATCTGGCTATAGGCCGCAAACAGCCTAATCAACTGGAGGTAGTGTACCTAACTCTGGGGCGATAAACCAAAATAACGAAAACGCCCGGCGAAACCGGGCGTTTTAATGGAACAGCCTGTCGAACTTAACGACCGCCGATCGGTGGTACGAAGGTCACCGCCATGTCCCATGGCTGTTCGATCCAGGTATCCTGTGGGATATCAACCACATAATCGTCAACCAGCGGGCGACCTGCCGGCTTGGCGAAGATGGTGACGAAATGCGCTTTCGGGTACATCTCGCGGATGGCTTTTGCAGTACCACCGGTATCCACCAGATCGTCGATGACGATAAAGCCTTCACCGTCGCCTTCAGCGCGCTTGAGCACTTTCATTTCGCGTTGGTTGTCATGGTCATAGCTGGAAATGCATACGGTATCCACATGGCGAATACCCAGTTCACGCGCCAGTAAGGCTGCCGGCACCAGGCCGCCGCGGCTTACGGCAATAATGCCTGTCCATTGGTCTACGGGCAGCAGGCGGTGAGCCAGTTTGCGCGCTTGCATTTGCAGCATGTCCCAGGTAACAACGTATTTTTCGCTCATAGAATGGTGTCCCAGCCAGCCAGGGTGTGGCTTATTCAGTAATCAGGGGAAAAAAGGTTGCGCGAGATTATAGAGACTGGGCGCGCCGAATACCAGTTGTACCGTGGAAATCATAAGTATTTCCTCTGGTGATTGATGCTGAAAAAATGAACTGCAGCGCAGCAAACTAGTGTGATCAAGCGCTTAAACAGCACAATTCGGGACGGGCACCGCCCGGTAGAAAGTGATATTCTCTGGAGATCGTGCCAAAACCGCACAGATGCCCCTAACCCTAACCGAGCGGTATTCCCGCTATGCCGTGAATGCCGTTACAGGAGACTTATTGTGTCTGAATTGTCTCAACTTTCGCCACAGCCGCTGTGGGATATTTTTGCCAAAATCTGCTCTATTCCACACCCTTCTTATCATGAAGAAGCGCTGGCGCAGCACATCCTCGAATGGGCCAAAGAGAAAAACCTGCACGCCGAGCGTGACCAGGTAGGCAATATCCTGCTGCGCAAGCCAGCCACCAAAGGCATGGAAAACCGCAAGCCGGTTGCCCTGCAGGCGCACCTGGACATGGTGCCGCAGAAGAATAACGACACCGTGCACGACTTCACCAAGGATCCGATTCAGCCGTATATCGACGGTGAGTGGATCAAAGCGCGCGGCACCACGCTGGGCGCCGACAACGGCATCGGCATGGCCTCCGCGCTGGCTGTGCTGGCAGACGACAGCGTCGAGCACGGTCCGCTGGAAGTGCTGCTGACCATGACCGAAGAAGCCGGCATGGACGGTGCATTCGGGCTGCAGGCTAACTGGCTGCAGGCCGATATCCTGATCAACACCGATTCCGAAGAAGAAGGCGAGATCTACATGGGTTGCGCCGGCGGTATTGATTTCATCACCACCCTGCCGCTGCAGCGTGAAGTCGTACCGGCCGGTTACCAGACCCTGAAGCTGACGATCAAAGGCCTGAAAGGCGGCCACTCCGGCGCGGATATTCACGTCGGCCTGGGCAACGCCAACAAACTGCTGGCGCGCTTCCTGTTTGATAATGCCGCGGCGTTGAATCTGCGCGTGCTGGACCTGAACGGCGGCACCCTGCGCAACGCCATCCCGCGTGAAGCTTCTGCCGTGGTTGCCGTACCGGCAGCTAAGGCCGATGAGCTCAAAGCACTGAGCCAGGCGTTCCTGGCCACCCTGCAAAATGAGCTGTCCGCTAAAGAAAAGAACATCACCGTTCTGCTGGAGCCAACCACCAGCACGTCTCAGGCGATGACCGCAGACAGCCAACAGCGTTTCCTGGCACTGCTCAACGGCACGCCAAACGGTGTGATCCGCATGAGCGACGCGGTGAAAGGCGTGGTGGAAACCTCACTGAACGTGGGCGTAGTGACCACCAGCGACAGCGAAGCAGAAATCATCTGCCTGATCCGTTCGTTGATCGACAGCGGTAAAGATTACGTGGTCGGCATGCTGACCGCGCTGGGCCAGTTGGCCAACGCCAAAGTGGCCCCGAAAGGCGGCTACCCTGGCTGGCAACCGGACGCTGACTCACCGGTCATGCATTTGGTACGCGAGATCTATCAGGATCTGTTCAACAAGACGCCAAACATCATGGTGATCCACGCGGGGCTGGAATGCGGCCTGTTTAAAAAGCCGTACCCGAATATGGATATGGTGTCGATTGGGCCGACCATCACCGGGCCACACTCACCGGATGAGCAGGTGCATATCGAAAGCGTGGGCCTGTACTGGAAACTGCTGACGGCACTGCTGAAGGCTATCCCAGAGCGCGCGTAATTTGCCGGGTTCGGTGTACTGAACCCTAAAAAATACCGTGCTGTGCAAGCAAGGGCGCAATATTGCATTGCGCCCTTGTTATTCCCACGGCAGCAACAGCTGGCGCTCTAGCTGCGGATCCAGCAGCGTCACGTGCAAACCTACCAGCCGCACCCCACGCCCTTCACGTCTTTCGCTCCATGCCTGACGCGCTACATTGATCAAATCGTCTTTATTCAGTACTGGCCAAACGTGTTCCTGCGTTGTTTGCTGGAAATCCTGAAACTTCAGCTTTACGCCTTGGCGGGCGATATGCAGATCCGGTTTTACCTTGCGCAAGCGCATTTCCAGTTCCGGATACAGTTTGTCGACGATCAGCGCTTCGCACTCTTCCCAGGCATGAATGTCCTCCGCCAGCGTGCGTTCTACCCCCACCGACTTGCGCAGCCGCTCAGGCGAAACCTCACGCAGATCGATGCCCTGACAGCGTTCCCAAAGTACGCGGCCAAATTTGCCAAAGCGCTTTAACAACGCCGCCAGATCGTACTGCTGCACGTCGGCGCAGGTGATCAACCCCACTTCTTCCAACCGTTTGGCGGTCACTTTTCCCACGCCCGGGATTTTACTCAACGGCAGTTGCTGTAAAAATGCGGGTACCTGCGCCGGGGTAATGACGTATTGGCCATTCGGCTTATTCAGCTCCGAGGCGATTTTGGCGAGGAATTTGATGGGCGCGACACCGGCAGACGCGGTGAGGTTCAGTTCATCGGCTATCGCCTGGCGGATTTGTTCGGCGATCAGCGTCGCCGAGCCGTTGCACTGGCTGCAGTCAGTGACGTCCAGATAGGCTTCATCCAGAGACAGCGGTTCGATCAACGGGGTGTAGCGGGCAAAAATTTCACGGATATGCAGCGAGGCTTCCTTGTACGCCGCCATGCGGCCGGGCAGCAGCTTAAGGTGCGGGCAAAGCTTGAGCGCCATCGCCGTCGACATGGCACTGTGTACGCCATAGCGACGTGCAGGATAGTTGGCGGTGCTGATCACCCCACGCCGGTCGGCGCTGCCGCCAATCGCCAACGGAATATCGCGCAGGCTGGGATCGTCGCGCATTTCTACCGCCGCGAAGAAGCAGTCCATATCGACATGAATGATTTTACGCATCGCCCCTCCAATAACACTGTATAAGTATACAGCCAATAATGGAAAGCTCAAGCCTCGGCAAAACTCGGATCAGCTCGGATAAAACAGGGTTTCACCCAATTATCTTCGACTTGTTAAAAAAGCGTAATTTTTGAATAGTACGCTGTGGCAAATTAATCGCCTCAGTTATTGATAACAATAAACCTTGCACAGGAAGGTGCCCTACATGAAAGCATTATCGGTCTATTTATTCGCTTCAGCATTATCCCTGATATCCCTTGCCGCGAGCGCAGCCCCTGCCATTATTGCGCACCGCGGTGGCACTGCCGACGCACCTGAAAACACTCGCGTCGCAATTGAAACCGCACTGAAAAACGGCGCGGACGCCATTTGGATCACGCTGCAGGAATCCAAAGACGGCGTTATCGTGCTATACCGTCCCTCAGACTTGAAAGCGCTGACCAACCAACAGGGCCTGGTCTCCGCTTACACCGCCGAACAACTGGCGAAAGTTGACGCCGGCTGGTCATTCGCCAAAGGGGAAATGCACCCGTTCCGGGGGAAAGGCATTGGCATTCCTCGACTGGATGAAATACTCAACGACTTCCCCAAGGTCAATTTCTATCTGGACATCAAGTCACCGGATGCCAATCCGGCCCAGTTCGGTAAAACCTTGCTGGCAACCCTGGAAAAAACCGACAGCCTGAACCGCACCCGCGTTTACTCCACCGATGCCAAATATTTGCAGGCGCTACCGCCGACTATCAAGCGTTTCGAAACCCGCGATGAAACCCGCGACCTGCTGGCGAATATCAGCCTGTCACACCTGTGCGAACTGAAGCCGGATAACCAGAAGCCACGCTGGTACGGGTTGGAACTGAAACGGGAAGTGGAAGTGGTGGAGAAATTTACCCTGGGCGAGGGGCGCTCCAAGGCGTTTCTGACCTGGGATAAAGAATCGATCGACTGCTTCCGTTCGCAAGGCCCAGCACACATCATTCTGTTTGGTATTAACACCCCGGCAGACTACCAGCAGGCGCTGGCGCTTGGGGTAGACGGGGTGATGGTCAACTCACCGGCCGATGCGAAAAACTTTCGCCAGGCCAAATAACCGATAAAAAAAGGGGCGCTGCATGCGCCCCTTGTAGTCAGATAATCCGGTGCTTTTCCAGCTGCTGCTGGCGCAACGCCTCTTTCTCCAGGCGTTTTTTACGCGCATCGCAAGGTTCCGGACAGTCGCAGACCTTATCCATCCCCAGCGCCGTAATGCCGCCGCAGCTGCCCTGCAGGCTTTTACGTTTAAACACGTAGCCCAGGGACATACCGCCGACAATCAGCAGAAACAACACGAAGGTGGCGACAAATACCGTCAACATAGCGACCTCACGAGTGCTTGTTCAAATAGGGTTTAAACGCCTCAGAGTAGCGCTCTTCAAAACCGGTGGCAGTTTTCACAATCATGAACACCGGGATCCCCATCAGGTTCGCCAATGCCATGCCGCGTTCCGGCCCCAGTACGTTTAATCCGGTCGACAAACCGTCTGCCGCCATGCAGGTTGGGCTCAACACCGTGACCGACACCAGGTGGTGATGGATCGGCCGGCCGGTGATCGGATCTATAGTATGCGAATACCGCACGCCATCCTGTTCGAAATAGTTACGGTAATCCCCCGAGGTAGCTATCGACATCTCACCGGGTTGGATCACCAATTGCGCTTTCTGCTCCATGCCGGCGGTCGGCCGCTCAATGGCGATACGCCACGGTTTATTCTCACCGTTGTGGCCGCGAGTGCGCACCTCACCGCCAATATCGACCATGTAATTTTTCACCTGCTGCGACTGCAGGTACTGGGCAATCACATCCACCCCGTAGCCCTTGGCGATCGAGGAAAGATCGACATACAGCTCCGGAATGCGTTTGACCAACGCGTTACCCTGTACCGACAGCTTGTCGATGCCAGTCCAGGCGCGGCGCTGCTCCAGTGCGGCGGCGCTCGGCACCTTGTCCGGCCGCCCTTCCGGCCCGAAGCCCCACAGGTTAACCAACGGCCCGACGGTCACGTCCAGCGCGCCGTCGGTAACGCGGTTGATACGCAGCGCCTCCAGCACCACTTCTGCCGTCGCGGCCGACACCGGGAAGGGTTTATCCACTGCGCGACTGGCGTTGAAGCGGCTCAGTTCCGAGCCAGGACGATAGGTGGACATTTGGTCGTTCACCAACTCCAACCGCTTGTCGATCTCCGCCTGTATCTTGGCGGCGGACGGCGTGTCGTCGCCGGTGACGTAGCGGATCGAATAGGAGGTCCCCATGGTTTTACCCTCGAGATTCACCTGCTCCGGCCCGCAACCGGTCAATAACAGGGTGGAGCTCAGTACCACCGTCGTCATCCAGCCCTTCATTGCCCCTACGCGCATTTAGCCACCAAAGTCATCCAGCATGATATTTTCGTCTTCGACGCCCAGATCTTTCAGCATCTTGATCACCGCCGCGTTCATCATTGGCGGACCGCACATGTAGAATTCGCAGTCTTCCGGCGCCGGGTGGTTGCGCAGATAGTTTTCCAACAGAACATTATGGATAAAGCCGGTGTAACCCGTCCAGTTATCCTCTGGCTGCGGATCGGAAAGCGCCACGTGCCAGGTAAAGTTTTCATTCTCTTCCTGCAACCGATTGAAATCGTCCTCGTAGAACATCTCACGCAGCGAACGCGCGCCGTACCAGAAGGTGATTTTGCGCTTGGACTTCAGGCGATTGAGCTGGTCAAAGATGTGTGAACGCATCGGTGCCATGCCGGCACCACCGCCGATAAAGATCATTTCGGCGTCGGTATCCTTGGCAAAGAACTCGCCGAATGGCCCGGAGATGGTCACCTTGTCACCGGCCTTCAGCGACCAGATATAGGAAGACATAATGCCCGGCGGCACGTCAGGATCGCGCGGCGGTGGCGTAGCGATACGCACGTTGAGCATGATAATGCCCTTTTCATCCGGATAGTTCGCCATGGAATAAGCGCGCACCGTGGTGTCATTCACCACTGAGCGATAGCGGAACAGGTTGAATTTGTCCCAGTCGCCGCGGTACTCCTCCGGCACATCGAAATCGGCATAGCTGATGTCGTGCGCCGGCGCCTCGATCTGAATAAAACCACCGGCACGGAACGGCACGTCTTCACCGTCAGGAATTTTGAGCTTCAGCTCTTTGATAAAGGTGGCTTTGTTATCGTTGGAGATAACTTCGCACTCCCACTTCTTCACGCCAAAGATTTCTTCCGGCAGCTCGATTTTCAGGTTTTGCTTCACGTTCACCTGACAGGCCAGGCGGCAACCCTCTTTCGCTTCACGCTTGTTGATGTGCGACAGTTCAGTCGGCAGGATATCGCCGCCGCCCTCTTTGATCACCACCCGGCATTGCCCGCAGGAACCGCCGCCGCCACAGGCGGACGAAACGAAGATCCCCTGGCTGGAGAGCATATTCAGCAGCTTGTCGCCCGCCGGAGCGGTAAAGCTTTTGTCCAAATCGCCATTCACTTCCACCGCAATATCGCCGGTGTTCACCAGCTTCGATTTGGCGAACAAGATCAGCAATACCAGCACCATAACGATGGCGGTAAACATCGCGACGCCTAAAATAATTTCCATAAATTCTTCCCGCCTTTACAACTGAACACCGGAGAAGGACATAAAGCCCAACGCCATCAGCCCGGTGGTGATAAAGGTAATGCCCAGGCCGCGCAACCCTGCGGGGACATTGGCATACTTGAGTTTTTCGCGGATCCCCGCCATCGCGACTATCGCCAACATCCAGCCCGTGCCGGAACCGAAGCCGTACACCACCGACTCGGCGAAGTTGTAGTCACGTTGCACCATGAAGGACACACCGCCGAAGATGGCGCAGTTCACGGTGATCAGCGGCAGGAAAATGCCGAGTGCGTTGTACAGCGACGGGAAGAAGCGATCGAGGATCATCTCCAGAATCTGCACCAGCGCAGCAATCACGCCGATAAAGGTGATGAAGTTGAGGAAGCTCAGATCAACGCCTTCCACCAGCGCGCCATCACGCAGGATCAGGTTGTAGACCAGGTTGTTCACCGGCACGGAGATGCCGAGCACCAGGGTAACCGCAATCCCCAAACCAAAGGCGGTCGAGACCTTCTTCGATACCGCCAGGAAGGTACACATCCCCAGGAAGAACGCCAACGCCATGTTCTCTACGAACACTGCGCGTACAAACAGGCTGATATAATGTTCCATCGGCCATTACTCCTTTTCGATCTGCGCTGGTTTCAGGGTGCGGAGCGCCCAGATCAGCAGGCCGATGATAAAGAACGCGCTCGGTGCCAACAGGAACAAACCGTTTGGCTGATACCAACCGCCGTTCTGTACCGTTTCCAGCACCGGGATGCCGAACAGCTTGCCGGAACCGAACAGCTCACGCAGGAAGCCAACCAGCACCAGGATCACCCCGTACCCCAGCCCATTGCCGATACCGTCCATGAAACTCTCGATGGGCGGCGATTTCATGGCATAGGCTTCGGCGCGCCCCATCACGATACAGTTGGTGATGATCAGGCCAACGAACACCGACAGCTGTTTGGAAATCTCGAACGCATAGGCGCGCAGCAGCTGATCGACCACGATCACCAGCGAGGCGATAATCGCCATCTGCACGATAATGCGCACGCTGTTCGGAATATGGTGACGGATCAACGAAATAAAGAAGCTGGAAAACGCCGTAACCAGCGTCACCGCGATGGTCATCACCACCGCCGTTTCCAGCTTGGTGGTCACCGCCAGCGCGGAGCAGACGCCCAACACCTGCAGGGCAATCGGGTTGTTGTCGAACAGAGGCCCTAAAAGGACCCGTTTAATCTCTTTGGAATCAGCCATTTTTCAGCGCTCCTTCACGAACTTTTTTCAGGAACGGGCCAAAGCCGTGCTCGCCCAACCAGAAGTCAAAAGTATGCTGCACGCCGTTGGAGGTCAGCGTGGCGCCGGACAAGCCGTCCACCCCGTGTTCATCTCCCTGACGCGCCCCGCCTTTCACTACGCGGATCGCCGGTTGCCCGTTATCGTCAAACAGCTTTTTACCGACCCACTGCTGGCGCCAGCTGGCATTCTCAACCTCACCACCCAGACCCGGGGTTTCCCCTTGCTGGTAGTAAGTAATGCCTTTCACCGTGTTACCGTCATTATCCAGCGCAACAAAGGCGTACATCATTGACCACAGGCCCGTGCCGTAAACCGGCAGCACAATTTTGTTCACCGCGCCGCTGTCGTCACGCACCAGATAGATTTCCGCCTGGTTACTGCGGCGTTTGATGCCCGCCGGATCGTCAGCCGCCGGCAACGCCGCACTTTTGCTGTCATCACGCAATGCCGCAGCCAGATCGAACGCCGCTGCCTTGCCGGTAACAAACTCACCGCTGTTTAAATCCAGCAACCGGGGTTCGATGCGTTGGGTGAACAGCGTTTTGACCTGCTCACCCTCCATTTTCGGTTGCAGCAGGCCAGCCACATCGAGGATATTGCGCTGCTTGTCGAGCAGCTTTTGTTCCTGCTGTTTGGACTTCAGACCGACGGCGGAACCCGCCACCACCACAGAACACACCAGGCACAACAGCAGTACCACCAGCAGCGTTTTACCGATGCTGTCGTTTTTAGATTCATTCGCCACGGGCTTTTCTCCGCTTGATGTTGGCCTGCACCACCAGATAATCGAACAGCGGCGCGAACAGGTTGGCGAACAGGATCGCCAGCATCATGCCTTCCGGATAGGCCGGATTGACCACCCGGATCAGCACGCACATCACGCCAATCAGGATGCCGTACCACCATTTCCCCTTATTGGTGAACGAGGCGGAAACCGGATCGGTGGCCATAAAGATCATGCCGAAGGCGAAACCACCTAACACCAGGTGCCAGTACCACGGCATGGCGAACAGCGGGTTAGTAGTAGAACCGATGGAATTAAACAGGAAGGCGGTAGCCATCATGCCCAGCATCACGCCGGCGACGATGCGCCAGGATGCCACACGACCGAACAGGATTATCGCCCCGCCAAGCAGGATCATCAGCGTGGAAACTTCGCCGACGGAGCCGGGAATGTTGCCGAGAAACGCGTCCATCCAGCTGATTGACTGGCCGGTAGCGACGTTGCTCAGACTGTGCGCCCCACCCGCGCTCCATTGCGCCAGCGGCGTTGCGCCGGAGAAACCGTCGGCGGAGGTCCACACCAGGTCACCGGAAATCTGCGCCGGATAAGCGAAGAACAGGAAAGCGCGCCCCGCCAATGCCGGGTTAAGGAAGTTGCGCCCGGTGCCGCCGAAAATCTCTTTCGCCACCACCACGCCGAAGGTAATCCCCAGCGCGGCCTGCCACAGCGGCAGCGTGGGCGGCACAATCAGCGCAAACAGAATCGAGGTAACAAAGAAACCTTCGTTAATCTCGTGCTTGCGAATGATAGCGAACAATACTTCCCAAAATCCGCCGACCAGAAACACCACGGCGTATATCGGCAGGAAGTAGCAGGCACCCAGCACCATTTTGCTGACCCAGCCGGCGTCCGCCGCCAAAGAAGCCCCCAACCATTGCGCCAGCCGGTAGTGCCAGTCGCCCGCCAATACCTGTTGCAGCTGATCGCCGCTGTAGAGGTGATGCAGCGCCGGAATGGCCTGTTGGCCAACGTTGTACATACCCCAGAACATCGCCGGGAAAACGGCCAGCCATACCAGGATCATCATGCGTTTCAGATCGATGGCGTCGCGCACGTGCGAAGCGCCGCGTGTCACCAAACCCGGGGTGTAAAACACCGTCGTCGTGGCTTCAAACAGCGGGTACCACTTTTCCAGCTTGCCGCCCGGAGTGAAGTGATGCTCGATTTTGTCAAAAAAGTTCTTCAGGCCCATCGGTTATCCTTCCTGCTCAATCTTGGTCAGCACGTCGCGCAGCACCGGAGCGTATTCATACTTGCCGGGGCAGACGAAGGTGCAAAGCGCCAGATCTTCTTCATCCAGCTCCAGACAGCCCAGCGCCTGTGCACTGTCGCTGTCACCCGCCAGCAGGTCACGCAGCAGCAGCGTCGGCAGAATGTCCAGCGGCATCACCCGCTCATAGTTGCCGATCGGTACCATGGCGCGTTCGCCACCGTGGGTGGTGGTCGAGAAGGCGAACAGCTTGTTTTTCAGGAAATGGCCCAGCGTGGTGCGGGTGATAGAGAATTTATCCGGCGACGGCGCGATCCAGCCGAACAGCTGTTTATCACGCCCTTCTTCCAGCACGGAAACCTGCGAGTGGAAACGGCCAAGATAGGCGTTAGGGCCGGCGACGTGGGTGCCGCTCAGCACCGAGCCGGAAATCACCCGGTTTTCACCGGCTTTAAGACGATCGGCGGTCAGTTCATCGAGGCTGGCCCCCAGGCGGGTACGCAGCAGCTGCGGCTGTTCCACCTGCGGGCCGGCCAGCGCCACCACCCGATCGGTATCGAGCTTGCCGGTAGTGAACAGCGTCCCTATAGCGATCACGTCCTGATAACCGATATGCCAGACGGTTTTTTTCAAACTGACCGGTTCGAGGAAGTGGATATGGGTCCCCACCAACCCGGCAGGATGCGGGCCGGCAAACTCGTTATAGGTCACCTGTGCATCCGGCTGCTTGCCCAGGTTCGCACCTGATGCGTGACAGACGTGGACTTTACCGTCGGTCAAGCGTGCCAATACCGATAACCCGGCGTTAAATGCCGCCAGTTGTTCGGTAATGATCACCAACGGATCGGCAGCCAGCGGCTGGCTGTCCATGGCGGTAACGAAAATGGCACGCGGCGTCGTTCCCGGTACAGGGGTTTTGCTGAAAGGGCGGGTGCGCAACGCCGTCCACAAGCCGCTGGCGATCAGTTCGCTTTCGACCTGCTCGCGCGGCAACATGGCCAGTTCCGCCATCGGGTAATGGGCAAACTCCAGCTGTTCGTCACCGCCATTTTCGATGGCGATCACCACCGACTGCAAAACGCGCCGTTCACCACGGTTGATGGCTACGATGCGGCCGCTGGCTGGCGCAGTGAAGAATACGCCGGGGGTCTTTTTATCTTCGAACAGCGCCTGACCTTTCTTAACGCTATCGCCTTCCTGCACCAGCATGGACGGGCGCATTCCGACGTATTCTTCCCCAAGCAGGGCGACATGCTGAATGATTGGGCCGTCATGAATTGCCTGAACCGGTGTTCCGGCAATGGGCAGATCTAACCCTTTTCTGATTTTAATCATAAGATTTATACGATGTTGGTTAGTTTCACACGTCTTACCGGCCCCAGAGGCTGGTGCTGACGATGCCTGGATGATGAGACTGCATCAGCAGCCTCTGGGTTAAGCGCAACGGCATCACGCTCAACATGAAATCTTTCGCACTGACAAAATGGGGTCGCGAACATTCCGTTGATAACTCCTGGATCCATTTTTGCGCGCTAAAAACGCTGTTAATACTTTGTTGCCGCAGGGGTGATTCAATCCCCCCGAGAAGTAAGCTCAACACCTCATTCTGCGGACGTAACAGCAGATTAATTCGAGCCGGGATATTAACATTTTTCACAACATTTTTCTGCGCTGGGCAGTGACCTGAGTCAAGCAAACGCAATTAAATTTTCGCTGTTTTACTCCACCAATCGTTAAAATCTGCCTGTCGATTCACTTTTATCGAAGTTTGTAGTTTTTTTATACACATCGCATATTGCTAAAAAAGAACACGCTGGTAATCTGACGGTGTTTTAAGACCGTAAAACAATAATCAGTGGCATGTTGGCCATGTCTACATTGAGCCAGCAGATAAATATAAGCAGGAATAATAATGAGCAAAATCGCGTTGTTGTTTGCGATGCTTTTTTCTATGCCGATGATCACGGCCTGCAGCGCCAGCGAGCAGGTTCCCGAGGCGCCGGTGGTTAAGCAGCAATTAGTGGGTTCACCGGTTTATATTCAGATATTCAAAGAAGAACGCACGCTGGAGTTGTATGCCAAAATGGGCAATGAATTCCGCCTGGTGAACTCTTTCCCTATCTGCAATTTCTCCGGCGGCCTCGGCCCGAAACGTCGTGAAGGTGACTTTAAAAGTCCGGAAGGCTTTTATAGCGTCGACTCGCGCCATCTGAAACCCGACAGTAAGTATTATCGGGCAATAAATATCGGCTTCCCTAATGATTACGATAAATCACAGGGGTATTCCGGCGCTTATCTGATGATCCACGGTGAATGCAAATCAATTGGGTGTTACGCGATGACCAACACCTATATGGATGAGATTTATCGTTATGTCGAAGCCGCGTTCGCTTATGGTCAGAGCCGGATTGATATCAGTATCTACCCGTTCCGCATGACCGATCAAAACCTGAAGCGACACAGTTCGTCTAACTACATCGCTTTTTGGCGCCAGTTGAAGCCGGGTTATGACTACTTCGCCAAAAACCATCAACCGCCAATGGTGGGGGTATCCAACGGTCAGTACGTGCTGGGCCAACCGTTGATGAGCAGCAGCCAGATGACGCAGTATGCGTCAACCACGGCTCCCGCTGTCAGCACCAATCCCTTCGCTCAGACCAAGCCGCTCACCGAAGTGAAATAACGCGAATTCGCCTGGTGCGATCTTGTGCCAGGTTTCATTCGCCGTCAGCGGTTGGGTGGCAATCACCGTGACCACATCGTTAGGTGTGGTCTGCTGCTGGAAATCAATCTCCACGTCCTGATCGAGTAACGTCGCTTTCCCGAATGGCGCACGACGCGTGATCCAATACAAATTGGTGGAACAGTACGCCATCACAAAGCGCCCGTCCGACAGCAGCATGTTGAATACCCCTTTCTGACGCAGTTGATCCGCCAACAGCGCGATATAGCGGAATACCGGCGGCCAACGGCTCGGGGTACGAGGGTATTTCAGGGAAAGCTGGTGCAGCAACCAGCAGAAAGCATATTCGCTGTCAGTCTGGCCGACCGGGCGGAAGTTGCCGGTTTCCAACTGGCGATAGCCTTTCAATTGGCCATTGTGCGCGTAGGTCCAGTTACGGCCCCACAGCTCACGGGTAAAAGGGTGGGTATTCTCCAGCGCCACTTCACCGCGATTAGCCTGGCGGATATGCGAAACCACCGCACAGGACTTAATCGGATATTCTTGCACCAGACGGGCGATCGGCGAGTCGAAACTCGGCTGGGGATCTTTAAACGTGCGGCAACCGTTCCCTTCATAGAAGGTAATGCCCCAACCATCTTTATGTGGCCCGGTACGGCCACCGCGCTGAACCAGCCCGGTAAAGCTAAAGCAAATATCGGTCGGTACGTTTGCGCTCATCCCGAGCAGTTCACACATCGCTTGCCACTCCTTAACCACCCTGACGCCGTCTATTGGAGCGCGACAGGCGCACCCCAATACAATATTAGCGGGGGCAGTGCGCCCCCTAAAGCCGTTAAGCCTTAACCATCTCTTTTTCGATCAGCTGAATCAAGATGTGGATCGCTTTGATATGAATTTCCTGGATGCGATCGGCGTAACCGAAGTGCGGTACGCGGATTTCCACGTCTGCGGAACCGGCCATTTTGCCACCGTCTTTGCCGGTCAGGGTGATCACTTTCATCCCTTTGGCACGTGCCGCTTCGATAGCTTTAATGATGTTGCCGGAGTTGCCTGAGGTGGAAATGCCCAACAGTACGTCACCTTCGCGGCCTACCGCTTCCACATAGCGCGAAAACACATACTCGTAGCCGAAGTCGTTGCTGACGCAAGACAGGTGGCTAACGTCGGAAATGGCAATCGCCGGATAGCCTGGGCGGTTTTCACGGTAGCGGCCGGTCAGCTCTTCGGCAAAGTGCATGGCGTCACAGTGGGAGCCACCGTTACCGCAGGAAATGACTTTCCCACCGGCTTTGAAGGAATCGGCCAGCAGCACTGCCGCGCGTTGAATGGCGTCGATATTGGCATCGTCATTGATAAATTTCGCCAGGGTATCGGCCGCTTCGTTCAGTTCACTGCGAATAAGGTCGTGGTACATGAGGAACCTCTTGTTATCGTCAATCTTCCGCTCCGCAGTGTACCGGATCGGGGAAAAACCGAGAAGCACTCTGAGTCAAACAGCGCCTTCGTTGAGGTGCCGCTGAGGTTTTTGATGATTGGTGCGGTCAGATTGTGACTTAAGTTGTAATTAAACTGTAAATGCATTGATAAAAATATGGGCTTGTACTAAAACCTATTACATACACACAACAGGTCAGACCTCTTGCCACTTTGGAGCTTCTTATGATGGTTCTTAGTATTGTTGTTTTACTGGCACTCATTGGTGTGGTGTTCTATCACCGAGTGAACCTCACCCTCAGTAGCCTTATCCTGCTGGCATACACCGCCGCCATGGGCGCCATTGGTCTTTGGACCTTCTGGATGCTGCTGCCGCTGGCGATTATCCTGCTGCCGCTGAACATCACGTCACTGCGCCGTTCGATGCTGTCTGCACCGGCGCTGCGTGCGTTCCGCAAGGTAATGCCGCCTATGTCCACCACCGAAAAGGAAGCGATCGAAGCCGGTACCACCTGGTGGGAAGGCGATCTGTTCCGCGGGACGCCGGACTGGAACAAGCTGCATAATTACCCGAAACCGCAACTGACCGCCGAAGAGCAGGCGTTTATTGACGGCCCGGTGGAAGAAGCTTGCCGCATGGCCAACGACTTCCAGATCACCCACGAACTGGCCGATTTGCCGCCGGAACTGTGGGCGTACCTGAAAGAACACCGCTTCTTCGCAATGATCATCAAGAAAGAGTACGGCGGCCTGGAATTCTCTCCTTATGCTCAGGCACGCGTGCTGCAAAAACTGGCTGGCGTTTCCGGCATCCTGGCGATCACCGTTGGTGTGCCGAACTCCCTCGGTCCGGGCGAACTGCTGCAGCATTACGGGACTGACGAGCAGAAAAATCATTACTTGCCGGGCCTGGCGCGCGGCGACGAGATCCCTTGTTTCGCCCTGACCAGCCCGGAAGCGGGTTCCGATGCCGGCGCTATTCCGGATGTCGGTACCGTCTGCATGGGTGAGTGGCAAGGCGAGCAGGTGTTGGGCATGCGCCTGACCTGGAACAAGCGCTACATCACGCTGGCACCGGTGGCGACCGTGCTGGGCCTGGCGTTCAAACTTTATGACCCGAACCACCTGCTGGGCAATAACGAATCACCGGGCATCACCTGTGCGCTGATCCCAACCAGCACTCCGGGCGTTGAAATCGGTAACCGTCACTTCCCGCTGAACGTGCCGTTCCAAAACGGCCCTACCCGCGGTAACGACGTGTTCGTACCTATCGATTACATCATTGGCGGGCCAAAAATGGCCGGTCAGGGCTGGCGCATGCTGGTTGAATGTCTGTCGGTAGGCCGTGGCATCACCTTGCCTTCCAACTCCACCGGTAGCGTGAAATCCATGGCGTTGGGCATTGGCGCTTACGCCCATATCCGCCGTCAGTTCAAAATCTCGATCGGCAAAATGGAAGGCATCGAAGAGCCACTGGCGCGTATCGCCGGTAACACCTATGTGATGGATGCCGCGGCTACGCTTATCACCAGCGGCCTGATGCTGGGCGAGAAACCGGCGGTGCTGTCGGCCATCGTGAAATACCACTGTACCCACAGAGGCCAGCAGGCAATCATCGATGCAATGGATATTGCCGGCGGTAAAGGCATCATGCTGGGCAAATCCAACTTCCTGGCCCGTGCCTATCAGGGCGCGCCTATCGCCATCACGGTGGAAGGCGCGAATATCCTGACCCGTACCATGATGATCTTCGGCCAGGGCGCTATCCGTTGCCATCCTTATGTACTGGATGAAATGGCGGCAGCGCAAAATAACGACCTGAGCGCCTTCGATAAATCGCTGTTCGGCCATCTGGGCCACGTAGGCAGCAACAAGGTGCGCAGCTTCTGGCTGGGCCTGACCAACGGCCGCACCAGTGGCACACCGACCAAAGACGCGACTCGTCGCTATTATCAGCAGTTGAACCGCCTGAGCGCTAACCTGGCGCTGCTGTCGGACGTTTCTATGGGGGTGCTGGGCGGCAGCCTGAAGCGCCGCGAGCGTATCTCGGCCCGTCTCGGGGATATTCTCAGCCAAATGTACCTGGCTTCCGCTACGCTGAAACGTTTTGAAGATGAAGGCCGTCAGAAAGAAGATTTACCGCTGGTCCACTGGGGCGTGCAGGACAGTCTGCACCAGGCGGAACAAGCGTTGGACGATCTGCTGCGCAACTTCCCGAACCGCTTTATCGCCGGTGCGATGCGCTTCGTGATCTTCCCGTTCGGCCGCGTGCATACTGCACCTTCTGACCGTCTGGATCACCAATTGGCCAAGATCCTCCAACAGCCGTCTGCCACCCGCAGCCGTCTGGGGCGCGGTCAGTATCTGACGCCGAGCGAGCATAACCCGGTAGGCCTGTTGGAAGCCGCATTGGCGGACGTGATTGCCGCAGAGCCGATTCACCTGCGTCTGTGTAAGGAGAGTGGTAAAAACCTGCCATTCACCCGACTGGATCGTTTGGCACAACGGGCGCTGGAAGAAGGCAAAATCAGCGCCGATGAAGCGAAGATCCTGGTGAAAGCCGAAGAGAGCCGTCTGCGTTCCATCAACGTGGATGATTTCGAGCCGGATGCGCTGGCGGCCAGCAAGCCGGAAAAGCCGCTAAAGCAGGATAAGCGCCAGAAGCATACCGAAGCCGCGTAACGGCAATAAACACGTGCACTCAGGGGCGATAATCATCGCCCCTTTTTTATTTCCACTGAGAAATGCGCAGCCGTTCGCAACGTTACCAGAACGGCTAATTTAACCCTGGGGATTATCGGATAGACTGCCGGTGGGTGCTCTGGATCTTTCTGTCCGGAGCTTGAGTTTAGTCGAGGATAGAAATAGAAAGAGAAAGGCCCCGAGTCGATACATCAACCCGAGGCCACTCTGAACGTCCAAGCAACGTCAGGTTAGCCTCTTACCCGCCGGAAGGCAAGGATAAGAAGGTCAAAAATGCAGCAGGAACGGGTCGTTCTTAGGCTGATGATTATCTGCATAACGCTTGTCGCGCTGATGTGGATCACTCGCGGTTCACTGTGTGAATTGCGCATCAAACTGGGGGACACGGAGGTTGCAGCCATTTTGGCTTACGAACCCGAACGGTAAGGCAACCCAACGGCGGGGCTCGCCCCGCCTGTTGGTTGTTACGACAGATCCATGAGCACCCTTCCTCGCCGCATCCGTCAGGCTGCTAGCCGTTTTGGCGAATGCGCGCCAGCAGTGCATCGATATGTTCGATCTGCGACGCATTAACGATCAGCGCTCGGCCAAGGCTCAATGCGTGGCGCTGGCATTCTGCACGCATCTCGGCATCGCTAATACTGTCCAGATCGGCCACGTGTGCCAGACCGATAGTGCGGCGAATCAGTTCGCTGCCACAATAACCTACCGCATCCGTCCACACCTGCTGCAGGAACTGCTCGGCGTAACCTGGCACCGCCAGCGCCGGCTCACGAGTGTATTGGTGGCACAGCGCCAGGAAGCGATCGGCAAAAATCAGCCAGAGTTCACGCACATCCTGCAGGCGTTGTTCTCGCCCGGCGGCGGCGTCCCGCGGCCCTAACAACCCCGGCAGACCGCAGTAGTTCAACAACAGATTGCCCAAGGCGCTGCCGACGTCAAACCCGATCGGCCCATAGAAACCAAACTCGGCGTCTATCGCCTTCAACTTGCCTTCCGCAACAAAAATTGAGCCGCTGTGGATATCGCCGTGCAGCAACGCTTCCGCCTTGCTCAGAAAGCGATGTTTCAGTCCAGCCACCGCCAGTTTCAACGCGGAATCGCTACGCAGCTCTAGCACCTGGGGCAGCAGCACCGGGTCAAACTGATTACGCTCATGATCGATATAGGGATCGGTAAAGAAAAGATCTTCGGTGATCTGGCACAGTTCAGGGTTGGTGAAGCGACTAACTTCGGCCTTTTTTGCCTGTGCCGTCTGATAAAAGTCGGAGGTATGGAACAGGGTCTGCGCCAAATATTCCGCCAATTGCCCGGCCGCCAGCGGGTAATAGTGGCCCTTGAGCAATTCACTGCGCCAGATATGGTGGTCGGAAAGATCTTCCTGCACCATCACCGCCAGCTCGGGATCATGATGCAACACTTTTACCGTATGTCTTGGGCAAAAACCGCCGTGGATCAACAGAGTTTCCGCTTCGATCCGTGCCCGATCCAGGGTCAGTGGCCAGGATTCGCCCACGCAGCGTACATACGGCAGCGCCTGTTTAACGATCACCCTGCTCACGCCATCGCGATCGCGGATCTTGAACACCAGGTTCAGATTGCCGTCACCAATCTCGTCAGCGCTCACCAGCGCCTGCGGATCGGCTAACTGCCCGTATTGGCGAGCATACTCAACGGCATCGGCAGCAGTAAACGTACGATAATGCGACATTCCCAACCCCTCTTTCCTGTCTCTCTGACACAACGATTATTATTTTTTAGACGTAAAAGCATTTGGACGTCTATACATCTGGAAGTCATGTTGGCAGAATAGCTTTCCAGATGCAATAACTACGCAACAAGGAATTAACCGCCGATGCAAGCGCTTAACACCACCAGTTTGACCCTGCGTGACAACCGACTTTGGATCCTCGATCAGCAGGCTTTGCCGCAGGAAAAACAGTGGCGAACCTGCGACAGCGTAGAGGAACTGGTTGATCATATTCATACCTTGCGGGTGCGGGGCGCACCGCTGATCGGCCTGTCCGCCAGCCTGCTGTTGGCCCTGTTGGCAGAACGTGGGCTGCCGCGTGAACAGCTTGAGCAGGCACTCATCACTCTGCGTGCTTCAAGGCCGACGGCGGTCAATCTGATGAACAATCTGGACCGCATGAAGCTGGCGCTGGCGCAACCGCACTGGGTGGCGGCGATGGTGGAAGAAGCCTTGCGGCTAGTGGAAGAAGACCGCAAATTGTGCGATCGCATTGCCGACCACGGGGCCGAACTGGTCAAACCCGGCAGTCGCCTGCTGACCCATTGCAATACCGGTGGCTTGGCGACCGCTGGCGTCGGTACTGCCATTGGCGTGCTACTACGCGCCCATCAGCAGGGCAAAGTGCAGCAGGTGTGGGTGGATGAAACCCGGCCGCTACTGCAGGGTGGCCGCTTGACCGCCTGGGAGCTGGGCGAACTGGGTATTCCTTATCGGTTGATTTGCGACTCCATGGCTGCCAGCCTGATGGCGCAGGGCCAGGTCGACGCCGTATGGGTGGGTGCCGATCGCATCGCCGCCAACGGTGACGTTGCCAATAAAATAGGCACCTACAGCCTGGCAGTCCTGGCGCATTACCACAACATCCCCTTCTACGTTGCCGCCCCGCATACAACGCACGACCCCCACTGTCCGAACGGCGCCGCCATCCCTATCGAGCAGCGCGCCGCAGCTGAGGTGACCGGTGTGTCGGGCAGTTTTGGCTCATGCCAATGGGCGCCAACCGATGCGCAGGTTTACAACCCGGCATTTGACGTCACGCCGGCGAAGCTTATCAGCGGTTGGGTGTTTGACAGCGGCGTGATTACGCCACAGCAGGTCAATGATGGGATCTTCCAGCGGGCGTTAGGCTAACGCCCGCGCAGTATCAGTTGAGACGCGGATAAGCATCGGCGATTTTATCGCCGGTGAAATGTGCCACCCAGCCTTCCGGGTTATCGAACACGCGGATCGCCGTGAAATTCGGCGCCGATCCCATGTCAAACCAATGGCGAGTGTCTGCCGGCACGGAAATCAGATCGTTCTTCTCGCACAGGATCTGGTAGATCTTGCCGTTCAGATGCAGACAGAACAGCCCCGCGCCTTCGACAAAAAACCGCACTTCATCTTCACCATGGGTGTGTTCGGAAAGAAACTTCTCGCGCAGCACTTCGCGCTGGGCGTTGTCCGGACGCATGCTGATCACATCCCAACTCTGGTAGCCTTTTTCCGCCACCAGACGATCAATTTCATGCTGGTAAGCGGCAATCACCGCCGCCGGTTCCGGGTTGTCACCCAGTTCACGATCGGCCTGCCAGCGTTCAAAACGCACGCCGATTTGTGCCAGTTTCTGCTGAATAGCTTCGGCGTCGCGGCTCTGCCACAGCGGCTGCTGCGGCTCTTTATCGCTGAAAATCGTCAATCCACTCATGAGGCAAACTCCCCTAAATCGATGTGATCAAAACGGTTAACCTGCGGGTGCTGGCTCTGCGCATCGGCGTCGTCGCGGATCAGCTGACAGGTGTGCCAACCGGCGGCTCGCGCGGCATCCAGCTCTTGATGAATATCGGAAAGGAACAGCAGCTCGTCGGTGGCGATACCGATTTCATTGGCAATATTGCGGTACGAAGCGGTTTCACGCTTGGCCCCGACGTGGGTATCGAAATACCCGCTGAACAATGGCTGCAGATCGCCGGCATCACTGTTGCCGAACAGCAGTTTCTGCGCTTCCACCGAGCCGGAAGAGTAAACGTATAGCTTCAGCCCCTGCTGCTGCCAGGCGCTCAGCTGCCCGGCCACTTCAGGGTATAAATGCCCGCGGAAATCACCGTTGTGGTAGCCACTGCGCCAGATGATGCCTTGCAGTGCCTTCAGCGCGGTGGATTTGCGATCTTCGTCCATAAAACGGTAGAGCGCGGCAATAAGCTGCTCAATATCCGCCTGCGGTTGATCAATCTCATGACGCAGGGCAGCCAGCGGCGCAGCCACCTCAGCCTCTGCCTGGTGCTGACGGATAAACGGTGCCAAACGTTCACGCGCATAGGGAAACAGCACCTGATGAACAAAGCGGATATCGCTGGTGGTACCTTCAATGTCAGTGACGATGGCGCGGATCATTTTGCCTCCAGTAAACGGCGTTGCAGTTCGCACTGGAACAGGAATTCCAGCCCTTCAAGGTGACGACGAGCCTCCGCAACCTGGCGGCCCCAGCAATACAGGCCGTGACCCCGCACCAGAAAACCGTACTGCAATGGCGTCACTTCGGCATAGGCCGCGACGCGCGCGGCCAAGCGCGGAATGTCCTGATCGTTGTCGAAAATGGGGATCGCTACGGTATCCAGATGAGAGCTCTGCCCGGCGAGAGATTTTTGCATCTCATAGCCCTGCAACACCAAACGCTCACTGGATTCAACGCGTGACAACACTGTCGCATTCACCGAATGCGTATGCAACACCGCGCCAATCTGCGGGTACAGCCGGTAAATCAAGGTATGCAGGCCGGTTTCCGCCGAGGGTGTGCGGCCACTCGGCACATGGTTGGTGGCGGTTTCCACCAGCAGGAAATCCGATTCGCTCAGGCTGCCTTTATCCTTGCCGGATTCGCTCACCAGACAGTGTCGGTCATCAAGACGCAGCGACATGTTGCCGCCGGTCGCCGGGCACCAGCCCTTTTCGCCAATCCAGTGACAGGCAGACAACAGCGCTGTAAGTTGCGGATTTTCGGTCATTATCGTTTCCCGGTCAGTAAGGTCGTCCAGCAGGTGAAGCTTAGAATGATTTGATTAATGATTAGATTTTTTCTTCATTTAGCCATCTAAGCGTCTTGATTGCCAAATACTAACATCGTGTTATATTGACGGCAACATAAGCGCCAGGAGTATTAGCCTGCTATGAGCACTTCAGCATTGATTCCCGAAAGCAAACTGCCCGCTCTGGGCACCACCATTTTCACCCAGATGAGCGCGCTGGCAGCGCAGCATCAGGCAATCAACCTGTCTCAGGGTTTCCCCGATTTCGATGGCCCGGACTACCTGAAAGAGCGTCTGGCCTGGCATGTCAGCCAGGGCGCAAACCAATATGCGCCGATGACCGGCATCGCGCCCCTGCGCGAAGCCATCGCCGAGAAAACGGCGGCGCTGTATGGCTGGCTGCCGGACGCGACCACCGAAGTTACCGTCACGGCTGGGGCTACCGAAGCGCTGTTCGCCGCCATCAGCGCGTTGGTGCGTCCGGGAGATGAAGTAATTTGCTTCGATCCCAGCTATGACAGCTATGCGCCGGCGGTCACCTTGTCCGGCGGTACGCTGAAACGCATTGCGCTGCAGCCACCGGCCTTTAGCGTCGATTGGCGACAGTTCGAAGAATTATTGTCGCCCCGCACCCGCCTGGTGATCCTCAATACGCCGCACAACCCTTCCGCCACCGCCTGGCAGGCGGAAGATATGCAACAGCTGTGGCATGCCATTAGCGAGCGTGAAATCTATGTGCTCAGCGATGAAGTCTATGAGCATATTTGTTTCGCCAAAGGGGGACATGCCAGCGTGCTGGCCCACCCGCAGCTGCGTCAACGCGCCATTGCGGTGTCATCCTTCGGCAAAACCTTCCACATGACCGGCTGGAAAGTGGGTTATTGCGTCGCCCCGGCAGCGCTGAGTGCGGAAGTGCGCAAGGTACACCAGTACCTGACCTTCTCGGTTAACACCCCGGCACAGTTGGCGCTGGCCGATATGCTGCGCAGCGAACCGGAACACTGGCAGCAGCTATCTGCGTTTTATCGCGCCAAGCGCGACCGTTTCGTGCAGGCGCTGTCCAGTAGCCGACTGGAAATTTTACCCTGCGAAGGGACATACTTCTTACTGGCGGATTACAGCGCGGTCTCGGATCTGGACGACGTGGCATTCTGTCATTGGTTAACCGAGCACGTAGGCGTGGCGGCGATCCCGCTGTCGGTCTTCTGTGCCGATCCTTTCCCTCATAAATTGATCCGGCTGTGCTTCGCTAAACAGGATGCCACGCTGGATGCAGCTGCGGAGCGGTTATGTCGACTTTAAAAATTACCCTGTTGCAGCAACCCCTGGTGTGGCGAGATGGCCAAGCCAATCTGCAACATTTTGACGCCTTGCTGGCCCCCTTAAGCGGCCGCGATCTGATCGTATTGCCGGAGATGTTTACTACCGGTTTTGCCATGGATGCCGGGGAAAGTGCGCTGCCGGAACAGCAGGTGATTGACTGGCTGCACGGCTGGGCGAACAAAAACAACGCGCTGGTTGGCGGCAGTGTGGCGCTGAAAACCGCCGAGGGCGCGGTTAACCGTTTCCTGCTGGTGGAGCCTAACGGCCGGGTGCATGCCTACGATAAGCGCCACCTGTTCCGCATGGCGGGTGAACACCTGCACTATCAGGCAGGCAAACGGCGTGAAATCTTCGAATGGCGCGGCTGGCGCATCCTGCCGCAAATTTGTTACGACCTGCGTTTTCCGGTCTGGTCTCGCTACCAGCAGGATTACGATCTGGCGCTGTACGTCGCCAACTGGCCGGCACCGCGCAGCAAACACTGGCAAACGCTGCTGGCGGCACGGGCCATTGAGAATCAGGTCTATGTGGCCGGTTGCAACCGCGTCGGCGAAGACGGCAACGGTTTGAACTACAGCGGTGACAGCCTGATCCTTAGCCCGCAGGGCGAAACGCTGGCGCAGGCGGAACCCGGCATTGCCGCACGGCTTGACGCGGAACTGTCGCTGGAAACCCTGCAAAGCTATCGCAGTGCCTTCCCGGCCTGGCGGGATGCCGACAGTTTCCTGCGCCACGATTAAGCATTTCGGGCGCGGTACCGGTACACCGCGCCCGTTGCTTCAGGAAAGCTCTTCTTCCGCCGCTTTTTCTTCTGTCCCCCCAATGCGGTTAAACAACAGGTTCAGCAACAACGCCACCAGGCACGAGGCACTGATGCCCGAATGCAGCAAAGTACGCACCCAGTTCGGAAACTGATCGTAAAAGGTCGGCATCACGATAGGGATCATGCCGAAGGCAATCGCCGTCGCTACCACCACCAGATTCATGTTGTCCTTATACTCAACCTTGGCCAGAGTGCGGATGCCGCTGGCGGCCACCGAGCCGAACAGCACCACACCCGCGCCGCCCAAGACCGGCAGCGGAATGCAGGCCACCAGTCGCCCCAGGACCGGCAACAGCCCCAGCAGCACCAGAATCGCCCCGCCGGCGCTGACCACAAAGCGGCTCTTCACGCCGGTGATCGCCACCAGCCCGATATTCTGGGCAAACGAGCTTTGCGGAAACGAGTTGAATACCGGCGACAGGGCACTGGACAACATATCGGCACGCAACCCGTTGGCGATACGGCGCGCATTCACCGGCGAACCGACAATTTCGCCGACGGCCATCAGCCCGGCGGTGGTTTCCGTGAGTAATACCAGTACGATCAACAGCATGGATAGCACTGCGCTCAGTTCGAAGGTTGGCCAACCGTAGGCAAAAGGCGCGGGGAATGCCAGCCAAGGCCCGTGGCCTACGGCAGCGAAGCTCAGCTTACCCACCCACGCGGCCGCCACACAGCCGACAGCCATCGCCAGCAGCACCGATAACCGTTTTAACGCCGGGGAACCCACCTTGTTCAGCAACAAAATAACCGCAAGTGTGAAAGCCGCCAGGCCAATATTTCCGGTTGATCCCCAATCTGCGGCCTTGGCGTTGCCCCCCATCGCCCAGCGTACCGCCACCGGCATCAGCGACAGCCCAATCACCGTCACCACGGTGCCGGTCACCACCGGCGGGAAATAGCGAATAATCTGCGAGAAAAACGGCGCGATCAGTAACCCAATCAACGACGCCGCGATCACCGCACCAAACACCGCAGGCAACCCGCCGTCGCCAGTGACTATGGTCACCATAGTCGCGACTCCCGCAAAGGAAACGCCCTGCACCAACGGCAAACGAGAGCCGAAACCCGGCGCACCAAGCGTTTGCAATAACGTCGCCAAACCGCTGACAAACAGCGCTGCCGTCACCAGCAGGCCAATTTGCGCGGCGTCTAACCCTGCGGCAGAACCTATGATCAAGGGCGGCGCTATGATGCCGCCATACATGGTCAGAATATGCTGCAGGCCGTAGGCGAAGGTTTTTGCCAGCGGCAATTTTTCATCTTCCGGGCAGCACGAAGCCGCGCCCTTATCCTGAGACAGAGCCATAGATACCTCGTCAATGCGGGTTAACCGCTAAGGGCGTCTAGCTGCCCCGGTAGGTTGAATAGGAATACGGGCTGATTAGCAGCGGTAAATGGTAATGCTGCGCCGCATCCTTGATGACAAAATCGATGATCGCCGTGGCGTATAACGTTTCACGATTGTCTGCGGTAAAGTAACCGCCCACGTCGGCATGCAGGCGGTAATGCCCCGCGGGCAGCTCATCCGGCGTTAACTCACGGGCGCGGCCATCGGCATCGGTGGTGCCTTCGGCTATCGCCCGCCATTGCCCCTGCTGTTCCCGCTCCAGCCAGACTCGCACCTTTGCCGCCGGTTTACCCAAGGAGGTATCCAAAATATGGGTGCTGATATTACTCATCGCTCAGTAACTCCTTAAAACGCAGCATCACGATTTCGCGCAGCTGTTCGGCGGTTTCCTGCCGCTCCTGCTCCACGTCGTTGTTCAAGCGTCGTTCCAGCTCACTCAGAATGGCTCGCCCATCTCGACCGGCGGCACGGATCAAAAACACCTGGCCAAATTGCTGTTCATAACGCCGGTTGCCCACCAGCAGCGCTTGGGCCAATTCCGGATCCCGGTCATTGACCGCCGACTGTTCACGCTTGGAGAACTGCGCCTCTTTCCCCTGGCCTGCGGCACGTTCGCCAATGCGCGGGTGCTGTGCCAATGCCTGGCTGACCTCTTCATGCCGCCAACGCTGCGCCGCCTGCCAGGCCACCGCCAACGCGGCATCGCTGCTGCTGTACGGCCGGGCCGCAATCACTGAAGCTATCCAGCTCGCAATGTTCACGCAGGGCCGCAGCAATCGCTCGGCTTCCGCCACGGGCAATTGATTAAACTGCTGCAGGTTCATCGGTGTTCTCCCAACTGGTCACCGTCTGGCAGTAGGCCTGAATAGCCAGCGCCACGTCGGTCTGGCTTACGGCTTCGGCCGGATGATGGCTGATGCCACGATCGCAACGGACAAACAGCATGCCCACCGGCCAGCAAGCCGCCACGGCAATCGCGTCATGCCCGGCACCGCTGGGCAAAGCCATGCTGCGCCCCTGCACCGCCGCCACGCTCTGCTGCCAACGTTGCTGCAAATCTGCATCACATTCCGTTGCGTTTATGCGATAAAACTCCTCGCTGGCAAAACCTAATCCGCGACGTGCGCAGATCTCCTGTGCCCGTTCCAACAGCTGCGTAAGCAATGCCGCCAGCGGGCCATCTTGCGGGCCGCGAACGTCCAGCGACAGTTTCACCTCACCAGGAATGACGTTGACCGCCCCCGGAAGACTTTCGATACAGCCGACAGTCGCCACCAAATGTTCATCGCGGGTACGGGTTATCGCTTCAACCGCCACCATCCACTCCGCCGCGGCCGCCAAGGCGTCTTTGCGTTGCCCCATCGGCACGGTGCCTGCATGGCCTGCCTCGCCGCTAAAGGTGCAATGGAGTCGACGCGCGCCGTTAATCGCCGTCACCACGCCCAGGGCCAGATCGGCGGCCTCCAGACAAGGCCCTTGTTCAATGTGCAATTCCAGATAAGCGCAGATATCACCTGGTGCTCGCCGCGCCTCAACCACCGCCGCCGGATCCAGGCCAAACTCGCGCAACGCCTGCGCCACGCTGATGCCCTCGGCATCAGTACGCGCCAGCCACTCGGCTGGCCACTGGCCGGTAATGCCCCGGCTGCCCAGCAGGGCGACGCTAAATCGCGTCCCTTCTTCATCGGCAAAGCCAATCACTTCAACCGCCACCGGCAGACGCCGCTGCTGCTGATGCAAATGCGCCACCACCTCCAAGGCGGTCAATACGCCGAGCATGCCGTCATAACGGCCGGCATTGCGCACCGTATCCAAATGCGAACCGAGTAACAGCGCGGGCGCACTTGGCGTTTGACCTTCGTAGCGGCCACAAACATTGCCAACGGCGTCCTGCCAGACCCGCATACCGATACTGCGCATCCAGTCGCCTACCAACAGGTTGGCGCGCCGATGCTCCGGCGACAGATAAACCCGCGTCAGTTGGTCTGGCGTAGCGCTGATCGCCGCCAGCGCGTCGCAACGCGCCATCACCCGTGCGGCCGCCTGTTCCGCCTCCTGGACGGTTAACCGCAACGCCATCACCGGCTCCCGTCGTCGTAGGTGTTCCAGGCTGCCTGCAGCGCTTCCCCCTGCTTGCTGGCAAAACCCAGACGGTTCAGCACAGCTTCCAGCGCAGTCAAGGTTTGCAGCACACAGTCTTTACGCGCGTTGTAGCCCATGGTACCGATGCGCCAAATCTTGCCCTGCAGCGGGCCAAACGAAGTGCCAATCTCGATGGCAAAATCATTGAGCATCATCTGCCGCACCTGCTCGCCATGCACCTGCGGCGGGATCACCACCCCCAACACGTTGTTCATGCGGTTATCGAGATCGCCGAACACCTCAAGCCCCATGCCCTGAATGCCGGCCAGCATCGCCGCGCCGTGCAGCCTGTGGCGAGTGATGGTGTTATCCAGCCCCTCTTCCAGGATCACCCGGGCACATTCGCGCGCGGCAAACAACATGCTGGTGGCTTCGGTGTGGTGATTCAGACGCTCGGGGCCCCAGTAATCCATGATCATGCCGAGATCAAAATAGTTGGAGTAGATCATCTCATCGTCGCCGTCGGCATGGTCGGCTGTGCGGATCCCCTGCTCCACGCACTTGCGACGGCGGACGATCTCTTCGAACTGCGGGCTTAGGGTGACCGGCGAACTGCCGGACGGACCACCCAGACATTTCTGCAGGCCTGCGGATACCGCGTCCAGCCCCCAGGCATCGGTTTCCAGCGGGTTACCGGCGAAGGATGCGGTCGCGTCGGTATAGAACAATACGCCGTGGCGGCGGCAGATATCCCCCAGTTGATCCAGCGGCTGCAGCATGGTGGTCGAAGTGTCTCCCTGCACCGTCAACAGCAGACGCGGACGTACCTTCTTGATCGCATCTTCAATCTGATCGGCACTGAACACTTCCCCCCATGGCGCCTCGAGGGTGTGCACTTCGGCACGACAGCGGCGGGCAATTTCACACAGCAAATGGCCAAAGCGGCCAAACACCGGCACCAGCACTTTGTCGCCGGGGCGGATGGAGGAGACCAGCATCGCTTCGATGCCCGAACGGGAGGTGCCGTCGATCAGCATCGTCCAGCGGTTTTCGGTACGAAACAGCGCGCGATACAGCTCCATAACCTGATTCATGTAGCCGGTCATCGCCGGATCATACTGCCCAATCAACTGGCTAGACATGGCACGCAGCACGCGCGGATCGGCGTTGATCGGCCCTGGCCCCATCAGCAGACGGGCAGGTGGGTTAATCTGATCGAACTGGGTAATATCCAACATGTTAATTCCTTACCAGCTTAATAACTCAGTAAACTCAGAACTCAGCACGCGCCCCATGGCATATCACGCCTCGGACAGGCCGCGAACTGAAGCAATAAACTGTTTTAATTCCTGCGTTTGCGGATTGGCGAACAGCGTGCGGCTGTCGCCTTGCTCCCACACTTTGCCCTGGTGCATAAACACCACCCGGTCACCGACCTCACGGGCAAAGTTCATTTCATGGGTCACCAGAATCAGCGTCATACCCTCTTTGGCCAACTGCTCCAGGACTTTCAACACCTCGCCCACCAGCTCAGGATCCAGCGCCGAGGTGATTTCGTCACACAGCAACACCTTCGGGTTCATCGCCAGCGCCCGGGCAATCGCTACCCGCTGCTGCTGCCCCCCGGAAAGGTTAGCCGGGGAATAATGCATCCGCTCACCCAGCCCAACCTTGTTCAGCATCTCTTCCGCCAGCTCGCGGCATTCCGCCGGGCTTTTCTTCAGCACCCGACGCGGTGCCAACATCACGTTTTCCAACGCGGTCATGTGGGGAAATAGATTGAAGTTCTGGAACACCATGCCAATGGAACGACTGATCTCACGCGCCTGCGAATCACGGTCGGTGATGGTCATGCCACCCAGTTTGATGCTGCCTTCCTGGTAACCCTCGAGCCCGTTGATGCAGCGCAACAGGGTGCTCTTGCCCGACCCGCTACGGCCGATAATCGAAATCACCTGGCCCATATCGATATCCAGATCCACGCCCTTCAGCACGTGGTTCTGGCCGTAATATTTTTGAACCTGATTAATTGTGATGAGCGGCATGGAACTTCCTCTCCAGATAATGGCTGTAGCGCGACAGCGGGTAACACATCAGGAAATAGCCCAGCGCGACCAGGCCGAACACTTTAAAGGGTTGATAAGTGACGTTGTTTAACATGGTGCCTGCCTTGGTCAGTTCGACAAAACCAATGATCGACGCCAACGCGGTGCCCTTGATCACCTGAACTGAAAAACCGACGGTCGGCGCAATGGCAATGCGAACCGCCTGTGGCACCACTACCCGCACCAGGGTCTGGCCGAAGCTCAGCCCAAGACAGCGCGACGCTTCCCATTGGCCTTTGGGCAACGCGGCGATGCTGCCGGACCAGATATCCACCAGAAAAGCGCTGGTAAACAGCGTCAGTGCCAGTGCCGCAGCGGCCCAGGGGCTAACATCAATGCCGAACAGCGCCAGCCCAAAGAAGGCCAGGAACAGCTGCATCAGCAGTGGCGTGCCTTGAAACAGCTCTGAATAACAGCGGACAAAACGCAGCGCCCACCGGCGCTTGCTCAGGCGCAGCAATAACAGCGGCAGCGTCACCAGTGTGCCGCCAAAGAACGCCGTCAGCGACAGCAACAGCGTCCAGCGCGCGGCCAGCAGCAGGTTGCGCACAATGTCCCAGTCGGTAAAAGTCAGCATCAGTTCTGGCTCCCTAAAAAGCGGCGGCCGGCGGCCAGCAACAGTTGGCGCATCAGTATCGATAGCAGCAGGTAGAACAACGCCGTCACTAAATACACCTCAAAACTGAGGAAGGTGCGCGACTGGATCAGGTTGGCGGCAAAGGTCAATTCTTCGAACGACACCTGCGACACCACCGACGAGCCCAGCATGACGATAATGCACTGGCTGACCAACGCCGGGTAAATGCGCTGCAGCGAAGGCGGTAACACGATGCGCAAAAATGTCTGGCTGCGGCTAAAGCCCAGCACCCGCCCGGCCTCCCACTGCCCTTTCGGCGTCACCTGAATGCCTGCGCGTATAATTTCGGTGCTGTAGGCGCCCAGATTAATCACCATCGCCAACAGAGCCGCCTGCCCGGCGGTCAGCTTCCACCCCAGGCTCGGCAGACCAAAGACAATGAAGAACAGCTGCACCACGAACGGCGTGTTGCGCACCACCTCGACGTAAATCCCCCAGGCACGGCTAAACAGGTTGGCTTTGCCGCTGCGGATCGCCGCCCCGAAAATCCCCAGCGCAACGCCCATCAGGGTGGCCAGTGCCGTCAACTCAATCGTGGTTAGCAAACCGGCCAACAGCTCCGGCAGATAGGGCCACAGCGCGGGAAAATTTAGCTGATAGGTCATCGGGTGCTCCCATTACGCGCCAAGATGGGCGGGCAGCGGCGCTTTCAGCCATTTTTCCGACAGCCCATTCAGGGTGTTGTCTTTCAGCGCTTGTTCAATCAATTCATCCACTTTGGCTTTCAGCGCCGGTTCGCCCAGACGCAGGCCGACGAAGCATGGCGAATCCTTCAACATAAACTTGGCCACCGGCGCTTTGGTCGGGTTCTGTCGCGCCAGAGCGCTCACCACCAGATTGCCGGTAGCAATGTATTGCACCTGACCGGACAGGTAGGCCGACAGCGTGGTGTTGTTGTCTTCGTAGCGTTTGATCTGCGCGCCCTTCGGCGCAGTGTCGCTCAACACCATGTCTTCTACCGCCCCGCGCGTCACGCCAACGGTCTTGCCTTCCAATTGAGTGGCATCGCTCAACGCGGTGTCTTTAGGGCCAAACACCCCCAGGAAGAACGGCGCATAGGCACGGCTGAAAGCGATAGCCTTTTCGCGTTCAGGATTTTTGCCCAGGCTGGAAATCACCAGATCCACTTTGTTAGTCTGTAGATAAGGGACGCGGTTGGCACTGGTGACCGGCACCAGCTGCAACTTAAGTTTCATCTTGTCGGCCAGATACTGCGCCATATCGATGTCATAACCCTGCGGCTGCAGATCGGTGCCTACCGAGCCAAACGGCGGGAAGTCTTGCGGTACCGCTACCCGCAGCACGCCGCGCTGCTGGATTTCTTGTAGTTGATCCGCCATCACCGACGTGGCCTGCGCCATCAACAGCACCGCCCCTAACGCCGCTATCCCGATTTTCTTGAAGTTCATAGACTATCCCCGATGGTGAAATGATGAAACAAAAGATTCTTTGATTATCACTTTGCAACTAATGTGCCAATCGAGAGCGTTAACCAGCTTAACCTTTGCTGTCTTTGAGTTAGGGGGCTAAGAGGAAACTCCCCTGCCATGACTGTGGCAGGAGGAAGGGATATCACGGAGAAAAATGCGCACCATCAAAGTGCGAAGGCACCAAAATGGCGCGGAAATTAGCGCTGTTCCAACTCATCCAGATCGCCATACAGATCGGCGATCTGATGGATCCGTTGGCGTCCTTGCGTCAGCGTCTCATGCAGCAAGGCATTGCTGAGCAGATTGGCCAGGCTCATGGCGGCGGAATAGCTGTCAAAGGCGGAAACGCTATCCAGCGGTGCCGCCAGGTGCCAGTTCGCCAGTGGGATCAGCGACTGCGCCTGCGGTTCGCACACCAGCAGCGTCGGAACCTGCTGAATCTGCAACTGCGTCAGCAAGGCCCGCAACTGACGCGGCCGGCGGCGAAAAGCCACAACTACGGCCACGTCCCCGTGGTCCAAATCGACCAGCTCTTCCGCCAGCGTTTGCCCGGGCTGCGGCATCAATAACACCTGCTCACGTACCTGCATCAGTTGCTGGCGCAGGTGCATGGCAATCGGATAACTGTTGCGAAACCCCATCAGTACCACACGCCGAGCCTGCACCAGGGCGGCGATCACCGCATTGAACTGGCCGGCGTCAATATGGTTCACCCACTGAGTAAGGTTGGCCATTTCCTGCTTGTAGTGCCGCGCCAACAGGGTGTTGCCCTGCACCGCATCACGATTATCGGTCAGCGGCATACCGCTCTGGCGCAGGGTGCGCAGTTCATCACGCATTGCACGGTAGCTTGGGTAGCCCAGGCGTTTGAACAGGCGGCTGACGGTAGCTTTGGATACGCCGCTCAGGCGCGCCAACTCGGCGCTGTTGTAGCTGATCAGGTCGTCAAAGTGATCGAAAATAAAATCGGCTACCCGCTGTTCCTGCGGCGTAAGCTGCGAATATTCCCCGCGCAGGCGTTCATCGATCTGCTTCATTGCTGCTCCTGCTTGTAACCTTTGTTTCAGCGGAACATAGCACGGCCAATCTACCCGCTGGCAAGCGTTTATTACCACCGAAGAAAACATGGAACGCCTCTTGCTTGTCTTTGAGACAGAAGCTGACCTCAAACAAGGGCCAAGAAATGATTAACAGCAATACCGCGCCATTGGGCATGGCCGTCACGCCTCACCACCTCGCCAGCGAAAGCGCGCTGGCGGTTCTGCGTGAAGGGGGTAACGCCATCGAAGCCATGGTCGCCGCCGCCGCGACTATCGCCGTGGTTTATCCGCACATGAATGGCCTGGGCGGTGACGGCTTCTGGCTGATTGTGCCGCCACAGGGCGATCCGGTGGCGATCGACGCCAGCGGCGCTGCCGGTTCCTTAGCCACGCTGGATTTTTACGCCGGTGAAAGCCACATCCCGCATCGCGGCCCCAGGGCGGCGCTGACCGTTGCCGGCACCGTTGGCGGCTGGCGTGAAGCGCTAGACTATTCCGGCGAGCTGGGCGGCGAACAGCTGCCGCTACCGCGTCTGCTGGCCGATGCCATTCGCTATGCGGCGGACGGCATTCCGGTTACCGCCTCGCAGGAGGCCGCCACACGCAGCAAATATCATGAACTGGCGGATGTGGAACATTTTGCCCGCACTTACTTACCGCAGGGGGAAATCCCCCTTGCCGGACAGCGTTTCTGCCAGCCACAGTTAGCGGATACCCTGATTGCCCTGGCCGAAGAGGGGTTGGACAGCTTCTATCGCGGCCGACTGGCGCAAAGCATGGCGGGCGATATGGCCCGGCTGGGCATGCCGCTCACCGCCCAAGATCTTGCGGATTATCGGCCGCGTCGGCGCACGCCTTTGCGACTTGAGCATCAGAAAGGTGAAGTCTTCAACCTCACCCCACCGACTCAAGGCCTGGTGTCGCTGGCAATCCTCGGTTTGACCGATCGCCTGCCCCTGGCCAGCAAAAGCGAAGGCGCAGTGGTGCATGGCATCGTCGAGGCCACCAAGCTGGCTTTCGGTCTGCGTGACCAATTCATCACCGATCCACGCCAAATGACGCAGGATCCGCAGGCACTCCTGACGACAGAACGCCTGGATACGCTGGCCAAGCATATCGATCCTGAGCATGCCGCGGCCTGGGGCAAAGGCAAGGGGCCGGGCGATACCGTGTGGATGGGCGTGATGGACAGCAGCGGTCTGGCGGTGTCCTTTATCCAAAGCATTTACCACGAATTCGGCAGCGGAGTGGTATTGCCGCAAAGTGGCGTGCTGTGGCAAAACCGCGGAGCGTCCTTCAGCCTGGATGCCGCCCATCTGCTGGCACTGGCGCCAGGCAAACAGCCTTTCCACACTCTGAACCCCGCGGCAGCTCGCCTGTATGACGGACGCACCTTGGTGTATGGCTCCATGGGCGGCGACGGCCAGCCGCAAACCCAGGCGGCGGTGTTTGTTCGCCATGTGGTGCAGGGCCTGCCGCTGCAGCAGGCGATCAGCGCGCCGCGCTGGCTGCTGGGACGCACCTGGGGTGAAAGCTCTGACTCGCTGAAGCTGGAAGGTCGCTTTAGCGCGGAAACCGTCGACTACCTGCGCCAACGGGGTCACGACGTGGAGTTGTTACCGGACTTTAGCGAAGCGGTCGGCCATGCCGGCGCCATTGTTCGCCATACTAACGGCATGCTTGAAGGGGCTTTCGATCCCCGCAGCAACGGCAGTGCCGCCGGCTTCTAGCCGCCATTTTTATTGGGGAGAAGTAAAATGAAAAACCAACCTGCCGTCGACTGGGCGGCCTATATCAGCCAAATGGAAGCGATACTGGCGCTGGAAATGGATGACGCGCGCCGTCAGGAACTGCTGACCCAGTTCAATCGCATTGCTGCACTGGCGGAACCCTTGATGGCCTTTCCGCTCGATCCACGCCTGGAGATCGCAGGAGTGTATCGCGCATGAATTCGTTAAGTGCCCTATCGATCGCCGAGATCCGCGCGGCCCTGAAGCAAGGTGCGATTTCTGCACGTGAGATTGCCCAACAGACGTTAGAGAATATTGACGCACGGGATCCGGCGCTGAACGCCTATACCCACATCACGCGCGAACGCATGTTGAGCGAAGCCGATCACCTCGATCGCGCACGTGCCAAAGGTCTTCCAATGCCGAGCCTGGCGGCGATCCCTTACGCGGTAAAAAACCTGTTCGACGTCACCGGCGAAACCACCCTGGCGGGGGCCAGTCTGTTCAGCGATAACCCGCCGGCCAAACAGGACGCCTGGGCGATCGGCAAACTGGCCGGCCAAGGTGCCTTGCTGTCCGGCATGCTGAATATGGACGCCTATGCGTACGGTTTTACCACCGAAAACAGCCACTACGGCGCGACGCGTAACCCGCACGACACCACGCGTATTGCCGGTGGCTCCTCAGGCGGTTCGGCAGCGGCGGTCGCCGCCGGGCTGGTGACATTTTCCCTCGGCAGCGACACCAATGGGTCAATACGCGTACCCGCATCGCTGTGCGGCATCTTTGGGCTGAAGCCAACCTTTGGCCGTCTGTCGCGCAGCGGTAGTCAGCCTTTCGTCGCCAGTCTGGATCATCTCGGCCCCTTTGCCCGCCGGGTGCGAGATCTGGCAACGGTGTATGACGTGATGCAGGGCACGGATATTGAAGACCGTTTTCAGGCGGATAAACCGGTCACGCAAACCGAATCGCTGTTGCCCCGTGGCCAACAAGGCCTGCGCTGCGCGGTGCTGGGCGGGTATTTTCAGCAATGGTGCAACGATGATGCTAAAACCGCTGTAAGACAGGCTGCGCAGGCACTGGAGGCCGTGGCTGAAGTTGAATTTCCGCAGGCCGAATTGGCCCGGTCGGCAGCGTTCATCATCAGCGCCGCCGAGGGGGGCAATCAGTATCTGCCGCTGTTGCGCAGCCAGCCAAACCGCTTTGAGCCGCTGTCGCGTGAACGCCTGCTGGCCGGTGCCATGCTGCCCTCCGCCTGGTATGTGCAGGCGCAGCGCTTTCGTACCCATTTTCAGCAACAGGTGCTGCCGCTGTTCGAACGCTGGGACATCCTCATCGCCCCCGCAACGCCCTGCAGCGCCACGCCGATCGGCCAGGAAACCATGCATATCAACGGCACGGATCTGCCGATCCGCGCCAGTATGGGCATGCTGACGCAGCCGGTCTCTTTCCTCGGCCTGCCGGTAGTGACGGTGCCGCTGAAAACCGACTCTGGCCTGCCGATAGGCCTGCAGCTGATTGCCCCCCCCTGGCGAGAGGATCTGGCACTGCGTGCCGCCTATGCGCTGGAACAACGTGGCGTGGCAAGATGTGTTATACCGGGAAAACAGGACTAAATGATGAAAAGTGAGTATATCGATCGTCCGGCGGTGCTGGCAGAGGTGAACGCCGCCTTTTACCGTTACGAACAGGCGCTGATCGGCAATGATATTGAGGTGCTGGATGAGTTGTTTTGGCACGATGGTCGTACCGTCCGTTACGGCGCGACGGAGAATTTGTACGGCATCGATCAGATCCGTGACTTCCGCCAACAGCGTCCTTCCAAAGGGTTGGATCGCCTATTGGAGAACACCGTTATCACCACCTACGGTGACGATATGGCCGTCGCCAGTACCGAATTCCGCCGCCCCGGCAGCGAAAGCGTTGGCCGCCAGATGCAAACCTGGGTCAAATTGCCCTGCGGTTGGCGCATCGTCGCCGCGCACGTGAGCTTGATGGCTTAAGGCAAACCCGGCGCACAAAAAATGGATAGTCTGGCATGTTGAGCCTTATAGTCGGCAGAGGTATTACCTTTAGCTAACTGAGGCTACTTATGACTACGGCTGCATCGATAAAAATTGATGATGAGCTCAAGCAACGGGTGCAACAAATCGCGGCCACGCGTCAGCGAAGTGCGCACTGGATTATGCGCGAGGCTATCCGTGAATACGTCGAGCGAGAAGAAAAGCGCGAAGCGCTGGGCAAAAGGCCGTGGCATCCATTCGTAGCAGCATCAATATCCTGGCCCATCATCCTCAGGCCGGTCGGCCCATTGAAGATATGGAAATTGAATTTAGGGAATGGCCGAACGATTTCGGCAACAGCGGCTATATTGCCCTGTATCATTTTGATGGCAGCACCGCTGTACTGCTGGCAGTGCGCTATCAAAGTGAAGCCGGTTACTGACCGGGTCCCTCAACACCAGTACGCCATAAAGTTAACGGTGGAGCGATCGAGATCGCGTTCGCCAATCAGATAACGGCGTAGCGCCTTCACCGCGGAAGACTCTGCCGCAACCCAGGCGTAGAAGCTTTTCGCCCCTTCGGCTCGTTCCCACAGCAGATCGCCGCCCAAACTGTTTTCCGCCAGCGACTGCGCTTGCGTCCGCGCCGATTCGGGAATATTTACCCGTTGGCGCACCGACTCCACCAGCAGCGTACCGTGCATCTGCTGATGCCCGACATCACGCGGCAGCCAATAGACCTCGGCGAATGGGAAGCGATCCATGTTCAGGCAGTCGCCCGCCACAGGAACCTCGAAGAAAGCCTGTACCCGCGGCGGATTGGCCCGCTGCGCCAGCTGTTCCAGAATGCCTACCGCCGCCGGTACCGCCGTCTCGTCGGCGATCAACAGCGCCTGCTGCAGCTCGCTCGGGGGAACCCATTCGTAACCGCCGCTGTCACCGTCAAAATCGGCATTGGGGGCTACGGTTTGAATAACATCCCCCGGTTTGGCATGGGTCGCCCACGCCGAGGCCGGGCCGTTCACGCCATGCAGCACAAACTCGACGTCCATTTGATTCTGTTCGGCACGCAGCGCCCGCAGCGTATAGGTGCGCATCACCGGGCGTTGATCTTTCGGTATCGCCATATAGTCGCGATACCAGTCGTCGCTGTTTTCCAGACGCAGGATCTGCCCCTCTTCGGCCGGGAACAACAGTTTGATGCGCTGATCCGGCGCCTCCAGCTTCATGCGATGGACATCCGGCCCCTCGAAAACGCAACGCAGCAAGGAAGGTGATACGTTTTCTTTTATTTTCAGTGTGATATCAAAAATTCTGTAGCTTGATGCGCCGGACATACTTGTTACTCTCCCGCAGAATTTGCACTGATGCGGTGCTGGCGCCACAGCCAGCCGCTGATACCCCCCAGCAGAACCGCCATCGTCAAAGCGGCCGCAATCAGCTGCGACTCACCATAAAATTTGGCCACCACCGGCACCATCAATGCGCTCAGGCCGTAACCCAGCGTATGGCTGGTAGCAATGGCCCCCGACCCTTTGCCGGTAGACAATTTATCGTTCAACATCAGTTGATAACCCGGCGTCGCCATGGCAGCGCCAAAAGAGGCCAGTGCGCAACCAACATAGAACAGCGCCAAAGGCTGAGCGCACATCAGGCCCAGTCCCACTATCATCAGCACGGCGGCAATCAGCAGCAGCTGCGACGCGCTAAAACGCTGCGGGCGCACCACCAGAAACTGAGCCAACAGCGTACAGGCCGCCGCCACGCTCAGCAACACCGCCACGTGATGACTGACGGTGGTGGCGGAATGACTGAATAAACCGGTCAAATGCGGTGCCAATCCCAATTGCATCAAGCTGACCGACGCGGCCAGCAACAGTGCGCACAGCAGGTAAGGCACCATATTGAGGCGAAGTCGGTTTTGCTGATGGGCAACCGGCGGCAGCGGTGGATCGTTATGCTGGCGGCACACTACCAATAGGGCGATCAATGGCGCAAGCGCCATCAACCACAGCGGCGCCATCGGATGAATCGACAACGCCAGCGCGGCGCACAGCGGCCCCAACAGTCGCCCGCAGCTCAGCCCGGAACTGATGGTCGCCAGCGCCGACATACGCTGTTCATAGCCGGCACGCTGTAGCGCCCAGGTCTGGCTGGCCGGCACCATGCCGGATACCGTCAGCCCGTAGATAATGCGTGCCGCAATCAGGCCGCCCAACCCCAGCGTCGATGAAAGCCAGCCAGCCGCCAACCCCCAAACCGCCAGTGCCAGTAAAGCAAAACTGAACAAATACCCTGCTAACGCCATGGTTACTACGAACTTGCAGCCGCGAATTTCAGACTGCCTGCCCCACCAGGGTGACCCCACCAAAAACAGCATCGAGCCAAGCGTCAATAGCCCGGCCCAGACTGAAAGCGACAGCTGGGTCATGCTGACCAGCACCGGCAACGCCACCAGCAGGCCGTTTTGCCCGATACCCAGCAGCCCGGCGCACAACGCCAGCGGCCAGTTGGAAGGAGACGTATTCGCTATTGGCGGTGATTTAGGGGGAGATGAAATATGCATCAAACGTAAATTTACCGTTAATAAAATTATAAGGTTATGTTCAATTCATTGAAAAATTGTATCATACGACGATTGATAACAATAAATATTATTGATATAAGAATCATTCTCAATTGATTCAATAGTGAAATGGGATCATGACAATCCAGTTTGAAACCGCGACGACCGACGTGGCTGCGCAATGTTTTCTCAACGCGTTGATGCGTGAAACCCGGGACTGGCAAATCGTTCCGGCGGCCAACAACCAACAGTATCCGCAGCTTCATATTCCACTTTCGCCTTCTCAGGCTATCCGCATCACTTTACGTCACACCTCCCCCACCCAACATCACCAGTATCTGTTCCCTGCCCGCTTGCATCAGCAAGACGACGGCGCTGGTGTTGCGCTGAGCGTGGAGCAACTGGTGACCCTGTTGCTGGAAAAACCGTCGGTGAAGGGGGAACTGTCGGATGAGGTCGTTACCCGTTTCCGCCAGCGCGTACTGGAGAGTCATGACAATACCCAACAGGCGATCGCGGTTCGCCTGGACTGGCCGACGCTGCGCGACAAGCCGCTCAACTTCGCTCAGGCGGAACAGGGTCTGTTGGTAGGCCACGCCTTCCACCCGGCGCCTAAATCCCATGAACCTTTCGACGAACAGCAGGCGCGCCGTTACCTGCCAGATTTTGGCGCCCGTTTCCCGCTGCGCTGGTTTGCAGTCGATAAAAATCACCTGTGCGGCGACAGCCTGAACCTGACGTTGCAGCAGCGCCTGCAGCGTTTTGCCGCCGAAAGCGCACCGCAACTGCTGGCGCATTTTACCGATGACGTCTGGCTGTTGCCGATGCATCCATGGCAGGCCGACCATTTGCTGACGCAGACCTGGTGCCAGGAACTGGTGACCCAGGGATTGCTCAGCGATCTGGGCGAAGCCGGCGAGCGCTGGCTGCCAACCAGCTCTTCCCGCTCTCTGTACAGCGCCAGCAATCGCGACATGATTAAATTCTCCCTCAGCGTGCGCCTGACCAACTCGGTGCGTACCCTGTCGGTAAAAGAAGTGAAGCGCGGCATCCGTTTGGCTCGTTTGGCGCAAACGCCACGTTGGCAGCAACTGCAGGCACGTTATCCCACCTTCCGCGTGATGCAGGAAGACGGCTGGGCCGGGCTGCGTTCTGCGGACGGGACGATTCAGGAAGAAAGCCTGATGGCACTGCGCGATAACCTGCTGTTTGAGCAGCCGGAAAGCCAGACCAATGTGCTGGTAACCCTGACCCAGGCCGCACCGGACGGCGGCGACAGCCTGCTGGCAGCGGCGGTGCGGCGTTTAGCCGCCCGACTGAATCTGCCGGTGCAACAGGCCGCTCATACCTGGCTGGATGCTTACTGCCAACACGTCTTACTGCCGCTGTTCAGCACCGAAGCCGATTACGGGCTGGTGCTGCTGGCCCACCAACAAAATATTCTGGTGGAAATGCAGCAGGATCTGCCGATCGGCATGCTGTATCGCGACTGTCAGGGCAGCGGCTTTACCCGCGATGCCGGGCCGTGGTTAGAAGAAATTGGCGAGGCCGAGGCGGAAAATCGCTTCAGCGAACAGCAGTTACTGCGTTACTTCCCTTACTACCTGCTGGTGAACTCCAGCCTGGCGGTCACTGCAGCGTTAGCCGCGGCCGGCTTCGACACTGAAGAACAGCTGATGGCCCGGGTGCGCGATGCGCTGAGTGGTCTGCGTGCCAACGCCAAAAACACCCTGTGTCTGGACTACGTCCTCGACAGCAGCCACTGGAACTGCAAAGGCAACTTCTTCTGTTATCTGCATGACCACAACGAAAACACCATCGTCGATCCGGCGGTGATTTATTTCGACTTCGTCAACCCGCTGCGCCAGGGAGCCGCTCAATGATGCCGCAAGCCAAACTGACGCATGCCGGCAACGGTTTTTGCTGCGAGCAGCTGGGAAAGGCGCTGCAACTCAGTCTGGGCCTGGACGGTAGCGCGGTGTTGCACTATCCGGGGCCACTGCCGCAGAACTGGCTGGTGCAGGCGCTGGACCAGTTGCTGGTGGCGGCACCGCAGCTCAGCGGTGTCACCTTGCCCTATGCGCAATGGTGCGAAGAACCGCAGGCACAGGCGCTGTTCGCGTTAGCCAGCAGTGACTATCTGGCGCGCGAAACCTTTTATCAGTTACCGCTGTGGCTCGGTGCCGAACGCCACTCCGCGTCCGGGAAAATGCAGTATGACGCCGAGCGTAGCCTGTGGTTCCCACAGCGCCCCGCTCGCCCCAGCGGCGAGGTGTATCGTCGTTACGATCCGCAGCTCAAGCGAACCCTGAGCTTCCGCCTGCCGGAAGTGGCACACGACGCCGAGCAGTTCACCCGCTGGATGAATTCACCGCGCGTGGATGCCTTCTGGGAAATGAGTGGCCCGCTCGAAACCCAGGCCGCCTACCTGCAGCGTCAGTTGGACTCCAGCTACTGCTATCCGTTGCTGGGGTGCTTTGACGATCGCCCGTTCGGCTATTTCGAAGTCTATTGGGCTCCGGAAGATCGCATCGGCCGCCACTACCGTTGGCAGCCGTTCGACCGCGGGCTGCACATGCTGGTCGGTGAAGAAGACTGCCGCGGCGCGCAATACATCCGCAGTTGGCTACGCGGCCTGACGCATTATCTGTATTTGGATGAACCGCGCACCACGCGCGTGGTCGCCGAACCGCGCGCGGATAACCAGCGACTGTTCCGTCACCTGCCGACAGCCGGCTACCAAACAGTCAAAGAGTTCGATTTCCCGCATAAGCGCTCGCGTTTGATCATGAATCAGCGTGATGAATTCTTCCGGGGGGCTTCAGTATGAACACCGTAGATTACGCCGACTGGCAGCGCGTAAACCGCCAAATGATCGCCAAGATCCTCGCAGAGCTGGAATATGAACGCACGCTGCAGGCCGAACAACACGGCGAGCAATGGCGCATTCTGCTGGGCGACGCTCAGTATAGCTTCAGCGCCGAACGCGGCATTTGGGGTTGGCTGCACATCGACCCGGCAACGCTGACCTGTGATCAATCGCCGTTAGCCGCCGACCAAACGCTGCGCCAACTGGCTCAGGTGTTGAAAATGGACGATGCGCAGGTCGCCGAACATCTGGAGGATTTGTACGCCACGCTGCGCGGCGATATGCAGTTGCTGTCCGCCCGTCACGGCATGAGCGCACAGGATTTGATTGCCCTGGATGCTGACGCGCTGCAGTGCCTGTTGGCCGGACACCCCAAGTTTATCTTCAATAAAGGTCGTCGTGGCTGGGGCCTGACCGCGCTGCATCAGTACGCGCCCGAATACCAGGGGCAGTTCCAACTGCACTGGGTAGCGGCCAAACGCGGCAGCTTTGTCTGGTGCGCCGACGAAGAATATTCACTGGATAACCTGCTTAACAGCGCGATGGACAGTGCCGAACGCCAACGCTTCGATCGCCGCTGGCGCGAGCTGAAACTGACCCATGACTGGATCCCGGTCCCGCTGCACCCGTGGCAGTGGCAGCAAAAGATCGCTTTGCACTTCCTGCCGCAGTTGGCCGAAGGGGATCTGGTGGAACTGGGTGAATTCGGCGACAGCTATCTGGCGCAGCAATCGTTGCGCACGCTGACCAATATCAGCCGCCGTTCCGCTTTCGACATCAAGCTACCGCTGACCATTTACAACACCTCGTGCTATCGCGGCATTCCGGGCAAGTACATCAGCGCCGGGCCGGCCGCTTCCCGTTGGCTGCAGCAGATTTTTACCGAGGACGATACGCTGAGCGCCAGCGGTGCCGAGATCCTCGGCGAGCCGGCGGCAGGCTATATGACCCACCCGACCTACGCCTCTTTAGCCAAAGCGCCTTATCGCTACCAGGAAATGCTGGGGGTGATCTGGCGTGAGAATCCCTCTTGCTACCTGCAGGAAGGCGAACAGGCCATCTTGATGGCGACGCTGATGGAAACCGACAACCACGGCCAGCCGCTGATTGCCGCCTATATCGCCCGTTCCGGCCTGAGCGCTGAAGCCTGGCTGCAGCAGATGTTCAGGGTGGTGGTGGTGCCGATGTACCACCTGATGTGCCGCTACGGCGTAGCGCTGATCGCCCATGGGCAAAACATCACGCTGGTGATGAAAGATCATGTGCCGCAGCGCGTGCTGTTGAAAGACTTCCAGGGCGATATGCGTCTGGTGGATCAGGACTTCCCCGAAGCGACATCACTGCCGAAAGTGGTGAGAGACGTCACCGTGCGCCTGTCCGCCGACTATTTGATTCATGATTTGCAAACCGGGCATTTCGTCACCGTGCTGCGCTTTATCTCGCCGCTGATGAAGGCCTGTGGGGTCAGTGAAACCCGCTTCTATCAACTGCTGGCACAGGTGCTGAAAGGCTATATGGCACAGCATCCGGACATGGCGGAACGCTTTGCGTTGTTTGATCTTTTCAAACCACAAATTATTCGCGTGGTGCTCAACCCGGTAAAACTCACCTACTCAGAGCAGGATGGCGGCAGCCGCATGTTGCCAAACTATCTGCAGGATCTGGATAACCCTCTTTACTTGGTCACCAAGGAGTTTGCCCAATGAATCAGCCCCTGGATTTCATCGGCATTGGTATCGGCCCGTTCAACCTCAGCATTGCCGCACTCGGCAGTGAAGTTGCCGGTTTTAACAGTAAATTCCTCGAACGCAAGCCGCACTTTTCCTGGCATCCCGGCATGATGGTGCCGGATTGCCATATGCAGACCAGCTTCCTGAAAGATCTGGTCAGCGCGGTATCGCCAACCAATCCCTACAGCTTTCTTAACTACCTGGTGAAAAGGAAGAAGTTTTATCGATTCCTGACCACCGAGCTGCGTACGGTGTCGCGCGAAGAGTTCGCCGACTACCTCGACTGGGCCGCCAACGGGCTGAAGTCGCTGGAGTTCAGTCAGGATATTCAGAGCGTCGATTTTGACGACCAGCAGCGCCAATTCATCGTCACTACCCAGCGTGCGACTTACCGGGCGCGCCACGTCTGCCTGGGCATAGGCAAACGCATAAAACTGCCGGACTGCGTTACCGAGCAAAACGATCGCTGCTTCCATGCCAGCGAAATGACGATGCGCAACCCGAACCTGGCCGGAAAACGCGTCACCATCGTCGGTGGCGGCCAGAGCGGTGCAGACCTGTTCCTGAACATCTTCCGCGCCGAATGGGGACAGCCTGCACAACTGAATTGGATCTCGCGCCGCAATAACTATAACGCGCTGGATGAAGCCGCCTTCGCCAACGAGTACTTCACGCCGGACTACGTTGACAGCTTCTATGGCCTGAACGACGGTGCCAAGCAGCGCATGCTGACCGAGCAGAAGATGACCTCTGACGGCATCACCAGCGATTCGCTGCTGGCTATTTACCGCGCAATGTATCACCAGTTTGAAGTGTTGCGCGAAAAGCCCTGGGCGCACCTGCTGCCAAGCCGCTCGCTGGCGGCAATCCAGGCCGCAGGCGATGGCTGGCAGTTGGTTACCCATCACCATCTTGATCAGGGTAAAGAAACCTTCGACACCGACGTGGTGATTTTCGCCACCGGCTATCAGCAGGATCGTCCGGCGTTCCTCGAACCGCTGGCCGATCGCCTGCTGACCACCGCCGATGACCAGTTCCGCGTAGCCCCCGACTTCAGCCTGGAGTGGGAAGGCCCCAAGGAAAACTGCCTGTTTGCCGTTAATGCCGGCATGCACAGCCACGGCATCGCCGAACCCCAACTCAGCCTGATGGCCTGGCGTTCGGCACGCATTCTCAACCGGGCTTTAGGACGCGACCAGTTCGATTTAACGTCCACCCCGGCTGTGATCCAATGGCGTAGTCGGCAGCCGGGTATTCCGTCCCGCGCCGAGCACGTCATGCTCAATTACACCGAGTTTTAACTACACACCAATATGGGACACTCTGGAAAATAACGATGAAACGCAAACACCTCTGGGTATTAAACCCTTGCCTGCTGGCGATGCTCGCCCCTACGGCCTGGGCAGAAGAACAAAAAAGCGAAGAGCAAATGGTGGTTTCCGCCAGCCGTACGCACCGTACAGTGGCAGAAATGGCGCAGACCACCTGGGTGATTGAGAGCCAGGAAATTGAGCAGCAAGTTCAGGGCGGCAAAGAGATCAAGGACATGCTGGCGCAGTTGATCCCGGGCATGGACGTCAGCGGTCAGGGGCGTACCAACTACGGCATGAACCTGCGCGGCCGCTCAATGATGGTGATGATCGACGGCGTACGTTTGAACTCATCGCGCAGCGACAGTCGCCAGTTGGATTCGATAGATCCCTTTAATATCGATCACATTGAAGTGATCTCCGGTGCTACCTCGCTGTACGGCGGCGGCAGCACCGGCGGCTTGATCAACATCGTTACCAAAAAAGGCCAGAAAGAGCAGCAGGTTGAACTGCAGATCGGCGGTAAAACCGGCTTTGGCGGCCACACCGACCACGACGAGAACGTAGCGGCAGCGGTCAGCGGCGGCAACGACAACGCCTCGGGCCGGTTGTCGGTCTCCTATCAGCGCTACGGTGGCTGGTATGACGGCAAGGGCAACGAAGTCCTGATTGATAATACTCAGACCGGCCTGCAATATTCCGATCGCCTCGACGTGATGGGCACCGGCACTATCAATATCGATGACCACCAGCAGTTGCAGTTGACCACTCAGTATTACAAAAGCCAGTCCGATGGCGACCATGGCCTGTTCCTGGGGGAAAATTTCGCCGCGGTGACCGGCAGCGCCAAGGCGTACAACAGCGGTAATCTCAATTCGGATCGTATTCCAGGCACCGAACGCCACCTGATCAACCTGCAGTACTCCAACACCGATTTCCTCGGCCAGGATCTGGTGGCGCAGGTCTACTATCGCGATGAGTCGCTGACCTTCTATCCGTTCCCGACGCTGGCAGGCAAAGCCCCGGATTATTACGTCAGCAGCATCGGCGCTTCCCAGCAAAAGACCGACTTTTACGGCGGCAAACTGACGCTGAACAGCAAGCCGATCGAGGCCCTGACGTTAACCTACGGCATCGACGCCGAGCATGAGACGTTCAACTCCAACCAGCAGTTCTTCGATCTGGCGAAAGCGCAGCAGTCTGGCGGTATGGACCTGCAAAACGCCTATAACACCGGGCGCTACCCAGGCTACAGCACCACCAACCTGGCGTCCTTCCTGCAGGCAAGCTACGACATCAACCCTATCTTTACCCTGAGCGGCGGCGTGCGCTACCAGTACACCGAAAACAAGATTGATGACTTCGTCGGCTACAACCAGCAGCAGGCTATCGCTACCGGCGCCGCCACCTCGGCTGATGCTATCCCGGGCGGGAAAACGGACTACAACAACGCCCTGTTCAACGCCGGCCTGTTGGCACACCTGACCGAACGTCAGCAGACCTGGATCAACTTCTCGCAGGGTTACGAGATCCCGGATCCGGGCAAATATTACGGCAACGGTACCTATGCGCTGAACAACGGCCACTACCAGTTGAACAAAAGCGTCAACGTTGGCGACTCCAAGCTGGAAGGCATTAAGGTTAACTCCTACGAACTTGGCTGGCGTTACACCGGCGATAACCTGCGCACGCAGATTGCCGGCTACTACTCCCTGTCCGATAAGAGTATTTCGATCAACAAAACCGACATGACCATTAACGTCAACTCGGACAAACGCCGTATTTACGGGATGGAAGGCGCGGTCGATTACTTCTTCGAAGACAGCGACTGGAGTGCGGGCACCAACTTTAACTTCATCCGCTCCGAGACCAAGGTCAACGGCGAATGGAAAAAGCTGGTAGTGGATACCGCCAGCCCATCCAAAGTGACTGCCTATGTCGGCTGGGCGCCGGGCGACTGGAACCTGCGCCTGCAGTCACAGCAGACTTTCGACGTATCGGATGACGGCGATTACACCAAGGCAGGCTCTACCCAGGGACGTAAAATTGATGGCTACAACACCATCGATTTCCTCGGCAGCTACGCGTTGCCGGTGGGTAAACTCAGCTTCAGCGTGGAAAACCTGCTGGATAAGGAATACACCACCGTTTGGGGCCAGCGCGCACCCATTCTCTATAGCCCGACCTATGGCTCACCCGAGCTTTACAGCTATAAAGGCCGCGGCCGTACCTTTGGTCTGAACTACTCCGTACTGTTCTGATCCATGCCCGAGCGCAATCCTGCGCTCAAACATAACGAAAAGGGCCACATCGGCCCTTTTTTACTTCTTAAAAGGATGCTGTGCCAGCCAGTGGTCAGCAATATCCTGGCGTCGACATACCCAAACCCGATCGTATTGCTCGATATAGTCCAGGAATCGCTGCAGCGCGCGAAACTTGCCCGGACGGCCCAATAAACGGCAGTGCATGCCGATCGACAGCATCTTCGGCGACTCCTCGCCTTCGGCATACAGCACGTCGAAGCTGTCTTTCAGATAGGTAAAGAACTGCTCTCCGGTGTTAAACCCCTGTGGCGAGGCAAAGCGCATATCGTTGGCCTCGAGGGTATAGGGTACGATCAGGTGCGGCTTTGTTTCACCATTGGCGCACTGCACCTCGGTCCAGAACGGTAAATCGTCTCCGTAATAGTCGCTGTCGTATTGCAAGCCACCGTGCTCTACCACCAAACGACGGGTATTGGGACTGTCCCGCCCGGTATACCAACCGAGCGGTGCCTGGCCGAACAGATCCCGCAATACCGTCATCGCCTGCTGCATGTGCTGCCGTTCGGTCACTTCATCCATCTGCTGATAGTGGATCCAGCGCCAGCCGTGGCTGACCACATCGTAACCGGCGTTTTTAATCGCTTCGACCACCTGCGGGTTACGCGCCAGCGCCATCGCCACGCCAAACACCGTCAAGGGCAGGCCGCGACGCTGAAACTCATCGTGGATGCGCCAGAACCCGGCGCGTGAACCATATTCGTAAAGGGAATCCATCGACATATGCCGTTCTGGATAGCTGGCCGCACCGATGATATCGGAAAGAAACTGTTCGGAGCCGGCGTCGCCATGCAGCACGTTGTTTTCAGCCCCTTCCTCATAATTGAGGACAAACTGCACCGCGATGCGCGCCTGACCAGGCCAACGAGCATGCGGCGGACGACCGGCGTAGCCGATCAAATCACGGGGATAATCTTTATTGAACGCGAAATCACTCATCGTTGTTTCCCCTTACCGATCACCCGTTAAAATGACTGAACATGCCGGACAAAGGTTTTGCCCGCGGAAAATCCAGATCGCCGTGCTTGCTGGTGCTCAGACCGAGCGCGCTTAGCGATTCGATCATTTTTACCGCGGCGCTGACGCCGTCGATCACCGGGATCCCCAATTCCAGCGTCAGTTCGCGCGCCAAATCGGCCATGCCGCCGCAGCCAAGCACAATCGCCCCGCTGCCATCCTGTTGCTTAGCCCGGATGCACTGCTCACGCACTTTTTGCTGAGCCCGACCGCTGCCGTCCTCCAGCGCCAACACCGGCAGATCAATCGCATGCAGCGCCGCACAGTGCCGCTCAAAACCGTATTGATGCAGTAAATGCCTTGCAATGACCAACGTGCGCGGCAGCGTGGTAACAATGGAAAAACGCGTCGCCACCAGCGTCGCCATGTGCATTGCCGCCTCGGCGATACCGACCACCGGCTTGTCGGCCAGCTCACGCGCGGCCAGCAAACCCGGATCGCCAAAGCAAGCAATGACATGACCGCTCACACCGGCTTCTCGGCCGGCTTTCACCTGCTGCAAAACGCCAATGGCAGCAATGGCTTCGTCAAAATGTCCCTCTATCGATGGCGCCCCTTCCTGCGGGCAGACCGCCAGGATTTCGGTGCCCGGCGCAGCCACCGCACACGCCGCAGCGGCGATGGTTTCGGTCATTGCCTGGCTGGTGTTCGGATTGATGACCTGAATAATGCAGCGAGTTGTCATAGCGTCTCCCGCGGATCGGCGTCGGCAAAAATATGGGCGAAATCCGGCGTTTCATTCGCGTCGTGGTTAAACCGTAAATTAGCCACAATATCGTCAAAATGGCGGACCATATGATCTGCCAGCGCCGCGCTGTCTTTCCCCCTCAACAGCGCCAGCAAATCGCTGTGATCGTGGCAGCGACACCCCTGCTGCCAGGGTGAACCATAAACGGCAATCGCCAGCGACGATCGCAAAGTGAGCTGCGACACCATTTCGGTCAGCACCTGATTACCGGCGATAGCCTGCAGTTGAACGTGGAACGCGGCGGACAGGCGGATCGCCGCAGCGCCGTCCTGATCGCGGTGCGCCTGCTGTTCCTGCGCCACGATCTCCTCCATCGCCAGCAGATGCTTTTCGTCGCAGTGGGCAAGCACCTGCGGCAGGTTGGTGCATTCCAGCATCTTGCGCGTCCGGAATACCTGGGTTGCCTCGTCCTGCCCGGGCGTAGCCACCTGTGCACCACGTTTGGGCAGTTGGGTCACCAATTGCACTGCGGCAAGGCGCTGCAGCACCCGACGGATCCCGGTTCGGCTTACGCCGAAGGTCTCGGCCAAGGCTTCTTCCGGCAATTTGCTGCCGGGCAGCAACCGATGTTCGACAATGGCTTTCACCAACGAGTTGTAAATATGATCGTCTTTATCTTCAATGAAATAAGTGGCCTGTTGCCCATGCCACGCGGCGTTGGTACCGATCGTCGTGCCGACCATTTTTCTGCTCCCCGTCCCCTTGAATAGTCAAATCGTATACAAGATGAAGATATTTTGTATACAAAAAAGAAAAGTCTGGCCTGGATCCTGCAAAAGCCCTCTCAGCAACCTTTGCCAAAAAACAGATAACAACATCCGGGTGACGTTCTTGAGAGGAGCACGATTTATGCCAAACCCTAATGAAAACTACAGTCCCAAGCTGTGCAACGACGATCTGGCACCAACGCGTGACCAGAACTGGAGCTGGTACAACATTTTTTCTTTCTGGATGTCCGATGTACACAGCATGGGCGGCTATGTGGTGGCCGCCAGCTTCTTCGCCCTCGGCCTGTCGAGCTGGCAGGTCCTGATTTGCCTGCTGGTGGGGATTTGCATCGTGCAGTTTTGCGCTAACCTGGTGGCCAAGCCCAGCCAGCTCGGCGGCGTGCCCTACGCCGTATTAAGCCGCCAGGCGTTTGGCGTGTTCGGCGCCAATATCCCGGCGGTGATCCGCGGCATGATCGCCTTCGCCTGGTATGGCATCCAAACCTATCTGGCCTCCAACGCGCTGATGCTCACACTGCTGAAATTCTTCCCGTCGCTGGAACCGATGACCCTGCCGCATTTTCTTGGGCTGTCGCAGCTTGGCTGGGTTTGTTACATCACCATGTGGCTGCTGCAGGCGATGGTGTTTTGGCACGGTATGCAGGCAATTAAGCGTTTTATCGACATCGCCGGGCCGGCGGTTTACGTGGTGATGTTCGCGCTGGCAGGCTGGATTGTATACCGCGTAGGTTTCTCTAATCTCTCCCTTACTCTGGCGAGCAAAAACCTGAGTGCCGGTGAGCAAGGCTGGCTGATGCTGACCGCCACCGCGCTGGTGGTTTCTTACTTCTCCGGCCCGCTGCTTAACTTCGGCGACTTTACCCGCTACGGAAAAAGTTTTGCTGAGGTACAGCGCGGCAATCGCTGGGGTTTACCCTTCAACTATCTGCTGTTTTCGTTGGTCACCGTGGTGATCGTTTCCGGCACCCTGCCATTGTTCGGGCAACTGATCACCGATCCGATCGAAACCGTCACCCGCCTCGACAGCGATATCGCCGTGGCCCTTGGGTTGCTGACGATGATCGTCGCCACCATCGGCATCAATATCGTGGCCAACTTTGTCTCGCCGGCCTTTGATTTTTCCAACTGTTCGCCGCAGAAGATCAGCTTCCGTACCGGCGGGATGATTGCCGCCGTCGGCTCGTTCCTGTTGACCCCCTGGAACCTGTTCCAGTCACCCGAGCTGATTCACTACACGCTGGACGTATTAGCGGCCTTTATCGGCCCGTTGTTCGGCATTCTGTTGGTGGATTTCTACATTATCAAACGCGGTGAACTGCACGTCGACGACCTGTACAATGCCACGCCAGGCGGCCGTTACTGGTATAAAAACGGCTTCAATCCGAATGCGATTTGGGCACTGGTACCCTCAGTGATTATCGGGTTGGCGATCAGCTTCACGCCGAGTTTGCATCAGGTGGCTAACTTCAGTTGGTTTATCGGGGCAGCGTTGGGTGGGGGATGTTATCGGATCATTGCTCGCCGGGAGTGGGCAGCCAATCAGGCGGTGACCTTCGCCAAAACGCAATTGAGCAAAGATTAAAAACAACGAAGCCCTGAGTTATTACTAACTCAGGGCTTCTAAATGTTGGCGGAACGGACGGGGCTCGAACCCGCGACCCCCTGCGTGACAGGCAGGTATTCTAACCAACTGAACTACCGCTCCGCGCCGTTCTTCTCTTGCGAGAGGAACGAGGCGCATATTACGGTTGAGCCACTATGTCGTCAATGCCTTTTTCTTACCAAATGAACCGTTTGCACAGTTTTTCAGCTAACGGAACCCTAAGGTGATAACGCCCGGTTTATTTACGGCGAAAATACCGTTATTCCGCTTCCGCACGCCACAGGCAACTGCCGCCCTTTTTCGCCACCAAATCCAGACGCGCCTCATGGGCCATCACTTCTTCATCGCTGGCGTAGACCACTTTCATTGCCGTTGCCGGACGCACAATGCGCTGAATGTCCTGCGTCGAATTGTTGTTTTGCGTATCCCCTTCCATCTGGAAGGCCATTGACGTCTGACCGCCGGTCATCGCCAGATAGACTTCCGCCAGGATCTCGGCATCGAGCAATGCGCCGTGTAGCGTACGCTTGCTGTTGTCTATCTCATAACGACTGCACAGGGCGTCGAGGTTGTTGCGCTTGCCCGGGAACAGGCGACGCGCCATTAACAGGCTGTCGGTGATGGTGCAGAAGGTATCGGTCTTCGGAATGCCCTGCTGCAGCATGCGGAATTCGTGATCCATAAAGCCGATGTCGAACGCCGCATTATGGATAACTAACTCACCGCCGCGGATAAAGTCGATAAACTCATCGGCAATTTGGTCGAACGTCGGTTTATCCGCCAGGAACTCGTCGCTGATGCCGTGAACCCCATAGGCCTCCGGGTCCACCAGCCGATCCGGCTTGATGTAGACGTGGTAGTGGCGACCGGTCGGGCGACGGTTAATGACCTCGACCGCACCAATTTCAATGATGCGATGGCCTTCGTAATGCACCCCGAGCTTGTTCATACCGGTGGTTTCGGTATCGAGGACAATCTGTCTGGTGGTTGTAGTGATCATATTGCAGTGCTCACAGCGTTCGTTTATGTCAGACTTGGCTTTTATAAAACTGATAGGAAGAGTCTACCAGAGATGCTTAAACAGGTAGAAATTTTCACCGACGGCTCCTGCCTTGGCAACCCGGGTCCCGGTGGTTACGGCGCCATACTGCGCTATAAGCAGACGGAAAAAACCTTTAGCGCGGGCTTCCGCCTGACCACCAACAATCGCATGGAGATGATGGCGGCGATTGTCGCATTGGAAGCGCTGACCACGCCTTGCGAAGTGATCCTCAGCACCGACAGCCAATATGTACGCCAGGGCATTACCAGTTGGATCCATAACTGGAAAAAGCGTGGCTGGAAGACCGCCGACAAAAAGCCGGTCAAGAATGTCGATCTTTGGCAGCGTCTGGACCTGGCCATTCAGCGCCACACCGTCAAATGGGAATGGGTCAAGGGCCACGCCGGCCATCCGGAAAACGAACGCTGCGACGTACTGGCACGCGAGGCGGCCGGCAATCCAACGCAGGAAGACGTGGGTTACAAGCCGGAAAACTAAGGCTGCTTGCGATAACTCTTGGTCGCGCCGACGGCGCGGCTGAGAGAAGGCTTTCGCGCCCCAAACTTCATCGGCGTTGGCGTCAACGGCAAAGTGCGCTTACGCGCCACAATCACGCTCATACACCCCAGCGCCGGTAAATGGGTGCACAAAAACTTCCCGCCCTTACGCTGCCACGGCAGCACGTGAAAACGCGACTGATGCAACACCTCATAATTCAACAGGCTCAGCCAGTCCAGCAGGCGCATTTGAGTAAACATCCGGCTGACGTAAGGCTGGCGGCGGCGTAACCCTGGCACCAGTTTCCCCAACCCCAACAGACTGAACGGGTTGAAGCTGCTGATCACCAGCCAGCCGTCGTCGATCAACACGCGATCGACTTCACGCAGCATGCGGTGCGGATCGTCAGCATAGGATAGCGTGTGTGCCAGCAAACAGGCATCTACCGACTTGGCGGCGAAGGGCAATTGGTAAGCATCTGCGACTACCTGCAGGTTATCGCCTTCCAGGCTGACGTTGACCTGGTGGGAAATGGCGCATTTATCCGTTGCCAGACTGGCGCTGAGATTACCGATTTTCAGCAGGTGGAAACCAAACAGCTTCGGCCACCAGGGTTGCAACTGCCGCTCTAGCGCCTCACGATAGTATTCCCCCCACGGCAACTCGGCCCAAGACTGTGGGCTGGCGAGCTTTTGTAGAGTATGGGCTGGTTTCATGATTTATTATCTTCTTTCAAGCCGTTGCCAACGAGAGGTCCAAGATGAATCTTATCAGTATTCCCGCCTTCCAGGACAATTACATTTGGTTGTTAGATAACCAGCAGGGGCACGGCATCATTGTCGATCCCGGTGAGGCACAGCCGGTGCTTGATGCGCTGGAACGCCTGAATTTGACGCCTGACGCGATTCTGTTGACCCACCATCATCACGATCACGTCGGTGGCGTAGCGCAAATTGTGGCACGCTATCCTGGGCTGAAGGTCTATGGGCCACAGGAAACTGCCGACAAAGGCGCTAACCACATCGTTCATGACGGAGAAACCCTCGAGATCGATGGCCGAAAATTCGCCGTAATCGCGGTTCCCGGACATACCTTGGGTCATATTGCATTCTATAGCGCCCCTTATCTTTTCTGCGGAGACACTATTTTTTCTGCCGGCTGCGGCAGGCTGTTTGAAGGGACCGCAGAACAAATGTACGACTCATTTCAACAACTCGCGCAACTTCCCGATAACACCTTAATTTGTTGCGCGCATGAATATACACTTTCAAATCTTAAGTTTGCGCGGGCTATTTTGCCGGAAGATCGAGGAATTGAAACATATCAGCAACAAGTTGAAGCGTTACGGGCAAAAGGCCTGCCTAGCGTCCCCACTCAGCTACAATTAGAGCGTAAAATTAACCTATTTTTACGCTGTCATGACACTGATTTACAAATAAAATTAGGCTTTCACTCGCCACCACAGCACCTTCATTCGGTTTTTTCCGAATTACGCCTGCGAAAAGACAACTTCTGAGCTTTTAGTTGTGTTATTTGACGAAGCAAAGTATGATTGCTCGTCTTTTAAGCAACTACATTGACACACACATGAAGGCTAAAGCGATATTTCTCGCCTCAGTCTTGCTAGTGGGGTGCCAGTCGTCCAGGCAGGACGCACCGGCCCCAGAACAGCATGCACAGAGTTTGTCTTCGGCAGGTCAAGAGAGTGAAGCAGGAGAGTACACAGCGAATGGTCGAGCGAGCTCGGCGCGGTGGCTAGATAATAATAGTGGTGCCGCGCAACAGAACCTGTGGAACTTCATTAGCGACGAGCTGAAGATGGAGGTTCCGGAAAATTCCCGGATCCGTGATCAAAAAAGAAAGTACCTAAAAAGTAAGAGCTATCTCCACGATGTAACATTACGGGCAGAGCCGTACATGTACTGGATAGTCGGGCAGATTAAGAAACGCAATATGCCGATGGAACTGGTACTGCTACCCATAGTGGAGAGCGCTTTTGACCCACACGCCACGTCAAGTGCCAACGCCGCAGGGCTATGGCAAATCGTGCCGCAAACGGGTCGCAATTATGGTTTGAAAAACAACCAGTGGTATGACGGGCGACGCGATGTCGTCGCCTCGACGACTGCTGCGCTTGATATGATGCAGTATTTGAACCGCATGTTTAACGGTGACTGGTTACTGACCGTTGCCGCTTATAACAGTGGTGAAGGCCGTGTCATGCAAGCGGTTAAGGCGAATAAACGCCAGGGTAAGCCAACCAATTTCTGGGCATTGTCGCTTCCGCGTGAAACGTCAATTTATGTTCCGAAAATGCTGGCGCTGAGCGACATCATTAAAAACAGCAAGAAGTACGGTATCAATCTTCCGAAGACTGATAATACCCGTGCACTGGCGCGTATCGATGTTGGGCAGCAAATACAGTTAACTCAGGCGGCTGAGATGGCTGGGCTTTCAATCACCAAGATGAAAGCTTATAACCCAGGCTACAAAAAAGGCGTTACGGCACCCAACGGGCCCCATTACATTATGGTTCCCAAAGGTCATGCCGATCAGCTGAAAGACTCGTTGGCCGATGGCCAGATCGCAGTGACTCAGCCAACCACTCAGTTGGCGAAGAATAGCGGTTTGACAGGCGGTAGCTCGTATAAGGTTCGCTCCGGCGACACGGTATCGGGCATTGCCAAGCGGTTGAATATTAAGTCCAGCGATTTGCAGAGTTGGAACAACTTACGTGCCAAGAGCACCTTAAAAGTTGGGCAAACCCTGCAAGTGGCCAGCAACACCGGCAGTAACAGCAGTATCACCTATCAGGTTCGCAAAGGTGATTCGCTGGCCAGTATTGCACGTCGTCACGGCGTCGATATTAACGACGTGATGCGTTGGAACTCAACGCTAGCCAAGGCTAACAATCTGCAACCGGGTCTGAAATTGACCCTGTTTGTCAGTGATAAGTCGTCGCCGGATACCTAAATTTTCGGCACAAAAAAAGCACCCTTCGGGGTGCTTTTTTATTGTCTGAATACGGACGATAATCACCAGTGCGGTTTGTCCGCCTCGGGATGAAACTCCACCAGCAGCGGATTATGGTCTGACGCGCTGGTCACCAGCACCGAAGCCTCCGCCACGCCCATATTGCGATAAAACACAAAGTCCAGCGGGCGGCCAAACGCCTTACGACGATGATCGTCCGTGAAGTTCACCTCACGCAGTGCCATATCGCTGGCGAACTGATACAGCGCATTGATTCGTTTGCGGCTCCAGGCATTAAAATCCCCGGCCATAATCACCGGCCCGTGGTGGTTGGCAATCTGCTCACCAATCGGCCCCAGTTGCTTACTGTAGACGTCCACGCCCAGGCTGAAGTTCACCGCATGAATATTTACGACCATCAAAAGCTGGCCGTTAAACAACGGGTAGACGGTGATTAACGCCGATTTGGCCAGCCGCAGCAGTGGTTCGCGTTCGCGTAATGGGCAGCAATACACCGGATGCGCTGCCGCCAAAGTCATCACGCCCGAAGGGTGTTGCGGCAATACAAAAGCCGGCACCTGATCGGCAGCCAGATAGTTTGACGTGGCAAAGCTCACCAGTTCAGGCGTGGTTTGCGCCTCCTGCAGCAGGACCAGTTGCGCATCCTTGCCATAGCTTTTCAACACCGAGAGCCAGTCTGCCCGTTGCTGTTTAAAGATGTTCCACACCATCACTCGCAACGCGCCGGACGTAGGCAATGCAGCCCCGGGCGGCAGCGGTTGATTAATGGCGCCAGGGAAAATTCGCTCAACTGGCTGACCTGCAACATACCTCATTGCATAAGTTCGTTTCGGCACGCTATTCGCCTATTTCCCATTAGGATGAAACTGACGGTGACATTCCCGCCAACATTGAATCGATTATACGCCTGCCCTCACCTGACGGCATGGCTTTTACGGGGTATATCCTTTCCAGTTATAGGGGCGTGAGGTAGGGATTTCAATCTTCTGACAGTATATGTGTGTAAAGGTTAGCGGTGATCGATGATAAATGCGAAAAGGCCCGCATTTTGCGGGCCAGATAAGGGGAAGGTGCTGCTATCAAGCCAATTGCTGCCGGCACTTCTTATCCAGACGCCCGCTAACCCCCACCAGCAGCAGAGCCACCAGCACGATCAGCGCACCAATCCACGGCGTTTGCGCCAGGCCCAGCGTGGATACGGTCTGACCGCCGATGACCGATCCCAGAGCAATGCCCACGTTGAAAGCTGCGATGTTCAGACCGGAAGCGACATCTACCGCATTCGGCGTGTACTGTTCGGCTTTCTGCACCACGTAAACCTGCAGCCCCGGTACGTTACCGAAGGCGAATACGCCCATCACCACCACCGTCATCAGCGCTGCGATGCTATGGCTGGCTGTGAACTGGAACACCAGCAGCAAAACGGCCAGCGCGGCAAAGATAAAGCTGAGGGCACGGACGGCACCATGGCGGTCAGCCAATTTTCCGCCCCAAATGTTGCCAATCGCTACCGCAATGCCGTAGGCCAGCAGGATCCAACTGACCGCGGGGGCGGAGAACCCCGCCAGTTCCTGCATCATTGGCGCCAGGAAGGTGAAGGTGGTGAATACGCCACCGTAACCCAGCGCGGTGATGGCGTAAATCAGCAGCAGGCGTGGATGAGTCAGCACTTTAAACTGCTCGCCAATGCTGGCGCTGGCCTGATTTTTAATGTTGTTGGGTACCAGGATGACGCTGGCCACCGTGGCAATCACGCCAATAAGCGACACCGCCAGGAAGGTTTCACGCCAGCCAAAATGCTGGCCGATAAAGGTCCCCAAGGGTACCCCTGTCACCAACGCCACGGTCAGGCCGCCGAACATAATGGCGATCGCCGAGGCGGCTTTCTCTTTCGCAACCAGGCTGGTAGCGATAGTAGAGCCGATGGAGAAGAATACCCCGTGGGCCAGGCCGGTCAACAAGCGGGCCACGACCAACGACTCGTAGCTCGGCGACTGCCAGGCCAGCAGGTTGCCGAGGGTAAACAGCACCATCAGGCTGATCAGCAGCAGCTTGCGCGGTACGCGGCCGGTTAAAGCAGTCAGTACCGGCGCACCAATCGCCACGCCGATAGCATAAATGGTAACCAGCAGCCCGGCGGACGGTACTGTCACTCCCAGTTGTTCCGCGATAGTCGGGATTAGCCCAACGATCACAAACTCGGTAGTACCAATAGCAAAGGCGCTGATGGTCAATGCAAGTAATGCGAGAGGCATCTTTTTTACTCCAAATAGCGTTCAGGTTGATGGCGGCTATTATCGGCCTGTGCTTAAATGATAAAAATGCTCAAAATATCAAATGAATTTTGCCAATGGAGCAACAGTGAAAGCGAATTCCGATGAGTTGATTACTTTCGTGACCGTGGTGGAAAGCGGCAGTTTCAGCCGTGCGGCCGAACGGCTGGATCAGGCCAATTCGGTGGTTAGCCGCACCGTCAAAAAGCTGGAAACCAAGCTCGGAGTCACGCTGCTCAACCGCACGACGCGTCAGATCAGCCTGACACAGGAAGGGGAAAACTATTTCCGCCAGGTGCAGAAGGTACTGAGTGATATGGCCGCGGCGGAGAATGCGCTGATGGAAAGCCGTCAGCGTCCACAGGGGCTGTTGCGCGTCGATGCTGCCACGCCAGTCGTGCTGCACGTATTAACGCCGCTAGTGGCGGAATTTAGGGCCCTGTACCCGGAAATGTCGCTGTCACTGGTGTCTTCAGAGAACTTTATTAACCTGATCGAGCGTAAGGTGGATATTGCCATCCGCGTCGGTGAGTTGACCGACTCCAGCCTGAAGGCACGCAAACTGATGACCAGCTATCGACGCGTGCTGGCCTCCCCTGCCTATTTGGCACAATACGGCATGCCACAAAAGGTGGAAGACCTGGCGCAACACTGCTGCATCGGTTTTAACGATCTGCCCAGTTTGAATCGCTGGCCACTGGCCTGCGCCGACGGTCGGCAGTTGGAAATCACCCCGGGCCTCACCACCAACAGTGGTGAAACTCAGCGTCACCTGTGCCTGCATGGCAACGGCATTGCCTGCCTGTCCGATTTTATGATTAGCGCAGACATCGAGCGCGGCGATCTGGTGCCGATCTTGGTGGAGGAGACGCTGCCGGTCGCCATGCCAATCAATGCGGTGTATTACAGCGACAGTGCCGTCAGCAACCGCCTGCGCAGCTTTATCGATTTTCTCAGCAAACATCTGGGGCAATAAAAAAGGCGCCCGTCTGGGCGCCTCTGATGTAAAGGTACGGAAAATTAATCCCAGTTCGGTGCCAGGCCTTCCGGGCTGACCAAACGGCCATTGCTTTCCAGCTTGGCAATTTCTGCCATTTCCTCACTGCTTAACGTCAACTGCTGCGCCAACAGGTTGCTCGCCAGGTTTTCACGTTTGGTCGATGATGGGATCACCGCGTAACCCAGCTGCAGCGCCCAGGCCAGAATAACCTGTGCCGGAGTGGCATTGCGGCGTGCCGCAATCGCCTTGATGGTCTCATCCTTCAGCGCCTGACCATAGGCCAGCGTCATGTAGGAAGTGATGGCAATGCCGTGCTGCTGGGCAAACTCCACCACTTTGCGGTTTTGCAGGTAGGGCGAGAGCTCAATCTGGTTTGTGGCGATCTGCTCTGCCCCAACGGCGTCAATCGCTTGCTGCATCAGATCCAGAGTGAAGTTGGAAACGCCAATTTGGCGCGTCAGGCCTAATTTTTTCGCCTCCGCCAGTTCGGCCATAAACTCGGCAACAGGAACTTCGTCGTTCGGCGAAGGCCAGTGAATCAGGGTCAGATCAACATAGCCGGTTTGCAACTTGCTCAGGCTCTCTTGCAGGCTCGGGATCAGCTTGCCTTTCGCCAAATTGGCGATCCAGATCTTGGTGGTGATAAACAGCTCTTCACGCGGTACGCCGCTGGCGGCAATCGCCTGCCCCACCGCCGCTTCGTTTTCATAGATTTGCGCCGTATCGATCGCGCGGTATCCCAGCTCGAGTGCCGTAGTGACCGAGTCGATCACCACCTGATCCTGGAGACGGAAGGTGCCTAAACCAAATGCAGGGATGCTCATAATTTTATTCTCTCATTAGGATGTTGAAGCGATATGGGAGGATTATGGCAACTGTTTTGTTGATCAAAAACGCCCTATTGTGCATAAGACTTTTGATTAGATAGCAACAATTGCCGGAGGAAAACCTCCGGCAGTGCAAGATTACGCCCAGCGGCGCAGGATCAGTGAAGTATTGATGCCGCCGAAAGCGAAGTTATTCGACTGCACAAACTCGGTATCAATCTGACGATAGCCGCCCATGATGTAGTCCAGGTCGCCACAGGCGCTGTCCGGTTCGCTGAGGTTGATGGTAGGGGCGAAGCTGCCTTCGCGCATCATCTCCAACGTCATCCAGGCTTCCAACGCACCACAGGCGCCCAACGTATGGCCAAAATAACTTTTCAGCGAGGAGATCGGCGTTCGATTGCCGAAAATCGCCGCCGTTGCCTGACTTTCCGCGATATCGCCACGATCGGTCGCCGTGCCGTGGGCACTGATATAGCCGATATCACCAATTGCCAACCCGGAAGCCCTCAGCGCCTGCTGCATGCAAATCTGCATGGTTTCCTGCTGCGGCTGAGTGATATGTGCCGCATCACAGTTGGTGGCAAAGCTGATAACCTCGCCGTAAATGGTCGCACCACGCGCCTGTGCATGTTCCAGCGACTCCAGGATCAGCGTACCTGCCCCTTCGCCAATCACTAACCCATCTCGCTGACGGTCAAACGGCCGTGGCGAAAACTCGGGGCGATCGTTCTGCTGGCTGGTTGCAAACAGCGTGTCGAACACCGCCGCTTCCGAAGGGCACAGCTCTTCGGCCCCGCCGGCCACCATCACCGTCTGATAACCGTGGCGGATGCTCTCATAGGCATAACCAATCGCCTGACTGCCGGAGGTGCAGGCACTGGATGTCGGGATCACCCGGCCCCGCAGGCCGAAGAACAGGCCAGTGTTTACCGCCGCGGTATGAGGCATCATCTGCACATAGGTGGTGCCGGTAATATTGCCGGTGTGCTTCTCGGTGAGCATGGTGGCGAATTCACTGACCGGCTTGGTGCTGCCGGTCGAAGAACCGTAGGCGATACCGGTCTCACCGTTAGTCAGCACCTTCTCGCCCAGCAACCCGGCCTGTTCGAGCGCCAGTTCCGTCGCTCGGGTCGCCAACAGCGAAACACGGCCCATGGAGCGAATACGCTTGCGCGTATAGTGATCCGGCAGTATGAAATTCTCGATCGGGGCACCGAGGTGGGTGTTCAACCCCTGATATTCTTCCCATTGCGTCATGTAACGCACCGCATTCTTGCCCTGCTTCAACCGGCTGGACACCTCTGCCCAGCTATTGCCGAACGCCGTAACGCCCGCCATGCCGGTGACGACCACTCGTTGCGTCATACCATTCCTCCATTAATGGAAATGACCTGCCGCGTTACATAGCCGGCGATATCCGACATCAGGTAGCTGGCCAACCCCGCCACCTCTTCCGCCGATCCCATACGCTTAAGCGGGATTGCCCGCATCGCTTCATCCAGCGCCGCCGGCTCGATGTCGATCATGCCAGTGTCAATCAAACCCGGGGCGATGCAGTTAACGGTAATTTTGCGTTTCGCCAGTTCGATAGCCAACGCCTTACAGGCACCGATCACGCCTGCCTTGGCCGCACTGTAGTTTACCTGTCCACGGTTGCCCATGACGCCCGATACCGACGACAGCGCGATGATCCGCCCGCCTTTGCGCAGGCCAATCATTGGCATGACACAGGGGTGAAGCACGTTGTAGAAGCTGTCGAGATTGGTATGGATCACCCCATCCCAATCCTCCTCGCTTAACGCCGGGAAAGCGCCGTCGCGGGTGATCCCTGCATTATTCACCACGCCGTAGTAGGCGCCGTGGGTTTCAATATCCTGCTCCAACACCTCACGGCACTGCATGCGGTTGCTGATATCAAACTGCATCAATCGCCCTTGCCCGCCGGCACTGACAATTTGCTGCAAGGTGTGTTCTGCCCCGGTCTTATCGCTGTGGTAGTGGACTACAATCAAAAAGCCATCCGCAGCCAGGCGGCAGGCTATGGCCTGACCGATCCCTTTACTGGCGCCGGTGACTAAAACGGAACGCATCATGCGTCTCCCCTTAAGGTCGTCAATTGAATAATTTCTTGTTGATCAGGTTGATAGGTGTTCAACCTGCCCTGTGCGATCGGCACATTATCGATACTGATTTCACACTCAAAACTGGCTAATTTCTCGTCTTTCAACAACTGCTGCACGCTAACCACCAGCTCGCTGCCGGCAGGAAAAGCGGGCAACTCACAGTGAATGGCTCGCCCGCCAAGCAGCATACCCAGCTGCGGCGGCTTGGCACTCTGGCGACCGTGCCAGCCACTCCAAACCCCAATCGCCTGCGCCATCAGCTCAATGCCGTACCAACCAGGAAGTGCCCCCTGCTCGTCGAGAAACGGCGCCAGCACGCTATTCGCACTGACGTTGACCGCGCAGCGTGCATGCTCTTCACCCACTTCCAGCACCCGTTCCAGCAGCACCATCGGTGAGGCATGAGGTAAGTAATATTCTGCCGTCCGGTAAGCATTCATGGAGCATCTCCCAACAGCAAACAGGCATTGTTGCCGCCGAAGGCAAATGAATTGGAGAGGATAGCGCGCGCTCCCAACGTCTGGGGCTCACACACCAGACCGATCGGCGCCAGTTCGGCATCGCGGGGAACTGCACTGAAATCTTGCTGCGGCAGCGGCAATGACTGGGTCAACAACAGCCAGCTCAGCGCTGCCTCCACCGCTCCAGCCGCCCCCAGCGTATGGCCGGTAAGATGCTTGGTCGAACTGCACGGCGTTTGTTCGCCAAACAGGCGATTCACCACCAAGGCTTCAACCTGATCGTTAAGCCGCGTGGCCGTGCCGTGCAAATTAATATAACCAACTTGGTCGGTACTCAAACCGGCCTGCTGCAATGCCATGGTCATTGCACGCTCGGCGCCTTCACCGGCTGGATGCGGTGCCGACATGTGCCAGGCATCCGAAGATTCGCCAACGCCCAACAACGCCACCGGCGCAGGTTCCCGCGTCAACAGCATTAACGCCGCCGCCTCACCGATATTAATCCCGCTGCGTCCTGTTGCAAAAGGCGTGCAGCGCTCCGCGGACAGTGACTCCAGGCTGTGGAAACCGTTAATCGGCATTTGGCACAGACTGTCTGCCCCGCCTACAATCGCCGCGTCCACTAACCCGGCTGCAATCAGACGTTTACCGCTGATGATGGCCCGCGCGCTTGAGGAACAGGCCGTCGACAGGGTATAGGCCGGACCACGGGTCGAGAGAAAAGCGCTGAGAAACTGGCTCGGATCGCCCAGCTCCTGCTGGTGATAATGGTAACCCGGTGGCCACTGCCCCACTTGATACTGGTGAAGCGCCAGTTCGCCTTCGTGAATGCCGGAAGTGCTGGTGCCCATAATCACCGCGACACGATCGGCGCCGTAACGGGCAATGGCCTCGCGTACTGACGTCTCGATCTGCGCCAAAGCGGCCAACAGCAAGCGATTATTGCGAGAATTATGCCGCTTGAGCGACTCGGGGATCACCGGTAAATCCCCCTGTACATTGCCAAACCAGGATGGCGCGCCGCCCGTCAGCCACTGCGTCTGCTGCTGCATGCCGGGCGAAATACCGCGCGCCAGGTTTTGCGCGATCTGCGGCAGATCGTTGCCCAGCGCATTCACCATCCCTACGGCGGAGAAATAGATCATTATTCGTTCCCCAGCGTTTGAATGATGATGCGGTAATGGAAGGCGGATTGAGCGATCGACACCGGCTCTCGCCTTCCGTCCATCTGCTGGTAACGGATTTCATTGATCACCGCCCCATGCTCGTCATACAAGCGACGTACCAGCGCCTGGTCTTCCAGTCGCCACCCTGCTGGCAGCAAGGGTTGCCAGTCCTTCACCGGCCAGTAGCTCAACATGATATCCGCCAGCACCTGGCTGGCTGGCGGCAGTTCCCCCACCTTGATCAATTGTTTGGTGTGGATCCCCTGACGATCGTAGGTCAGGTTAAACAGACGGATACCGAGCGGCGACATGCCCACCAGTTGCAAACGCTGGCCGTCGGCATTGAGCAGCACCAGCATCGAGTGCTGTTGCCCTTTGACTTCGGCGGTCAGCAACTGTTGCTGACTGATCGGCTGAGCCAGCGCTGGAGGTGGTAAGGTCACCTGCGTACCGGGTTTTAGCCACGCCTGCGGCAGCGTCGGATCCTGCGAACCAGCGCAGCCGGCCAGCACGACAATCCACATTAACAGCACCATTCGTAAGCCGCGCATCAGGCTTTCCCTCTTTTTCTTTTCGATACTAACGTCAGCGGTGCCAATAAAAATGCCACGGCAATTCCACTGCTCAAAACGATACCAAAACTGCTGATGGCCTGAGTGTGGCTCAGTACCAGCATGCCGAACGTCAGTTGGGTGGTGAATACCGCCATAAAAATGGCGAACATCGAGGTGGTCGGCGTGCCCCGGGGATTGGTAAAGAACAACGTATAGTTAATGCCGATCCCCAAAACCAGCACCAGCGCCAACAGCGAAAACAGATTTAGCGTATGGCCACTCAGTGCCAATACCGCAATACCGCTACCCAGTGACAATAGCGTCGGCACCATGCAGCGCAAGCCATGACGCAGACCAAAACGCCACAGGTAAATCAGCGCAATCGCTGCAACCGACAATGCCAACAGATAAGAAAGATACAGGCGATATTGACCAAACAGGTCACTGAACTCGGTTTTCCTATCGATCCAACCGGTGCCGGGTACCTGCTCCGCCAGTGTCTTCATCATCGCACTGTTCTTCACGCCGTTAACGGGCACCAGCGCCGCACTGCGCCCATCGGGCAACGTCAGCCACAGCAGACGCCAACCCTCGCTAACCACGCTGCCCAGCCACTGCTGCGGGCTGACCCATTCAGGCGTTAAATCTGGTGTACTCAATACCAACTCTGCCTGCTGCAGGTTGTTCATCACCTGCGGCGCCACGCGCTGCAATAAAGCGATGTTTTCTTGCTGGCGTTGGAGAGAAGGCAGAGGCAACAGACGATAATCCGCCAGCACGCCTTGCCGTTTGGCCTCAGCCAGTTTGGGTTGCAACAACTCGATACGTTGCAACAGCTGCTCGGCATTGGCGCCGTAGACCACCAGCCACTTCTGATCGTTATGTTGGCCCGTCAGTGCGGCGATACGCTGCTCCTGCTGCTGTAACGCCACAGGTAATGCCTGCAGTTGGCCAATGTCGTCATCTACCTTCAACTGGCTGAACCCCGCGACCACCAGCAACAGCACCGCGCCGGGCAACCCATAACGCAACAGCGGCCGATGGCGCCAGGCATGCAGCCAATTCAGGATCAGCGTTAACCCCGGCGCTGGGCGTACCGGCAACCGTCGCGACAATTGCGGGTACCAGCAAATAACGGTAATGCAGGCGGCGCTCAATCCGGCAGCGGCAAATACCGCCAACTGCTGCAAACCGGGGAACGGCGCAATCAACAGCGCCAGGTAGGCCACTACGGTGGTCAGCAACGCCATCAATAACGCCGGCAACAGCTTTTGCAAACTGGCTAATGGCGTCGACTGCCGACCATGCACCATTCGCTCGGTCAGGAAATAGAGCGTGTAGTCAGCCGAAATGCCGACGATGCTGATGCTCAGCACCAGCGTCATCAAATGTATTTCGCCAAAGGCCAGCAGCGTAGCGACGGTGCCGGCCAGAGCGCCAATACCCACCGACAGCGCGCACAACAACAGCGGCAAAGGTGAGCGGAACATAAACAACACCAATAAAAACACGCCCGCCACCGACGCCAGGCCAATCGTGGAAATATCCTTTTCGGCCTGTTGGCTGGCGTAGTTGCTGTAAAACAACGTGCCGCGGCTGAGCACTTCGGTTCCCGGCCAGCGCTGCTGCAGCTGCAGCTGCAACGCTGTCAGTTTATCTACCGTTAGCCGGGCACTGCTGATGTCATAAGATGATGCGCTAAGCTCGGCGTGCAACAAATACCAACTGCGCCCCTGTACATCCCGCGCCACCAGCCACCCCTTGGATAGGCTTAGCAAGCCGCCGTTCTGTTGCTGCGCCAACTGTGAGGCACGTACCAGCATCAACGGATCGTTCGACAGCTCTTTGCCGCTGACGCCGGCGAAAGCAGAATAGAGTTGGCCGAGGATCCACTGGCTCTGCGCGTCTGCCCCCTGCTGCAAACGTTGCCGAGTGGCATCATCCAGCAGCACATTGCGATGCTGGTAGAAAAAACGCCCCCACTGCTGCTGACGTTGTGCATCCATAGGCCCGCCAACCCGCTGCAACTCAGGCATCTGACGTAGCTGCTGCCACCACCAATCCACTGCGGCGTTATCCGCCCCTGGCGGCGGGCTGACTAGCCACATCAGTTGACGATCCAGGCGGCGGCTGAAGCCGTCAGCTAATTCATCCGGCACGCCAACCAGTTGCTGTTTTGGCAATAACGCCAGGACGCTGCTGTTGATTTGACTGCGCGGCAACAGCCAGCACAAGGCCGCAATCAGCAGCAGGCAAATCGCCAGCCAGCCAAATGCCAGCCGCCGATGCAGTTCAGGACGCAAAACGCTGTTGCTCCTCGTCAGTCAGCGCCTGCGGCACCGTACGTTGATTAAAGAAGCGAATATGGGTGGCGTCACTTTGCATATCGTCGATATCAATAGTTTCCAGGTACTGTTCGCCGTTGAGGGTAATGCGCTTGAACAGTTTGTCGAGCGGCATGGTTTTCGGCGTCAGCACCAGCCGCCAGTGGTTATGCCCCAAATCGGTGAACTGCAGAGCAAAGTTTTGTTCCAGCGCCTGGCTGTCGGCATGAAACAGCGCGGTCAGCAGGTGATTGAACTGGAACATCTGCGGGTTGTTGTCCGCCGTTATCACCTGCGGCGGCTGGCCCGCCAGGGTTTGCACCATGCGTTTATCATCCAGCAGCAGGGTCAGCGGGAAAGGCTTCTGTTGCGCCCACCACAATCCTTTCTGCTGAGAAATCAACAGTTCGCCGCTGGACTTTAACGGTTTTGCCATGCCGCTGATACTGCGCTGCTGCTCAAATTCGGCGCGCAGCACCGGCTGTTGGCTAAACCGCTGCTGCAGCTCCGGCAGCGTTACCGCCTGCACACCCAGACTGAAGAAGGTCACAACAGCCAGCATCCAAAATTTCATTGCGCCCCCTCGATGTTATCCAACAGTACTTGCGGGGAGACAAAGCACATTTCTTTGCTGTCGGCGTCCACCGCGACCTGAATAGTATGGCCGCGGGTGGTGGTTATTCCGCTCTCTGCATCCAGAATGCGGTAGCCGATGCGCAGGCGGTTTTCATACTCTTCCAGCTCTGCACAGACGATGATGCGCTGCTCAAACAGGACAGGCGCAATATATTTCACCCGCGTATCTACGATCGGCCAGACATAGCCCGACGCCTGCATCTGCCGGTATCCGTAATTAAACTGTTTGAGCAAGGCTTCGCGGGCAATCTCAAAATAACGGAAGTAGTTACCGTGCCAGACCACGCCCATGGCATCGGTATCATGGAAAGGGATGGTAATTTCAACCCTGACGGAGAATCGCGGATTGTCTTTAAGCTTCATGTCTCAGGCCCCTGTTGCGTTGGCGACGGTGCCGCCAACTGCCAGAAATCGAAAAAATTAAACCAGTCGAGCGGCGCCAGCAGGCAATAATGCTCCAGCCGGGCGGCATAGCGGTCCACCGCATCCTGCAACGCCTGTTGGCGCTGCTGCCGGGGTAATGACAGCGGATCGGCAAACGGTTCGAAATAAACGTTCAGACGCCCCTGCTGTTTGAGACCGAACATCAGGTATACCGGACAACGCAGCGCAGCGGCCAGAACAAAAGGCCCCTGAGGGAAAGGTGCCGATTGACCGAGAAAGCGGCTCCACACCACCCTCGGTTGCTCACCGCGCTGATGTTTTCCGGCCGAGGTGCGATCGCCAACGATAGCCACCCACTCGCCGGCGTCGAGTTTGTCCTGCAGACGCATGGCGGTTTCAGGCCCCAATGAAGTCACCGGTATCAGGTTAAGGTTGGCGCGAGGGTTGACCTCTTTCATCACCTGATTGAAGCGCTCGGCATGCTCGGTAAACACCAGAGCATTCACCTTGACGCCAGAATTCAACTCACCCAACGCGCGGCAAGACTCGATATCCCCCAAGTGCGAGGCCAGGATCAGCGTACCTCTGCCGGAAGCGATCTGCCGTTCACAGGCTGCGGGATCTACCAGCCGAACGTCACGAAGTTCACCACGCCAGCTCGCCAGCTTGTCGAGCATCGCATCGCCAAAACGCATAAAGTGCCGAAAGCTGTTGAGCGGCGTGGGTAATGGTTGCTGTCGATTGTGGGCAAACTGCCGCAGACGTTGCAGATAATCACGCGAAGCTTCACGTTGGGCACGCCCGGTCAGCCAAAAGTAGCCGATCACCGGGTACAGCAGCCATTGAAATGCCCGGCGGCCAAACATCCGGTAGACCTTCAGCATAAGCCGAATCCCCCACAGGCCATGACGCTCCTGAGTTGCTGACCAATGCTGCGCTTTCTTCGCCCGTTGGCGTTGACGCAGTAAACGCGGAATCCGCGGCAACATGCCGAAAAACAACCGGGTGTGCATCCAGGAAATACGCAAGTTATCGCGCAGCGCATCGAAATGCGAAACGCCATCGACCGGGTAAGTAACCCGCGTCGGCAAGAAACGGCTTTGCACCCCCTGCCAATACAGCCGGACCATCACTTCGGTATCGAAATCCATGCGTTTGCCAAGCGGTTGGCGCGCCGTCAACGCCAGCGTCGGCGCTACCGGGTAAACGCGGAAACCGCACATGCTGTCCTTTAATGACAGCGACAGGGTTTCGATCCACACCCAGACGTGGGTGACGTAACGCCCATACAGGCGCGCTTTGGGTACCGAGCTGTCATAGATTGGCCGGCCGGAAATCAGACAGTTCGGGTGAGCGCGCGCTTCGGCAATCATGGCCGGTATATCACTCAGTTGATGCTGACCGTCGGCATCCACCTGCAAAGCATGGCTGTAGCCCTGTCGCTGAGCCAATTGCAGACCGGCGATGACCGCTGCGCCCTTCCCCTGGTTTTTTTCCAACCGCAACAGGCTAACCCAGGGCCGTTCGGCGGCCAGCCGCTGTAGCGTTTCGGCGGTGGCAGCAGCGCTGCCGTCGTCCACCACCAGGCAAGGCAGGCCATAACCCGCCAACGATGTCAGTACCGCGGCCATCATCTGCCCGTGATTAAAACAAGGGATAAGAAGACAGGGGGAAAAAGGGGCACTTACTGACATAACGAGATCTTGCCGCTGCTGGCGATCGCCTCACCGACGCGATAGCTGAACAACAGCTTGTGCCGTTCCGGTTGCCATTCGAGTTGCAGTAACACCCTTTGCCCCGGCAGTAACGGTTGTTGAAACTTGACCACCTCGATCCCTTTGAATCCGGCCTCGATAGCCAGCAGCTGACGGGCATACTGCATGACCCAGTTCAGTTGCGTGACCCCCGGCAGGATTGGATGCTGCGGAAAGTGGCCGCGAAACCAAAACAGTTCAGCGGGCAAATGCAGCTGCAGGCTGGCATGGGTGGCATCGCTCACCTGCTGTTGCAGCACCTCAGGTTGCATCATAAGAACAGCTCCTGTAGCTCAGCATAGGCGCGCTTGCCCTGAGGATTAAGCGGAATGGCATCGATAATGCGCCAACTGCGCGGCAGAGCCACTGGCTCCAGCCAGCCTCGCAGCGCCTGGTGCAGTTCACGGGTAAAAGCCCCTTCGGACAAGCTTTGTCGGCGGAGCTCGCCGTACGGAGATAGCACGACAACGGCCACCAGCAGCATGCGCCCTCTTTGCTGCTGCGTTAGCACGGCAGCATCGGCAACCTCCGGCAAGGCCACCAAGCGACGTTCCACCTCGGTTAACGACAACCGTTTCTCTTCCAGCTTGATAATGCGGTCGGCGCGGCCATTTAACTGGAATTGTCGACCATCCGGCGCCAGTTCGATAATGTCGCTCAGCAACGTTTTACCCGTGTCAGGTATCAGGGGTGACATAACCTCAATCCGATTGTCTGAATCCACCTTTAACCTGACGCAAGCAAACGGCTGCCACAGGGCAATGTCCCGATTTTGCCTGCGCCAGGCCAGTGAACCGGTTTCCGTGGTACCGTAGATTTCCAGTGGCAATACCCCCAGCATTTGCCGGGCAAGCTGTGCTTCCACCTCGGATAACGGGCCGCCGGCGGAAAAAACCTCCACGCACTCGGCGAGCGTCAAACGATTATCCAAACGCTTGAGCCATGCCGGGCTGCTGACAAACACCAAACGCCGGCCCTGATGTCGGGCAATCAACTGCTCTTGGTATTGCGTCAACTGCGCATCAAACGGCAGCCCTAAAGCCAGCGGCAGAAACAGCCGGAAGCTCAGGCCATACATATGCTGATGGGATACCGATGCGACGACGCAGCATCCTCGCAAGACGTCACCAAAAGCGGCAGCCAACAGTTCGCTTTCACGGTCCATGCAGGCGACGGATTTGTACACAGCCTGCGGTTGGCCGGTCGAGCCGGAAGTGTAAAGAATAAAACGAGGATCCTGAGGCCAGGCGGGTAGCGCGATATCCTCACAACCGCCCTCGCGCACCGTCAAAACGGGCACGCCAGGATCGAGAGGCAAATCGGTCAGTAGCGCATCGTAATCCGCTCGTTGCTCTTTGAGGATAGCTTCTCGCTGGTGACCAAAAATCACCGGCAGCCTGCCGGCATACAACGACGCCAGCAAGGCGACGGCAAAGCGATAGCTATCATCAAAGCACAGCGCCCAGCGGTGCTCTTCCCTACTCGCCAGTATCGCGGCCAATGCGGCAACGTCACGGCGAAATTGGCCGAGACAGAATAGCTGATCGCCACGCCAGGCGATCGGCACCGAATCATCGCGTTGCGTGCTGAGCCAGCGGTTCATTGGCAAACTCAGGCGTGCCGGATCCTTTTCCTGACTATCCATTCAATACCCATTAATGCCCCCATCAGCAGATAGCTGATGCCGCCGTTATACAGCGTCCAGAGTGTGATATCACCGGACAGACAGGTTGTCAGCGCTATCGCACCGTTAACAATAAAGAACCCGCACCACACCTGAGTCACCCGGCGAGTATAAGCAATGCCGGCAGCGTCCAACTGCGGTTCCGTTATACGGGCCAATCGCTCCACCACCGTAGGCGGGGCAAACAGCGAGTAGGCAAACAGCAGCAGCAGTATTGCGTTGACCAGCACCGGGTAGTACAGCAACCAGTGGCTCTGCTTTAACGCCCAACTGGCGAGCGCCAGCAAGATGCCCACTAGGGCCAAGGCTTTTCCCAGCCACATTTGTTGGCGCAGTTTCCCGCGCAACATCAGCAGGCGCAAGCTAAAGACTCCCACCAATAACGGTGCCAGGAGAGCGGTTCCCCAATGCGTCAGGCCGACCCAAACCGCCAGCGGATACAGCAACAGCACCAGCCATACTGCGCCCTGCAGCAACCGCAACATCGGGGTCAGCCAACGACTCTCCACCTTAGCCCGCAGCCTTAGCTTTCTGACTTCAGCAGTTCATCAATGGCGTCAACCACGTCTTGTACGGTTCGCACCGACTTGAACATTTCCGGTTTGATCTTTTTGCCGGTCGTTTTCTGCAGGTGCACTACCAGATCCACCGCATCGATGCTGTCTAGCTCCAGCTCTTCGTACAAACGGGACTCTGGCTTGATGTCATCGGCGTCCAGCTCGAACAGTTTGACCAGCAGCGCCTGAATTTGCAGGTAAATTTCTTGCTTATCCATGAAAACCCCTTATTGGCTACGCTGTGCAGAAACAAACTTCGCCAGCGTTTCCACGGAATAAAAGTGTTGGCGCATATCCTGGCTTTCAGCCGACAGCACTACGCCGTAACGGTTCTTTAAAGCCAGCCCCAGTTCCAATGCATCAATGGAGTCCAGACCCAGTCCATCACCAAACAGCGGCGCTTCGGCGTCAATCTCCTCCGGTGTCATACCTTCAAGATTGAGCGTATCAATGATCAATTGCTTGATTTCGGTGCTCAATAAATTCATTACGCTATTTCTCATTATTTATAGGTTCTGACTGTAAAGCGTCAGTTAAATGCTGGGTTAATCTTCTTGCCGCAAGGGCGGGCGAAACATCATTTGCATGAATGAATGCGCGGGTGTCGATCTTATCCTGAACGGTGATCCGGAATTGCGGTTTTACCGCCGGGATCTTATACCATTTGCCTTGCTTCGTCAGCATAGGGGGGTGACAGTGGATATGCACAATGCGGATGCTACATTGACCGCGCAGCGCAATATTGGCCGCTCCTCGCTGCAGTGCCAGAGCCTTGCCTGGTGTGGTGCGGGTGCCTTCCGGGAAGATTAAGATTGTCCCCCCGGCAGCCAGCCTTTGTCCGCACTGTTCCAACAATATATCCGACTGCGCATTGGCCAGATATCCGGCGGCCTTGATCACTCCGCTGACAAACACATTGCTCAGCAAAGCCTCTTTCACTATGCAGTCGCAACGTGGCATTTGCGAAGCCAATAACACGTAATCCAACAGGCTGGGATGATTGGCGATCACCAAACAACCGCGATCTTCGCGAAAGCGCTCCGCATTGTCGAAATGGTAGTCCAGTACGCCGAAAAACCTCGTGGTAGCCAGGAAGAAACGGAAACTGTGGCGGATAGAACTTTGCGTCAGTTGGTTGCGACGAGCAGGATCACGCACTGCAAGACGCATAAGATTAAACCAAACACCGGACAATAACAGACCGCCCAGGCCAAACAACGAGAAACAAAAACCCGTAGCTATCACCCGCCAACAACGGTTAAACCATGAGGATTGTTCCGGCGTATTTTCTGCAGGCATCGCATTTTCCATCAGCGTCCCCACACCCAGTCATGCCGTTGGCCGGGGACCGTGAATGCATCATCAGCGCCAAGCCAACCGCGCAAAAATGCCAGACTCTGTGGTTCCCGACGGCTAGCCTCAACCTGCGCCGATTCAGCAACCTTGCAGTGTAACGAGCCACCGTTTTCCAGCAACAGGGCGACGGCATAAGGGAATGTATTTTCTGGCGCGAAAGGCCGGTAGACATCCGGTACGGTACCGTCGAAATCAATTAATAACACCCGCTGCGCACTGCCCGTAGCTAACAAGGCCTGAGCCTCTATCATGCCCTGCTGAAAACTGTCCTCGCCGGCAGCCAACGAGGTGGTTGGCAAGGTATTCTTCGCTATAATCGTTAACCATCCCGCCGCCGTGTTATGCACCGACATGGCAAAATCCGTTGGCGATAGCGGTTGTTCCTGATGCAGATGTTGAAGAATCTTGTGCGTCCGCTCCAGCTCACCATGCCGACTGGTGAAGATCGCCATATCTGCCCGATAGTCCTTCAATAAGATCAGCCCGCTTTCTACTGCCAAACGCGTTCCGGCGCTCATTCGGCGCAGCGACATCATGGGGATATGAGAACAGGCAGGCAACGAGCCCTGATAATCGGAGGCAAGAAAGTCATCTGATGACCATTGACGCCATGCTTCACGCGTTCCACGATCGGGAGCCATTGCCCACCAACTGAGTATATTCATGTCGCCCGCCATTAATGGTATTACCGGTCAGAAAAGTTCCGTGGCTAAATCTATTATATTTAATCCTGGATTGCATTCCCAAAATTCCTATTTTTAGTTGAAATGCGCGATTAACCGATTAGAGTTATTTATCGACATAACACCGTGAGACTTGAGCGCAGAGGGAATTATCACAATGAAAAGCTGCAATATTTGTCGAAAATCTCCCGGAGGAGTATCTTATTGAGGGTAAGCATACATAACATCTCATGTATGAATATTACACATCTTAATAACGAACACTCATGGAAAAGAGTATGAAACCTTTAAAACTCATTTTAACTGGTGTATTCGCAGCGATTCTGGTCAGCGGCTGTGCAGGCACTGCGCCAGTAAAAAACGTCAGTCAAAACGTTGCAGGTAGCCACAGTAATGCACAGGTGCGTCAGGCCATTCTCGCCGCAGGGCTTAACCGTGGTTGGATCATGAACCCAGTCAGTGACGGTGTGATCGATGGCAAGATCTTACTGCGTGGCCATAGCGCCGATATTCGTATAAATTACAATTCGAATAGTTATCAGATTAAGTATATTGCCAGCAGTAATATGGATGCCAAAGGCGGAAATATTCACCCGAATTATAACCGCTGGGTCGCCAACCTGGATAAAGATATTCAACTGGAACTGGCCCGTCAGAATATCAAATAACGATAAAGAAAAAGACTACCCGGCGAGAATAACATTGCCGGGTATATTATTCTTTATATTGGTGCACAATTCAGACAATGATTTATAAAAGCAGATTTTCACCGCATAAATCACGTAGTGATTTGGCTTTTCTTGAATTTTGCATATGAAAAAGCCCTGAGTCATAGACTCAGGGCTTATCAAATAAGTGGCGGAACGGACGGGGCTCGAACCCGCGACCCCCTGCGTGACAGGCAGGTATTCTAACCAACTGAACTACCGCTCCACCGATTCTTTTACGTCACATCTTTCGATGTGGGCAAAACCGCGCTTGGCGATCCTGCTTATTACCAGTTGTCAGGCTGATAACGTTTGTTTGATGCCTGGCAGTGTCCTACTCTCGCATGGGGAGACCCCACACTACCATCGGCGCTACGGCGTTTCACTTCTGAGTTCGGCAT
>NZ_JBXALO010000006.1:0-318929 GCF_058799515.1 Serratia sp. GW822-FHT06D09
GGACTGACGCCGGAAGAATCAGAGAACAGATACCGTTTTTACTGTAAAACCGTGGCCAATATTACTTGACCACTACAAAGGCCATAATCTTTCGACACGCTGAATCTTGCGAGCCTCCTTCCCGAATTACATTCCCGATCTGTCTTCCTTATTTACTCATTGCATAATGCGCCTGCCACTCCCGGCAGGCGAGTTTGCTTTTATACGGACAAAAATCATGCAAACAGAAGCTGAAGTCTTAACTGACCATAATGAGCTAATTTGCTCAACCAGTATCGAACGCATCGTCACAGGACGTGATGCTGCGCTGAGCTTGATAGAAATCCTGATCCATAAGCTTGATGATATCTCACGGCTAACCTCCAGCATCGGTGGTGATGTGGCGGAGCATTGGGCGATGCGCCAGGGCCATTCCTTTGACTGTTGGCTGATGCAACCAGTAGATAAAGCGATGCCGGTGATTACCCGCAATATCGATCGCAGTATCTGGCGCGATCTCATGCTGAAGTCCGGGATGTTGACTCTGATGGATGCCGAAGCCCGCAGCCAGTGGGCTAAAAACCTCGAAGAGGGCGATCTTCCAGCCATCAGTGAAGCCAACATCCTGAGTACCTTTGAACAACTCCACCACAATAAACAGGATGTTTTCGAACGTGGGATTATCAACGTATTCAAGGGACTAAGCTGGGACTATAAAACCAACAATCCTTGTTGTTTCGACAAGAAGATCATCATCAACAATCTGGTGAAGCACGACCGATGGGGCTACAGCCTGAATTGGGGCTGGCGGCGCGATCAGCTTGCCGATCTGGAACGGATGTTCTACCTGCTGGATGGGAAGACCATTCCCGATAACCGGCATGATGTCTCTATCCGGTTTATGGATTTTGTGCGCGACAATCCGCATCAGCAAATTTTCGAAGATGAGTTGTTCACTATTCGCTACTTTCAGAAGGGCAGCGGGCATATCACGTTTAAGCGTCTGGATCTGGTGGAGAAGATGAATGACATTGTGGCAAAGCACTTTCTGGGGATGTTGCCTGCGAAATGAGATGTGATGTTTTTATAGGCACCTCTATGCTAATCTTAATAGGAGTTATTAAATGTTATTGAAGGAGATAATCCCTATGGGTTCGCTTACTAAACAAACCATCAGCGCACAGATACCCGTTGAATTGGCTGCTGCTGTTGAGAATCTGGCAATTGAGTTGGATCGTTCTAAGAGCTGGATTATTAAAGAAGCGTTGACCAGTATGCTGGCCGAAAGAGAACGGCGTCACCAGAGCATCCAGGCCGGTCTTGCGGATGTGGATGCCGGTCGCGTAGTGAGCCACTCGGACGTGGTGGATTTTGCTAATCGCTTAAAGAAATCCTGATAAATGGAAATTTACTGGACGCTTAAAGCTCAGGATGACCTGGAGCGTATCTACCGTTTCGCCCTTCAGTACAACCGCCAGCACGCCGATGACGTATTGGAGCGTCTGATTACTGGTTGTGCTGGTCTTACAGCGCATCCGGCAATTGGCGTACAGCAGACTCGGTATGAACCTCGCGAAGTCCGAAAAGTGTTGTTTGATGATTACGAGGTTCACTACGAACTTCGTGACAATGACATCTATATCGTGGATCTCTGGCATACCAAAGAAGAACGTTGAAGAGATGCTCTTCACATTAGCGAGTATTTCCCACTAACTAAAAACTCATTTTCGTGTTTTTTACTCTTTGTTGTGTTTTAATGATATCCATTACTTCTTGGTAAGTGGGGAGGGCATCATGCAAAACAAAATTAAAGAACTTCGTACTCAACTATCAATCACTCAGCGTGAATTGGCGGATATGGTTGGTACCAGCCAACAACAGATCCAACGTATCGAGACAGGGAAAGTTGCGGCCAAGTTAGGGCTGGCGCAAGCGATAAGCGCTGTCTTAAAGAAACCATTGAATGCAGTTTTTCCTGGTAACGATACTATATTGCAAAAAGTGCGCAATCAAAGTAGCCGTAGTGATGATGATCTGGAAAGCATCGCCGCTAGTGGTATTGAAATGGATGGCTGCATTTGGACGGTGAAACTCTGGTTACGAGGGCAGCAAGATTATTTGCTGTTACCCATTTCCCCGGCTGATAAGCGTCGTTTTTACTCATACTTTCAGGAAAGAGCAGCGCCTGATTATGAGCATTTCTTTGTTTTTGACTCTGAACAGCATCGTTATGCCTTAAATGCCCGAGAGGTTATTTTCCACCAATTCTTGTTTGATGGTTTTCCACCTATCCCTGATGAAGAGGCAAATAAAGAAAGATATGGGAATGTCCATATCACCATGGTGAATGGTGGTCCGGTTATTGAGCTTTACTGTGAGCCAGATGAGTCCGAGGACGAAAGTGATGGCGATATCGGTCAGTTGAATGCATTTTTTGACATTCTTGAATCAGAGCCGGAATCAACCGAGCGGTATCAGTTAACCGACATAGATGGAGAAGATGCTTTTATCCGTATTGGTTCTATTGCGATGGTGCGAGTCGCGCTTGACGCGTTAGAACCTGTGGAAGACGATGAAGAGTAATTTTTGAGCTAGTTAAGACCTCAGAGAATCGCGTTGAGTATACATGTGAGTATATGTTTCGATTCTCTTATTTTTAAACTTCAATTATTTCAGTTGGTTACGCGGATAATCACGGTGCAGCCTTGCACCATTAGTACAGCGCGAACAAGAAACCACCGAGAGGTGGTTTTTTTGTGCCTGAAATCCAGCCCCGCGAGTTTTCCCTATCTAACCCAACTCATCCATCAACGGATTGTTGCATCCCGTTATTGCCACTTTTGCAGGCACGTTCCGAAGCCCCTTCAAAGCTCATTTCCATCCAAGAGATACTGGACTAACCGGGAGTGATGATTATCATGTTATCGATACTACCGATCCAGAGAGCGTGTTATGCAACATATCATTGAAGGTTTCCTCAGCTTCCAGAAAGAGATTTTCCCACAGCGTAAGGAACTCTTCCGCAGCCTTGCCTCCAGCCAGAACCCTAAAGCGCTTTTTATTTCGTGTTCTGACAGTCGCCTGGTACCCGAGCTTGTGACTCAGCAAGATCCGGGGCAGCTTTTCGTTATCCGTAACGCAGGCAACATCGTTCCTTCCTTTGGCCCGGAACCGGGCGGGGTGTCTGCGACCATCGAATACGCAGTGGTGGCACTGGGCGTTACGGATATCGTGATTTGCGGCCACTCGAACTGCGGCGCCATGAAGGCGATAGCTTCTTGCCAGTGCCTTGACCCGATGCCTGCTGTGGCCCACTGGCTGCACTATGCGGACGCGGCCAAAGCGGTGGTAGAGAAGAAAACGTGGGATAACGAAATCGACAAAGTTAACGCTATGGTCGAAGAGAACGTTATCGCCCAGCTTAATAACATTAAGACTCACCCCTCCGTTGCCGTGGGCCTGCGCAACAACGGCCTGCGTCTGCACGGCTGGGTGTACGACATCGAAAGTGGCGAGATCCGCACGCTGGATAAAAATACGAAGAATTTCGTGTCACTGGCAGATAACCCTGAAGTTCACTTCGAATAAGGTGATGCCCGGTCTTGCTTATGAAATTCAATCCACGCTTCGGCGTGGATTTTTTTTCGGCATAAATTTAGCTTAGCTAACAGCCTTTAGGCTGTATTTATAGCAAAACACCCTATAAGCTGTATTTTGCATTTACAGCTTATGGGGTGTAATGTGAATAATACAGCTTATAATCTGTACACAGCGATAAGGCAGCGAGCCGCTATCTATGAATACCGTCTATCCGTTAAAAACACTAAGCCAGCTACGTCCTTTACTGGTGGGTTTTCGTAAAGCAAAAGGCCTGACGCAAAAAGACGTCTCTGAGAGGTTGGGTGTCACCCAGCAGACCTATGCACGCCTGGAGTCAAACCCTGCATCAGCCAGCCTGGAACGTCTGTTTAGGGTGTTTAATGTGCTGGGTATTGAAATGGTGTTTTCATCAGAGCTGACCTCTCCTGGATGTGAAACCGAGGAAGCCTCTGCCGAACATAAAAACTCACCCGCCAGGCGGGAACAGTGGTGACGAGATGCGTCGTTCGCAACAACGCTTAGCTATCTGGATGAACGGTATTCCGGTGGGATACTGGGAAAAGCATAAAGGTGAAGATCGGCTGGAATATCACCCTGACTGGATTGCTGATAGTCAGGGGAGGCCTTTGTCGCTTTCGTTGCCGTTCACACCGGGGAATCAGCCTTATCGTGGCAACGTCGTGCGCGATTATTTCGATAACCTGCTGCCGGATAGCGAGGGGATCCGTCGACGTCTGGCAATGCGTTATCATGCCGAAAGCCTTGATCCCTTTGATTTACTGACTGAACTGGGCCGCGACTGTGTGGGCGCCATACAACTTCTTGATATTGATGAACAACCCACTCATATATTTTCCATCAGGCAGCGCCCGCTTTCAGAGGCGCAAATTGCCGAAATGCTCCGCAATACTGCCACGATGTTACCGGGGCGACAGGGTCAGGATGACGATCTACGCTTATCTATCGCCGGCGCTCAAGAAAAAACAGCGCTGTTGTGGCACGACGACCAGTGGTGTTTACCTGAGGGAAATACGCCGACCACGCATATTTTCAAATTAGCGCTGGGGCTGGTGGGAAATATGCGGGCTGATATGAGTACATCCATCGAGAATGAGTGGCTCTGCTCTCTCATACTTGAGCACTATGGTGTGCCTGTCGCAAGAACGGCTATAGCGCAATTTGAAGATCAAAAGGCACTCATCGTTGAGCGTTTTGACAGGAAGCTATCGAGTGATAGGCAGTGGTGGATTCGCCTGCCGCAAGAGGATATGTGCCAGGCACTGGGCATGTCGCCGCTGAAGAAGTATCAGTCAGACGGTGGCCCCGGTATTACAGATATTATGGAAGTTCTGAGTCGCTCGGATCAGGCTGAAACAGATCGCAGGCACTTCTTTAAAGCGCAGATTATTTTTTGGCTACTGGCCGCGACCGATGGTCACGCAAAGAATTTCAGTCTTGCGCATTTACCGCAAAATCGTTACCACCTGACGCCCCTGTACGATGTGTTATCCGCTTGGCCAGTGATTGGCCCGGGGAATAGCCAGATAGCCTGGCAGAAGTGCAAACTGGCGATGGCCGTTCGCGGGAGCAGTAACTATTACCACATTAGCCAGATCCGACGCCGCCACTGGATAAAACACGGTGAAATGACCGGGTTAGGCCAGCATGAGGTTGAATCCATTATTGAAGAGCTGCTGGCGGATACTCCGGGAGTTATTGAGCGTGTAACAGGGCTGCTGCCTGCTTCGTTCCCACCGGAACTAGTAGCATGCATTTTTGATGGTATACGGCAGCAGTGTGCGCGGTTGGCTGGGGGATAATATGATATGCGAACGAGGGATGATCACAAATCACATTACTCTAAATATAGAGGCTCTGTGCCGAATGATTTATCAGTATTTGCCCGCGTGATCATATCAACTCTTAGTATCTAATGCTAAATAAAGCCCTGAATTGCTTGCATAAGGCACTTTACCTGAAGGTACAAGCTTCGCTGCGGTATCCAAATGAACATCTTGATCATCAAAAAAGATATGTGGCCTGAATGCTTTTAAAACTTTATCTTTTCCAACCCCGCCGAGAAAAAATGCTTCGTCAACGTAAACGCCCCATTTTCGTAGCGTTTTAATCACTCTCATCTCTGATGGGGAATTTCTTGCAGTGACTAAAGCAATACGTATTGGGGAGTATTCCATTCTTATAGGTAGCCTCTCCTGAAGTTTTGCCAACTTTTTGAGTAATGTAGCATACGGTCCTTCCCCCATAGGGATGTCTTGTTGTGCATTCTCTTGAGCGTGAAATGCTGCCATCCCTTGTGTTTTATAGACCAATTCACTCTCATCTGAAAAAAGCACGGCATCTCCATCGAAGGCAATTCTGACCTGGCCCTCAGGGATCTCTGGAGCATCTGCAGGAGGATCTTTCAAAATGGCTGCAGCACAGAAACAAGAGTCAATTACCTTCTGTGCATCAGCAACATTTGTAGTCAGAAAAAGGTCTACATCAAATGCATCTAAGTAATCGGCAACCGTTTCTCCGGCGGTGAAGGCCGAACGCGAGATGTTCAGCTTATCGTGACGAATGGTGTTTAATACACGAATACCGGTTTCTGGGCTATTACGAGACATAACAACGACTTCTACTAACGGTGATTTATCCTCGGCTTGCTTATACTGGTTTAGCCCAAGTAATGCTTTGATTAATGGATAGCCAGTCCCGGGCTCAAGTGGTTCATTTTCGTGTTCTAGCATATAGGCTCGATATTGCTCAATTGCACTATCGGGATCTGTTACCGATGTCTCTTGAAAAATACGATCCGACTCGCTCATATCAAACAGTGCGGTAGCACTTATACCAATAACCAAAGTATTACTCAGATCTAATGCCATTTTACTCTCCTATCAGAGCCCACTCATGCCATTAACAAATGGTATCTATCACACAGCGAATTTTATCATACACGCGAGAGCTAACGATTCAACGTTCAAGAACTCTAGGCTTATTGCTTTAAATATCCTCTTCGAAACACTTCTACTCAAATAGTTTTTAAACAACAGCTATTTAAAATCAGCCTCTTTCAGCTCCAACTTCACCATCAAAGTCTGGTTCAGCGCTTTCCCATCAACCCCACTATGGATCCGGCGGTGGCAGGTAGGGCAGATAGCGCCGACCCACTGAGGGTGATCGGGGCCTTCATCGGCCAGGCGTTTTGTGTGGTGAGGCTCCAGGTAGAGTTCGCCATTCTTTTTCATGAACGGAGCCGGTTTATCGCATGACTCACAGATGCCATTGGCGCGTTGCAGTACGTATTTTTTCACGTCCTCGCTGCGCTTGAACCAAGAATTCTTGCAGTCACTTTCTTTACGCTGGCCCGTCATCATGGATGATTTTATGGCCTTGGCACGTAGCTGCTCGAGCGTTTCTTTCTTCGAAGCGACTTCTGAAGTATTGATATCATTATCAACTTCGCGAGCAGAAGATACCGGGAATAAATTAAAAACTATACCCTGCCGCATATCCTTTTTTTCGAAGTCTAAGCATTGAATGTAATCCCAAGTATCACATTCAAACATGCCAATAAATCTTACGCCCTTATCTTTTTTATTATCTTCAAATAAGAAGATGTCTTCGCCATTCTCTTTGTGGTCGCGGATGGCCTTATTGCCCCGAATAAACTCCATTGGGCCTTTCTGGCCTTCTCCGGTATAGGAGAAACTGCCATCAGCAGACCAACCGTCTTTGTAGCCATAAGCCTCGCCGCTCTCACCGGTAAAGATGAAGATGACGGGGAACTCAGTGGGTGTCCAGATACCGCCCTGCAGTTGCCCACCATAGAGGTCGATAAGCTCTTTACGCGTGTAAAGCCTACCTTTTACTAAATGCTCAATAGGGTGAGGTGTTTCGATGATCTCGAAACCGAGGTTTTTAAGTGCTTGGATCGCAATCTTAGCACCGCTGTTAGATTTTATTTTTTCGAATGGTGTTACGAACTGGTAAACATAAGCGGCCGCGACGATGACTCTGATATCGTACTTTTCGTTATTATAAAGGAGTTCACATTTTTTAATTCGTTTGACGTTGTATTTTTCCAGCAGAGCATCACAACCCAACGCTTTATATTCTTCGATGGCTTTTAAAACCGCTTCTTTCGAAGATAACGTCTCTATTTTAGTCGCCAAAACATTTCCCTCATTGCAGAACGGATTCTGATCAATGCGTTTGCGTACTGCCAGCGGCCATGCGTGGTTATCCAGCAGTTAACTCATCGATTTATCGAATGCGTTAACTATGCCAGGCCACGGGGGAAATGCCTACCTTCGTGAATGTGTTTATCGTGATGTGTCAGTCAGATCTATGAGATTTACCGGAGTGATAAGAACGGCACAAAACTAATACCGTTCTTATTATTTATTTTGGCTTTTATTTTAACTTATCAGCTCTGGCACTCCATCTCCCGCAGCGCACGGCCATAGAGGTTACACAATGCCGGTACTAAGTGAGCCGCCGCGTTGAGGTAGTGATTCAGCTGTTCCCACTGGGTGTCGTCGGATTGCGGGTTCTTTTGCATAAGTTCACCGAACAGCATCAGGCCGTGACAAAGCCCTTCTGCCTGTTCGGCTCGCAACAATCGCCCTTATCGCACCCAACCCCATCACCCCAAATCCGCCCCATTACTGGCAATCACCTGCTTGTACCACCAGAAGGATTTCTTGCGCGTGCGGGCGAGGGTACCGTTGCCGTTGTCGTCGCGGTCGACGTAAACCAGGCCGTAGCGTTTGCTCATTTCTCCGGTTGAGGCCGCCACCAGGTCAATGCAGCCCCAGGTGGTGTAGCCGATCACCGGCACGCCGTCGGCGATGGCGTCGGCCATGGCGCGGATGTGCTCCCGCAGGTAGCTGATGCGGTAATCGTCGGCTATCTCGCCGTCGGCGTTGAACTCGTCATGCGCGCCCAGGCCGTTTTCCACCAGGAACAGCGGCTTTTGGTAACGGTCGTACATCATGTTCATGGTGATGCGCAAACCCAACGGGTCGATGCCCCAGCCCCAGTCGCTGCGCGGGATATGCGGGTTGGTCAGGGATTTCACCACGTTGGCGGCGCTGCTGTTGTTGTCGTTCATATCGGCAGACGCGCAGCGCGAGGCGTAATAGCTGAAGGAGACAAAATCGACGGTGTTCTTCAGGATCTCGGCGTCACCTTCCTCCATCGCAATGCCCACGCCTTTCTCGCGGAACACCCGGGCAGAGTAAGCAGGGTAGGCGCCACGGGCCTGCACGTCGATAAAGAACAGGTTCTCGCGGTCTTTCTCCAGCGCGGCCCACACGTCTTCCGGCTTGCTGGACCAGGGGTAAAAATTGCCGCCCGCCAGCATGCAGCCCACCTGGTTGGCGGGGTTCACCTCGTGGGCGATGCGGGTTGCCAGCGCACTGGCCACCAGCTCGTGGTGTACGGCCTGGTATTTTACCTGCTCGGGGTTCTCGCCGGCCTCAAACACCAATCCTGCGCCGGAGAACGGGCTGTGCAGCACAATGTTGATCTCGTTGAAGGTGAGCCAATACTTCACCAGCCCGTCGAAGGCTTCGAAGCAGGTGCGGGCATAGCGGGTGAAAAACTCCACCATTTTGCGGCTGCGCCAGGAGCCGTATTCGGTTACCAGGTGCATCGGCACGTCGAAATGGCACAGCGTCACCAGCGGTTCGATGCCGTATTTGCGGCACTCTTCGAACAGGCTGCGGTAGAAGGCGATGCCTTCCGGGTTGGGCGTCAGCTCGTCGCCGTTCGGGTAAATCCGGCTCCAGGCAATGGAGGTGCGGAACACGCTAAAGCCCATCTCCGCCATCAGCGCGATGTCATCGCGGTAGCGGTGGTAAAAATCAATCGCGTCGTGGCTGGGGTAAAACTCGTCTTCGCGCAGGGTAAAGCGCTTCTCCAGGCCAAGCTTTACCGGCATGCGGTTGGGGCCATGCGGGATCATGTCAACCGTGGTCAGCCCTTTGCCACCCTCGCGATAGCCCCCTTCCGACTGGTTGGCGGCCAAGGCGCCGCCCCATAAAAACCCTTGCGGGAAAGTTGAATCAGACATGAAATCCTCAATTACCCGTCATACTTGAAGTTGCATCTGTGTTGGCTGCGTTACAAGACCCATCCGTGGGTCTTGCCCCTTCGGGGCCGCTGCAAGCAGCGTTCAAATCTGTTCCTGACAGATTTGTCGCACACCCCAGTCACTTAGCTGACTAAGCTCCTGGGGATGTACGGCCTTGCCGCCGTGATGCAACACCAATTATGTAGGGTAAAAAATAGTGTGTTAATGGGTAGCGTTAGCGGTATTGGCCGCAGGCGCGGTTGTCGTTGTGGCCTCTTCGCTTTCCGGAATGTCTTCAAAGCCCAACAGCAGCGTGAGCACGAAAGACAACACCACGGAAAGCACCATCACGCCGCCGACCCAGACAATGCTCATCGGGTTCGACGGGTCAAAGAACTGCACGCTGGTGAACAGGCCGGGCGAAGCCATCGAATGGCTGGCTAATCCGCCAATGCCGGCGACGGCGCCGCAGATAAAGCCGCTGATCAGGCTGGCGATTAATGGGCGTTTGAGCCGCACCGCCACGCCGTACAGCGCCGGTTCGGAAATGCCCGCCACAATGGCGGAAGCGGCGGCGGCCAAGGCGGTCTGGCGCAGCTCGCGGTTCTTGGTTTTGAATGCCACCGCCAGCGAAGAGCCGCCGAGCGACAGGTTGGCGCCAATCTCCGAAGGCATCACCATGCCCTCTTTGCCGGTTTCGGCGATGGTCTGAATGATGGTCGGGGTGAAGATGCGGTGCATGCCGGTCATTACCAGCAGCGGCCAAATCGCCCCCATAATGGCGACGGAAAGCCAGCCCAAATAGCCATGCACGGTGTACACCAGCGCCGAGATACCGCTGCCGATCCAGATGCCCAGCGGGCCGATCAACACAATGGCGATCGGCGCGGCGATCAGCACAATCAGCATCGGCTTAAGGAAGTTCTTGGTTACCGCCGGGGTGATGCGATCGACCCATCGTTCGATATACGACAGGATCCAGGTCATCACCAGCGCCGGGATCACCGTGTAGGTGTATTTCACCGCCGTCACCGGAATGTAGGCGAACTCCACCGCCTGGCCCTGCGCCGCCTTGGCCATTAAGTCGATAAAATTAGGGTGCAACAGCACACCGGCAATGGCGATCGCCAGCGACATGTTGGTTTTGAATTTAAGGGCGGCCGACGCGGCGACCATCACCGGCAGGAAGAAGAACGCGCCGTCGCCAATCACGTTGAGGATGATCAGCGTCGACGAGCCTTTTTCGAACACGCCGGCCATATCCAGCATCATCGCCAGCAGCTTCACCATCGAACCGCCGATGATGGCCGGGATCAGCGGCGACATGGTGCCGACCAGCGCGTCGAGGATGCCGGCGCCAATGCTTTTCAGGGTGATTTTACGCTTTGCCGGTGCGGCTGCGGGGGCGTTACCCGGCATGCCGAGTGCCAGCACCGCCTGATAGGCTTTCGACACTTCGTTGCCGATGATCACCTGGCACTGCTCGCCGCTGTGCACCACGCCCATCACGCCGCTAATCGCTTTGAGTCTTGGCGTGTCGATCAGCGCCTTGTCTTTCACCACGAATCGCAGGCGGGTCATGCAGTGCGTAACGGCTTCGACGTTCGCGCGGCCGCCCAACGCATCCACGATGGCGTGCGAGATCTCTGTGTAGTTCTTCGGCATGGAATATCGTCTCTAAGATATGAATTCGGATTGCCCAAAGGCTCACTTTTACTGCCTGGGCGATCCGCCGTTCCATCTCAATGAAACGCCCACAAGAAACCGGTTTCACAAAATCATGCTGATCTGTTTTAACTCTGGCAAGAATTATGATTTTTTGGTTTTTCATTTCGTGAAGTCAGTCACTTTAAGGCTGGGGAGGGCGGCAGCGGCAGGCGCGAAAACATTCCAAAGGCGGGGCGTCTTGGGTAGACTGCGCGGAACCCTGGATTTTGACGGCGCAGAGATGGCAACAATACTTGAGGTGGCAAAAAGGGCCGGCGTTTCGAAAGCGACGGTGTCCCGCGTGTTATCCGGCAGCGGCTATGTGGGCCCGGAGAAGCGCGAACGGGTAGAGAAAGCCATCGCCGAGACCGGCTATCGGCCCAATCTGCTGGCGCGCAACCTCGCCACCAAAACCACTCAGACCATCGGGCTGGTGGTCACCAACACGCTGTACAGCGGCAACTATTTCAGCGAGCTGATGTTCCAGTCGGCGCGCATCATGGAAGAGCACGGCCGCCAACTGATCCTGGCGGACGGCAAGCACACCGCCGAAGAAGAAAAGGCCGCCATTCAATTCCTGTTGGACCTACGCTGCGACGGCGTGATCATCTACCCGCGCTTTCTGTCGATCGCGGAAATGGACGAGATCATTTCCCAGCATAAACAGCCGATCCTGGTGATCAATCGTCGGTTAAGGCTGAACGACAGCTACTGCATCTTCAGCGATCAGCACGCCACCAGCGCGGCGGCAGTGGGGCACCTGATCGAACAGGGGCATCGCGATATCGCTTTCATCACCGGTTCGCTGGATTCTCCCACCGGGCTGGAGCGGCTTTCCGGCTATAAAGCCGCGTTGGCGGAGCAGGGTATTGCCGTCAATAGCGCCCTGATTGTCGAGGGGAAGTGGAATGCGCAAAGCGGCATGGCGGCGGTTGATACGCTGGTGGCCAGCGACAGCGCTTTCAGCGCCATTGTCGCCAGCAACGACGAGATGGCTATCGGCGCTATCAAGCGGTTGACGGAGCGCCAAATTCCGGTGCCGTCCGCCGTTTCGGTGATTGGTTTTGATGACATCCCGCTGGCGCCTTATACCATCCCTTCGCTCTCCAGCATGAAAATGCCGGTAACCGACATGATCAAGGAAACCATCAATCGGCTGGTGTCGATGCTGGACGGCGGCGAGCTGAGCAAGCGCCCAACCTTCCCGGCCAGCCTGATCCTGCGCGATTCGGTAGCGGCGGGGCCTTATTTGTCGGCAGAGAAGGCGGACCGTTAACGGCGGATCAGCATATAGGCGCGCGGCGAGCTGCCGGTCATATTTTTAAAGAAGGTTGAGAAGGCGCTGTCGCTGGAAAATTCGAGCTTACCGGCGATATCTGACAGGCCGTATCCCTCCGCCAGCAGCTCGATGGCTTTGATCAAACGCCATTGCTGGCGCCACTGCTGGTAGCTCAATCCGGTCTCCTTGCGAAAGATGCGGCTGATGGTTTTCTGCGAAGCGCCACTGTAGCGCGCCAGCTCATTGAGCGGTGGCACTTCCTCCATGCCGGCCAATTGCCGTAAGCGGCGGTCCTTGGGCAGCGGCAATAAGGTCGGTTCGCGCTGCGCATGCCGTATTTCGTCCAGGCATACGGCAAGAATATTGGCGCTGGGGCCGCTTTCCCACTGGGTAGCAAAGTCGGCGATGGCGATCCGCTCCAGCACTTCCCGCAGCAAAGAAGAGGCCGACAGCACTTCCAGATGGGGCGAAAGGCCAGGGTAGCGCTGGTTGTCGAGATAAACCGAGCGATAGCCCGCCACGCCGGTAACCTGAACGCGGTGCACCACCTTGGGAGGGATCCAGGCAATGCGTGCCGGCGGCAGGAGGCAAATGCTTTCATTGAGTGTGATGCGCATACAGCCCCGCTGGCTGAACAGTAACTGCCCCATGTGGTGCCAGTGCGGCCCGGAATCATGCTGCGCCAGCTCGGCCGCAATGCCTAACACGCTATTGTTGATAGCATCGGGATCAAATTCGTCCTGTGCGCTGAGCCATGCCATAAATGTGTCCGATTTTATAAGTTTTTTGTCTTTTATATTGTAATGGTCAGGGTGGGGAAGGTGCTACTTTGTGGCCTACTTACTTTTTGGAGACGGGATGTACCATGCAACGCAGACTGACCCTTACCCTGGCGACACTGATGATGATGTTTCCCCAGATTGTGGAAACGATCTATAGCCCGGCGCTCACGCATATTGCCGACGGTTTTCACGTCAGCGCGCAGGCCGCGGCGCAAACCCTGTCCTGTTACTTTTTCGCTTTCGCATTCGGGGTCGTCGTTTGGGGCCGTTTGTGTGACGTGATCGGCCGGCGCCCCACCATTTTGGCCGGTCTGGCGCTGTATCTGCTGGCGTCGATCATCGCCATTTTCAGCACCGGCTTTACCCTGTTGTTGGCGGCCAGGGTGCTGGCGGCGTTTGGCGCGGCGGTGGGCTCCGTAGGTACTCAGACCGCCATTCGCGACCGGTTCGACGGCTATGAGCTGGCGCGCGTGTTTTCCGTGATGGGGATTGCGATGGCTGTCAGCCCTGCGGTGGGGGTGCTAAGCGGTGCCCTGTTGACCCATTACTGGGGTTACCAGGGGGTGTTCGCCGGGCTGGCGGCGTTGGCTGCCTTGCTGCTGGCCTATGCCGCATGGCAGTTGCCGGAAACGCGCCCGGCGCAGGTGGTGAAAAGTTCTTTCTTCGGTACGTTAGGCCGCATGGCGAAAGACGGCGATATCTGGCGCAGCGCATGGCTGGTGGCCCTGTTCAACGTCTGTATGTTCAGCTATTACCAACTGGCGCCGTTTCGGTTTGAAGCGCTGGGCATTCCGCCGCAGTGGTTTGGCTATACCGGGTTGGTGCTGGCCGCCGGCGTCGGGATCGGCGCGGCAATCAACAAGTTTCTCATCGCCAAACAGTGGCTGTTTACGCCGCTGCTGATGCTGGCCTGCGTATTGGCGCTGATCGGCGGCGGCCTGGTGTTCCTGTTGGAAGATAAGCTGTGGTTCGTGCTGCCGATGATACTGGTGGTGATGGCCTACGGCATCGCGATCCCCAATATTCTGGCGCGGGCACTGCGGAATTATAAGGATTGCATGGGCACTGCGGGCGCAATTCTTGGCCTGATGTATTACCTGATGCTGGCGGCGGGGCTGGTGCTGGCCGGGATGGCGCAGCGGCCGGGCATCGTGCTGATGACGAGCAGCGCCTGCGCGCTGCTGCTGGCGTGGACCGTCGTGCGCGGCGAACGCACCGTCGCATTGGGTAAACGCAACAGCGAGCAGGCGTAACCCTCAGCGGGGAGTTGGCGGGGCGCTCAGCGGGCCCGCCAGCAAGGCATGAAGAGCATCTATCACCGAGTTACATTGCTTGTGCAGGAACCAGCATTAGCGAACAACAAGTCATCCTTGGTTAATATTTATTGAAGGCCAGATACCCTGGCCTTCAGGCTTTAGAATTTACTGTGTTTCAGTAATAGGGCTGTGAAGTGGGAGCTTTTTAGCCACATCATTAAAAAAACACTTATCGTGCCAAACAGCAGGATCTCCTACCACGAAGATATGTTTTTTAGCTCGGGTAAGGGCGACATTGAGCAGATTGGGTTTACTGGCTGCCCATGTGGCACCGCCCTGGTTGTTTTCGTCACAACCCAATACCAAAATGACAATGTCGTTTTCTTTGCCCTGGAAAGTGTGAACGGTACCTACGTTCTTTTTACACCACTCAGTCACTGCCCCTTTTTCCTGGTTGGTAGGGTTGTGCAATTTGCTTGCATGCCTTGCCATTTTAAAAGTATCTAATAGTTTTTCGCGCACGGCTTTAAACGGTGTGATGACAAAAATGTTGGGTAGCAAGTACCCAGCCTGAATCAACTCTTGCAGCAGTGAAAGCGTATCCTCCGCCAGCTCGCGCTTATATTGTTTATAGCTGCAATTGCCGACAGAAATTCGCCAATGATTTTCCAGGTCATTATTCAGCGGTTGGCTGCGGATAGCTGGCCCTTCACTGCCATGGATCATTCTATTGTTGTAGGCAATATGATTGGCCAGGCTGAACATAGGTTCAATACAGCGGCGATGTACCCATAAAGGGATGCCCGTCCACACTGATTTATTCATTACCTGCAACTTACACCCATAGGCATTGGCGCGATCGGAAATTTGTTGGACGGACCAACAACCCGGATTCCATTTTTCAGCTTCGCTACCCAGAATGGACTCGGTCAGGTATTTCACCAAGCGGGCAGGGGTGACAAACACCGGTTCAATTTGTAGAGGATCACCAACGGCCAGAACACGTTTGGCTCGCCAGATCCCTCCTACGGCAAACTGTGGCGGCGCCTGTCCGGCTTCATCAATAAATAACCAGCCTAGCTGGTCTTGGGTGACACCACTGAACATTCTGCCTAATGAGGCAAATGTCGTTGATACAACGGGAACGATCATGAAAAGCAGGCGCCAATGTTGCAAAATATCATTGCTCACCTGCGGAAAATTAAGGAAGTCTTTTAATCCCAAGATATGTTTCCGAAAAACGCTTTTCTTCAGGGCTTCGTGGAGCCATGTTTTATGTAGGTCAAGGGCTGCAATAAATAATTCGGAACGTAATCGGTTGACCTGAGCATTTTGCCAGAATGCGAAGCGCTGGAGCTCCGGGGTTGAAATATCACTCTCAGGATTGGCGACAGGCATATCTGAATAGATCGCGTGCAGTTGTTCCAGTCGATGTTGTCTGGCCTGATAATCCGTCAGACGTTGTCTGGCATTATTGAGATTGTTATTTGCCTCTTTCAGCGTAGGTTCAATCAATTGCTGAGCTTGCAACAGGGGGATCCGTTGCTTGCGTAAGTTCAGGATACAGGCCTGGTGCTGAGCGGTGGCAAGCCGGTAACTGCGGTATTTTTGTCGTTGCAGTAAGCGCCCCCAAAAGCCGGGTTTCTCTGCGGCGTGTTGTTTTTCCTCGGCGACAGCAATAAGCACCTGTTCATCCAGCAGTGAGATTTTTTTCTCCAACTCGGTTAACTCTGTACCTACCTGTTGTTGGTGGGCAAGTTTTGTGATCTGCTCCTGTCGTAGGATTGCTAAATGATGTTCACCTGCTTCACTGGTCAACTCTGCATGCAGTTCCGCCATCTCTTGCAGTTCATTTTGTTGTGCTTCTGCTTTCTTTCTCAATTCAATAAATCGCCGCCGGGCATTGCTAAAAGAATCGTGCTCGGAAAGAGCCTGCCAACGCCAAAGGTTGAGTAAATTGAATTCTGCCGGCCGAGGGTTTTCTTCTTCACTGCCTTTCTTAAAATAGGTATCCATCGTAAAACGACTGGCAAACTCGCTGCGATTCGCTTTTTTCCCCAACACTGCGCTGATCATGCCCCAACATTGTTCTTCAGGTTTCAACGCTTGATAGCGACTTTTTTTCTTTCTGGCATTCGTCTGGTTGGCTACTGAACTCATATAGTCAGTTTCGCCAAACTCTTTGCCCAAAGATTTGCGTTGAGGTAGCTCTCGAGAGATATTTTCTACTGCGGCGTTGTTTGATGAAGCCACGACCATTTCAAAACCTGCTAATGTTTCAATGGGAAAACCCTGACGGTCCAGCGTGTCTTCCACCCGAGCGAAACCAGAGAGCACCGTCGCTCTCTCTACCAGATTATGGGCAATCATATCGCGCAGCAGCGTTGTTTTACCGGTTCCCGGCGGGCCATTCACCGAAATCAGCCCGCCACTTTGCAGTTCTTCAGCAGCGGTATTAATGGCGAACTGTTGCATTAGCGACATGCTATGGTTTGGATCCGACGGCCATCTTCCCACTGGCGTGTTTCCAGGCATTAATTTATTAATAATGCAGTGTAAGCCATCCTGTGAGTAAAGGTCAGGATGCTGGTTAATAGCAATGCTAAAGTAATCTTTGAGCGCTTGCCCCTCTTTGCCACTTTCAATACTCAGTAAAGCCCGTTCAATATCCTCAATATAAAAACTATTGAGGATAGGGAGTATGCTGCCCTCGGGGCTATCTTCGCTGTCATCATTCTCGTTGTCTTCCGGACCATCATTTACATTGGAGGACACGCTGAGTGTCTTATCGTCTGATTTCTCTTTTTTCTTTGGCGGTAATTCACGCCAATCGAGCTGTAAAGCAAACTGCATGTCAGGGATATAATTAGCCCAGTGGGTTAAGATTTGAAGTAAATCGGCTAATGCTCTGGTGTCTAGCATGCTTGTGTGTTGTTCAGGGTGAAGGGCGAGGTTAATACGACTCAGTTGTTCTTCAAGTAAACGGCTATGGCGACGATAGGTATCCATAGAAAGTTGGTTAGTGCTACGTTGCTGTAAATGACCTAATGCCCAGGGCAATGTGCTCACTGACATTTCCGTTAGGTTAGGTGCCCCATAGGTGTCCAAAGTGAGTTTGGCGAAACAGGTCATGCCGCTGGTATCCAGGCGTTGTTCCTGCTCATAGGCCTGTATAGGGTCGATCTCGTTACCCAATATATTATCGCTCAGGCGTTCAATTTCACCCTTGGTGAATAAACCTATATGCAAAATGTAGCGAATTTCACCGGCAGAGATTTCGAGTTGTCGTTTGGCTTGCTCATTGAGCCAGGGTAGCAGGCTGTCGCCGCAATGTATTAATTCATTGCGAGTTATTCTGACGCTATTTTCTTCCTTTTCAAGATTATAAGTTTGGAAGAACTCGACCAAATGCCAGCTTTTTAAGATTTTTAATGCCTGATTCTTATCGAACATCACAGTCCTTTGTAACCTGATTTTGTAGGTGTTGATGACTACTACCGCAGAGCAATCTATGAATGGGTTTTTATTTCAGTTAACTCAGACTAGCGCAAAAAACTTATATCTTCGAGTTGCGTGGTCACAAAAGGCAGTTATTTCAGGGGGCGTGGCATGCCGCGCCCTCTGCATAATCAAAGGGGGGAGTCGGGGCCAACTAGCGGGACCCGTTGTAAAAAGTATTTATTGGCGGTGAGCGGCATCCTGATATTTTAGATAGCTACGTTGCGTGGCGATGTGATCGGCAATGTATTTGGCGTCATGCCAAACACCCCAGATAAAGGTTGAACCGCGGCGCGATAACCAAGGTAACCCTAAGAAATAAACGCCAGGCTCGTTCGATACCCCGCGCTGGTGTAATGGTTTGCCCTGGTTATCGAAAGTATCGACCCCCAGCCAGCTATAGTCAGCCGTATAGCCGGTTGCCCAGATAATGGCGGTAATGCCCGCTTGGGCGAAGTTTAGTGTCAGCAGCGGGTTAATCATGCACTCCGGGTCAGGTAGCAACTGACGTGCATTCGGATCTTCAGGCAGATCAAGGCCATTGCGGGCAATATACGCATCTGCCGCATCCAACAGTGCCAGATAATTTTCATCCCCTCGGGTAATGTTCTCCTTCAAGTTGTCGGCAAAAGTGACGGTACCATTCTGGAACGCACGGGTGACGCCAACCAGGTGTACCCCTTCAGCGGCCAGTTTGCGGAAATCTACCGTATACCCCCCCTGAGCGCCGCTCACAGCAATCGTCACATGTTCTTTACCTGGCTGAGTTGCCGTGGCATCCCATAAGCCAAGCACCCCCAACCACCAGCAGAAGTCGCGGTTACGGTAGGCACGGGGTGGGCGATCATGTGCGCCTACGGAAAGGTAAACCTGTTTCCCCGCCCGGCGTAGCTCATCGGCAATCTGAACCCCTGAAGAACCGGCTCCGACTATCAGTACCGCCCCTGCAGGCAACTGTTGTGGGTTACGGTATTGCGCCGAGTGAAGTTGCGTGAGGTTGTCATCTTTTGGAGCGATGGGTGGGATCACCGGCCGCTGGAAGGGGCCGGTGGCGGCCACGACATGTCTGGCTTCGATGACGCCTTCTGAGGTTTCAACCCGAAAACCAGGGCGACCAAGATTGCGTTGCAGGTGTTTTACTTCAACCCCCGTACGGATAGGCGCATTGAATTTATCCGCGTAGGCGGCAAAATAATCGGCAATCTGTTCCTTTGGCACAAAGCCGTCGGGGTCGATACCTTCAAAGGCCATGCCAGGGAAGCGATCGTGCCAGGCCGGCCCGTTAGCGACTAAAGAATCCCATCGCCCTGTACGCCAGGCTTCGGCAATGCGGTTTTTCTCCAACACCAAATGCGGAATGCCACACTGGGTCAGATGTTCACTCATCGCCACACCAGCCTGGCCCGCGCCAATCACTAGCGTATCAATCTCGATTTTATCTGATGTCATTTTTGCATCCTCAGGATAATGATTCGGTGCGGGGGCAGATATACCCTGATTTACCCCGGCTGGATTTCGCAGCCTATGGGATGCCACTGCATGGGTAAAATATTATTAAACTGCCAATTGACGATAAATAAATGATGCAAGAATGTACGGATTTTTAAATGCCAATTTGCTAAATGCGCGGATCTAATAAATAACTTATTCCTTGTATTTTGCATGGTCTATTGTGCGGCAGGATAGTCTATCGGTGGGAAAATAAAATAAATTCGAGATAACTTTTTTATGCTCTGGCGGAATAATTTTAATATTTTATCTATGCCGCCCAAGATGCGCATTATCGCTCAAATAAAAAAACTGTCGGCCATACCGGTTAATTCAAAAATATCAATAAAATTATACTTAACCAGGAGTTCACCATGCCTGTTACTGAATCATCGCCGCCCCTCATTGAAAAACACACCATTGGCTATATCCCGCCGGAAGAACGCCATGGGAAGGTCAGGGATCTGTTCACGCTGTGGTTCGGTGGCAACATCGCTCCATTGCCCATTGTGACGGGTGCACTCGGTATCCAATTGTTTCATCTCAATCTGTTCTGGGGGATCACCGCTATTTTGGTCGGGCACCTGATTGGTGGCGTGCTGATGGCACTGCATTCGGCCCAGGGGCCGCAAATGGGCATTCCGCAAATGATCCAGAGCCGGGCTCAATTCGGCTCTCTGGGTTCTCTGTTGGTGGTGGTGATCGCCGGCGTCATGTATCTCGGTTTCTTTACCTCCAACATCGTTCTGGCGGGTAAATCACTGCATGGCGTGGTGGAAGGCGTCTCGGTTCCGATGGGGATAGTGGTCGGCGCGGCAGGCTCCTGCGTGATTGGCATTATTGGCTATCGCTTTATTCATGTGCTTAACAGGATCGGAACCTGGGTGCTGGGTATCGGCATCCTGTTGGGTTTTGGCTATATCTTTACCCATATACAGACCGCAGACTTTTTGACCCGGGGGGGTTTTACGCTTTCCGGTTGGCTGGCCACGGTGTCGCTGGGGGCGTTATGGCAAATTGCGTTTGCCCCCTATGTTTCTGACTATTCACGCTATCTGCCGGCAGACGTTTCGGTCTCAGCCACCTTCTGGGCGACCTACCTGGGCTCGGTATCGGGCTCTTGTCTCTCTTTTATCTTCGGGGCGGTGGCAGTACTGGCAACACCGGTCGGGATGGACACCATGGATGCCGTAAAGCTGGCGGCCGGGGCGATTGGCCCTCTGATGTTGGTGCTTTTTCTGCTGAGCGTCATTAGCCACAATGCGCTTAATCTGTATGGCACGGTGATCTCGATCATCACGCTGGTGCAGACCTTTTCCTGGCGCTGGATACCTACCGCCAAGAGTCGGGCAGTGTTATCGGTGCTGGTACTGATTTTCTGCTGTGTTGCCGCTATTTATACCTCTCAGGACTTTATCGGTCATTTCGTCGATTTGGTGTTGGCGTTGTTGGTGGTGCTGGTTCCCTGGACGGCGATTAATCTGATTGATTTCTACGCCATTCATAAAGGTCACTATGACATTAACTCTATTTTCCAGGCCGACGGCGGTATCTATGGTTACTTTAATCCCCAGGCGCTGTTGGCTTATGGCATAGGTATTTTGGTACAGATCCCGTTTATGAATACCCCGTTATATGTCGGGCCGATCTCTGCGCATATTAATGGGGCAGATCTCTCCTGGCTGGTTGGGCTGGTGGTGACATCACCACTGTATTACTGGATGGCAAGTCGCGATACCGCCCATCGCCGTCGGCAAATTGTTCACTAAGGTTTTATTTAACAGGAATCACTGATGAGTAATGTAACCCATACCAGAATTCGCATGTTTAATACTAAAGAGACTTATCCTAACCAATCACTGAATAACGATCTGTGCCAGGCGGTGCGCGCGGGAAATACCGTCTATGTCCGTGGGCAGGTGGGCACGGATTTTGCCGGTAATCTGGTGGGGTTGGGCGATCCCGCCGCTCAGGCTGAACAGGCGATGAAAAATGCCAAACAACTGCTGGAGGAAGCGGGAAGCGACCTTTCACATATTGTTAAAACCACCACTTACATTATTGACCCAAGGTACCGTGAGCCGGTCTATCAGGTGGTCGGTAAATGGCTTAAAGGCGTCTTCCCTATCTCTACCGGGATTGTGGTGGCTGGGCTGGCACAGCCCCAGTGGTTGATGGAGATCGATATTATTGCCGTGATCCCAGAAGGCTGGCCTGTGAAGGAGTCTCTATGACCTTTTCAATTGCGGCTCGCTGCGAGGAGACAGGGCAGTTCGGTATTGCCCTGAGTTCTTCCAGCATCGCCGTCGGTGCCCGTTGTCCCTGGCTGCTTGTCGGTGTGGGGGCGGTCTCCAGCCAGAACATCACGCTACCCAAATTGGGTCAGCAGGTGCTGGAAAAACTCGAACAGGGGATGAAACCGACGAGTGCGCTGGAGCAGGTACTACTCAACGATCCGTTTAGTGATTACCGTCAGGTGATAGCCATAGACCGCTTGGGTGAAACCGCTGTTTTTAGTGGCGATAAATCGCTGGGGACTTACCATCAGGTTCTGGGCAAAAACTGCGTCGCGGCAGGGAACATGTTGGCGGACAAAAAAGTGATTAATGCCATGGTGAGCGCATTTGAGAATGCGACCGGCCAGTTGGCAGACCGCCTGATGGCGGCGCTGCAGGCGGCCATTGAGCAGGGCGGCGAGGCAGGCGCGGTACACTCGGCGGCGCTTAAGGTGGTGGGCGAATATTCCTGGCCGATCGTTGATCTACGGGTGGATTGGGCAGAGAAAGACCCGATTAATGAATTGGCGGGGTTGTGGCAGGCTTATGAGCCTCAGATGCAGGCCTACGTCACCCGGGCGATAGATCCCCGTGAAGCACCAAGTTATGGAGTACCGGGTGATGAGTGATGCAGTGCGTAACCTGCTGGCCAAACTGCTGGCTTTTGATACCACCAGCCAAAACTCCAATCTTGAGCTAATCGCTTTTATTCAGGATTATTTGGTCGGTTTTGGGATGGAAACGCAGCTTTTTCAGGACGATGTTGCACGCAAAGCCAATCTGTACGCCCGCATCGGCCCCGCAGGTGAAGGCGGGGTGATGTTGTCCGGGCATACCGATGTGGTTCCTGTCGACGGGCAGCAATGGACAGTGCCGCCCTTTGTGCTGACGCACCACAAGGGCCGTTACTACGGCCGTGGCAGCGCCGATATGAAGGGGTTTCTGGCCTGTGTTCTGGCCTCGGTGCCGGCTTTTGTGGCCCAACCGTTACGCATGCCACTGCATTTGGCCTTTTCCTATGATGAGGAGGTTGGCTGTGCTGGTGTACGCAGCCTGGTCGCTCATCTTAAGGTCTCACCGGATAAACCGGCGATGTGCATTGTGGGTGAACCTACGGGCATGCAGCCGGTTTACGGTCATAAAGGCAAGCTGGCAATGCGCTGTAAAGTGCAGGGCCATGCTTGCCACTCTGCCTATACTCCGCAGGGCGTGAATGCGATTGAATACGCGGCCAAACTCATCAATAAATTAACCTTGCTGGGCAGTCAATTGGCGGCCACGCAAAACCGGTGTTTTGATCCACCCTACAGCACGTTGCAGGTTGGCACGATCCAAGGCGGGGCGGCGCTAAACATTGTCCCGCAGGATTGTCAGTTCGATTTTGAAATTCGCCATTTGCCGGATATGCAGGTTGATTCGGTTATTAGCGAATTGCAGCAGTACGCCGATGATGAATTGTTACCGGCTATGCGGGAGGTTGCGGCAAGCAGTGATATTAGCTTCCAACCATTAAGCCATTACCCGGGACTGCTCACCGATCCACAGTCTGATTTTGCCCGCTGGCTGGCACAGTGGAGTAACGATCAGGCGTTCACCACGGTGGCTTTTGGTACCGAGGGCGGGTTATTTGAACAGGCGGGGGTCGCTACCTTGATTTGCGGCCCAGGCAGTATGGAGCAAGGCCATAAACCTGACGAATATGTTAGCGTGGAACAGCTTGAACGCTGCATGCAAATGTTGGCCAACCTGCGCCTCTGGATGTTGGCCTGACGGCTCCGTAATGGGTGGGGTTAGTGCATATTGGCCAGTTCGCTTTTACAAAACTCAACGAACAACTGAGCCGGTTTGGTCAGTTGGTTGGCGGTGAGCCAGGCCACCACCAGGCCTGAGCCTTCCACTTCATCTTGCAGCTCGACCGTCGCCAGCGGTTGGCCATCGTAACTGTATTGGCCATAGGGCCGGGTGACCAGAATGGCAAAGCCAAGACCCTGGCCGACCATACCGCGTACCAATTCGAGGGAAGGTGAGCTAAAGACTATATTGGGCGTAATGCCGACCCGGGTGAACAAATTGAGGAAGTAGTTTCGGCTGGGCAGCAGGTCTAACAGCACCATAGGCTCAGTGGCCAGATCTGCCAGAGACACCTGTTTGTTTTGTGCCAGCGGGTGGTGGGCGGACAGCAGGACGTAAGGTTTTCTGGGGGCCACCAAAACATCCGTGACGATATTACTGTTCAGATCATGGTTGTACAGCAGAGAAACATCCAGACTCCCGGTGGTCAGGCTGTGGACCAATTCATGCTGCTCACCATCGTGAATGAGAGTTTCTATCCCCGGATAAAGTGTTTTAAATCCTCTGATCAGTTTCGGCAAAATTAAAGGGGCGACCGTTTCAAAACAGCCAACACTGATTTTCCCGGAAACCATATCGTTATCAGCCAGCGCATCTTGTTCAAAGATATGCGCCATGCGTAATAGTTTTTGTGCTTTGCGATAAAAGCGAGAGCCGGAAGGCGTCAGTGAGACACCCTGCGCATGGTGGCGGATAAACAGCTGCACACCAAAGCTGTCTTCAAGGCTTTTTATCGCGCCAGAAATAGAGGGCTGTGCGATGTACAGTTTACGCGAGGCTTCAGTAACGCTCCTGCATTTGGCAGTGGTGACGAAATATTTAAGCTGGCGCAATGTGTAATTAGCCATCATTGATCCCTTTAAAAACAAATGATTCGGTGCTTGAAATTAAAATCAATCCGTCAATCAATTGTTGCAATTATGTTAATGTCAAGGCTGCCAGCATAGGGGAGTCCCAGCCAGTTAACAGTGAGGGGGTTCAAAAATTCAGCGTGTCTCAATCAGGCGATAACGTCAGTAGTGAAGCAGTCACCATCCTTAAGATGGCGACCTGGAGCAAAGGGCTAAACGGTGAAGAACATCAGGCGTGCAATTTTCAGTAAGCTTAACTCAGAGCTGCAAACCTTGCCCGGATCTCCTCCTCAGGCAAATCTACGCCAATAAACACCAAGGTGCTGCGGCGCTCTTCCTCCGGTAGCCACTCGCGATCCCAGTCGGCGTTATACAGCCGTTGTACGCCCTGGAATAACAGCCGGCGCGGCTCGTCCTTGATCGACAAAATGCCCTTATAACGCAGCAGGCTGTCGGCGTATTCCAGCAGCAGGCCTTCCATCACTTCGGAAATCTGCATCAGCTCCAGCGGCTGGTCGTGGTATACCACGATCGAACCAATGTTGTTTTGCGCTTGCGGAATGCGGCGGAACAGCGGCGTCGGCGGCGTCAGGGTCAGCTTGTCGTTCAGCACAAAGCCTTCGATGTCGAACAGCACGCTGAGATCGATATCGCCGTGCGTCACTTTATACACCGGTGCGCGGGCGTTCATCTGCTGCAGGCGTTGGATCAGCGCTTCGCAGTCCGGTGCCACGTCGGTTTTGGTCAGCAGAATGCGGTCGGCGTAGCCCACCTGCGCCTGCGCGATGCTGAACTGGGTCAGTTGTTGGTCGGCATGTGCGGCGTCCACCAGGGTGATGATGCCGTCCAGCAGGAAGCGTTGGCAGAGGATCTCGTGCGAGAAAAAGGTCTGGGTGATTGGGCCGGGATCGGCCATGCCGGTGCATTCGATGATCAGTCGATCGAACGCCAACTGGCCCTGGTCTACGCCGTCCAGCAAGTCCAGCAGCGCATCGGCCAGTTCGTTGGATTTGCTGCAGCAGATGCAGCCGTTGCTCAGGGTGGTGATGCGGCTGGCGCGGTCGCCAATCAGCGCATTGTCGATCGGCACTTCGCCGAATTCGTTTTCGATTACCGCAATCTTGTAGCCGTGCTCGGCGTTGAGAATATGGCGTAGCAGAGTGGTTTTACCGGCGCCCAAAAAGCCGGTCAGAATGGTGACTGCGATGGGTTTCATTACGGGTCCTTATTAACAGCAGCGCATGCCGCCTTTGCCGTCCCCACCGTAGCGGGCCTGCTGGCGTTCGCGGAAAAACTCTTTATAGGTCATCACCGGTTTGTCCGGGTGGTTGTCTTTCATGTGCTGGACGTAGGTATCGTAGTCGGGCACGCCCACTAACATGCGCGCTGCCTGACCGAGGTATTTCCCCGCCTGGCCGAGATTTCCGAACATCGCCTTCTCCCCAAAAAATTACCCTGCATAACAGCTTTCATTATGCAGGGTATCCGTTAAATCACCATCAGTGCTGCGGTGAAACTTTGACGTCCCCTTCAGTTACGCCGTTGGAGGGCGCTTCTTCAGGCACCGGCACGTACGGCGTTTCCTGGTCGCTGCGGTTCGGGTTTTTATGCGCCGCCATGGCGGTTTTCACCCCGTAGAAGATGATGCTGTACACCACCAGCAGGAACAGAATGCTCAGCCCGGCGTTGGTGTAGTTGTTCACCACGATATGGTTCATGTTAGCCACTTGCTGAGCGGTCAGCTCGGCACCGCCTTCGGCGATTTTGCGCTTGTACTCACCAGCCTGGAAGAAGAAGCCTTCCAACTGAGGATTGTCGCTGAACAGCTTCAGACCCAGGGCGTAAGTGGTACAAATCAGCAGCCATACCGCCGGCAGCACGGTGACCCAAATGTATTGGGTGCGCTTCATCTTAATCAGCACCACGGTACCCAACACCAGCGCCACGGCGGCCAGCATCTGGTTGGAGATGCCGAACAGCGGCCACAGGCTCTTCACGCCGCCGAGCGGATCGACCACCCCTTGATACAGCAGGTAACCCCACAGGCCCACGCAGCCGGCGGTGCCGACAATACCGGCCACCAGCGAGTCGGTTTTCTTCAGGAACGGCACGAAGTTGCCCAACAGGTCCTGCAGCATAAAGCGGCCGGAACGGGTACCGGCATCCAGCGCGGTCAGAATAAACAGTGCTTCAAACAGAATACCGAAGTGGTACCAGAAGCCCATGTTGGCACCAGGAATGATCTGGTGGAACACGTGGGCGATACCCACTGCCAGCGTAGGTGCGCCACCGGCGCGGTTCAGCACCGAAGGCTCGCCGATGTCCTTGGCGGTCTGCAGGATCTGTTCCGGGCTGATGACAAAGCCCCATGAGCTGACGGTCGCCGCCGCGTGGGCGGTCACATCTTTCAGTGACGCCATGATCATCGGCGCATCTTCGGTACCCAAACGGTGCAGGTCAGGCATGGTGATGCCCAGTGCTGCCGGCGGGGTGTTCATGGCGAAGTACAGGCCCGGCTCGATAATCGAAGCCGCCACCAACGCCATGATGGCCACGAAGGACTCCATCAGCATCGCGCCGTAACCGATAAAGCGCGCGTCTTTTTCATTGGCCAGCAGCTTCGGCGTGGTGCCGGAGGCGATCAACGCATGGAAGCCGGACACGGCGCCACAGGCGATGGTAATGAACAGGAACGGGAACACCGAGCCTTTCCACACCGGGCCTGTCCCGTCGACAAACTGGGTGATCGCCGGCATTTTCAGCTCAGGGTTGAGGATCACGATGCCAATCGCCAGCCCGACGATAACGCCAATTTTCAGGAAGGTTGCCAGATAGTCGCGCGGCGCCAGGATCAGCCAGACCGGCAGCAGGGCGGAAACGAACGCATAGCCAATCAGCGTATAGGTGATGGTGGTGTCTTTAAAGGTCAGCGCCGGGCCCCAGTACGGGTCGTGGGCGATCACGCCGCCGAACCAGATGGAAGCCACCAGCAGCACGATGCCAATGATCGACACTTCGCCCACCCGTCCCGGACGCAGGAAGCGCATGTAAACGCCCATAAACAGGGCAATCGGCACGGTGGAACAGACGGTGAACACGCCCCATGGGCTTTCCGCCAGCGCTTTCACCACGATCAGGGCCAGCACCGCCAGGATGATGATCATGATCAGGAAGCAGCCAAACAGCGCGATGGTCCCCGGTACCGGGCCCATTTCCTTTTTGATTATCTCGCCAAGCGAAGCGCCGTTGCGGCGCGAGGAAATGAACAGCACCATAAAGTCCTGCACCGCCCCCGCCAGCACCACGCCGCCCAGTAGCCACAGCGTGCCGGGCAGGTAGCCGACCTGCGCTGCCAGCACCGGGCCCACCAGCGGGCCAGCCCCGGCAATGGCGGCGAAGTGGTGGCCGAACAGCACGTTTTTGTTGGTTGGCACGTAGTTCAGGCCGTCGTTATTGACCACCGCCGGCGTCGCGCGGAAGGCGTCCAGCTTCATCACCTTGGTGGCGATGTACAGGCTGTAATAACGGTACGCCACCAGATACACCGCCACCGAGGCGACGATGATCCACAGCGCGCTGATGTGTTCGCCACGGCGCAGCGCAACCACGCCCAGGCAGGACGCGCCGAGTATTCCCAGCAGCATCCAGGGTATGTGTTTTAAAATCCCCTCTCTGTTCATTGAGGTGTCCTTAGTTCAAATCTGCAAAATGAGTGAGTTAACCCGCTTATAAGATGTTTCAGGCACGCGGCCCGGTGCGGATAACGTTCGGGTACGAACTCTAAATAATTCGAGTGGCATTGAGGCGGCAAGGGCGCGAAGCCCGATGAACTTACATAAGTAAGTGATTCGGGTGAGCAATCGTAGCCAACAACGATGCAACTTGAAGTATGACGAGTTTAGGAACAGCTCATCATTGCGGGTTGGGGCTGGGGAAGACATGCGAATTTCAGTCAACGGTGCTATAGGGTGCCGAACGGTTGAAATCCCGGGATGAGCGGTTGGGCGTTGCAGGGGGAGTGGCAACGCCCCACCGAGGGACGGGTCAGTAAATCTTTCTGGCGTTGATCCCGGCGGGGAAAATGCCGGTGGCGAAGATGTGCCCGTTAACCTGCAACTGGCCGTCGGGCAGCATTTCGACCGGGTATTCGAGGGTCAGATAACTGAGAAAGTTATTGCGGTCGTCGAGCGTCTGAAAGCCGATCAGATCGTAGAAAAACAGCGATTCGATTAAGCCGTGGTGCTCGGGGATCTGTCTGAGCAGCGCCGTCGACGGGAACGGCAAATGGAAGAAGAACGCGCAGGGGTTCAGTAACCCCTGTTCTTTCAGCGCCTGGCCGCAGGGCAACAGCTGGTAATCATCAATACAGATGATGTCGTTCGGGCAAACATACTCGCAGGCGATATCGGCGAAGTGCCGGTTGAGTTGCCGATAAGCGCGGTAGTTCTCCGGCGTGAAATGCGCCTTCTCCGGGTGGTTATGGAACACTGGCCACAGGCCATCGTGATAGTAGCCCTGATAGTGGAAGTGAAACTCCTCGGTCGATAACGGAAAGGTCACCTGCTCGTAGCCGCTGCGGTGCTGGTAACTGACCGGGCGCAGCGGCGCATCGCCAAAGTTCTGTACGTCACCGTTCCAGCCCAGCCACAACCCGCGATCGTCGTCGCTCTGGCTGTCAGGCGATAGGGCCTGCGTAGCGCAGGCCAGATCCTTGCCGTCACACTGCTTATTCGAGATCAAAACCAAACGAGACATGCTGCGTTCCTTGTTCAGGTTACGAATAGGGGGTTAAAGCATCCAGCGGGTTTCCGCTTCGGTGACCTGCGCTTCAAAGCGGCGCAGCTCGGCGCTCTTACAGGTGTGCCACAGCGCGGCAAACGCTGGGCCGAGGCTTTCCTGCAACGGTAGGGTTTGCCGGAATAACGTCAATGCTTCCTGCTGGCTGAGCGGCAGTGCCACCGCGTCGCCATTTTCATAGCCGTTGCCGCAGGCTGCCGGCGGCAGGGGTTGCGCGTGCTCCAGCCCATACAGCATGCCGCTCAGCATCGCCGCTACGGCCAGATACGGGTTGGCATCGGCCCCGGCCAGCCGGTATTCGATGCGCTGGTTGGCATGGTCGGCGCAGGGTAAACGCAGTGCCACCGTGCGGTTATTGTGCCCCCAGGAGGCGCGCAGCGGCACGTGCATACCGGGACGAAAGCGGCGGAAGGCGTTAACGTTGGGCGCGAATATCGCCATCGAGGCTGGCATCAGCGCCAGCATGCCCGCCATCACCTGCGTCATGGTGGCGCTCAACTCGCCCGGCAGGCTGGCCAGCAGGTTGTTGCCCTGCTCATCCTGCAGGCTGATATGAAAATGCAAACCGCTACCGGCGGCCTGAGCACAGGGCTTGGCCATAAAGCAGGCGTGCTGGTGGTGTTTCTCGGCGATCTGGCGCGTCAGCCGCTTCAGGGCCAGCACCTGATCGCAGGCCTCCAGTACGCGAGCGCTGTGATGCAGATTCAGCTCATACTGGCCGGAGGCGGCTTCGGCGACCACGCCGGTCAGCGGCAAGGCCTGCAGCCGGGCCTGATGTTCGATGTCATTGAGCAACGCCTGGTGGCGCTCCGGCGCATCGACAGAAAAACTCTGCGTCGGGCACTGTCCGGCCTCAGCCGGTTGCTGCAGCGGATCCTGCAGATAAAACTCCAGCTCTGCCGCCACGACCGGGAAGTAACCCTTGGCATGCAGGCGTTTGAGCACCCGTTGCAGCACCACGCGCGGCTCCAGCTCGCAGGCGTCGCCGTCGGCATTTTTCATCGTCAGCAGCAATTGGGCATGGTGCTGCGGATCGCGGGCGCAGGGCCGCAAGGTTCCGGGCACCGGCAGACACAACCTGTCCGGCTCGCCGGCCTGCTGGCCCAGCCCGCTTTCTTCAATGACCTGGCCGCCAAGATCCATGGCGTAGATCGACAGCGGGAAATAACAGCCTTTATCCAGCGCAAACACCTCGGCGACAGGCAGCCGTTTCCCGCGGAATTGACCGTTCAGATCGTTGAGATAAATATCGACGTGTTCGGTGTCCGGATAGCGCTGTAAATACTGTTCTACTTCTTTGTGGAATGAACGCGCCTGCGAAGCAGGAATATCTGCCAGCAGCGGGTTGAAACCAATAACGTTAGCATGCATGGCAGCCCCCGAAATGAATTAAAGCCGCGGGGGAAATTATTATCAGGGCAGGGGATAAACACATGAGGCATCCGTCTCGTAAGGCCATATTGGCGATGTAATGATGTTATCTGCGCCCCTAAAACCTGTCTGTAAAAACGCCGTAACTTTATTTATAGCCGGAATAAAAAAGGTGTAAATAAGGGGCGTGGCTCTGATGGCCGAAGAATAAATAGCTGCATATACTGCTGAGAGCGACGTTATTCAGGAGAGAAAATAATGATCAGAGTTTTTATCGTGTTTGCCGCCGTGATGACGGCGTTCAGCGCCGGGGCCTCCTCTGAAGCGGCATGGGCCAGCGGCGATAAAGCACTGCAAACCGCCTGCCTGAAAGCCAGCAGTTTGAAAGGGGCCAAAGCCGTCGGCAGCATTATCCATTATGGTGATGACGTCGGTTACTCGGCCCTGTTGATCGCTGGGCGCTACCCGCAGGCGTTTATGCATAACAAAGCGGGCAGAGAGCTGTGCCTTTACCAGCGAGCCACTAAAAAGGCGGTGGTTCAGGACGCTGACGGGCTGGCGGGGAAGCCATAGCTGCCGATCAAAAAAGGGCGCCGGGGCGCCCTTATGCCGTTATTTCAACGCGATACGGATCACGTCGTCCGGCGCCGTGGCTTCTTTCTCGCGGCTGGAAGCCTGTTTGACGCTCACGTACAGCGTCTGGCCATCCGGTGACAGCGCCAGGCTGTTCGGGTGGGTTGGGGTCTTGATGGTTTGCAGCAGCTTGTAGTTCTTGGCGTCGATCACGCTGACCTGGCCTGCCTGACGATGGGTGACATACACCTCATTGCGCGTCGGGTTGAACAGGACCGCCAGTGATTCCGGCACGTCGATTTTGCTCAGAATCTTGCCGTCGCGGGTATCGACCACCAGCACCTGGGCCTGCTTGGAGTCGGTGATAAAGGCGCGATGCGTGGCAGGATCCAGGCTGATGTTCAGGAAGAAGTGCTCTTTGGACTCGTCCAATTTCTTGCGGCTGAGCACCTTGTTGGTTTTGGTGTCGATAGTCACCAGCTCGCCGTCGGCGTTGGTCACGTACAGGCGGCTTGCGGCCGCATCCAGTGCCAGACCGGTACCGTATTTGCCGGTTTCGGTGATGGTGGTGCGTAGGGTCAGGTCTTTGCCGTCTACCACCCAAACCACGCTGGATTCACCCAGCCCGGTGATATACAGGGTGTCGGTGGTGGCGTCGGCCACCAGCTCACGCGGTGCCAGCGGTTTTACCGTTTCGGAGCGTTTACGCGCATCCAGCACCAGGCGGCCTTTGACCTCACCGGTTTTACCGTCGATGGCAGTGACCGAGTTATTGACGGTGTTGCCGAAGAACAGCGTGTCGGTTTTGCTGTTAATGGCCGCGCCGAAAGGTTTGATATCGTTGTGAATGATCTGGGTGATATCCAGCGTTTGCGGATCCAAACGATACACCACGCCGCCTTTGTCCAGCTTGCGGCTTTGCGAAGTGGCCAGATACAGCGCGTTCTCGCCCTGGCTGTAGACCATCTCGTAAGCGCCTTTGCCGACGGGCTTGCGCAGCAGTTCCGGCTCGCCCTGGGCCAGCAGCGGGGCGGAAAACAGCATTGAAGTCAGCAGCAGCAGTGGGAAAGCGGCGCGTGCGCCAAAGCGGCGGCTGGTCGTTGTTGCAGAGTTCATAACCTCTCCATGGAGTTAAAATGCCTGTCGCCGCAGGGCGGTTGCCCAGAGGCTAAAAAGCTCAACATTGAATTCAAAGCAAAATCCGGCCGGTCGCATCGTGGCGTGCCGGGCCTTCTGTTTGCGAATAATAATCATTATTCATGCCGGAGGGGAGTGATTTCTACCCAGGCTGGGGTGAAAATCACAATGTGAAGAGTGGGGGGAGGGTGACCGTTGCCGTGTCGCTGCGTGGGTTTCCTGGTTTTCCCTGCGGGCCGATAACAAATAATTAATTTAGCTGCGTTATTGTTTGGTCGCTGTAATAATATTTATTTGTTATCTCTTATAATAAAAACCCGATAATAACGGAGGTTTCTTTGGGTTAAAAACTCCGGCTTTGTACGTTATGTGAGCGGTTAATTACATTGTCTTGCATTGAATTACAGTTGAATACTTTTGTGGTGAAAAAGTCATCCTGTGGTGGATAATCTCAGGTTATGACATGAATTTTTATAACTTGCGTCATTTGCACACATCGGGTAATTGTTTATGCGTGGCTCAAGACCACCGTATTTATAACAATAATTTTTCGGGCAGGGGTAATAATGAGATATATAAAAACGCCAATATTCATTGGCGGCGTTGTGCTGTCGGCGTTATCCGCCGGCGCGCAGGCAGAAATCACCATTCTGGATAAAAACCCGCAAAGCAATGTGTTGCTGGCACCGCTGAGTTTGAAAGTTGGCGGCAGTATTCGCCCCGAGTGGATATTTAATAATGGCCCGGAGCCGGGATATTATAAAAATGGTCATGATGGCGGCACGCGCTTTCGCTTCAGCGGCGACTATGCGCTGACGCAGGATACCTCGGTTATCGGCTACTACGAGTGGGGCGTCGATCTGGCACACGCGCTGAGCTGGGACGGCCACTACAACGAAGACGGCAAACGCGACTATCAGCGCCAGCTGTACGGTGGCTTCAAAGATGACCGCTACGGCACCTTAACCTTTGGTCACCAATACGGCATTTATTATTCGGTTGTCGGCATTAAAAGCGACGTCTGGGATAACGATGGTCATGCGGGCGGCACCGGCATTGGTATTTCCGGCGACTACGACGGCGGTAATAAACCGAAGAACAGCCTGAAATACACCAATGATTTTGGGCCGGTTACCTTATACGCCAACTATTTATTACCGGAAGACGATTTGCACACGGCGGATAATCTCATCTATCGCCGTAAAGGCGGCGGCGGATTGGGGTTTGATTATAAGGCGACGAAGGAATTAACCTTCAGCGCGGCCTACAGCTACACCGACGCAAAAATCAAAGACAATCAATATAACGAGAAAGAGTATCACCAGCAGTTGTCCGGCACCGCGCTGACCTGGCAACCCAATAACTGGTATATCGTTGGGACCGCCAGCTATTACAAAGACTATGTGCCGAGCACCCGTGAACGTACCTTGTCGCATTATTTCGCCGGGAGCGGTTACGGGGTAGAAGGCTTTGTCGGTTATACCTTTAATATCAACAAGCCTTTCCTGAAATCGATCCAGCCTTATGTGGCCGCGGACTCGCTGCAATTGAAGGGCGACGAAGAATACCACGCCAATCACGTTTACCTTGGGGCGGGTACCACCATCGGCTACGGCCTGTCGGTGTATGTGGAACGGACGCTGGCCAACAGCAGCGACAACGAACCGGACTCCACCTGGGTGACGGTGTTCTACGACTTCTGATCGCCCCTGACAAACTTTCCAGGCCGGCCTCGTTGCCGGCTTTTTTGTCGGGTTATTTCACAGGGTGATCCAACCGCCCTGCGCCCGATCCGCTGCGGTTTTCTCCGCCAGATAGCGTGCCGGCGGTTTGCCGACGGCTTTGCGAAACATGGTGACGAAGCCACTGGCGCTCTCATAGCCCAGATCCAGCGCCACCCGCTGTACGGTCTCCCCCTTGGTCAGGCGTTGCAGCGCCAGCATCACGTGCAGTTGCCGTCGCCAGTGGCCAAAGCTCATGCCCATTTGCTGCTGCAGGGTGCGGTTGAGGGTGCGTTCGCTCATGCCGATGCGCTGAGCCCATTGGCTGAGGGTGGCTTTGTCCGCCGGATCGGCCAGCAGGCGCTCGGTCAGTTGGCGAATGCGTGCGTCATTGGAGACCGGCAAGTGCAGGTTCTCAATCGGCGCGGCGGCCAATTGATCCAAGAGTACGCCAATCAGCCGCCCTTCAGCGCCTTGCTCGTCATACAGCGGATCAAACCCGCTGGCCTGCAACAGCAGTTCGCGCAGCAACGGCGAAACGGCCAACGTACAGCAGCTGGTCGGCAACCCGGCGATGGCCGCCTGATCGACAAACAACGCGTAACATTCGGTGGCCCCGGTACCCTGAGCGTTGTGCAGCACGTTGCTGGGCATCCAAAGCGCACACTGCGGCGGAACCAGCCACAGGCCGTTTTCCACTTCGCAGCGGATCATGCCGCGCATCGTATAAATCAGCTGCGCTTTTTGGTGCCGGTGATGGGCGACTTCCCAATCCTTGTTAACGGTGGAACCCTGCACGGCAAAAACCGCCCGGGGCACCCGATCGATATCGAAAAGCGGTGGAGTGACAAAAGGCATGAGAATAATTCTCAATTTGGCGTAAATGAAAAACATTATGTCCTGATTGTGCAATGTGGTCTAGTGCTTCCGCCGATAAAGTAAGCGCACGTTTCCGAACTCTTAGGAGAAATCTCATGTCATTAGATTCTGCAACCTTCCCACTGGTCTGGATGCGTCAGCAAGCCGCCGGCGAACCGAAAGATACCCTCGCCGAATTTGCCGAATTCAGCACCTTGCTGCAGCGTGAACAGCCGTTTGTGCTGCTTTGCGATCGTCGTATGGACGAAAGCGGTGAGCAGGATCGCGACGAGCGTACCCAGGTCGCCCTGTGGAAACGCGATCACCGTGAGGCGTTAGCGAAGTGGGTCAAAGGTATGGTGCTGATCGAGCCGGACGACATGCGCCGAAAGGCGGCGGAAGAGTTTGTCGATTTCGCCAGCCGTTTCTGGGGTTATCCGGTGATGGTGGTGGCCAGTGAGCAACAGGCCCATGAGCTGGCACAACGCCTGCTCGAGCAGCGGGAACAATAATCAATAAGGAAGCGCCATGTATCAGCAACAGGTAATTGCGCAACTGCTGGCCTGGATTGAAGCAAACCTCGACCAGCCGCTGACGCTGGACGATATTGCCGCCAAATCCGGCTACTCCAAATGGCATTTGCAGCGGCTGTTCAAGCAGTTGACCGGCCATATTCTGGGCACTTACGCCCGGCGCAGACGTTTGACCGCCGCCGCGCGTGAGCTGCGGCTCACCCATACCGGCGTGGCCTGCATTGCCGATAAGTACCAGTTCGATTCCCAGCAGACCTTCACCCGTTGCTTCAAAAAACAGTTCGGTTTGCCGCCGGCCGGCTATCGCCGCAGCGCGGATTGGTCCAGCCACGGCATGCAGCCGCCGCTACGGATGGCAGAAGGCCCATTGCCTCAGGGGAGTATTGTCACTCTGCCGGCCATGCAGCTGGTGGGGCGTACCCAGCGCCGCAGCTGCACTCTGGGGCAAATGCAGCATTCGAAAAATGAGCTGCGCCAGTACGTCTGGAACCAGGTGCTGCAACCCGAAGTCGCGCCACCGGCGGTAGTCTACGGCCTCACCAGTCTGGAAGCGGACAACCGACAGCTTGATGGTCAACGCATGGCCTATACACTTGCGCTGGCAGATGAACAGGCCGAAGGGGAGCAGATCCTGATCGAGCAGGGCGATTACGCCAGCTTTACCTATCAGGGGCAGGTCGAAGAGTTGCCAAACTTCGTCGATCGCCTGTACGACTCCGCGATGCCCATGATGAAAGCTGTGCGCCGTCCCGGGCAGGATATCGAGCGTTTTTACCCGGCACAGGGAGAGGTTTGTAATGCACGCGGTACGGCGATCCGCTGTGAATATCTGATCCCGATTCGCCGAACGTCACCGCCGGCCGCTGTGCTTTAACGGCAGTTTTCACAGAAAAACCTCTTCGTGCTGCACCAGGTTACAAAAAAGTTCGATATTGCGCTGGTAATGTTTCACACTTAGGCCGATGTGCACATATAATGCGCATCCGGTCATTTATGGCCGCATAACCTATATTGATAACTGCCAGTGGCCACTACCAACACGAAGATGAAAATGAGCATTCGCGCGTTACTAACCCTGTTTACGGCACTGGTGGCTTTCAGCCAGGCTGCCTTCGCCGTTGTATATCCGTTGCCTGCCAAAGACAGCCGTCTGGTGGGTGAGAACATCCAGATCACCGTACCGGAAGACAGCAAGCTGCCGCTGGAGAGCTTTGCCGCTCAATACCAGATGGGCCTGAGCAATATGCTGGAAGCCAACCCGGGTGTGGATCCTTTCCTGCCGAAAGCAGGCAGCACTCTGACCATCCCACAGCAGTTGATCCTGCCGGATGCGCCACGTGAAGGCATCATCATCAACAGCGCCGAGATGCGTCTGTACTACTACCCGAAAGGCACCAACACCGTGATCGTGTTGCCAATCGGTATCGGCCAGTTGGGCAAAGATACGCCACTGAACTGGACCACCACCGTGCAGCGCAAGAAAGACGGCCCAACTTGGACGCCAACCGCCAAGATGCGTGCGGAATACGCCGCGGACGGCGAGATCCTGCCTGCAGTATTCCCGGCCGGTCCGGACAACCCTATGGGGCTGTACGCGCTGTACGTCGGTCGTCTGTATGCGATCCACGGTACCAATGCCAACTTCGGTATCGGTCTGCGCGTGAGCCACGGTTGCGTACGTCTGCGTGCTGACGACATCAAGTTCCTGTTCGAAAACGTTCCGGTTGGCACTCGCGTGCAGTTCATCAACGAGCCGATCAAAGCCAGCGTTGAGCCGGACGGTTCCCGTTACATTGAAGTGCACAACCCACTCTCTGCTAACGAAGAACAGCTGAAGTCCAAAGATCCGGTGCCGTTGACCATCTCTGCGCCAGTGGGCAAAGTGATGATGGACCCGGCGGTTAACCAGAGCGAAGTGGACGCGGCAATCAAAGCCCGTTCCGGTATGCCGGTTAAAGTGAACTGATTGATTCAGTCGCTGTAGAAAAGGCGCCTTAGGGCGTCTTTTTTTATGGCTAAAAAACACCGTTTTGCGCAGGCCTCCGCAGTTCTTTGCTTTTCGTTACCGCTGCCGCTTTAAAGGTCCGGTACTGTTAGCAAAAAACAGATTTTCTCGTTGCCTTAAACGGGCATCGCGAAGCTGTAGGTGGGCAAAATTGCGACAGGGAACTGCCGGGAGGCCCGTCGCTGAAACTTCTTTCTCTGGTGCAAAAACGCGGTCTGGAGATCTTGCTGTAGAGTGTCAGAATAATCACAGCTTACCTGCCTATGCATCACCGCTATAAGTCCTTCCTGGTAATTATTCCTCAAAAAGTCATCGTTAATTAATTGGTTATATATCCCATCCGACCAGTGATTGCCTGAGAAAAAACTCTCAAAACCTCTGCATTGTGAAAATAAGATCACACAAACGTAACAAAAGATAAACATAGGCTCTCTATATTGGCTGCTTTGCTTTTGGGAGGGAGTGCCATGCGTAACTGGAACGAGCCGAAAAAGAACAAAGCGCACATCGAACTGATCCCGATGATCGACGTGATGATGTTTTTGCTGGTGTTTTTTGTGTTGATTAGCCTGAACGTGATCCCGGCCCTTGGGCTGAAGACTCAGTTGCCGTCCGCCGGCAGCGCTCAGCAATTGAAGCCGCAGAAGAAGGCGATCATTACCCTGGGCGCTGAGGAGCAACTGCAGCTCGACGGTCAGCCGATAGCGCTGAGCGCGCTGGTCAGCACGCTGAAGCAGCAGCAGGAAAACCAGACCACCACCATTATCGTTAACAGCGACAAAGGCGTTGCGGTAGAGCGCTTGGTCGCGGTGATGGATAACCTGCGCCAGGGCGGTTTCTTCTCCGTCTCCATCGCCACACGGAAGCTGTGACATGTATCTGCTCTATCGCTCACGTCACCTTTTCAGCTGGTTGCCGGCGCTGATCGTCGCGGGCTGCGTACTGTTCGCCAGCCAACAGGCGGCGCTGAAAATTCAGCCGCGCTATGACGAAACCGCCATGGAGCTGGCATTGGTCGAGCCGGAACCTCAGCCACAGCCGGAACCGGAGCCGCCGGTGGAAACTCCGCCGCAACCCGAGCCACCGCCGCCGGAACCTGAGCCCCTTCCTGAACCTGTGGTGCCTGCACCTGAGCCGATTGTCGAGGCCAAACCGGTGCCCAAGCCGCAGCCGAAACCCAAATCCAAGCCGGTGAAAGAGAAAGCCAAGCCGGTGGAAAAGGCCAGGCCCGCCGCGGTGCCGGCAGCACCGAGAACCTTGGTCAGCAAGCCCGCCGCACAGCCCGTTCCGCCGGCTCCAGCGGCACCGAAGGTGAATGCGCAGGCAATCGAAAACGGTTATCTGCAGGCATTGCGCCATGAGCTGGAGCAGCGCAAGCGCTATCCCACCGGGCGGCAGGCTTCGCTTGAACGGCCGCAGGGCAACGTCGAGGTGTGGCTGGAGGTGGATCGCAGCGGTCGGGTGATCTCTTCCGGCATCACCAATAAGGCCTCCAGCATGCTGCTCAACCGCGCGGCGCTGAGCAGTTTGCAAAGTATCAGCCAGGTGAAGCCGTTCCCAACTGAGGCTTTCAACGGGCAGACAACCAAAAGATTTTCAGCCACGTTCAATTATCAGGCGCCTTGATGCCTGGCATAACAGTTTGATTTTTATGGGATGGAAACAATGAAATCTTTCAATCGATCTGGGATTTATCTGGCAGTGATGTCGGCGATGTTACCGGGTGCCGTGCTGGCGGCGGACTCGACCGACGTCGGCACCATCAACGTTAAGGGGCAGTCGCTGGGCGGAGGGATGATGGTGCAGGAGGACAGCGCCAAGTCGCGTTCCACCGTCACCAAAGAGGCGATGGATAAAATGCCGGCGGCGGCCAACGCCATCGACAAGCTGAAATACACGCCGGGCCTGAACGTCAACAGCGACGATGCCAGCGGTCTGAGCGGCGTTGATTACACCATGCGCGGTATGAGCTCCGATCAAATCGGCCTGTCGATGGACGGGATCCCGATTAATGATTCCGGCAACTATGCGGTTTACCCGAACCTGCTGGGTGATTCGGAGAACCTGGGGGAAGTGTTCGTCACCCAGGGCTCCTCGGAAGCCGACGGCCCGCACATCGGCTCCAGCGGCGGCAATATTGGCCTGGTGACGCGGCGTCCGTCTAAAGACTTCGGCGGCTTCGTCAAACAGACGCTGGGCAGCAACAACCTGAGCAAAACCTTTGCCCGTCTGGAGACCGGTGAGTACAACGGCTTCAGCAACTGGATCTCCTATTCGCACACCGAGGCCAAAAAGTGGCGCGGGGAAGGGCGCTTGTACTCCAACAAGTTTGAGATGAACTCGTTGTATGAGGACGGCAACGGCAACAGCAGCAACCTGATCATGAAGTACAACCAGCAAAATAACGTCAACTACAACACCCGCAGCAAGGCTCAGTTCGCGGAAGACCCCCGTGGCGATTATGACACCACGCCGTCCTACAACAACCGGGGCCAGCTGACTCGCTACTACAAGCTCAACCGTAATCCGTTCGAGAATTTCAACCTGACGTTCACCCAGAAGCTGCAGCTGCGCGACAACCTGGCGTTAACCCTGCAACCCTATTACTACTGGGGGAACGGCGGCAGCTTCAGCGGCCAGAGCGCGTCGGTACTGTCCAGCACCTCGGATCGGGCCGGTCAGTATGACCTCAGCAACTTGCAGTCCAACACCTATTACCGTCCTTCCTGGACTCAGACCTGGCGGCCGGGTATCACCACCAAGCTGAAGTGGGACATCAACGATCAGCACAGCCTGGATATCGGCTACTGGTTTGAACGTGCACGCCAGTCGCAGACCCAACCGTTTATCGGCATCAAGGACGACGGCAACCCGCAGCAGCTCTCGGGTAAACCGGGCGGTTCCGATCAGGTGAAGGACGCCAACGGCAAAACCGTGCAGGGGCGTAACCAGTACACCATTACCCCGGCGCAAAAAGTGTGGCTGCAGGACACCTGGTTCGCGACGCCGGACTGGACCTTCGTCGGCGGGCTGGCCTATCAGTACGTTGAACGAAAAGGCGATAACAAGGGCAGCCTGTATAACGTGCCGGAAAAGCGTGATGCCAAATACCATGAATTTCTGCCGAACTTCAGCGCCAGCTACAAGCTGAACCCGGAAAACCAGGTGTTCTATAACCTGACTCGCAATATGCGCACCCCGCCAAACTACGTGTTGTACAACGTCGGCGATTCGCTTAGCACCAAGCCTGAACTGAGCTGGAACCATGAGCTGGGCTGGCGTTTCGAGCGTGAAGATATGCTGCTGAGCGCCTCGCTGTTCTACTTGCGCTACAGCGACCGTCAAATCTCTACCACCAATCCGGACGGTGACTACGAGATGATGAATATCGGCAACGTAGAGAACAAAGGGCTGGAACTGGAGTGGAGCGGCCAACTGCCGCATAACTTCAACTACTACACCTCGTACACCTATACCGAGTCCAAGCAGAAGAGCGACATTGTCAGCAACGGCGGCCTGCCGCTGCCGACCAGCGGTAAAGAAGTGCCGAACGTGCCAAAAAACCTGCTTAACGTGACCCTGGGTTATGACGACGGTTTGTATTACAGCAGCGTGAGCGGCAAGTACGTCAGTTCGTTCTACGGCGACCTGACCAATGACGAGAAGATTGGCGGCCGGACGGTATTCGATCTGGCGGCGGGGGTGCATTTGCCGGTGGACAAGAAGATCGTCAAGAGCGCGGCGCTCCGCTTCGGCATCAGCAACCTGTTTGACAAGGAGTACCTGACTTCGGTGCGCTCCACCACCTTCAACGCCGCACCTTATAACGGCGTAAGGGCCAGCACGCCTTACTACAACGTCGGGGAAGAACGTACCTTCAGCGTATCCCTGGAAGCCACCTTTTAACTATTTATACCCTATGGCTTTCAAGTTGCAGCCAGGCGGCCAACTCGCTCATCCCCAGGCGCTTACTTAAGTAAGTAACTGGGGTGAGCGAGTGCAGGTAACAACGCTGCGGCTTGAAAGACGACGGGTAAGAGGACTGAACGATGAATGCCAATCTGCTACACGACATTATTTTCTACGTGATGTACGCCGCGCTGGCGATTGCACTGGTGATCATTATCGAACGTGCGTTGTATTTCACCTATACCCAACGCCAGGCGCGTCGACTGGAGCAGGCGCTGACGTTGGATGTGCACCGCACGGCCGATCTGCCGGATGAGTTGACCCAGCGCAACAGCCTGCCGCTGGCGGTGATTTCACCGGTGCTGGAGCAAAAACACCGTGCCGGTGACCGCGAGGCGATCGGTGATTTGATCGACGCTCAGTATTTGTTGAGCAAGCCGCTGATGGCGCGGGGCCTGTGGTTGCTGGAAACTATCGTTACCGCGGCACCGCTGTTGGGGCTGCTGGGTACGGTGATGGGGATTATCGAAACCTTTAAGGCACTGGCTGCCTCGGGAGTGTCCGAGCCGAGCCTGGTTTCTGCCGGGATGGGCACCGCGCTGTACGCTACCGGACTGGGTATCGCCATCGCGCTGCTGTGCCTGGTGGGGAACAACTATCTGCAAAGCCGCATGGAGCGCATTAACGAACTGTTGAAGGTGCTGCTGATCCGTGCCGGTGCGCCGGGCAGCCGCCCGGAAAACGGCAGCCGCGAGCAACGGGTTGACAGCGAGGTGCCGCGCTATGCCTAATGGCCGTCATTCACGGTGGCCATTAGGCCGCCTTTACACTGCGTTATGGGGTGGTTGCCTGTTGATGTTGAGCCAGAATGCGGCGGCGCGCTTTGAAATTCCCGGCTACGAGCTGGTGTACACCGCACCGGTAGAAACCGCGTTGCAGGCGGATGACCTGCGCAACACTGCCGAAGTGTGGCAGCAGATGTTTGATGCGGCGAAAACCCGCATCGATCTGGGCCAGTTCTACGTGGCGAACCAACAGGGTTCGCTGCTGGATGGCGTGCTGCAGCATCTTAAAGCGGCGGGGGAACGTGGGGTAAAAATTCGTTTCCTGATGGAGGAGAAGGGCATCCGCATTTCTACTCCCGAAACGCTGGAACAGCTTAAGGCGATCCCGAATCTGGAGCTGCGTATTATCCCTTACCAGCGGCTGAGCGGCGGCATTCTGCATGCCAAATACCTGCTGGTGGACGGTGAACAGGCGTTTGTCGGCAGCCAGAACTTTGACTGGCGCGCGCTGGCGCACATCCATGAAACCGGGCTGCGCATCAGCGATGCCGGTGTGGTGCGGCAGATCCAGGCGATCTTCGAACAGGACTGGCAGGCGCAGGCGTTGCTGGCGGCGGAAAAACCGGTGCCCCAGCTGACGTCCCAACCCACGGTTGAACCGCTGCAGAGCAATTACCTGGTCGCCAGCCCGCGTGCCTACAACCCGGCGGGCGTGATTGATTCGCAGCTTGAGCTGCCGCGCCTGTTGGCTTCGGCCAGGCAGCGAGTGCGGGTACAGGTGATGGACTACGCGCCGTTGTCTTTTGGCCCGGACCGCACCCGGCCTTACTACGCGGTGATCGATAACGCCCTGCGCAGCGCTGCCGCGCGCGGTGTGCAGATTGAGCTGATGGTCGCTAACTGGAATACCAAAAAGCCGGATATCGCCTGGCTGAAAAGCCTGGCGCTGGTGCCGAATGTGCAGGTGAAAGTGGTCACCATTCCGCCGGCAAGCAGCGGGTTTATCCCGTTTGCCCGGGTGATCCACAGTAAAATCATGACCATCGACGGCGAGATCGCCTGGGTAGGCACCAGCAACTGGACCGGCGGCTATCTGGACAATTCGCGCAATCTGGAGATTGTGCTGCACGACGTGAACATGAGCCAGCGGCTGGACAAGTTGTACAGCCAACTGTGGGACAGCCTTTACGCCGAACCGCTGAAGCTGGATTACGACTACCCGACGCCCAAACCGGGCGGTGAGTCCTGAGATTGTCGGCAAATCCTCGTCAAGACTGAACCGGTAGGGTCGAACAGGTTCGACCCGATTTACCCCTTTTAATGCTGCGCCTCTGCGCTTGGCTTTGCCGGATTATTTCCGCCAGCCGCTTTTTTCCAGTGCCGTCAGCAACTGTTCGGCGCTCAGTCCCTCCGCCCGATGGCCATTACCGGAAACGGTATTGGCGGCCAGCAGGGCATTGATAATCGCCTCTTCCACCGCTTCTGCCGCTGCGGCAAACAGCTCGGAGATGTAATCGTTGTTCACCATGCGCAGCGGGGTGGTAAAGGCTCCTTTGTTGGCGTAGTCGGCAGGGGGGAGGCCGTCATTGCCGGTGGCGAAGGCGATAAAAATGTCGCCGCTCGAGTCTTCGGTACCGCCGCCGGTGCGGGCAATGCCGATGCTGGCACGTTGGGCCAGACGGGCGCATTGGTGCGGCAACAGCGGGGCGTCGGTGGCCAGGGTGACGACGATCGACCCCATGCCCGGGTGCGGCAGCTGCGGTGTAAACGGCGAGTGAATATGTGCCAAATGACGGCCCACCGGATAACCGCCCACCAGCAGCGACGCGCGTTTGCCGTGGTTGGCCTGCACGATGGCACCGACCGTCCAGCCACCGCGATCGGCAGGCAGGCGGCGCGAAGCGGTGCCGATGCCGCCCTTGAACTCATGGCAGATCATGCCGCTGCCGCCACCGACGGCACCTTCCTGGGGTAATCCTTCGTGTGCCGCCTGCAGTGCTTGCCGCACATGTTCAGGCTTGACGTGAAAACCGTTGATGTCGTTGAGCAGGCCATCGAAGGTTTCCATTACCACCGGCATATTCCAGTACACCGCGTCGTCGGCCGGCAGCGCTTCACGTTCCAGTGCGATCAGGCTGTCACGTACCACGCCGACGCTGTGGGTGTTGGTGAAGGCGATTGGGCTGGTGAGCAGGCCGGCTTCGCGGATCCACTCCAGCCCGGTGGCGTCGCCATTGCCGTTAAGCACATGCACGCCGGCAAAGCAGGGGGATTGCCGGGCCTGGCCGGCACGCGGTTCGATCACCGTGACGCCGGTACGCACGCTGCGCCCGTCGGGCAAATCGGCGTGGATGCTGGCGTGGCCGACGCGAACGCCGGGCACGTCGGTGATGGCGTTCAGCGGGCCGGCAACGCCGTGGCCGATTTTAATGCCCAAATCCTGAGCGCGCTGCGACATGGTTATTCTCCTTCAATTGAGGGTTCAACGTGCGGGATAGCCTGCCGGGTGCGCATATAGCTCAGCAGCAGGCCAAAGCAGAGGATACCGGCAATGATAATAAAGTCTTTCAGGCTGCTGGCGATCAAAATTGTCCATAACACATACAGGCAGCCGATCAGCGCGATCGCCACCGGCAGCGGCCACAGCGGCATCAGATACGGGTGGTGGAAACGTACGCGGCGGCGACTGATCAGCGCGGCGACGGCCATGATGATGTACACCAGCAGCAGCAGGATCACGGTAAATGAGGTCAGATCGCCGAGGTTGGAGCAAAAGGCCAACAGCGCCGAGGGAATACCGAACAGCAGAGTGGCAATCCACGGCGTGCCGAAACGCGGATGGATGATTTTCAGCGCCCGGTTCACCTGCGGCAGCCAAAAACCGTCACGCCCGCTGGAGAACATCATGCGGCTAAACTGCGCCACGATGGCGATAATGGCGTTGAACACCGACAGGTAAATCGCGCCGCTGACCACCCGCGCCAGCGTCGGCCCACCCAGTTGGCTGACCACGTAGCCGACCGGATCGGCCTGTTTGGCCATTTCCGCCAGGGACGGCGCGCCAATCAGCAAAGCGGTGAAGGGCAGCAGCTCGACCAGTACCACGATCGCCAACGTCAGCATGATGGCGGTGGCCATGGGTTTGCCCTGCTCGCGCATGTCCTCCGCCATATACACCGCGGCACCGTAGCCGTTATAGGAAAACAGCGCGACGCCGACCATGGCGACGATCAGCGGTACGGAAACCGGTGCCAACACGCCTTCGGGGTTTAGCATCACCGGCGCGACGAGGATGTCCGCACTTTGGTGCGGGGTGCTAAAGCCCAACCAGGCGATTAGCCCCAGCACCGCGATTTCAACCACCAAAAAGGTGCCGGTCAGCAGCGCATTGGCCTTGATGTTGAAAATGGCGCAGGCTCCGCCGATCAAGATGGTGATCATCCCGGCGGTAGAGGCGTCGAACTGAGTCCCCAGCGCGGTGTTCAAATAAGGCACGGCACCGGTGGCCAGCACCGCCGGTACGAACAGCGCGGCACTGAGAATAAACAGGTAAGTTTGCAGCCCGCACAGGGTGCCGAACAGGCGTTTGATAATGCTGTATTCGCCCCCGGCGCTGGGATGCGCCGCACCGAGTTCGGCGTAGCACAGGGCAATAGTGGCGGCGATAAAGGCAGCGATCAGAAATGAGATAAAGGCACCGCTACCGGCGCTGGCGATCGCCAGCGGTGCAATAACGAAAATTGAGCTGGCGGGCGTGACGCCGGAGGCGGTAATCATCACCACGTCGAGGACGCTGAGATTACCTTTGAATTTGTGTTCTGGTGTGGGCTCAGTCATTCAAAACTCCATTAACGCGTTAGTGGGTTATTTTGCGGGCGGCGATCGTGCGGAAGAGCCTTGCGATGGCATGCCGCTGCCCGGGCCTGATTAAATGGAGCGCGTGGAAAACGAGGCGAATTTCTTCGCCTCTAAAAAATCATTATGATTATTATGAAATTACCCTTGCCCGGACGGGAAGCTGAAGGTGGCATGCTGGGCGTCATGGGAAGAAGGCCAGCGCTGGGTTATGGTTTTGCGCTTGGTGTAGAACCTGACGGCATCCGGGCCGTAGGCGTGCAGGTCGCCAAACAGCGAGCGTTTCCAGCCGCCGAACGAGTGATAAGCCACCGGAACCGGCAGCGCAACGTTGATCCCCACCATACCGACCTGAATATGACTGGAAAAATAACGCGCCGCCTCGCCGTCGCGGGTGAACAGGCAGGTCCCGTTGCCGTACTCGTGGGCGTCTATCATCGCCATCGCCTCTTTCAGCGATCCGACCCGAACCACCCCCAGCACCGGGCCGAAGATCTCCTCCTGATAAATCCGCATGCCCGGCCGCACGTGGTCAAACAGCGTTGGGCCAAGGAAATAACCCTGGCTGATTTGCCCGCTGTCGTCCCGCACCGCCAGCTCGCGACCGTCGACCACCAGGGTAGCTCCCTCCTCAACACCCTGATCGATATAGCCTTTCACTTTTTCATAATGCTGTTGGGTGACCAGCGGCCCCATGTCGTTGCGGTTATCGTTACCGGCACCGACCCGCATGGCCGCCATTTGCCGCTGTAACCCGGCAACCAACGCGTCGGCCGTGCCGTCTCCCACCGCCACCACCAGCGGGATGGCCATGCAGCGTTGTCCGCAGGAGCCGAACGCCGCACCCATCAGCGCACTGACGCTGCCGGCGATGTCGGCATCCGGCAGCACCACAGCATGGTTCTTCGCGCCGCCCAGCGCCTGCACCCGTTTGTTCTGGCCACAACCAGTGTGATAGATGTGCTCCGCTACCGGCGTAGAGCCGACAAAGCTGACGGCTTTGACCCGGGGATCGTGCAGCAGGGTGTCCACCGCCTCGCGGTCGCCGTTGACCAGGTTCAGCACTCCCGGCGGCAGCCCGGCTTCGGACGCCAGTTGAGCGATATACAGCGTGGAGGAAGGGACGCGTTCGGAAGGTTTCAACACAAAGGTGTTGCCGCACACCACCGCCATTGGCCACATCCACAGCGGTACCATCGCCGGGAAGTTAAACGGCGTGATGCCTGCCACCACTCCCAGCGGTTGAAACTCGCTCCAGCTGTCGATGCCCGGCCCGGCATCCTTGCTGTGTTCGCCTTTCAGCAGTTCCGGCGCATAGCTGGCGTACTCAATATTCTCGATGCCGCGCTGCAGTTCGCCCATGGCGTCGCTGAGCACTTTGCCATGTTCGGCGGTGATCAACCGGCAGATGGCATCGGCATGCTGTTCCAGCAGCGTTTTTAGACGCATCATCACCCTGGCCCGCTTTAGCGGTGGCGTATCGCGCCAGGCTGGGTAGGCTTGCTCGGCGGCGTCGATGGCGCTTTCTACCGTGGCGCGGTCGGCCAGTAACACCTCCTGATGCGACAGCCCGGTAGCCGGATCGTAAACCGGCTGGCTGCGGGTTCCGCCGGTGGCGGACTGGCCGTTGATCCAATGTGCAATTGGCATGGCTTGCGCTCCTTTATTATTCGGTTGCGTTGATAGCGTCGCCGAGGGCGTTGATCAGCGAGTCGATCTGCGCCTCGCTGCTGATAAACGGCGGCGCCAACTGCAGGGTGTCGCCGCCATAGCGGACATAAAACCCGCTTTCCCAGCAGCGCATCGCCACTTCATACGGCCTGCGTGCCGCTTCGCCAGGTCGGGCCGCCAGCGTGATACCCGCCGCCAGACCGAAGTTGCGAATGTCGCTGACGTGGTTGCTGCCCTGTAAGCTGTGCACTGCACGTTCGAAATAGGGGGCCAGCGCCTGCACCCGTTCGATCATCTGTTCGCGTTCAATGATATCCAGCGTCGCCAGCCCCACCGCACAGCTGACCGGATGGGCGGAGTAGGTGTAGCCGTGCGGGAATTCGAGCAAATATTCCGGTTCATCGGTGGCCATGAAGGCCTGGTAAATCTCGGGGCGAACTACCACGGCCCCCATCGGCTGTGCGCCGTTGGTGACCTGTTTGGCAATATTCATGATGTCCGGCGTGACGCCGAATGCCTCGGCGCCGGTCAATGCGCCGCAGCGGCCGAAGGCGGTGATCACTTCGTCAAAAATCAGCAGAATATTGTGTTGAGTGCAGATCTCGCGGATGCGTTGCAGATAACCGACCGGCGGTACGATCACCCCGGCCGAGCCGGAGAAGGGTTCGACAATCACCGCGGCGATGGTCGAGGCGTCACGCAGTGCGATGATGCGGTTGAGTTCTTCCGCAAGCTCTGCGCCCTGCTCGGGCATGCCGCGCGAAAAGGCATTTCCCGCCAGTTGGGTATGGGGCAGGTGGTCCGCTTCGGCGCTGGCGCCAAAGGCTTTACGATTGCCGGCAATGCCGCCCACCGCGATGCCGCCAAAGTTAACGCCGTGGTAGCCCTTCTCGCGACCGATAAAACAGGTTTTACCCGCCTGGCCCTTGGCTCGCCAATAGGCACGCGCCATTTTTAACGAAGTGTCAGCCGCTTCGGAGCCGGAACCGGTGAAAAACACATAGTCCAGCCCGGCCGGGGTCATGGCCTTGATTTTGTTCGCCAGCTCGAAAGATAAGGCATGGCCGAACTGAAACGCCGGGGAATAATCCAATCGGGAAAGTTGCCGGTGAGCGGCATCGGCAATTTCCTGGCGGCCATGGCCCAATCCGCAGCACCACAACCCGGATAACCCGTCAAAAATCTTGCGACCGTCCTGGCTGGTATAATAAACGCCTTGCGCGTGGCTTATCATTCTCGGGTTGGCTTTAAAATTACGGTTGCCGGTAAAGGGCATCCAATGTGCTTCTAACCATTCACGGTCGGCTTTATTTTCACGTTGATTTAAATCAGCCATTTTTCCCTCCGAGGGGAGAATAGGTACGGTTAATTAACTATGCCCGTCATCTTTTAAATTGCAGCGTTGTTATCTGCACCAGCTCACCCCAGTCACTTACTTGAGTAAGCACCTGTGCTGAGTGAGCGGGCCGCCTGGCTGCACCTATAAAAGCTAGAGGGTATAAATAAACGTGTTAATGAATTGTTGAGTGAAATTGACTATGTTCTGCTTCTTCACTAATGTGAATAATCATATGTCGAAACTTACTTAAGGTTTTATGCAAGTAAAAAAGCGCGCATTGTTGGGCCAGTTATCGGATATGGATCTGCGGTTGCTGCGGGTATTTAAGGCGGTGGTCGACTGTGGCGGCATGAGCGCCGCCGAGCTGGAGCTGAATATCAGCCTGTCGACCATCAGCAAGCATATCAAGGATCTGGAACAGCGACTGGGCCTGACGCTGTGCCACCGCGGGCGCGAGGGGTTTGCGGTTACTGACGAAGGGCTGCTGATATATCAGGAAACCGTGAATCTGTTGGCGGCGACCGAGGCCTTTCGCCGTGGGGTGGATGATGTGCATCAACGCCTGGGTGGGCAGCTGCACGTGGCGATATTCGACCATACCGTCAGTAATCCTCAGGCGCATATCGGCCGGGCGATTGCCTTATTCAGCGAGCAGGCGCCGGATGTCTCTTTGCAAATGTATGTGGAACCGATAAATACCATTGAACGCGGCGTCATTGACGGCCAATTTCAAATTGGCATTATTCCCATGCACCGCAGTGCGGAAAGTTTATCTTATAGTTCGTTATTTCATGAGAGGATGTTCTTATATTGTGGCGCGCAACATGAATTATTTTCCGCTAACCATGAAATACTAAATTGGGATCTGTTGCACAATTATGCCTTTGCCGGATTAGGCTACCATTCGCCGAATATGGAACTGAGCCTGCAGCAGCATTTACATCGCAAGGCAACGGGGTTTGCCCAGGAGTCGATCGCGACCCTAATTCTTTCCGGTAAGTACGTCGGCTTTCTTCCCGACCACTATGCAGCGTTTTTTGTCGCGCAAAATATGATGCGCGCCATCAAACCGACGCTGTTCCGTTATCACTGCGAATATTCCAGCGTGCTGCGGCGTTCGCCCAGCCCGCAGCGGGTGGTCAAGCTGTTCCACGAATGCCTGCTGGCGGCTCATGGAACAGCTTGATGTTTACTGATCTTTCTTCTTGCCAAAAATCTTGATCAGCAAGCCGACCAGGATGCCAATCGCGATGCCGGTGAAAATCCAGCTGATGATGCCCATGTCCAATCTCCCACTATTACTTTGATCTGATTATATAATCATTCGATGCGGAATGCGCCTTCGATCATCTGCTGCCGCTGCGGCGCGCTGTAGTCGATCAGCGAGTTTTTGCTGTTGGATTTTGCCAGCGTCACTGCCAGTTCGTCGGCGGAAATCGGCAGGTCATCCTGCCAGAAACTGGCGATGGCATTGCGGGTAATAAAGTCGATCAGGTAGCGTTCCGGGCTGTCATGCTGCTCGGGGAACAGGCGGGCGGCAAGCTCAGCCATCAGCGCCCGCTGCTGCGGTTGTTCGCTTTTCGCCAGCAGTTCGAGGAACGGCAGCAGCAGGCGACCGCAGACCTGGCCGTGGTGATAATCGCGCAGGGCGCCAATCTCGCCGGCGATGCCGTGGATCACTCCCAGCCCAGCGGCGCTCAGCGTCAGGCCACCAAGGTAAGAGGCTTGCATAATCGCCTCGAGAGCCTCGGCGCTGCGGTTGAGCGCAGGCCAGGCCTGCAGGAAGTGGCGAATGCCGGTCAGCGACATCTCGCGCGTCATGGTATTGGCGGTTTTGGACAGATAGGCCTCGAACAGGTGGGTAAAGGCGTCGATGGCGCAGTAGGCCAGCACCTTGTCCGGTGACCCTTGCAGCAGTTGCGGATCCAGGATGGCGGTGTGCGGCACAAAGTTGTTATGGCGCAGCGAGGCTTTCACCTTGCTCACCTGGGTGTCGGTGATCACCGCATTCTGCGTGACTTCACTGCCGGTACCGGCGGTGGTCGGGATGGCAATGAGCGGCAGGGTTGCACCGCTGATTTTTGTGTCGCCGATCTTTTCCATATAGCGCAGGGTGGGCAACGGGTGCTCGACCAGCGCGGCAAAGGCCTTGGCAGCATCCAGCACGCTACCGCCGCCAATGGCTACCACGCGTCTTACCTTGCCGCGCCAGCGCGCGACCCAGGCGTCTATCTCTTGCGGTGAAGCCTCGTGACTGACGATTTCGGTGCCGAGCAGCAGTGGCGTCAATTCGTCTGCCAGTGAGGAATACACCGCGCCATTGAGGAATGATCGGCAGCTAAACAGCAGCGTCGGCTGTGGCTCGGTGGTCAGTAGCGGGATCAGTTGGCTGATGCTGCCGTGGCCGAACCAGGTCTGGCGGTTGGTAATGGTCAGACTGGTAGTCATGTTCTCTCCTTGGCACGCGAAAACCACAGCATAAGCCAGCCTCTGCGGCTGAACCACTGCTTTTCGCTGCCTGAAAGGGATTCCGTTAATATATTAATCCATCCTCGTTCGGCCACGCCGCAATAATCTGGCGAAGGTGTGATTTGTTTAACATGTAAACGATTATGCTGTTGCATTTGGCGCTATTGAGTGTTTTCTATAACAAACAGGCCACGGCGTAGCCGGAATAAAGTGATTGTTAATTTATTAATGATGGCGGGGCGAAGATGAATATTCAGGTGGAACGGTTATCCGCAGTGATAGACGCAGTCGCAACCCAAGGTTTCTATCCCAACCTGTTGGCCTGGCTGGAAGGGTTCTTCGCCTTTGATAGCGCCATTGTTTACGCGTTTGAACGCGGCCAGGCGCCACGTTGCCTGATCAAAACCGAGCGAGAAAACAGTGACGCGGTCAATCAGCTCTATCAACAGGGCGCTTACCTGCAGGATCCGTTTTACCAGGCGCTGAATGATGGCGGCGGCGGCGAGGTGCTGACCCTGCGCCAGTTGGCTCCCTGCGGCTTCTACCATACTGATTATTACCGTAACTTTTACCGCAAGACCGGCTGGCATGATGAAGCCGGCGTGCTGCTGCCTCTGACGCCGGAACGCGGGTTGGGGGTGTTTTTCGGCTCGGCGCGCCAGTCGGTGGGGGTGCGTTATCCGCAGTTGGCTGAGTTGCGTGATGCGCTGACGCTGCTCAAGAGCGTCGCGCGGCTGCATGGCGAAGTGGTCCTCGCCCCGGCAGAACCAGAAAGGGTGACGGATCATGCGGTGCAGGCACGTTATCTGTTGACGCCGCGCGAGCGCGAAATAGTGGATCTGATCCTGGACGGCTGCGGCTCGCAGCAAATCGCCGATCGGCTGTTCATCAGCCTGGGAACGGTGAAAAACCACCGCAAGAACATCTACAGCAAGCTGGCGATCGGTTCGCAGGCCGAACTGTTCAATCTGCTGTTGGCCACCCCGCTGCGCCGCAGCGCCTGAGTGTTAATTATTTGTTGCGAATGTCCCTAAAGGGACATGGCGACGTCGCGCCCACCTCCTGATAATCCGATGTTATGGCATAGGGTCTTCGGGAGTGCGACAGTGAACAATAATATCGAATCGTTAACCTACTACGCGGCAACCAAAAAATACGATCTGCGCTTTCCGACGCTGGAAGAAGATCTGGACGTTGACGTGGTGATCATCGGCGGTGGTTTCTCCGGCATCAATACCGCCCTGGAGTTGGCTGAGCGCGGCATCACCAATATCGCCATACTCGAAGGGCGCTACCTGGGCTACGGCGGCACCGGCCGCAATGGCGGGCAGGTGATGGCCGGTATCGGTCACGATCTGGAAAAAATCAAACGCCACGTCGGCCCCTCCGGGCTGGAAACCATCTTCAAAATCAGCAACCTCGGCGCCGGGATTATTCGTGAGCGCATCAAGAAGTACGCGATTGATGCCGATTTCTGTTTTGGCTATGGCTACCTCGGCAGCAATGCACGCCAGGAGAAAACCCTGCGCAGTTGGCTGAAGGAATTCAAGGCGGTATCACCGGATGAAGAGATTGAACTCTACACCGGCGCAGAAGTGAAACAGGTCGTGGGGTCAGATGCCTATACCTGCGCATTGAAACACATGGGCGGCGGCCACGTGCATTCGCTCAACCTGCTGTTGGGCGAGGCGAAGGCGCTCAGCGGCTACGGCGTAAAAATCTTCGAAAACAGCAGCGTGCTGGGCGTGGAATACGGTTCGCGCATCAAAGTGCGCACCGCCATGGGCTCAGTACGTGCCAACAAGATGCTGTGGGCGTGCAACGGTTTCCTCAACGGCATGGAGCCGTTCATCTACAACAAAACCATCAATACCTACGCGTTCCAACTGGCGACCGAACCCTTGCCTGAAGAACTGATCCGCCAGATCAGCCCGATCCGCGGTGCCTACAGCGATATCCGCCCGGTGATCGATTACTACCGGGTGACCAATGAAAACCGGCTGCTGTTTGGCAGCGCCACCCGCTTGATCGAATACATCCCGTCGGATCTTAAGGCCTGGAACCGCAACCTGATGCTGAAAGTGTTCCCGTATCTGCATGACGTGAAGATCGATCTGGCCTGGGGCGGGCCGCTGTGTTGCAGCGCCAACCTGTTCCCGCAGATCGGCACCTTGCCGCAGCATGACAACGTGTTTTATGTGCAGGGCTATTCCGGCTTTGGCGTAACGCCGAGTCATATCGTCTGCAAAGTGTTGGCAGAGGGCATGAGCGAAGGATCGGATCGTTACGATCTGATGAGTTCGATTCCGCACGTCAATATCTTCGGTAAAGACAAGCTGCGACGGGTAATGACCACCGCCGGCAAGGTTTGGCACCAGACGTCCGGCTACTGGAAAGGTCGTCGCTAATTTTTATCACAGGAGAGAAACATGAAACCATTACTGCTTAAGCAACCGCTGCCTGAACTGTTGGACATTGGCAGCGTCAGCAACCTGGGCGCCACGGTGATCGCCGGTGAGCCAAACGTCGGGGTGGCGAGCCTTTTCGGTGAGCCGACCGATAACCTGAACTGCGGTGTTTTCAGCTGCACGCGCGGCACCTTTGTAATGGAGTATCCGTTCTCCGAACACGCCACGGTGTGGGAGGGTAGCGCGACGCTGACCGACGAAAAGACCGGTAAATCCGTGCAGTATCAGGCCGGGGATTCGTGGTTTGTCGAAAAAGGCACCCCGGTACGCTGGGAGATCACCTCGGATCGTTTTGTAAAACATTACCTGGCGATCGTCGAAGGCTGATCGTTAACTGGCCCCTCTCCGCCGGGAGAGGGGTATTCAGCTACCCCAGCACCCGTTCGATAAAGTCGGTGATCCGCCTTAATATCTGATCCTTGTTGGTTTCGTTAAAACTCTCGTGTCGCCCGCCTGGATTGACCATCGCTTCGAAATCGCTGCCCTTGAGCCGATCGATCGCGGTTTGCGATTCCGCCATTAATACCAGCCTGTCGTCATCGCCATGTATCCACAGCGTAGGCAGCGTGCCGAAGCCCGGGCCGGCGTTGATTTTTGCCAGGATCTGCTGCATCGCCCGCAGCGTCGGGCGTTTGAACGGCCCGTGCCACACCAGCGGATCGGCCTGATAGGCTTCCCCCACCGACGGATCACGCGACAGGGTGGCAGTATCGAGCGGCGTGTCCGGGATCTCTGGCAGAGTAAGCAAATCCGAAATCAGGGTTCTTTCGCCAATCAAGGGGCCGGAAAGCACCAGCGCACGCACGTCATCGCCATAACGTTGAACGTAGCGGGTGGCAATCATCCCGCCCATGGAATGGCCGATAACCACCAGAGGGACGCCAGGATGCAGCCGCTGAAAATGCTCCGTTACGCGTCGAACGTCGTCGACCACGGCGTCATAATCTTCAATCAATACGCGTTCGCCCTGCGAAAGCCCATGGCCGAGATGATCGGGGCCGAACACCCGCGCACCCTGCGCTTCCAGCGTACGAGCGACGTACTGATAACGGCCGAGATGCTCGCCGTAACCGTGAACCAGCAGCGCCAGAAAGCGCGGTCGGTCATGGCCCCAGTCATGCACGGCAATATCGCCATGCCCACCTTTGATAAAGCTGATCTTCTGTTCAGACATCGTATTTTCTCATCGGAAGGGTCATATTCAGCGTAGCGGCAAAGCGGAGAATGGGTAGGGGCACTGCGTGCGGTGCCCCAGGATATTTAGCGAATGAAGTGCTGTGCCAGCGCATCGATAGCCTGGCGTTGGAACAGATTGAAGGCGTCTCGCGGCTGCTGTTGGCGGATGAATGCCAACAGCGGATCTTCGACCTCAGTGCGAATACCGCTAAGCTGCTCCATCACCGCCAGCCCGCAGAAGGGCACGTAGGACTCGGCATAACCGCCTTCATGCACCATCACCAGCTTTCCATCGCACAGGCGGTCGGCGGCGTCCTGCACCAGGGCCGTCATGCTGCGGAAACTGTCGCTGTGCAACTGCATGCGCGCCAGCGGGTCGAGGGCATTGGCATCGTAGCCGCAGGCGACAATGATCAGCTCGGGTTCGAAGCGCTCGAGTGCCGGGATCACTATCTGTCGCATGGCATACAGATAGCCGTCGTCACCGGCGCCCGCCAGCAGCGGAACATTGATGTTAAAGCCTTCTCCCGCCCCGGCACCGCGGTCCTGTTCACCGGAGTAGCCCGCCGGGAAGCAGCCGTCCTGATGCAGCGACATCGTCAGTACGTCGTCACGTTGCCAATAGATATGCTGCGTACCATTGCCGTGATGCACGTCCCAATCGAGCACCGCCACTTTGCCCAGACCGTATTTGGCTCTGGCACGCTCGATGGCGATCGGGATATTGGCCAGAAAGCAGAACCCCATCGACTGATCCGGCAGGCAATGGTGGCCCGGTGGGCGCGACAACGCATAGGCGTTATCCAGGTGGCCCTGCAGCACCGCTTCGACCGCCGCGCAGGCCAGCCCGGCGGACAGTTTGGCTATCTCGTAGCTGCCCGGGCCCAAAGGTGCTTCCTCACCCAGCATGCCGCCGCCGTTATCACTTAGCTGTTTGAAACGTTGCAGATAGTCGGCCGGATGAATGCGTAACAGGTCTTCTTCCGTCGCCATGTCGGCACTTAGCAGCTGGATCTGTCGCGACAGGCCGGACACGTCCATCAGGTTTTTCATCCGCCGTTTGGTTTCCGGCGATTCGGCATGGCCCGCCCCTGAAGGCGGTTGCACCCAGCCGCCGACCGGCAGCGTGGTGGCATGCAGGCCGGTGCTGTGCCAGAAACAGCGTTCATCAAACAAGAAACCGGTTTTTCTTTTCACCTTATTACTCCTGTTAAATAGCGCGTTGAACGCGCGGTGAAGCCAGCGAAATCAGCAGCAGCGACAGCAGCGCACTCCCCAGCGCCCCGACCAGCAGCCTGTCGAAACCGCCTGAAGACTCAATCCAATAACCGGCCAGCGTTGGGCCGATCGCCATGCCGCCGCCAATCACCAGATTGATGTTGTTCATCAGCTTGCCGTTGTTATCCAGCCCGGCGACGCGGGCCAGGATAAACGGCAGCACAAAGGTCCAGGTAAACTTGAACAGCACCGCCGCCAGCGCAAAGCGCAGCAGCTGCGGCGTGTGGAACAGCAGCGCAATGCCGGCGAGCAGCAAGCCGTAACTTAGCCTGATCAGCCCATTGCCGCCTCGCCTGGCGCTGATGAACGCCGCACCACCGGCGCCGACGATGCCAAACAGCGTGGCGGCCGCCAGCACCTGGCCGCTGCTGACCGGCGAAAGGCCGGCCGCGTGGGCGATACTGCCGATAAAGGTCCAGACTGCGCTCAGGCTGATATAAAAGGTCAGCACCGCCAGGACGGCGAAGACTTTACGCAGCCATGGCATTGCCGTGGTATGGGCGGTGGATTGCGCAGGGTGAAAGCCGCTGGGAAAGGCGGAAAGCAGCGGCAGGCAGCACAGCATGATGGCCGCCAGGATCAGGTATACCGCCATCAGGCCAAAATGGGCGAACAGCAAGGGCAGCACCAGCAGCCCAACGGCGCCAAGCACCAGCTGGCCCAGCACCCACAAGGCGTAAACCCGGCTGGGGTTGGCGGTGCCACCGGCACAGGTGATACACAGGATCATCAGCGTGCCGCCCGCCAAAGAGGCGATGAAACGCAGCCCCAGCAGCAGGTGAAAATCACTGACCAGTGCCGACGCCAAATTGCCGACGATAAACACCCCCGCAGCCAGGGTTGCCACCCGGCGCCAGTTAACGCGGCTGATCCACCACCAGGCGGGCAGGGTGGCGAGGCTCATGGCCCCCAGCTCGGTGGAAAACAGATGGCCGATTTGCGCGGGGGTGAGCGACCATTGGCTGGCCAGCTGTGCGGCAACCGCCGGGGCGGTCATCAGGATGCCCGGTACAATGGCGGCAAAGATGATGATGGCGGTCAGCAGCCGCGGCGGGCAGGGGAGAGCCGCCCCGGCAGCGGGTACAGAAACGGAATCACTGGACATAATAATTATCCCCGCAGGTTAAGCCTGAGTCAGATATAACCGCGTTGCCGTATTCTGGGCAGGCGGAAACCGCGCCATGAATGGCGAATAATTAACGAACTTATTTTCTCCACTATAAGCCGATGTTATGGCTCTATTTATTAACCGTGGGCAATAAAGCTGCTGGCCACCAATTCGGTACGGTTGACCACTTCAGTTTTGGCAAAAATATTGCGCATATGGGTTTTTACCGTTGAAAGCGAAATACCCAGCTTCAACGCTATGCGTTTATTACTGGCACCTTCACGCACCATATTGACGATCTCCTGCTCTTTGGCGGTCAGCAGGCGGGCTTCCCCGTCGGGCAACAGGTCGCGGGTCGCCAGTTCGATCAGCGGCATCACCGCCCGCAGGCGACCGCGTTCCAGTTCGGTAAACGGCGTATCGCGGATCAAGGACACCCCGGCAACGATGCGTTTACGCTGCCGAATAAAGATCTCCGTCATGTCGCGCATATCATTGGGCAGCATAAAATCATGATAGTAATGGCGGTTATTGGCGATTGCCGCCGGGCTCATGCCGACCATATTGATGTCCTGCTGGTGAAAGTTGGCAGGCTTGAGCGGATCTATCTGCTGGAAATGGTTCAAGTACTGCTGATGGGTTTTATCGGAGATGCCGTGCAAAATATAGTGGTCTGGCCGCAGGTCCTGGTTAACCAAATAAAACACCCCTGCGGACACCGGGATCAGGTGCGCAATGGTGGTCAAACAGCTGTTGATAAAGGCATCGGACGATGCAATGTGCATGATTCATTTCCTCCCTTTATCGTTCGGTCTGGAATATTCGGTCAATATGTGAACGATACAAGCATAGTGATAGCAATTGTGCAACACAATAAATACATATTAACAACGTGAGCCTGATTGCAATAAAATACATAAATAACAAGGCAGCGAAGAAGCCTCGGCAGCGACAGTGCCGCACGAGTGTCGATATTTTGTTAATATATTAACGAATGACCTATGGCCTTCCTGCTGAATTTACTGCAATTTCCCCCTCGGCGTGGTGACCCCCAGCGATATCACCGGCCAGTCTCGCCGCTGATGCCGCTCCCCACGGCTCGTTCTTAAGAACGATAGACAGCCTTAATCCCGTTTGTTCTCCCTGTGAAAACCTTTTCCGGCCAACGAAAACCATAACGGTTGATTGGGCACCAAAGGTAAGACGAAAAAGCTATGGTTTGGCCTCGTCCTTAAGGACGATAGTCAGCATTTTCTTTTCCTCTCTATAGTGATATTGCCGCCACTGGCGACGAAACACCTGCAAAAGCACCATCAGGGCCAAACGATAAAACTATAAGAGGACATAACCATGAACCTGTCGTCGCGGCTTCATGCCCATCTTGAGCGGGGCAAGGTCGGATTCCCCACCACGCTGGCCAGCTCGGTCGGGGTGATTATGGCCAGCCCGGTGATCCTCACCGTGACCAGCGGTTTCGGCATCGGCGGCGATACCTTCGCGCTGGCGATGCTGATCGCCTTTATCATGATGCAGGCCCAGCTCACCACCTTCTCGGAAGCGGCGGCGATCTTGCCGACCTCCGGATCGGTCTATGACTACATCGCCTGTGGTATGGGACGCTTTTTTGCCATTACCGGCGCGCTGTCGGCCTACCTGATCGTGCATATCTTTGCCGGGACCGCCGAAACCATTCTCTCCGGCATTATGGCGCTGGTGAATTTTGAGCACCTTAATACCCTGATGGAAAGCCACAATGCCTCCTGGATGGTGGGGGTGGGGTTAGTCATCGTGTTCGGTGCACTCAACGCCTTCGGCATCGAGGCCTTCGGTAAAGCGGAGATCGTGCTGACCTTCGCCATGTGGAGCACCCTGGTGATATTTGGCATTACCGGGCTGCTTTCGCCGCACGCGGTACCGCTGGAAGGCTGGTTCGGCAGCACGCTGAGCCTGAGCGATCCCTTTGCGGTATTCAGCCTGATCGGCATGGCGATGTTTATGTTCGTCGGTTGTGAGCTGGTCACGCCGATGGCACCGGAGATCAAACGCTCCGCCAGCGTGATCCCACGGGCGATGTCGCTGGGGCTGTGTGGCGTGGCGGTGTGCATGGCGTTGTACGGCGCGGCGCTCAGCCATCAGGTGGAAAACGTGGTGGTGGACGCCGCCAACGGCGTTCATCTGCTGGATACGCCGATGGCGATCCCGGCTTTTGCCGGTCAGGTGATGGGCGAGTTCGGCAAATACTGGTTGGGTATCGGGCTGCTGCTGGCCGGGGCGGCGACCATCAATACGCTGATGGCGGCGGTGCCGCGTATTCTTTACGGCATGGCGCTGGACGGGGCATTGCCACGTATCTTCGCCTATCTGCACCCCCGTTTTAAAACCCCGGTGGTGGGTATTCTGGTCGCGGTATTGATCCCCTGCGTGCATGCCTTCGCCATTCAGGGCAATCTCGACCGTATTATTCCGCTGGTGCTGGCGGCGGTGTGCGCCTGGGGCGTGGCCTACCTGCTGGTCACCTGCTCGGTGGTGATCCTGCGTATTCGCCGCCCGGATCTGCCACGCGCTTACAAATCTCCCTGGTTCCCGCTGCCGCAAATTGTCTCCAGCGTGGGCATCGTGCTGGCGATTATCTATATCACCCCGCCGGGCATGGATCCGCGTACCGTCTATATCCCGTTCAGCATCATGATTGGCCTGACTGCCGCCTATGCGCTGTTCTGGACCCTGTGCGTGCAAAAGGTCAATCCGTTTAAACCGGTGCCGGTCGAACAGGTACTGGAAACGGCCTTTGCCAAAGCGGAAAGCGAGGAGGCGCAGTTTGATCGGCTTACTTCCCTCACTTAATCGCTACTGGCAGCGCTCCCCGGCGGGCTACCAGCCGGGCGTCACCCTCAGCCGGCTGGCGAACAATCTGCAGCCCTATGCCTGCGAGCGCCTTTCGCCCTGCCTGCTGCGCCTGACCTTGCCGCAGGGGCCGGTTATCGACATTAACGAACAGGTCAGCGCGCTGTTTATGGCGCATATCGTTAGTCAGCGTTTCAGCTTGCAGGGGGCGTGCTCGCAGAAGGAGCCGCTGACGCTACGCATTAACGCCGGCGGTTGGTTGCGGCGACGCGGCGTGGTTTATCGCGCGACCCGGGATGGTGCCGTAGCGCAGCGAATGATTGCCGCTCTGCGGCGCTATCCGCAGATTGCCGAAACGCTGGAGCAGCTGGATTTTCGGCGTATCCAACTGACGGTCGCGGCCGGTCATTGGCGGCTGGAGATCGAACATTTCGCCGCTTCGGAAGTGGTCAGCCGTTTGCCTGCCGGTCGCCGCTATCTGCGGCTGGAACCGGAGCAGCGGCGCTTGCTGCTGAGCAGCCTGCTGATGATCGGCCAATTGATGGAGAAACTGGATGAGTAGAGTGGTGGTGATTACCGGCGGCGGCACCGGCGTGGGGGCTGCGTGCGCCAGGCTGCTGGCGAGCAGGGGCGATCGGGTGTTTATCATCGGCCGCCGCCGTGAACCTCTGATGGCGCTGGCGGACGACATTGGCGCGCAGGCATTGGTGGGAGATGCGGCCAGCGGTGAATGCTGGCAAAGCCAGCTGTTGCCGGCCATTTTGCAACAGGCCGGGCGCATTGATTGCCTGATCTGCAGCGCCGGCGGGATGGGGCTGGGGCGCATTACCGAAATGAACGATGACCAGTGGCGTCAGGCGCTGGACAGCAACCTCAACAGTGCTTTTGCCAGCGCCCGCGCCTGCCTGCCGGAGCTGGTGAAAACCGGCGGCAACCTGCTGTTTGTCGCCTCTATCGCTTCGCTGGCCGCCGGGCCGGAGGTGTGCGGCTACGTGACCGCCAAACATGCGCTGATTGGACTGATGCGCTCCATCGCTCGTGACTACGGCCCGCTGGGCGTGCGTGCCAACGCGGTGTGTCCCGGCTGGGTCACTACGCCGATGGCGGATGAAGAGATGCAGCCGCTGATGGCTGAGTACCACCTCACGCTGGAGCAGGCTTACCAACGGGTATGCCGCGACGTGCCGCTGCGTCGCCCGGCCAGCGCCGAAGAGATCGCCGCTATCTGCCGTTTTCTCTGTTCGGAGGACGCGTCGATCATTACCGGTGCGGCGCTGGTGGCCGACGGCGGCTCCACCATTGTCGACGTACCGACATTGGCTTTTACTTCCCTTTAAGGAGCATCAAATGAGTACAGAAGCGGTATTTATTCAGGTTGGCGCACTGGCGGAAGGCTTTGCGCCGCACAGCAATACGCTGGAACAGCAGCATGGGTTGAGCGGTAACACGCTGACATTACGTTTTGCCGACGGTGAAATGCTGAGTTGTCACTTTGTCGATGAGCAGACGCTGAGTTGGGGGGAGTACAGGGGCATCGCTTATCGCGCCACCAGCATCCGCCCCGGCATTCTGTTTATCGATTTTCTCGATCCCGCACAGGAGAACGCCAGCATCACGCTGGTGTGCGATCGCAACCAGGGTAATTTCACGGCGGTGTATGGCCAGTTGCCGGATGAGGAACAAGCCCGTCTGGACGCCTTCAGCCGGGTTGAGCAAGGGCTGCCGCTGACGGCGGTCAACGTTGAATTCCACTTTGGCACGCTGGATAACGCCGATGTTGAGCCGCCACAGTTCACCGACGAGCTGATTGGCATGCGTAACATGTATACCTACAGCCCGACCGAGCGTTACGAACACATTTATCTGAACGACAATTTCTACGCCTGGCAGTGCCTGGACGGCGTGGAGAAAGGGCTGGCGGATGTCGATCGCTGCCACTACGTGAAGGTGGCCGAACAGCTGTACCTGTTTGTCTGGCGAGAGAAGATTGTGCCGACGCTGGGCGTGGTCATGATCGATCTGCAGGGCATGCGTACCGACGGCAAGATCCTCGGCTATCAGGGCAGTGATTTCAGCGCGCTGAGCAATTTTGCGGTAGGCGCCCATGCGCAGGTGCTGAACACCACCCACCATCCACGGGGATAGTCCGATGAATGCAACCTATGCGGCTGATGCGTTCAAGGGGCAGGTGGTGCTGGTGACGGGCGGTGCGCAGGGCATCGGGCTGGCGATCGTCAGTGCCTTTGCTCAGTTGGGCGCGACGGTGGTGATGGCGGATCTGCAGCTGCAAAAAGCGCAGGATGCCGCCGAGACGCTGCAACAGCAGGGCGGGCAGGTCCAGGCGATGGCCTGCGATCTGGCCGATCCGGGGCAGATTGCCGAACTGGTTGCAACGGTGGGGCAGCAGCATCAGCGGCTGGACGTGGTGATCCATAACGCGGCTTACTTCCCGCTGACGCCCTTTGCCGAGATTGACGCCGTGTTATTGCAACGCACGCTGAGCGTTAATCTGATGGCGCCGTTCTTTCTGGCGCAGGCGGCTTTACCCTGGATGCAACGTCAGGGCGGGGGCTGCATTTTGGTGACGTCGTCGGTGACCGGGCCACGGGTCGCCTATCCGGGGTTGGCGCACTACGCCGCTTCAAAGGCCGGAGTAAACGGGTTTATTCGCGCGGCGGCGCTGGAACTGGCGGCGGCTGGCGTCAGGGTCAACGGTGTGGAGCCGGGAATGATCCGCACGCCGGCGATGGCCAATCTGGGGGGCGCGGCGGTCAATCAGGCGATTGCGGCCGCAGTGCCGCTCGGGCGATTGGGGGAGCCGGAAGACATTGCGGCGGCGATGGTGTTTCTCGCCTCACCGGCGGCCGCCTATATGACCGGCCAAACGCTGGTGGTGGACGGCGGCGCATTACTCCCCGAGGCTCATCCTGTTCTTTCTTGACGTTGGCTCACCCCAGTCACTAGTAAGCGCCAGGGGACTCACGCCCTGGCCGCCTGGCTGCAACGCCAATTAATCAGAGGATGATAATCGGAAGGATCATTTCTTTGTGGGATGAGCGGTCACGTTGGCGGGCAGTTTATCCCCCAGGGTGATCAGCTCGTCCAGTAAGGTCATCAACTGGTCCATTTTCTGCTGTGAAAATGCGGCTTCGATTTCAGCGTACCCCTGTTCTACCTGGTGGCGCGCCACTTCATACAGCTCCTGACCCTGCTGGGTGAGAGACACGTACAGCTTGCGCTGATCGTTAACCGGTTTCAGGCGGAAAATCAGCTTATCGCGTTCCATGCGCGACAAAATGCCGGTCAGGCTGGGGCGCAGGATGCAGGTTTCTGCTGCCAATTCGTGGAATTCGATCGAACGACTGTTGGCCAAAACGCGAATGATGCGCCATTGCTGTTCGGTCAGGTTATGGCTTTTCAGGATCGGGCGAAAAAAGCCCATGGCGGTTTCACGCGCTTGCAGCAGGGCAATGGTTAAGGACTCATGCATAGATTTGGCCTTGGCTATAAAGGTGTTCGTCATTCAGGCATTTACTGTTGTGGCTCAGCAGGTGGCCGTGCGGACACTGCAATACCCCTATCGGTAAATCCTGATTTTATTAATAACTTAATAGTAGCCAAGTTTACCCAGATGGATAAAGCGAAAACGCATCCGCAGCGGTAAAAATCACCTAAAAATGATTAATTCGTTGAATAATCACGCCAATGTTCATGGGTTGTGAATATTTTGTTATCACGATCACAAATCAATCCACCGGCGTTGCGTAAAAGCTGAACAGCGTATAAAAGTATTCATTAACATGTTAATGAATGCCGAATTGCCCTGTTGTGTCATTGAAAGGAGTTTGCATGAAAGGCACCGTATTTTCCGTTGCGTTGAATCACCGCAGCCAGATAGACGCCTGGGATCAGGCGTTTCATCAGCCGCCGTATAAAACCCCGCCGAAGACCCCGGTGTGGTTTATCAAACCGCGCAATACCCACCTCGCCAACGGCAGGGCGATCCCGTTTCCTGCCGGTGAGCAAGTGCAAAGCGGCGCCACGCTGGCGGTAGTGATTGGCAACACCGCCCGTAAGGTGCCAGCCGAACGGGTCGCCGACTATCTGGCCGGTTATGCGCTGGCCAACGACATCAGCCTGCCGGAAAGCAGCTTCTACCGCCCGGCGATCAAAGCGAAATGCCGCGACGGTTTTTGCCCGTTGGGGGAGATCGGTTCATTGGTGACCACCGATGCGGTGGAGATCATCACCGAAATCAACGGGGTAGAGCAGGATCGCTGGTCGACTGCCGATTTGGTGCGTTCGGTGCCGGAACTGATCGCCGCCATCAGCGATTTTATTACCCTGCAGCCGGGCGACGCAGTGCTGATCGGCACGCCACACCAGCGGGTGGAGATCAAACCTGGAGATGAAGTGAGGGTGCGTGCCGCCGGTTTGCCGACCCTGACCAACCGCGTAGTGCAGGCAGGAGAAACCGCATGAGACACGCCCGTATTCGCCATCATGGCCAAATTGTTAATGTCAGCGTCGACGAGCAACTGCGCGTGACGTTGCCGAACGGCACGGTGTTGCCAGAGCAGGACGTCGAGTGGTTGCCACCGGCGCAGGGCACGGTGTTTGCCCTGGGGCTGAACTATGCCGATCACGCCAGCGAGCTAGAATTCAAGGCCCCGGAAGAGCCGCTGGTGTTCCTCAAGGCGCCGAACACCCTGACCGGCCATCGGCAGGTTTCGGTACGTCCGGCCAACGTCGACTATATGCACTACGAAGCCGAGCTGGTGGCGGTGATCGGCAAGACGGCGCGTAACGTCAGCCGCGAAGATGCGATGGCGTACGTGGCGGGCTACACGCTGTGCAATGACTACGCCATTCGCGACTATCTGGAAAACTATTACCGCCCGAATCTGCGGGTGAAAAGCCGCGATACCCTGACGCCGATTGGGCCGTACATCGTCGATCGTGACGATATCGCCGATCCGCACCGTCTGGCACTCAGCACCTACGTCAACGGCGAGCTGCGCCAGCGCGGCAGCACCGCCGACATGATTTTCGATATCCCCTACCTGATCAGTTACCTGAGTGAATTTATGACGCTGCAGCCGGGCGACATGATCGCCACCGGCACGCCGAAAGGGCTGGCCGACGTGCAGCCGGGCGATGAAGTGGTGGTGGAGATTGAGGGCATCGGCCGTCTGGTTAACCACATCATCAGTGAAAAAGATTACGAGGAAAGCCTGCGATGAAAACCATCAACCATTGGATTAACGGTAAAAACGTAGCCAGCAAAGAGTATTTCACTACCACCAACCCGGCCAACGGCGAGGTGCTGGCAGAGGTCGCTTCCGGCGGGCAGTTGGAGATCGATCAGGCGGTGGCTGCCGCCAAGGCTGCGTTCCCGAAATGGGCCAATACGCCAATGAAAGAGCGTGCTCGCCTGATGCGTCGTCTGGGCGAGCTGATTGACGAGAACGTGCCGCAGATTGCCGAGATGGAAACCGCCGACACCGGTCTGCCGATCCACCAAACCAAAAACGTGCTGATCCCGCGTGCTTCGCACAACTTTGAGTTCTTTGCCGAGATCTGCCAGCAGATGAACGGCCGCACCTATCCGGTGGACGACAAGATGCTCAACTACACGCTGATCCAGCCGGTGGGGGTGTGTGCGCTGGTGTCACCGTGGAACGTGCCTTTCATGACAGCAACCTGGAAGACCGCGCCTTGCCTGGCACTGGGCAATACCGCGGTGCTGAAAATGTCCGAGCTGTCGCCGCTGACCGCCGATCGCCTGGGTGAACTGGCGCTGGAAGCCGGCATTCCGGCCGGGGTACTCAACGTGGTGCAGGGTTACGGCGCCACCGCCGGGGATGCGCTGGTGCGTCATAAAGACGTGCGTGCGGTGTCCTTTACCGGCGGCACCGCCACCGGACGCCGGATCATTGAAAACGCGGGCTTGAAGAAGTTTTCCATGGAGCTGGGCGGGAAATCGCCGGTACTGATTTTCGAAGATGCCGACATCGAACGTGCGCTGGACGCCGCGCTGTTCACCATTTTCTCGATCAACGGTGAACGCTGCACCGCCGGTTCGCGCATCTTTATTCAAGAGAGCATTTACCCGGAATTCGTCAAACGTTTTGCCGAGCGCGCCAACCGCCTGCGCGTAGGCGATCCGCAGGATCCCAACACGCAGGTTGGGGCGTTGATCAGCCAGCAGCACTGGGAAAAAGTGTCCGGCTATATCCGCCTCGGGCTGGAAGAAGGCGCCACCCTGTTGGCCGGTGGCCCGGACAAACCGGCTGGCCTCAGCCACGGCAACTTCCTGCGGCCAACGGTGCTGGCGGATGTCGACAATCGGATGCGCATCGCGCAGGAGGAGATTTTCGGGCCGGTGGCCTGCCTGCTGCCGTTCAAATCGGAAGAAGACGGCCTGCGCATGGCCAACGACGTGGAGTACGGCCTGGCGTCGTACATCTGGACGCAGGATGTGAGCAAGGTGCTGCGTCTGGCCCGCAATATTGAAGCGGGGATGGTTTTCGTCAATACCCAAAACGTACGCGATCTGCGTCAGCCGTTTGGCGGCGTGAAATCTTCCGGCACCGGCCGCGAGGGCGGGGAATACAGCTTTGAAGTGTTCGCCGAGATGAAGAACGTGTGCATTTCCATGGGTGACCACCCGATCCCGCGCTGGGGCGTTTAAGCCTCAAACCATAATAAAAAAGAAGGAGATGAGAACAATGACGACCAAACTTACCACCGATGCTGTCCCTGCTCCCGATGTTGTGCGCTGCGCCTATATGGAAATTCAGGTCACCAACCTTAAAGCCGCGCGCGAATTCTACGTCGATATCCTGGGTCTGGTTGTGACCGCCGAGGACGAGAAAACCCTCTATCTGCGGTCGATGGAAGAGTTTATCCACCATAATCTGGTGCTGCGTGAAGGACCGGTGGCTGCCGTTGCGGCCTTTGCCTTCCGGGTGCGTACGCCGGAAGACGTCGATCGGGCTGAAGCCTATTTCAAAGCGCTGGGTTGTCGTACCGAACGTCGGGTGAATGGCTTCGCCAAAGGCATTGGCGATTCGGTGCGGGTAGAGGATCCGCTCGGCTTCCCGTACGAATTTTTCTACGACGTGCAGCACGTCGAGCGTCTGGCCTGGCGTTACGATCTCTACACGCCAGGGGCGCTGGTACGTCTCGACCACTTTAACCAGATCACGCCCGATGTTCCGCGTGCGGTGGAATACATCCAGGGCCTGGGGTTCCGCGTGACGGAAGATATCCGGGATGAAAATGGCGTGGTTTACGCCGCCTGGATGCGCCGCAAAGCCACGGTGCACGACACCGCGATGACCGGCGGCGCCGGGCCGCGTATGCACCATATTGCGTTCGCTACCCATGAAAAGCACAACATTCTGGCCATCTGCGACAAGCTCGGCGCACTGCGTAAATCCGATTTGATCGAACGTGGCCCAGGCCGCCACGGCGTCTCTAACGCCTTCTATCTCTATCTGCGCGATCCCGATGGCCATCGCGTAGAAATCTATACCCAGGATTACTACACCGGCGATCCTGACAACCCGACCGTGAGCTGGGATGTGCACGATAACCAGCGCCGCGACTGGTGGGGCAACCCGGTAGTGCCAAGCTGGTACACCGAGGGGTCACTGGTGCTCGATCTCGATGGCCAACCGCAGCCGGTTATCGAACGCAACGCGCCAAGCGAAATGGCCGTCACCATTGGCGCGGATGGTTTTTCCTATACCCGTCAAGGCGATACAGAGAAAGGCTTTAAGCTCGGCAACACCCTGTAGCCCCCAACGCGCGGACAGGCGTTCGCGCAAATTCGTTTCCCGGAGATTGCTATGCCGCATTTTTATGCTGAATGCACCAATAACATCCGCGAAGAAGCCGAGCTCCCCGCGTTGTTCGCCAAGGTCAATCAGGCACTGGCGGACACCGGTATTTTTCCGCTGGCCGGAGTGCGCAGCCGCGCTATCTGGCTGGATACCTGGCAGATGGCCGACGGTAAGCACGATTACGCCTTCGTGCATATGACATTGAAGATTGGTCACGGCCGCAGCCTGGAAAGTCGTGAACAGGTGGGTGAGATGCTGTTTGCGCTGATCAAAGAACATTTTGCCGCGCTGATGGCCAGGCGCTATCTGGCGCTGTCCTTCACGATGGAAGAGCTGGATCCGGTGCTGAACTACAAGCAAAACAATGTCCACGCGCTATTTCGCCAAGGCTAAGGGGCCGTCAATGTTGAATAAAGAGCTGGTTAGTCGTGCCGTGCAGCGCTTGCATCAGGCGGAGCAAAACCGCGAGCAGATCCGTGCGCTGTCGCTGGATCATCCCGAGATCACCATTGAAGACGCTTACGCCATTCAGCGCCAGTGGGTAGAGCTGAAGATCGCCGAAGGGCGCAAACTCAAGGGCCATAAAATCGGCCTGACGTCGCGCGCCATGCAGGTCAGCTCCCAGATCTCCGAGCCGGATTACGGCGCGCTGCTGGACGACATGTTTTTCAACGATGGCAGCGATATTCCCATCGACCGTTTTATCGTGCCGCGCGTCGAGGTGGAGCTGGCCTTCGTGCTCGCCAAGCCGCTGCGCGGGCCAAACTGCACGCTGTTCGACGTTTATAACGCCACCGATTACATCATTCCGGCCCTGGAGATCATCGATGCGCGCAGCCATAACGTGGATCCCGAAACTCAGCGCCCGCGCAAGGTGTTCGACACTATTTCCGACAATGCCGCCAATGCCGGGGTGGTGATGGGCGGACGGCCGATCAAACCGGACGCGTTGGATCTGCGTTGGATCAGCGCGTTGCTGTACCGCAACGGCGTGATTGAAGAGTCTGGCGTGGCGGCAGCGGTGCTGAACCATCCGGCCAACGGCGTGGCTTGGCTGGCCAACAAACTCTTCCCGTACGACGTAGAGCTGGAAGCCGGGCAGGTGATCCTCGGCGGTTCCTTCACCCGACCGGTTGCCGCCCGACGTGGCGACACCTTCCATGCGGATTATGGCCCGATGGGCTGCATCAGCTGTCGCTTTGTCTGATCGGCCCTTTCCCTGTGGGAGAGTGGAAAAACCAATGGAGAACACCATGTTAACCAACCCTTTCAAGCAGGCGTTGCAGGAAAAACGCCCGCAGATTGGCCTGTGGCTGGGGCTGTGCAGCAGCTACAGCGCAGAAATGCTGGCCGGGGCCGGTTTCGACTGGCTGCTGATCGATGGCGAACACGCGCCCAACAACGTACAAACGGTATTGGGCCAGTTGCAGGCCATCGCGCCTTATCCGAGTCATCCGGTGGTGCGTCCGGCATGGAATGATCCGGTGATGATCAAGCAACTGTTGGACGTCGGTGCGCAGACGCTGCTGATCCCGATGATCCAGAACGCAGAACAGGCGCGTGACGCGGTGCGAGCCACCCGTTATCCGCCGCATGGCATACGCGGCGTTGGCAGTGCGCTGGCTCGTGCTTCCCGCTGGAACAGGGTGCCGAATTACCTGCAACAGGCCGACGCGCAGATGTGCGTACTGGTGCAAATCGAAACCCGTGAGGCGGTGAAAAACCTGGATGCCATCCTGCAGGTGGAGGGGGTCGACGGGGTATTTATCGGCCCGGCGGATCTCAGTGCCGACATGGGTTTTTCCGGCAATCCACAGCAGCCGGAAGTGCAGCGCACCATCGACGACGCTATAGCGCGCATCAGCGCCGCCGGTAAGGCAGCAGGCATTCTGACGGCCAACCCGGAACTGGCGCAGCACTATCTGGCGTCCGGCGCGCTGTTTGTCGCAGTAGGGGTGGATACCACCCTGCTGTCGCGAGCGGCGGAATCTTTGGCCAGCCGCTTTAAACAAGAGCGGCCGCCCGTACAGTCCCCGAGCGTTTATTAGGTTGCAGGCCGCCATCTTATTGGAGACACCATGAGCAACGTCGATTCGCTGCCGCCGGTCAACCCGGCGCAGCAACATAAAGCGTTAACCGCCGCCGAGCAATCGGTGATTAAAAAGTTATTTCGGCGACTGATTATTTTTCTGTTTGTGCTGTTTGTTTTCTCTTTCCTCGACCGCATCAACATCGGTTTCGCCGGGCTGACGATGGGCAAGGATCTCGGCCTGAGCTCGACCATGTTCGGCCTGGCGGCAACCTTGTTCTACGTCACCTACGTGATCTTCGGCATTCCGAGCAATATCATGTTGGGGATCGTCGGCGCGCGACGCTGGATCGCCACCATCATGGTGCTGTGGGGCATCGCCTCGACCTGCACGCTGTTCGCCACCGGGCCGACCAGCCTGTACCTATTGCGGATGATCGTAGGCATTACCGAGGCCGGTTTTCTGCCGGGGATTTTGGTGTATCTCACCTATTGGTTCCCGGCTTTTTACCGCGCTCGCGCCAACGCGCTGTTTATGATCGCCATGCCGGTAACCATGGCAATTGGCTCATTGGTGTCCGGCTATATTCTGGCGCTGGACGGGCTGATGAACCTCAAAGGGTGGCAATGGCTGTTCCTGTTGGAGGGCATTCCTTCGGTGCTGTTGGGCGTGGTGGTGTGGTTCTACCTCGACGATACTCCTGCCAAAGCCAAATGGCTGACCGACGAGGAAAAGGCCAGTCTGAAGGCGATGATGGAGGCGGACAAACTGCAACTGGTGCAGCCCAATGGGCCGGGCAGCCATCGGGCATTGCAACAGCGCAGCCTGTGGCGGGAAATTTTCACGCCGATTGTGTTGATGTATACCCTGGCTTATTTCTGTCTGACCAACACCCTGAGCGCCATCAATATCTGGACGCCGCAGATCCTGCAGAGCTTCAACCAGAGCAGCAGCAACATTGTGATCGGTATTCTGGCGGCGATCCCGCAAGTCTGTACCATCGCCGGTATGGTGTGGTGGAGTAAGAGATCGGATCGGCTGCAAGAGCGCAAACACCACACCGCGCTGCCGTACCTGTTTGCCGCTGCCGGTTGGCTGCTGGCGTCGGCCACCGATCACAGCATGATCCAGCTGCTGGGGATCGTGATGGCGTCGGTGGGGTCGTTCACGGCGATGGCGATCTTCTGGACTACGCCGGATCAGTCCATCAGCCTCGAGGCGAGGGCGATTGGGATCGCGGTGATCAATGCCACCGGCAATATCGGATCGGCGGTCAGCCCGGTATTGATCGGCTGGTTTAAGGATCTGACCGGCAGCTTTAACTCTGGGCTGTATTTCGTTTCGGCGTTGTTGGTCATCGGTGCCGTGATCGTGTGGCGGATCCCGATGCAGGGCTCGCGTCCACGGGCCACGCCATAAGCCTGATATTAGGCTATTTTACTTGCCATTTTGGCCTAGGGCAGTGCTCGGACCCCTTACGTACTGCGTGTACGCTCGGGTTCCTGCGCGCTGTTCATGGCCAAACTGTCTGCGACAATGACGCCTAATAAAAGGCTTATCACTGATCTCATCGCTGATGGAGGATGATGTGCAGAAAAGTACCGGTTTTATCGCCAATATCGATATCTGCAAAGAGTACGATGCGCGTTACGCCACCGACGAAGTGCACTATGAAACCTTCGCCGGACTGGCGGCGTTTTTTGGCCGCGATATGCAGGTGCATTGGCACGATCGGTTTTTCCAGATGCATTTTCTGGAGACCGGCAAGATAGAGCTGCAGCTGGACAGCCAGCACTATTCGGTGCAGGCACCGCTGTTCATCCTGACGCCGCCCTCGGTACCCCATGCGTTTTTCACCGAACCGGACAGCGACGGCCACGTGCTGACGGTGCGCCAGGAGCTGATTTGGCCTTTGCTGGAGCGCCTCTACCCTGGCAGCAATCTGGCGTTGGACATGCCGGGCATTTGCCTTTCACTGGCGGATGCACCGCAGGAATTGACCGCGCTTAGCCATTACTGGGCGCTGATCCGGCGTGAGTTCAGCCAGAGGTTGGTGGGCCGCGAACAGACGCTGGTGCTATTGGCGCAGGCGGTGTTTACCCTGCTGTTGCGCAATACCACGCTGGAGGATACCGCCACCAGCGGCGTGCGGGGTGAGCTGAAACTGTTCCAGCGTTTCAACAAGATGGTCGATGAGCGTTTTCGCGATCACCTGGCGGTGCCGGACTATGCTCAGGCGCTCGGCGTCACCGAATCGCGGCTCAACGATTTGTGCCGACGGTTTGCCAATCAGCCCCCCAAACGTTTGATCTTCGATCGCCTGCTGCGCGAAGCCAAGCGCATGCTGCTATTCAGCGCCTGTACGGTGCATGAAACCGCCTATAGCCTGGGCTTTAAGGATCCGGCCTATTTCGCGCGTTTCTTCAATCGTCTGGAAGGCTGTTCACCCTCGACCTACCGCGCCGCGCAGCATCCCCTTTCATAACGGCGGAACACCGTCTGGATCACAATTCGCGGCGATTGTGGCCAACCCGCCTGAAAAGTACCGGCGTTTGCCGCAAAAGTCTCTTCTCGAAACCGGCCCTGGAAGCTTCAATTAAGCAACCAAAAGAAAACATTTTATTAACAATGAAATGTTCAAACGATATTAGTGCTAGCCAAAATAGTTGGAGTTGCAGCAAGGCGACCAGTGAACGCATCCCGATGAGCTGACTTTGGTCAGTGATTCGGGTGAGGGAGCGCAGTCAACACCGCGGCAACTGCAAATATGAAGGATACGGCCGATTACGAGGAATGCTTAATGAAACCTGAAGACTTTCGTGCTGACAACAAACGCCCGTTCACCGGTGCCGAATACCTGAAAAGTTTGCAGGACGGCCGTGAGATTTATATCTACGGCAAACGAGTGAAAGATGTCACCACTCACCCGGCATTCCGTAATGCAGCGGCTTCGGTCGGTCAACTGTACGACGCGCTGCACGATCCGGTCAGCCAGGATCGCCTGTGCTGGAACACCGATACCGGCAACGGCGGTTACACTCACAAATTCTTCCGCTACGCCCGCAGCCCGGAAGAGATGCGCCAGCAGCGTGATGCTATCGCCGACTGGTCGCGCCAGAGTTACGGTTGGATGGGGCGCACCCCGGACTACAAAGCAGCCTTCGGGTGTGCGCTGGGGGCTTATCCCGAGTTTTATGGTCAGTTCGCCGATAACGCGCGCCACTGGTACAAACGCATTCAGGAAACCGGCCTGTACTTTAACCACGCTATCGTTAACCCACCGATTGACCGCCACAAGCCGGTCAACGAAGTGAAAGACGTTTACATTCAGGTGGAGAAAGAGACCGACGCGGGCATTATCGTCAGCGGGGCCAAGGTGGTGGCAACCAACTCGGCGCTGACCCACTATAACTTTATCGGTTTTGGTTCTGCCCAGGTGATGGGGGATAACCCGGACTTCGCGTTGATGTTTGTGGCGCCGATGGATGCCGAAGGGGTGAAGCTGATTTCTCGCGCCTCTTATGAGCTGGTGGCGGGCGCAACGGGATCCCCGTTCGATTATCCGCTTTCGAGCCGTTTCGATGAGAACGATGCGATCCTGATTATGGATCATGTGCTGATCCCGTGGGAAAACGTGCTGATCTACCGCGATTTCGATCGTTGTCGTCGCTGGAGTACGCAAGGGGGGTTCGCTCGTCTGTTCCCGCTGCAGGCCTGTGTGCGCCTGGCGGTGAAGATGGACTTTATCACCGCGCTGCTGCAAAAAAGCCTGTCCTGTACCGGCGTGCTGGAGTTCCGTGGCGTACAGGCCGATCTTGGCGAAGTGGTGGCCTGGCGCAATATGTTCTGGTCACTGAGCGATGCGATGTGCGCCGAGGCCACCCAATGGGAAAACGGCGCTTATCTGCCGGATTCCACCGCGATGCAAACTTACCGCGTGATGGCACCAATGGCCTACACCAAGGTGAAGCACATTATCGAAAAGAACGTCACCAGCGGTTTGATTTATCTGCCGTCCAGCGTGCGCGACATGAATAATCCAGAGATCGATAAATACCTGGCTCGTTACGTGCGCGGATCCGACGGTATGGATCACGTTGAACGCATCAAGATCCTCAAGCTGATGTGGGATGCGATCGGCAGCGAATTCGGCGGTCGCCACGAGCTGTATGAGATCAACTACGCCGGCAGCCAGGATGAGATCCGCCTGCAGTGTCTGCGCAACGCACAGGGATCCGGCGCCATGAACCAGATGATGGAGATGGTCGACAAATGCCTGTCCGACTACGACCAGCACGGTTGGAAAGTGCCGCATCTGCATAATAATGGTGACATTAATCAGCTGGATAACTTGCTCAAGTGATCCTGAAGGAGGGGTGTATGTCTCAGGAAAATGAACACCGTTTGCTGTTTCGCGACGCGATGGCCAGCCTGTCCGCCGCGGTGAATATCGTCACTACCGACGGTCCTGCGGGGCGCTGCGGCATTACCGCCACCGCCGTGTGCTCGGTGACCGATACGCCGCCGACGCTGCTGGTTTGCATTAACCGCAACAGCGCGATGAACCCGGTTTTCCAGGCGAATCAGCGTCTGTGCGTTAACGTATTGAACCATGAGCAGGAGCTGATGGCGCGCCACTTCGCCGGTATGACCGAACTCAGCATGGAGGATCGTTTCCGTCTGGAGGAGTGGCAGAACGGCGCACTGAATCAGCCGGTGCTGCGTAACACGCTGGCCAGTCTGGAAGGGGAGATCGAGCAGATCCAGAGCATTGGCACCCATCAGGTTTATCTGGTGCAGATCCGCCAGATCCGGGTGAGTGCGGGCGGTAACGGCCTGATCTACTTCAAACGCAACTTCCATCCGGTGATGCACAAGATGGCGGCGTTAGTCTGAAAACGGCGGGGCGCACGGGCTGCGCCCCGTTACGGCATTAGCTTTTGTTGGTCGCCAACTCGGCGACCAGCCGGTTAACCGGATCGCTCATGTTGGTGAATTTACTCAGTTCCGAGCGGGTTACCACCACAAATACCCCAACGTTTTTCTGCGGGATCATCGCCATATAGGTGATAAAGCCACCGCCACCGCCGGTTTTCTGAATAATCCCCGGCAGTTCGCCGTTCGGCGCCATATACACCCATCCCAATCCCAGGGCGCTGGCTTCACCCGGCACATCCATCCCTTTGAGCGAAACCAGATCGTTACGCTGGAAGTACATGGTCTGCTCACTGGCCGCGGTTGATTTGCGTGGGCCGGAGACGTTGGAAGTGAGGAACTGTTGCATCCAGCGCTGCATATCGCGTGGGGTAGAGTAAACGCCGCCGCTGCCGGCCGCGGCCGTGGTATCGCGGCAGGCACTAGGGCCGGCTGAGGCAACCATCAGCCGTGAGCACTGCTCGGCACTGGGGGTCAGGGTGGTGTCGACCATACCGAGCGGCGCGGTGATTTTTTCTTTCAGCAGGGCGCTGTAAGGTTTACCCGCCGCCCGTGACAGCGCATCCGCCAGCAGGTCATACGCCAGGTTGGAATAAGAGGCACGTACGCCCGGCGGTACCGTCACGTTGGCATGCTCCAGCCACTGCCAGCGCTGTGCTTTGGTCGGCCAGGTGAACACCGGCGTTTTAGGCGGTTTCTTGCCCGGTTGCTCACGCGGCAGTGCGCTGGTGTGGGTGGCCAGGTTCAGCAAGGTGATCGGCTGGCGAGCGTTATAAGCCGGTACGTAGGCACCGGACGGGGCGTATTTGCGCAGCGGATCGGTGAGCTTGACCCGGCCTTCCGCCGCCATTTTTACCATCACTTCGCTGGTCATCAGCTTGGTGATTGAGGCGATGCGGATCAGGGAATCCGGGCGCGGACGCAGGTTGTTACCGGGTTTGGTGTCGCCAAAACTGCGGTTAACCACCTGATTGCCGTCGATTACCACCAGCGCCATGCCGGTGGCGCCGCTGTTGTAGAAAATGTGCTCGGCATATTGGTCGACGATTTGCGAAGCCAGCTGCGGGGCGGCGGCCTGCGCGGCCAGCGGTGCGGCACACAGGCTCAGCGCCAGCAATGAAGCGGAGAAAGAGTTCTTCAACGATGGTTATCCATTTTAAAAGGCAGCAGTGAAAGGGCCTATACCCGTCGTCTTTCAAGCCGCAGCGTTCAAATCCGTTTCCGACAGATTTGTCACTCACCCCAGTTACTCTAGGGGGCGAATATATTCGCCCCGATTAATGCGGGCGCCGCATGCGGCGCCCCTACAAAAGCTGGGGATGAGCGAGCAGGTCGCCTGGCTGCAACTTGAAAGCCATAGGGTGCAATGCAATATGCTGTCAGTGTAATGTGCCTGAGCCTTGGCTGCATGTGGAAAAAAGGCGGTTTGAGAAAAAATTTCTCACCGCCCTGATGCCGACCAATCGTCCTACTGCGCGCGGGCGAAAATGGCGATCACTTCGTCCAGATGCGCTTTCATCGCCTTGCGTGCGCCACGCACGTCACGCGCCTCGATAGCGGCCAGAATTTCCCGGTGTTCCTGCTCGGAACGGTGCGGCATGTCATCCGGCGTATAGTGACGCTGAAGTACGCGGAACATGCTGCCGTAGCGGTGGCCGAGCAGGTGGCCGATGATAAAGGCATAAGCTGGGTTGCCGCTGGCCTGGGCGATGCGGATATGGAACAGCCGATCGCCTGGATGGGTGGCCGATCCCGCGCGGTTATCACGGCAGTTTTGCTCGTAGGCCTCACGGATGCCCGCCAGTTCCTGATCGGTGGCGTGCCGTGCTGCCAATGCCGCCGTTTCGGGTTCGATCAACAGGCGGGTTTGCAGCAGTGAGAACGGCGGCAGCTCGGCGTTAAAATCCAGCTCGATATTCAATTCATCATCGATTTCCGCCCACTGATCCCGGCCGGCCTGGGCCATCACCGGCTCTTGCGATGTCATCACCGGCGTTTGCGCCCGGACGATCACCCCGTTGCCGACTTTGACATCCACCAGGCCAATCACTTCCAGCGCGATCAACGCCTCTCGAACGGAGGCCCGGCTAACCTGTAACTGCTGGGCCAGATCGCGTTCGGAGGGCAGGCGGCTGCCGGGAGGAAATTCATTGTTATCGATAAGCCGTTTCAATTGGTCGGCTATCTGTCTGTAAATACGAGGGTTTTCCAGTCGGGTGATCGGCATTTTTTACCTTGGCCTTTTCCGTGTTAAGTGATTCAGCGCACAGTTATTAGTCAAACCGCTTGAGTAATCGTTATTCAAGTGTAAAAAATTGGTTAATCAAAAAGCTGTTCCAAGTGTATCTCATAACATTCTCACCAAACCATAACGCGTAAAGCGTCTTTTGTCATGTTAAAGGCCTGACCTTTAATCGCCCTGAGTGGCCTGACCATTAGACCTTTAAGCCAAGGGAGCGAAAATGAATTTAACCGGAAAACGCGTGCTGATCACCGCCGCCGGCCAGGGGATTGGCTTCAGTACCGCCAAACTTTTTGCTGAGGCAGGCGCGCAAGTCATTGCCACCGACATCAACACCGAGCAACTGCAGGGTTTGCCCGGCATCGAGCCAATGACGCTTAACGTCACCGATGCCGCGGCGATTGCGGCAGCGGCGGAAAGCCTTGGTCCGATCGACGTGCTGTTCAACTGCGCCGGCGTGGTACACAGCGGATCAATCCTGGAGTGCAGTGAGGATCAGTGGGCATTTGCGCTGGATCTGAATGTGACCGCGATGTACCGCATGATCCGCGCCTTTCTGCCCGGCATGCTGGCGCGAAAAAACGGGTCGATTATCAATATGTCCTCGGTGGCTTCCAGCGTGAAAGGAGTGCCTAACCGCTTTGCCTACAGCGCCACCAAGGCGGCGGTAATCGGCCTGACGCGTTCGGTGGCGGCGGATTACGTCACTCAGGGCATCCGTTGCAACGCCATTTGCCCCGGTACGGTGGAGTCGCCTTCGCTGCGGCAGCGCATCGCCGAGCAGGCGCGTGAACAGGGACGCAGCGAAGAAGAGGTGTACCAGGCGTTTGTGGCTCGTCAACCGATTGGCCGTATCGGCACCACCGGCGAGATCGCCCAATTGGCGCTGTATCTGGCCTCTGACGCCAGCTCCTACACCACAGGGACGGTACAGATTATCGATGGCGGCTGGAGCAACTGAGGAATGGCCATCAGGCTATTACGCTTGCCATTTTGAGCTTGGGCAGTGCTCGGACTCCTCACGTACTCTGTGTACGCTCCGGGTCCTGTGCGCTGTCCGCACTCAAACTGCCTGCGCTCATGACACCTGCTGACTCATCCCTTTGGAACATTTTTAGAGTGAGGACACCATGAAACTTTTACGTTACGGCGCACCGGGACAGGAACGCCCAGGAATATTGGATCCGCACGGGCAGATCCGCGACCTGTCGCAGCATATTGCCGACCTGAGCGGAGATGCGTTGCTGCCGGCGGCCTTGGACAAACTGCGTGCGCTGGACATCAACCAACTACCGCGGGTGGAAGGACAACCGCGACTGGGGCCGTGCGTGGGCCACATCGGCAAATTTATCTGCATTGGCCTCAATTATGCCGACCATGCGGCGGAAACCGGCGCGGCGATCCCCTCCGAGCCGGTAGTGTTCAACAAATGGACCAGCGCGGTGGTCGGGCCGAACGATGAGGTACAAATCCCGCGTGACTCGCTTAAAACGGACTGGGAAGTGGAGCTGGGCGTGATTATTGGCCAGGGCGGACGCTATATCAGCGAACAGGACGCGATGCGCCACGTCGCCGGTTACTGCGTGATTAACGACGTTTCGGAGCGTGAATTCCAGATTGAACGCGGCGGTACCTGGGACAAAGGCAAAGGCTGCGACACCTTTGGCCCCACCGGCCCCTGGCTGGTGACCGCCGACGAAATTGCCGATCCCCATAGCCTGAACCTGTGGCTGGAGGTGGACGGCAAGCGTTATCAGGACGGCAACACCAGCACCATGATCTTCCGCATTCCGCAAATTATCAGTTACCTGAGCCGTTTTATGAGCCTGCAACCGGGCGATGTGATTTCGACCGGTACGCCGCCGGGCGTCGGCATGGGGCAGAAACCCACGGCTCTCTACCTGAAAGCCGGGCAGACGATGCGGCTGGGTATCGAGGGATTGGGTGAACAGCGTCAAACAACCGTACAGGCCTGATGGGGAGCATTGCCATGACAACGATTACCGCACTGCGGGTGGAAGATATTCGCTTCCCGACTTCACTGGCGCTGGACGGATCCGATGCGATGAATCCGGATCCCGACTACTCCGCCGCTTATGTGATCCTGGATACCGATCGCGCCGATCTGAGCGGCCACGGGCTGACTTTTACCATTGGCCGCGGCAATGAGATCTGCTGCGCGGCGATCCGCGCGCTGGAGCACCAGATCGTCGGTGTCACTCTGGAAGAGATCGCCGCCGATATGGGGGCCTTTTGGCGTCGTTTTACCAGCGACAGCCAACTGCGTTGGATCGGGCCGGACAAGGGGGCGATCCACCTGGCGACCGGCGCGGTGATCAACGCAGTTTGGGATCTGTGGGCCAAAGCCGAGGGGAAGCCGGTGTGGCGGCTGGTGGCGGAGATGACGCCAGAGGAACTGGTGCGCTGCATCGATTTTCGCTACATCACCGACTGCATTACGCCGCAGGAGGCGCTCACGCTGCTCAAACAGCGGGCGCAGGGTAAAGAGCAGCGTCTGGAACGGCTGCTGGAGGAAGGCTACCCCTGTTACACCACCTCCGCCGGGTGGCTGGGCTACCCGGACGACAAGCTGCGTCGGCTGTGTCAGGAAGCGGTCGATGCCGGTTTCTCCTACCTGAAGCTGAAGGTGGGGCGCGATCTGGAAGACGATATCCGCCGCGTGCGCATTGCTCGCGAGGTCATCGGCCCCGATCGTCAACTGATGATCGACGCCAACCAGGTCTGGGAGGTCAACGACGCCATCCCTTGGGTGAAACATCTGGCATTCGCCAAGCCCTGGTTTATCGAAGAGCCCACCAGCCCGGATGATGTCGAAGGGCACCGTCGCATTCGCGAAGGGGTTCATCCGGTCAAGGTTGCCACCGGCGAGATGTGCCAAAACCGCATTATGTTCAAGCAGTTCATCATGCGCGAAGCGATTGACGTAGTGCAGATCGACGCCTGTCGCCTGGGGGGCGTCAATGAAGTGCTGGCGGTGATGCTGATGGCGGCCAAATACAACCTGCCGGTGTGTCCGCATGCCGGAGGTGTGGGGCTGTGTGAATACGTTCAGCATCTGTCGATGATCGACTACCTGTGCATTGCCGGTACCCACGAAGGACGGGTGATCGAATATGTCGATCACTTGCATGAACACTTTGTTCACCCTTGCGACGTCAAGGGGGCGGCCTATATGCCGCCACGTCATCCGGGTTACTCGATCGAGATGCACGCGTCATCGCTCGAACAGTATCGGTTCCGCGGTTGAACGGGAAACAGCCCATGCTGCGCATCGATGCCCACCAACATTACTGGCAATACCATCCGCAACGCTACCCGTGGATCAGCGAGCAGATGGCGGTGCTGCAGCAGGACTTTGGTCCGGCGCAGCTTGATCCGTTGCTGCAGCGCCACGGTTTTGACGGTGCGCTGGTGGTGCAGGCCCGCCACGGCGAGCAGGAAACACAGGAACTGTTGGCACAGGTGCAGCAGAGCCGTGGCGTCTGCGGGGTAGTGGGCTGGCTGGACATCACTGCGCCGCAGCTGGCGCAGCGGCTTGATGAATGGCGGCAGCAGCCTCTGCTGCGTGGCCTGCGTCATCTGGTGCAGGATGAACCGCAGCCGGACGCCTGGCTGGCGCGGCCGGAAGTGCGGCGCGGCATGCAGATGCTGCAGCGGCAGGGCTACGTCTACGACATGTTGGTCACCCACCGGCACTTGACGGCGGCGGCGCAGTTTGCCGCTGAACATGACGACTACTGGTTGGTATTGGACCATCTCGGTAAACCGGATATCGCTTTGGGCGCGAAGCACTGGGCGCAGCAAATCAAGCCGTTGGCGGCATTGGGCCATGTGGTCTGCAAACTGTCGGGGCTTATCACCGAGGTGCCCGGTGGCCGGTGGCAGGCATCGCAGCTGCTGCCGTTTTTTGATGCGGCGCTGGAGGCATTCGGCCCGCAGCGGCTGATGTTTGGTTCCGACTGGCCGGTGTGCCTGCTGGCCGGGGACTATGGCCAGGTTTATCAACTGAGTGAGCAGGCGATCGCCACGCTGAGTCCTTCGCAACAGGCGGAGATTTGGGGCGGCACCGCCTGCCGAATTTATGGCTTAACGGAGTCTGGTTATGGATCTGTATCTGAAAGATAAGGTGGTGATCGTCACCGGCGGCGGTTCCGGCATCGGTGCGGCCATCACCCTGCTGCTGGCGGAGGAAGGGGCGATCCCGGTGATTGTCACCAACGCTGCGCCAGAGGCGGAGTTTCTGGCGCAGCTACGGCGGTTGCAGCCGCAGAGTGCGGTGATCATCACCGACTTATGCGAAGAGCGGGATTGTCGACGGGCGGTGGCACAAACGCAAGAGACCTTCGGCCGCATCGATGCGCTGGTGAATAACGCCGGTGTTAACGATGGCGTGGGGTTGGAGGCCGGCCGCGAGGCCTTTGTCGGATCGCTGGAGAAAAACCTGATCCATTACTACCTGATGGCGCACCTGTGTCAGTCGGCGCTGCAAAACAGCAAGGGTGCCATCGTCAACATCGCTTCCAAAACGGCCCTGAGCGGACAGGGCGGCACCAGCGGTTATACCGCCGCCAAGGGCGCCGTGCTGGCGTTGACCCGCGAGTGGGCGGTGTCGCTGCGCCATGAAGGCGTACGGGTGAATGCGGTGGTTCCGGCGGAGGTGATCACACCGCAGTATCAGCGTTGGATCAGTACCTTCGAGCAGCCGGAACAGCAGCTCGAGAAAATTACCGCACGCATTCCTCTCGAACATCGGATGACCACGCCGCAGGAAATCGCCAACACCGTGGTGTTTTTGATTTCATCGCGTTCGTCGCACACCACCGGGCAATGGCTGTCGGTGGATGGCGGTTATCTGCATCTTGATCGGGCGATCACATGAGTGGCGCGGCGGACAGAGGACGGCGCTTTTGTCAGGCGCTCGATCTGGTCGATTCACCGGCGCTGATCGAGGAGTACCTGCACCATCACCAGCGTATCTGGCCGGAGATTGCCGCTCATCTGCGGGAGCACGGCATTTTGGATATGGAGATTTATCGGCTGGGCACCCGGCTGTTCATGATTGTTGACGTTAGTACCGAGTTCGATGCCGCGCGGTTTGCCGCCGCCGGCCTGAGCAACCCCCACGTGCAGCGCTGGGAAGCCCTGATGTGGCAATACCAGGTCGCCACCCCCTGGACGCCGAAAGGCGAAAAATGGGTGGAGATGGAGCAGATATTTTCTTTGCAAAAACAATAACATCGTTACCCTACCGAGGATATATCAATGCTTGCTGAAAAAAGTGCGGCCCCGCCACAGCTGGGCGTCAAGTCAACCGCCAACCTGCGCTGGGCTTTTATTCTGGTCACCAGCCTGTTCTTTATGTGGGGGTTGTCGTATGGCCTGTTGGACGTATTAAACAAACACTTCCAGGAGACATTGCACGTTACCAAGGCGCAGTCGGGATTATTGCAGGCGGCATATTTCGGCGCCTACTTCCTGGTGGCGCTGCCCGCCGGCTATTTTATGGATAAGAAAGGGTACAAGGCCGGAATTTTGGTCGGGCTGTGCCTGTATGCGCTGGGGGCGTTGCTGTTTGTGCCGGCGGCATCCGCCAACAGCTTCGCCATGTTCCTGTTCGCGCTGTTTGTCATTGCCTGTGGGCTGGGCTGCCTGGAAACGGCGGCCAACCCTTATGCCACGGTACTGGGCGACGCGAAGGGGGCCGAACGGCGGTTGAACCTTTCCCAGTCGTTTAACGGTCTGGGGCAGTTTATCGGCCCGATGATCGGCGGCACGCTGTTTTTCTCTGCCACCCAAGGGGCGAGCAGCGGCGACCAGAGCGCGGTGAAGATGACCTATGTGGCGATCGCCGTGCTGGTGCTGCTGATTGCCTTTTTGTTCGGCCGCACCCGGCTGCCGGACATTCGTGAAGAAGAGCAACCGGAACACGGTGAAATCGTTCAGGGGCTATGGCAGCACAAACACTTTGTCGGCGGGGTGATCACCCAGTTCTTCTATGTGGCAGCCCAAGTGGGCGTCGGTGCATTCTTTATCAACTACGCCACCGAACACTGGAACGAAGTGTCCAACCAAAGTGCGTCCTACTTGCTTTCTATCGCCATGATTTGCTTTATGGTCGGGCGCTTCTTCAGCACCTGGCTGATGGGCCGGGTCAAGCCGGCCACGTTGCTGATGATCTACTCGCTGATTAACATTGCGCTGTGTGGCGTGGTGATGCTCAGCCTGGATGGGGTCTCGGTGGTGGCGTTGATCGCAGTGTTCTTCTTTATGTCGATCATGTTCCCGACCATTTTCGCCCTGGGGGTGAAAAACATGGGCAAACACACCAAGCGTGCCAGCTCCTTTATGATCATGGCGATCGTCGGGGGGGCCATCATGCCTTACTTTATGGGGGCGCTGGCGGACAAATACAGTACGGCACTGTCGTATGTGCTGCCGCTGTTGTGCTTCGGCGTGGTGTTTGTTTACGGTTTGCAGCAGCGCCGTCGCTAAAAGTCTGGCCCGCCGGCTCAGACAGCGGCGGGCTGCACGCTAGGCGCCAACTGAATATTATTGCGGCCGTTGTTTTTCGCCTGATACAAGGCGGCATCGGCCGCACGGATCGCCGAGGATACGTCAAGTTTGTCCAAGGCGGAGATCCCGGCGCTGAGCGTCACAGTGGTGCTTTCCAACTGGTTGAAGCGATGGGGGATTTTTAATCCCTGCACCCGCAGCCGCACCCGTTCGGCCAACTGGGTGGCGTAATCCTCGCTGACGTTGGTCAGCAGCACCAGAAACTCTTCCCCGCCGTAGCGCACCACAATATCGCGAGAACGCACCGAATCGCGGATGGTGATGGCAACCTGCACCAGCGCCTGATCGCCCATGGTATGACCATAGTTATCGTTATAAGCCTTGAAATGGTCGATATCGAGTAACACCACGAAATGACAACCCGACGGCGGTACCGTCAGCATATTGATTTTATTTTCCAGTCCCCGGCGGTTATAAAGCCCGGTTAAGGGATCGATCATGCTCAAATTGCTAAACCGGTCCCGTTCGTTATACAGATTGGCTACCAGCGTTTGGGTAAAAAGCTCGCTGCGTTTGAGCATCAGATGATGAATAGAGAATGCGATAATCGGCAATACCGTGGTGAATACGATCCTGGTGGTATTGTGCATACCGTCCAGTAATAGAATAACCAGGGCGGAAGGCACGGCGTGCAGGCAAAAAGCGATAAAGTTATCGGTTAAGGCAATGGCGCTGATAAAAAACATACTGAACAGACTAATTAATAGAAAACTTTGGTTGTTCGGCGCACAGTACTGACTTTTAACGTAAATATGGGCAGCCCACAGCAGGCCAAGCACGCAGGAAAATAGATTCAATTTTTTGACGTATAACCGTGGAGACTGCAAGGTAAATAACAGCGCCACCAGACAAAATATCGGTATACCTAATAAAGGTAGGGTAAAAGCTGGCTTGTCATTAAATGGGACCAATAATGTAAATATGGAAGAGGCCGCGTTCATTAACAAAAATAAAAATAATGATAAGCGGTGTTTGCTGTTCAGCAGTTCCTGATAAGAACGCGCGTTCATACGGAGTTCACTCTTCACAATATCGATCTGTCGAAAAATTAAGGTGGCGAAAAATTCTATCGGCGTGAATTAAACATTCGCATTGTATGGTTGTTGATTGTGATTATTAACATGCGAATAAGACTAAGAATTTTCTTATGGCAAACTATCATTTTTACACCGTTATGTCATCCGCGTTTGGTGGTTGCGGCGAAAATGATGCGCAGTGAAAAAAAGTGTTATATGATATTGGTTATCATTATCACTTGAAGGGTAGGGTTATCATGATTGCAGCCATGATTACCGCGTGTGGGTTGTGGGGCGTCAGTTGGTGCCTGGGCAATCGGCTGGCCAGCGCCTGGGGCGTTTTGTTGCCCTGCGCTTTAATGCCGTTACTGGCATTGATCAACCTGGATATGATGCAACTGCGTACGCTGATTGTGATCGCCATGCTGGCGACGCTGGTGATGTTGTTCAACAGCCGCTGGCGGCATTACCTGCTGCTGCCTTCCTGTATGGCATTGGCTGGGGGATTGGCGGCGATCAGCCTGAATTTCAATCTGGGATAAAAACGCAAAAATCACGCTATCGCGTGTTGGTTATCGTTTCGATTGGGAATGGCTTTGGGGGTAGGGCTTCCGAAGAGATTTATCGATTGGTGCGAAGAGAGGGACTTGAACCCTCACGTCCGTAAGAACACTAACACCTGAAGCTAGCGCGTCTACCAATTCCGCCACCTTCGCACAGCCGATAATCTTTATTTTGCTTTCGATTTATATCACCAGCTTGGTGCGAAGAGAGGGACTTGAACCCTCACGTCCGTAAGAACACTAACACCTGAAGCTAGCGCGTCTACCAATTCCGCCACCTTCGCATTGATGCTGTGCAATATAAATCATGTGGTTATTTGGTGCGAAGAGAGGGACTTGAACCCTCACGTCCGTAAGGACACTAACACCTGAAGCTAGCGCGTCTACCAATTCCGCCACCTTCGCATACCAGATACATTACCGGAGTAACGTTACCACGGAGGCGAATTCTAGAGATTTTGGCGGGTACGTCAATAGTTATTTCCCCTGTTTGCGGGCGTTTGCTGGAAAAACGTCCGTTTTGGGTGACTGATAGCGTTCAAACAGCCAAATCAGCCAGTCAATCAACACCCTGACCCGTGGCGCAAGGAAACGGCCGGGGGGATACATGACGTAAATGGGCATCGGCGGTGGCGGGGTTTCTGCCAACACTTCGACCAATTCTCCTTTCTGCAGCCAGGGTGCCAGCGAATAATGCGCTGCCTGTATCAGCCCCATGCCGGCGCGGCAGCCGCTGGTGTAGGCATCAGCCCCGCTGACGCTCAGTTTGGCGGGCAATTCGCGCAATTCCACTTTGCCGTTGCGGCAAAACTCCAGCGGATAATCCCGGTTGCTGGTGAGGGAAAAATAACCTACCGCCTGGTGCTGCTGTAGCCGGTCAATCGACTGCGGCACGCCGAACGCCGCCAGGTAGGCAGGCGAGGCGCAGGTCAGCTGTGGCAACATGGCAATGCGGCGTGCCACCAGGCTGTCATCTTCGGTTTCCCAGGCACGCAGCACGCAGTCTACTCCATCACGCAGTAAATCCACGTGGGTGTCGTTGGCACCCAATGCCAGGGTCAGATCCGGGTAGCGCCGGTAAAAGTCATCCAATGCCGGAATAACGATTTCGCGCGCCAGCGAATGGGGCATATCGATACGCACTTTGCCGGAGGGCTGCAGTTTTTGATGGCTGAACAAGGTGTCCGCCTCTTCCAGTGCGCCCAGCAACTGTACGCAACGCTGGTAATAGAGGGTGCCTTCGCTGGTCACCTGTACCTGACGGGTGGTGCGTAGCAGCAGGCGCACACCGAGGCGCTGCTCCAGCCGCTTAACGGCATTGCTGACCGTGGCGCGGGGTAACTGCAGGCGTTCCGCCGCCCGACTGAAACTGCCCAGTTCGACGATACGGGTAAAAATGCGCATGGCCTGGATCTGGTCCATCTTGCCCGCTCCGTATTGTTAGTGATTTATGAACAGTGATGAGCAATCTGCATTATTTATCTTTTTAGGCGAAACAACCAGACTCTGTTGCATCAGCATCTTCGCTGATAAAAACCGCAAGAGGGCAACACAATGCAACAACGCAAATTAGGTCCCACTGGCCCGCTGGTTTCCGCTCTGGGGTTGGGCTGCATGGGGATGAGTGATTTTTATTCGACCGCTCACGATGAACAAGAAGCTATCGCCACGCTGCACCGTGCGCTGGAGTTGGGCGTCACTCTGCTGGATACCGCCGACATGTACGGCCCACACACCAATGAACAGCTGATTGGCAAAGCGATCAAGGGCAAGCGGCAGCAGGTCTTTCTGGCCACCAAGTTTGGCATTGTGCGCGATCCGGCCAACCCTGCAGCGCGGGGCGTCAGCAGCCGACCGGAGTACATCCGCCGATCGGTGGAGGGCAGCCTGAAGCGTCTCGGGGTCGAGGTGATTGATCTTTATTACCAGCACCGCGTCGATCCTGAGGTGCCGATTGAAGAGGTGGTAGGTACGATGGCGGACCTGATTAGCGAAGGAAAAATCCGTTATATCGGGCTAAGCGAAGCTTCTGTCGCCACGCTGGAGCGAGCGCATAAAGTCCACCCGATTACGGCGCTGCAAACTGAGTATTCATTGTGGACACGCGATGCCGAGCAGGGCGTATTGGCGGCCTGTGAACGCCTGGGCATTGGGTTTGTTCCCTATAGCCCGCTGGGGCGCGGTTTTCTGACCGGAGCGATCCAACGGCCAGAAGATCTGGACGCTGACGATTTCCGTCGCAGCAACCCGCGTTTTCAGGGGGAAAACTTTGCACGCAATCTGGCGCTGGTGGAAAAAGTGACTGAGCTGGCTAAGCAGAAAGGCGTTGCGCCGTCGCAGTTGGCGTTAGCCTGGGTGTTGGCGCAGGGTGAGCACATTGTCCCGATCCCTGGTACCAAACGCCGTCGCTATCTGGAAGAGAATATCGCAGCGGCCGAATTGACGCTCAGCGCTGCCGAACTGGCGGCCATTGAGGCGGTGTTCCCCCTGCAGGCCGCGGCAGGGGCACGCTACGGTGCGGAGTCGATGACCTATATCAACGGCTAATAAAAAGGGCGCAGCGTGTAAACGCTGCGCCCTGATACGGAGACGCGTTAGCGGGTCGCCGTTACTTCTTTTTCTTGGTATCGCGCGGCGCACGGGCTACGGTCGCCTGGTACACCTTGAAGCGGCCGTTTTGTGCCAGCACTTCATGGCTGCCGAAGGTGGCGTCCAGGATGTCCGGATACGGCAGGAAGGCGTTGGCCACGATGCGCAGACGGCCGCCGATCGGCAGGTGCTTCAACGCCCCGCGGATCAGAGTTTCTGCTGCGGTCAGGCTGGTTTGCAGGCCATCATGGAACGGCGGGTTGGAAATGATCAGGTCGAAACGGCCGGTAATGTCGGAATAGACGTTACTGACGATCACTTCGCCTTCAATACCGTTGGCGGCAAGCGTAGCCCGGCTGGACTCCACGGCGGCGGCGTTGACGTCGCTGAGGGTCAGCTTCATCTTCGGCGACAGTTTGGACAGCACGGAAGCCATCACGCCGGCACCGCAGCCTACGTCCAGCACCTTGCCTTTCATGTGTTTTTCCAGGGTCGACAGCAGCAGTGAGCTGCCAACGTCCAGCCCGTCGCGGCTGAACACGCCCGGCAGGGTTTTCACTTCCAGATCGTGCAGCTGATAGCTTTCCCACCAGTCTTCCAGGTTGAATTCGGTCTGCGTATCCAGACGGCCGTGATACAGGCCACAGCGGCGGGCGCTGTCGATTTTCACCAGTGTGGCATAGTCTTCCACCATCTGGTCGGCACTGCGTACGCCGCTGCGGTTTTCACCGACCACGAACACTTCTGCGCCGACCGGCAGCAGCGCCAGAATGTTGCACAGTTGGAATTGCGCTTCCTGTTTGCTCTTCGGCCAATAGTAGATCAGCGTATCGCACTCGGCGACAAACGCAGCGTCCACGGTCAGCCCGAACTGCACGTTTTCGCCCATCGCCCGGTTCAGTAACTGCCAGTGATGGTACTGCTGGGTATGGACACGCACATCCGCGGCCTCGAATTGGGCCGGCAGGGCGTCCTGCAGGTCACCGGCAAACAGAACGCGGCGTTCGATAAACTCATCACTGTGGCGCAGCATGACTTCACTGGCGGGGGTTAATGCAGACATCAGGTTTTGGCTCCTAGAAATTAGACCGGGGATTATAGAGCTTTGTGGCGATATGTTCGACGGGTTTATGCCCAATAGCTTTCTGGCTCCAGCAAGGCGGGGATCGAGAGAGTTCCCGGGAGCTGAGATAACTCAGTGACTGGGATGAGCGAGGGAAGCCAACGCCGCTGCAGCCTGAAAGATGAAGGGGATGTTGGCGCAGTCCGCGCGGGTTTGTTAGCATAGCGCGGCGCATGGCAGGCATGGCGCACCACAACGGGTAGATCCTGACAGGAATCGGCATGGCATCAAAACGCGACTGGCTGTTACAACAACTGGGTATTACGCAGTGGACATTGCGCCGCCCGGGCGTGTTGCAGGGCGAAGTAGCGGTCAGCCTGCCGCCTGAAGTGCGTTTGCTGATCGTAGCGCAGGCACTGCCTGAGCATAACGATCCGCTGTTTTGCGACGTGTTGCGCAGCCTGGGGTTGACCCCGGCGCAAACCTACGGCCTGACGCCGGATCAGGTGGCGATGCTGCCTGAAGATACCGAATGCAACAGTTGGCGGTTGGGCGTTGCGGAGCCGCTCGCGGTGGCCGGCGCACAGCTACACAGCCCGGCGCTGGCCGAGCTTTCTCTCGATGCGGGTGCCAAACGCGCACTCTGGCAGCAGATTTGTCATCATGAACAGTATTTCTACCCTGACCGCGGCCGATCTGGCCACGGCCTTCAAGATTGAGCAAGCCAGTCACGCCTTTCCCTGGACGCAAGCCACCTTTTCCAGCAATCAGGGCGATCGTTATCTTAACCTGAAACTGGACGCCGACGGGCAGATGGCGGGCTTTGCCATTACCCAGATCGTGCTGGATGAGGCCACGCTGTTCAACATCGCCATTCACCCCGACTGGCAGCGTCGCGGCTTTGGCCGTCAGTTGCTGGAAGCCTTGATTGCACAGTTGGAAACCCGCGGTGTGGTTACTTTGTGGCTGGAAGTGCGCGCCTCCAACCGTGCGGCGATTGCGTTGTATGAAGATCTCGGCTTTAACGAAGTGACCGTCCGCCGTAATTACTATCCGAGCGCCAATGGGCGTGAAGACGCCATCGTCATGGCGCTGCCGCTGGCTTAGCCGGTGTCTTGGTTTTAACTTCTTCCCGCCGGGAAAAGCATTGATTGTCACCGGTTGACAAATCAGCGAAAATGCCCGGCTATTATCTTTTATTTACCGCTTTGCCTGGCGCCGTGCGCGGCGCGTTCTGATGCTTTCGCAGGGCGGACTAACTGTAGAATCTGAAAAACATGTCTCCTAGTGAATTTGCCCGCGAAGTCTCGAAAAGAAGAACTTTCGCCATCATCTCGCACCCCGATGCCGGTAAAACCACCATTACCGAAAAGGTGTTGCTGTTCGGACAGGCGATCCAAACCGCCGGTACGGTAAAAGGCCGTGGCTCAAACCAGCACGCCAAATCCGACTGGATGGAAATGGAAAAGCAACGTGGTATCTCAATCACCACCTCGGTGATGCAGTTCCCGTATCGCGAATGCCTGGTTAACCTGCTGGATACCCCAGGGCACGAAGACTTCTCCGAAGATACTTATCGTACCCTGACCGCCGTCGACTGCTGCCTGATGGTGATCGACGCCGCGAAAGGGGTTGAAGATCGTACCCGTAAGCTGATGGAAGTAACCCGTCTGCGCGATACGCCGATCCTGACCTTTATGAACAAATTGGACCGCGATATCCGCGATCCGATGGAAGTGATGGACGAAGTCGAGCGTGAGCTGAAAATTGCCTGCTCGCCTATCACCTGGCCTATCGGCTGCGGCAAGTTGTTTAAAGGGGTTTATCATCTGTACAAGGATGAAACCTACCTCTACCAGACCGGTAAAGGCCACACCATTCAGGAAGTACGCATTGTCAAAGGCCTGGATAACCCAGAGCTGGACGCTGCGGTGGGCGAAGATCTGGCCGCGCAGCTGCGTGAAGAGCTGGAGCTGGTGCAAGGCGCTTCGCACGAGTTCGATCATGAAGCCTTCCTGAGCGGCGATTTGACCCCGGTCTTCTTCGGTACCGCGCTGGGTAACTTCGGCGTGGATCACATGCTCGACGGTCTGGTCGCCTGGGCGCCGGCGCCGATGCCGCGCGATAGCAACACCCGTAAAGTGGTGGCTGCGGAAGAGAAATTCACCGGTTTCGTGTTCAAGATCCAGGCCAATATGGATCCAAAACACCGCGACCGCGTGGCCTTTATGCGCGTGGTGTCTGGCCGTTACGAAAAAGGCATGAAGCTGCGCCAGGTACGCACCGGTAAAGATGTGGTGATATCCGACGCGCTGACCTTTATGGCGGGCGACCGTTCGCACGTGGAAGAAGCCTATCCGGGCGATATCATTGGCCTGCATAACCACGGCACCATTCAGATCGGCGATACCTTCACCCAGGGTGAAGACATGAAGTTTACCGGTATCCCGAACTTCGCACCGGAGCTGTTCCGCCGTATTCGTCTGCGCGATCCGTTGAAGCAAAAACAGCTGCTGAAGGGTCTGGTTCAGCTGTCCGAAGAAGGGGCGGTACAGGTCTTCCGTCCAATCGCCAACAACGACTTGATCGTGGGCGCGGTGGGTGTGCTGCAGTTCGACGTGGTAGTTGCGCGTCTGAAAAGCGAATACAACGTCGAAGCCTTGTACGAGTCGGTCAACGTCTCTACGGCGCGCTGGGTGGAATGCAGCGACGTGAAGAAATTCGAGGAGTTCAAGCGTAAGAACGAGCTTAACCTGGCGTTGGACGGCGGCGACAACCTGTCTTACATCGCGCCTACGATGGTTAACCTGAATCTGACGCAGGAACGCTATCCGGAAGTGGTGTTCCGCAAAACGCGCGAACACTAACAGAACAGCAGGGCGCCTTAGGGCGCCCTGTGTTATATTGCGTCTCCCCATTCTGCTAATTAATAAATCTCCTTCACCAGTTTCGTCTCCCTCGCATCCGCCAGCATTTACCCGGTCTTTCCTGTTTTTTCTGTCATATGGTCTATATTTAATAGGGCATCATTTAGCCAGTAAGCGTAATTCACTATTTTTTGCCACGATAATAGCGAGTTATTCGGTAGTGTTGCCAATAAGAGACAGTGTGATGTTATTAATATCAATAACATAGCTATAACCTTGATTTAACGGACAGGTGTTGTCGTCAATAGGCGACAGTTTTTAGTTCGATTATTAATCAACTTTTATTTTGTTATTGATTTTTAATGATTTTTTAAAGTTGGCACAGCCGTTGCAATATTCCTGGTGTGGCAACAATCGTCTTAGCGTGAATGTTTGAACGTATAGAAATCGTGAAGTATTCACTGAGTGAGTCGCGTTATGGCGACTGAAGGGTCCGCAATCATTTTGGATCCATAACCAAAGGAAGAGATCGATGAAAAATACTAAATTTGCACAATCACTGATGGCTGTTGTTTTGGGTTCCGTTCTGGTTAGTGGCAGCGCGCTGGCTGAAGATACGCTGCTCAACAAAGCGTCGAGTGCCGCTGATAGCGCGGGTGCCAAAATCGATAGCTCCATGAAAAAAGTTGACGGCTACATGGATGACAGCGCAACAACGGCTAAAGTTAAAAGTGCGCTGGTGGATGACAAAACCATTACCAGCAGCGATATCTCGGTGAAAACGGAAAAAGGTACCGTTACCCTGAGCGGTTTTGTCGGCAGCCAGGCGCAGGCCGAGCATGCGGTTGAAGTGGCCGGTAAAGTTGAAGGCGTCAAATCCGTCAGCGACAAGCTGCACGTGAAAGACGAAAGCAAGCAGTCCGTGAAGGCTTATGCCGGTGACACCGCGACCACCAGCGAACTGAAAGCCAAACTGCTGGCCGATGACATCGTGCCTTCACGCAACGTGAAAGTGGAAACCACTGATGGTGTGGTGCAGCTTTCCGGTGAAGTGAAAACTCAGGCCCAGTCTGAGCGTGCAGAAAGCATCGCCAAAGCGATCGACGGCGTGAAAAGCGTTAAAAACGACCTGGTAGTTAAGCCGTAAGTTTAGTACGAGCAACAATAAGCACCAAATCCTGGGTTGGCTGAAAGGTTAACCCAGGAAGCACCATCAAAAAAAGAAACTGACCGGCAACCTGGATGAGCCTGAAAAGGGCACAGGTTGCGATGTGTTTTTTCACTATGGTAAGGAGAAGCTTATGTTTCGTTGGGGCATTATCTTTTTAGTCATCGCACTGATTGCTGCTGCGTTAGGTTTCGGCTCTCTGGCGGGTACCGCCGCCTGGGCTGCAAAAATCGTCTTCGTCGTGGGGATCATTCTGTTCCTGGTCAGCCTGTTTACCGGCCGCCGACGTCCATAGGCTGCGACCCGAAGGGCTGGGGCCATTTGAACGCGCCCCTGTGTTACGAGCCGTTTATTTGGCCCACCAAACCTCACGACCCGTGCCTTGTTGCGCGTCCAAATGACCGCCAGCGGAGCTCACGCACTATTACGGGACACAGCCTTGTTTCTCTCAAAGTGTAACAAAGCTTAATTCCTTTTCTCACCCTAGGGAGGTCAGTCATGAATAGCGACATCATCCTCGGACGCTGGAAACAGTTGAAGGGCCGGGTGTGTCAGGCATTGGCGGAGTGGTCCGACAATGACTGCATCTGGCTGATGGGAAGCAATGACTGCCTCTCTGGCATACTGCAAGAGGATTACGGAAGAGAGCAAGACGAGGTATCCTCGGGTAAAACGTCTCACTGAGGATGCAGGGTTGGGATACAGAATACCCATCACGCTCGGCAATATAGAACCGCTGGCGTATAAACCTTACCGGCCCGGCAAAATGGCGCTGGTATGTGAAGGGGGCGGGCAGCGCGGCATTTTTACCGCCGGCGTGCTGGACGAGTTTCAGCGTGCCCGCTTTAATCCTTTTGATCTGATGATCGGCACTTCTGCCGGCGCACAAAATCTCTCGGCCTTTATTTGTGGCCAGATGGGCTATGCGCGGCGGGTGATCACCCGTTACACCACCTCCGCTGAATTCTTTAACCCGCTGCGCTTCGTGCGTGGCGGGCATTTGATCGATCTCGACTGGCTGATCGACACCACGTCGCAACAGCTGCCGCTGGCAATGGACGTGGCGGAAAAACACCTGATCGATGGCCGTGAATTCCTGATGTGCGCCTGCCGCAGCGATGACTTTGAACCCACTTACCTGCCGGCGCAGCGTGCCAGTTGGTTGCCGGCGATCAAGGCATCCAGCGCCATTCCGGGTTTTTACCGTATGGGCGTGGATTTGGACGGCGTCAGCTATCAGGACGGTGGCATCAGCGATGCGATCCCAGTCGAAGAGGCCTACCGCCGTGGCGCGGACACTATCGTGGTGATCCGTACCGTGCCTTCGCAGATGTATTACACCCCGCAGTGGATGAAGCGCATGGAGCACTGGCTCAGCGAAAGCAGCCTGCAGCAGATGGTGCGTATCCTTCAACACCACGAACAAAGCTATCACCGCATTCAGCAATTCATTGAGAAGCCGCCCGGCAAGCTGCGCATCTTTGAAATTTTCCCGCCGAAGCCGCTGGCCAGCAATGCCTTGGGCAGCCGGCTGACGTCGCTCAATCAGGACTATCATCTGGGGCGTCGCTGCGGGCGCTATTTCCTGGCGACCGTCGGGCACTGGCTGGTCGAGCAGGACAAACTGGACGGTATGAAGGTGAAAAAGGCGCTGTCGCGCCGTTTGATCCAGCCTGAGAATGTCGTTATGCCTTCGCCGATCATCACCGACGTGGCACACCCGCGCGAACTTTCCACGCAGCCGGAGCCCAATCTGGCCGCGAGAGAGATTATTCTGCCGGGTGACGTACCCCCGGGTGAAGGGGGGTTGCTGTGACCCCAGATTTCACCGATACCCACTGCCACTTCGATTTCCCGCCGTTCAGCGGGCAGGAGCTTGAAAGCCTGGCGTTGGCCGAACGGGCGGGCGTAAGGCGAATTATCGTGCCGACGGTAACTGCCGACCGCTTTGCGCGGGTGGTAAAACTGGCGCGCGACTATCCGCCGTTGTTCGCAGCCCTCGGGCTGCACCCGCTGTATATTGCCCAGCATCAGGAAGCGGAGCTTGAACAGTTGGCGGGTTTTCTGGCCAGCCGACCTCAGAAGCTGGTGGCGGTGGGGGAGATTGGTCTGGATCTGTATATGGAGAACCCGCAGTTCGAACGGCAACAGCGGGTATTGAAGGCCCAGTTGAAACTGGCTAAAGAACACGATCTGCCGGTGATCCTGCATTCCCGCCGCAGCCACGATCAACTGGCGGCAATGCTGCGTCGTAGCGAAGTGCCACGCCGTGGCGTCGTACATGGTTTTGCCGGTAGCCTGTCGCAGGCGCAGGCGTTTATCCGCCTGGGCTATTACATTGGCGTGGGGGGCACCATCAGCTATGAGCGGGCGCAGAAAACCCGTAGCGTGATGGCTCAATTGCCGTTGACCTCCTTGCTGTTGGAAACCGATGCGCCGGACATGCCGCTGGCCGGTTACCAGGGGCAGCCCAACCGGCCTGAACGTGCCGCCGAAGTTTTCCAGGAACTGTGCCGCTTGCGCCCCGAGTCAGCCGAGGATATTGCCGCCCAGTTGCAACACAACACTCACGCCCTGTTTACCCTTTAGGTGTCTAACCCACCATAACTGTGATGATGCTCACGTTATAAGATTTTCATTTGCTTCCTGTTGTATGCATTTGTGACATAAATCGGTACGAGGGGTACCTCGCTCCGTATAATCGCTCCCCGAAATTACTCTAAAGCAGCCCCGTGTTCCTCTCTGACAGGGATGCATTTCTTTTTCGCAACAGGGATACTTTGCATGCAACTCATCATGAGCCTGGTCGGTATGGCAGTGCTGATCGCCATTGCGGTGCTGCTCTCCAGCAACCGCCGCGCGATTAACCTGCGCACCGTTATTTGGGCATTTGTTCTTCAGGTCGCCATCGGCGCGCTGGTGCTGTACGTTCCAGTTGGTCGCGCGATTCTCGGCGGCATGTCGGCGGGCGTGGCTAACGTGATCGCCTACGGCAACCAGGGGATCTCCTTCATCTTCGGTGGCCTGGTTTCCGACAAGATGTTTGAAGTCTTCGGCGGCGGCGGTTTTGTGTTCGCACTGCGCGTACTGCCGGTGATCGTGTTCTTCTCCTCGCTGATTGCGGTGCTGTATTACCTCGGTATCATGCAATTGGTGATCCGCGTGTTGGGCGGTGGCTTGCAAAAGCTGCTGGGTACCTCACGGACCGAATCACTGTCGGCGACCGCCAACATTTTTGTCGGCCAAACCGAGGCCCCGCTGGTGGTGCGTCCGTATATCGCTACCATGACCCAGTCTGAGCTGTTTACCGTGATGTGCGGTGGCCTGGCCTCGGTAGCCGGTTCTGTATTGGCAGGTTATGCCCAGATGGGGGTGCCGCTGGAATATCTGATCGCCGCTTCATTTATGGCTGCACCGGGTGGCTTGCTGTTCGCCAAGCTGATGGTGCCGGAAACCGAAAAAACCCACGATAAAGACGACGCGATGAAATTGATCGCAGAAGATGAACGCCCGGCCAACGTGATCGATGCGGCTGCTTCAGGTGCGGCTTCCGGCATGCAGCTGGCGCTGAACGTCGGCGCGATGCTGTTGGCGTTTATCGCGTTGATCGCTTTGCTGAACGGCATTCTTGGCGGTGTCGGCGGCTGGTTCGATTATCCGCAGCTGTCGCTGGAACTGATACTTGGCTGGGTATTCTCACCGATCGCCTTCCTGATCGGCGTGCCTTGGCATGAAGCGATGGCGGCCGGCTCGTTTATTGGCCAGAAGATTATCGTTAACGAATTCGTCGCCTACATGAACTTCGGTGCTTACCTGCGTCCGGACGACGTGGTGGCGGCAGAAGGGCTGCAGGTGCTGTCGGCGCATACCAAGGCGATCATCTCCTTCGCGCTGTGCGGCTTTGCCAACCTGTCGTCGGTGGCGATCCTGCTCGGCGGTCTGGGCAGCATGGCGCCGAACCGTCGTCATGACATCGCGCGCTTCGGCCTGAAAGCCGTGGCTGCGGGTACGCTCTCCAACCTGATGAGTGCGACCATCGCCGGGTTCTTCCTGGCGCTGTAACCCCGGTCCTGTCCTGTGATAGCGCCGCGAGCCCTATTGCAGGACACCGCCTATACTCTAAGACGGGCACAGCGTGCCGTGCCCGCGTCCGTTTCTTTAGCGAATTTGTGAACGATATCGCGTTATTTTGTGATGTTCTTCACATATAATTCCGGCCTGTTACAGTGTTATTTCATATAGTGTGACTCTGAGCGCGAATTGCCCCCGGCGATCGTGTTCAAATAGCTATTACTGACCCTGCGCGATGCGAAGGGTTATGTGCGGTGAGAAGGATCTCAGTTGCCGCGGTGGGAACCCGTTCCCCAGCGCTATCTTCAAGGAACCAAGTCCGCTCGCCAACACCCAGGTACTCAGTTGGAGAGTTTTATGACCGAATTAACCGCAGCAGCGCAACGTGCGCTGACCTTAATGGATTTGACCACGCTGAACGACGATGACACCGATGAAAAAGTGATCGCGCTGTGTCGTCAGGCCAATAGCCCGGCCGGCCATACGGCGGCCATCTGTATTTACCCGCGTTTTATCCCGGTGGCGCGCAAGGCCCTGCGTGAGCAGGGGACGCCGGACATCCGCATTGCGACCGTCACCAATTTCCCGCATGGCAATGACGATATTGAAATCGCGCTGGCGGAAACGCGCGCGGCTATCGCCTATGGCGCCGATGAGGTGGACGTGGTGTTCCCTTACCGCGCGCTGATCGCCGGTAACGAGCAGGTGGGTTATGAACTGGTCAAACAGTGCAAGCAGGCTTGCCAGGCCGCCAACGTGCTGTTGAAAGTGATCATTGAAACCGGTGAGCTCAAGCAGGCCAGCCTGATCCGTAAAGCATCGGAAATCGCCATCAACGCCGGTGCTGACTTTATCAAAACCTCTACCGGTAAAGTGCCGGTCAACGCGACGCTCGAAAGCGCCGAGCTGATGATGTCGGTGATCCGCGATCTTGGCGTTGCCAAAACGGTGGGCTTCAAGCCGGCCGGTGGCGTACGCACAGCGGAAGACGCGCTGCATTATCTGCAACTTGCCGATCGTATTCTGGGCGAAGGTTGGGCCGATGCGCGTCATTTCCGCTTCGGGGCTTCCAGTCTGTTAGCCAGCCTGCTGACGACGCTGGGCCACAGTGCCGGGCAGTCCGGCAGCGGTTACTGAACGATTACGTCGGCAAGGCGAGATAATCGCCGGCCTGCACTCTACTCTAGCTAAAACAGGGGGACGCTTTGTTCCTGGCCCAAGAAATTATCCGTAAGAAACGTGACGGTCAGCCGTTGAGCGAAGCAGAAATTCGCTTTTTCATCAATGGTATCCGTGACAACGTCGTTTCAGAAGGTCAAATTGCCGCGCTGGCGATGACCATTTATTTCCACGATATGACCATGCCGGAGCGCGTGGCGCTGACCATGGCAATGCGTGATTCCGGTACCGTGCTGGACTGGAAAAGCCTGTCACTGAACGGGCCACTGGTCGACAAGCACTCCACCGGCGGCGTGGGCGATGTCACTTCGCTGATGCTGGGCCCGATGGTGGCGGCTTGCGGCGGCTATGTGCCGATGATCTCCGGCCGTGGTTTGGGCCATACCGGCGGTACGCTGGACAAGCTGGAAGCGATCCCGGGCTTTAATATCTTCCCGGACGACAATGCCTTCCGCAAAATTATTCAGGACGTGGGCGTGGCGATTATCGGCCAAACCAGCTCGCTGGCACCGGCGGACAAACGCTTCTACGCGACCCGTGATATCACTGCTACCGTAGATTCCATTCCGCTGATCACCGCCTCTATTCTGGCGAAGAAGCTGGCGGAAGGCCTGGATGCGTTGGTGATGGACGTCAAAGTCGGTTCAGGTGCCTTTATGCCAACCTACGCACTGTCGGCCGATTTGGCGCAGGCGATTGTTGGCGTAGCCAACGGCGCCGGCTGCAAAACCACCGCGCTGCTGACCGACATGAACCAGGTGCTGGCCTCCAGCGCCGGTAACGCCGTGGAAGTTCGCGAAGCCGTGCGCTTCCTGACCGGCGAATACCGCAACCCGCGCCTGCTGGAAGTGACGATGGCGCTGTGCGTGGAAATGCTACTTTCCGGTGGCCTGGCGAAAGATGATGCCGATGCGCGTGCCAAACTGCAGGCAGTGCTGGACAATGGTAAAGCGGCAGAAGTGTTTGGCCGTATGGTCGCCGCACAGCAGGGCCCGACCGATTTCGTCGAGCGCTATGACAGCTATCTGCCTGCCGCAACCCTCAGCAAGCCGGTTTACGCTGAGAAAAAAGGTATCATCAGTGCAATGGATACCCGTGCACTGGGCATGGCGGTGGTGTCCCTGGGCGGCGGTCGCCGCCGTGCAACCGACAGCATCGACTACAGCGTGGGCCTGACTGAGATGGCGCGCCTGGGTGACAAAGTGGATACCCAGCAGCCGCTGGCGGTGATCCATGCCAACGACGAAGAGACTTGGCAGCAGGCGGCCGAAGCGGTACGCAGTGCGATGGTGCTGAGCGACAAAGCGCCGGAAGTGACGCCAGTAGTCTATAAGCGCATCACGGAATAATTAACGAATCAGGAGCGGCAGCGGCCTTTTCGCTGTCGCCCACAGCGTGAAAACACGCAGGAGAGCATGATGAAACGTACATTTATTATGGTATTAGACTCATTCGGTATTGGCGCGAGCGAAGATGCCGAGCGTTTTGGCGACAAGGGTTCCGACACTCTGGGTCACATCGCCGAGGTCTGCGCGCGCGGTGAAGCCAACGTTGGTCGTCAGGGCCCGTTGACGCTGCCTAACCTGAGCCGTCTGGGCCTGGGCAAGGCCGCGGAAGAATCCACCGGCACCTTCCCGCAAGGGTTGGATCGCAATGCGGACATCATCGGCGCCTATGCTTACGCCAGCGAACTCTCTTCCGGTAAAGATACGCCGTCAGGCCACTGGGAAATCGCCGGCGTGCCGGTACTGTTCGATTGGGGCTATTTCAGCGACGAACACAACAGCTTCCCGCAGGAGCTGCTGGACAAGCTGGTCGAGCGCGCTAACCTGCCGGGCTACCTCGGTAACTGCCACTCATCCGGCACCGTGATCCTCGACCAACTGGGCGAAGAGCACATGAAAACCGGCAAGCCGATTTTCTACACCTCTGCCGACTCGGTATTCCAGATCGCCTGCCACGAAGAGACCTTCGGCCTGGATCGTCTGTATGAACTCTGTGAAATCGCCCGTGAAGAGCTGACCGAAGGCGGTTACAACATTGGCCGCGTGATCGCTCGTCCATTCCTGGGCGACAAGCCGGGCAATTTCCAGCGTACCGGTAACCGTCACGATCTGGCCGTAGAGCCACCGGCGCCAACCGTGCTGAAAAAGCTGGTGGACGAGAAGGGCGGCGAAGTGGTGTCGATCGGTAAAATTGCCGATATCTACGCCAACGTGGGCATCACCAAAAAGGTCAAGGCTACCGGCATCGACGCGCTGTTCGACGCAACCGTGACCGAAATGGAAAAAGCCGGTGACAACACCATCGTGTTCACCAACTTCGTTGATTTTGACTCCTCTTACGGCCACCGCCGCGACGTTGCGGGCTATGCTGCGGCGCTGGAGCTGTTCGACCGCCGTCTGCCGGAGCTGCTGAAACTGGTGAAAGATGAAGATATCATTATCTTCACCGCTGACCACGGCTGCGACCCGACCTGGCCGGGCACCGACCACACCCGTGAGCATATTCCGGTCCTGATTTACGGTCCGAAAGTGAAACCAGGTTCGTTGGGCCACCGTGAAACCTTCGCCGACATCGGCCAGACAGTAGCCAGCTACTTTGGCGTGTCACCGATGGATTACGGTAAATCCATGCTCTAAGCCCCGTATTTCAAGCCGCAGCATTGTTGCTACGCGCCTGGCTGCAACTCGAAATTCAAGGCTTAGATGTTTGATGTTTTTATTAAATATGATTTCTGAAGGAAGATAATTATGGCTACGCCGCACATTAATGCTGAAATGGGTGATTTCGCTGACGTAGTACTGATGCCGGGCGATCCGCTGCGTGCAAAATACATCGCGGAAACTTTCCTGGAAGGCGCGGTGGAAGTGAACAACGTGCGTGGCATGCTGGGCTTCACCGGTACCTACAAGGGCCGCAGAATCTCCGTAATGGGCCACGGTATGGGTATCCCATCCTGCTCCATCTATGCGCGTGAACTGATTGCCGAATTCGGCGTGAAGAAAATCATCCGTGTGGGTTCTTGCGGCGCGGTGCGTGACGATATCAAACTGCGTGACGTGGTGATTGGTATGGGTGCTTGCACCGATTCCAAAGTAAACCGTCTGCGTTTCAAGGATCACGACTACGCGGCAATCGCCGACTTCGATATGGTGCGTAATGCCGTAGACGCGGCAGCAGCGCAGGGTATCCCGGCGCGTGTGGGCAACATCTTCTCCGCTGATCTGTTCTATACGCCGGATCCGGATATGTTCCAGGTGATGAAGAAGTACGGCATCCTGGGTGTGGAAATGGAAGCGGCCGGTATCTACGGCGTGGCGGCTGAGCTGTTCGAAGAGTTCGGTTCCAAGGCACTGACCATTTGTACCGTCTCCGACCACATTCTGCGTCATGAAGCGACCACCGCTGCAGAGCGTCAAACCACCTTTAATGAAATGATCATTATCGCGCTGGAATCTGTGCTGCTGGGCGACAAAGCCTAATCATACTGCGGGCGCAGCGTTCTGCTGCGCCCCTGTTAATCTATTCACTCCTCTATTCATCTATGACCAGCCTCGAGCAAGTTCTGCGTAAGGGGCCCGCCGCGTCGAAAGCACTCACCGATGCGCTGGGTATCAGCCAACCGACGCTGTCGCGCCGTATCCGTGTACTGGCGGAAGCGGTACTGGCTATGGGTAAAGGCCGAGCCACTCGCTATGCCTTGCGCAGGGCCGTGGCGGAGGAGACGTATTTTCCACTCTATCAGGTGGATGAGCAGGGCACAGCATGAGTTGATCAGCGAGGCATTCCGTAGTCTTGCCGACCAGATGTTGATGCAGGTTCAAGGGTTGAATGAACACATCCAGCGCATGGCTTAAAGCAAGCCTAGGGCATCTTCTCTTCTTTCTTATCTTCCGGCTTTTCGTCATCGTCATCTTCCACCGTATTGCCTTCCTCCAACGGCGTGTTGGCGGTTAACAGGTACGGGGACTGCTGCCAGCGGCTGCGGCGGTGCTGCAACAGCGTACGGGCCAGGATGATGCCGATGGCCAGCGCCAGCAAAATCATCAGGCGCAGCAGGTTGGTGGTGTTATCCACCTGTTTGGATTCGGTCGCCAGCACGTGGGTGTCCAGCGTGATGCGGATAAAGCCGATCGGCCCGTCTTTGTTCTCAATGGGTTCAACCAGCTGATGATTGAAGTAGCTGCCGGCGCGTTTACCGTCAAGCGACAGGCGATCGCGTATACTTATCTGCTCACCGGCGTGGGAAACCAGGGAGCCGTCCAACTGATAGACGCTGGCGTCCAAAATGCGGCTGTGGTCGGTGAGCTGTTTGAGGATGGCGTCGATGCGTTGGTTGTCGACGTCGCTGTCGTCATCCATCAGGGGGGCCAGGCTGGATGCCACCTGTTTGGTCAGCGTTTGCGCCAGTTCTTCCACCTGTTCGGATCGCGCCAATTGGTGACTCAGGCTAAAATAGGAAGCGCCCTGCATCAACAGCACCAGCAAAGCCAGGCAAATCAGGATAATAGCGGTGCGGTGCAGGCGGAATTTCAGTTTAGCGCGGGCCATGCAGGTTCCTTGGGCATCTTGGACACTTTATGTTGCCAGAAGCAATGGCGATAGGATAGCTTGATGCGTCGTTTTATCATGCAGTGTTTTTTCAGGAGTTAAGGATGTCGAATAGTCTGACCTATTGCGATCTCCCGGCTGAGATCTCTCAATGGCCGGGTCTTCCCCTTTCGCTGAGCGGTGACGAAGTGATGCCGCTGGATTATCGGGCGGGTCATACCGGTTGGCTATTATATGGCAGAGAACTGAACAAAACGCGCATTACCGATTTCCAGCGCAAGCTGGGCGCGGCGATGGTGATTGTCACTGCCTGGTGCGTAGAGGATTATCAGGTGGTGCGTCTGGCGGGCACGCTGACGGCACGCGCCAAAACGCTGGCGGCGGAGAGCGGGCTGGACGTGGCGCCGCTGGGCAAGATCCCCCACCTGCGCACCCCCGGGTTGCTGGTGATGGATATGGACTCCACCGCGATTGAAATTGAATGCATCGACGAGATTGCCAAACTGGCGGGCGTCGGTGAGCAGGTGTCGGAAGTGACCGAACGCGCGATGCGCGGCGAGCTGGACTTTACCGCCAGCCTGCGTCAGCGCGTCGGTACGCTGAAAGGCGCCGATGCCAATATCCTCAAGCAGGTGCGTGACGAGCTGCCGCTGATGTCCGGGCTGACCAACCTGGTGCGCAAGCTGCAGGCGATGGACTGGCATGTGGCGATTGCCTCCGGCGGCTTCACCTACTATGCCGAGTATCTGCGTGACAGACTGAAGCTGGTGGCGGTGGTGGCTAACGAGCTGGAGATCCGCGACGGCAAGTTGACCGGCGAGGTGCTGGGACCGGTGGTGGACGCGCAGTTCAAAGCCGATACGCTGGTAGCGCTGGCGGAAAAACTGGGTATTCCACCGCAGCAAACTGTCGCCATCGGCGACGGTGCCAACGATTTGAAAATGATGCAGGTTGCCGGGTTGGGCATTGCCTATCACGCCAAACCGAAAGTGTATGAGAAGGCGCAGGTGTCGATTCGCCATGCCGATCTTATGGGCGTGCTGTGCGTGTTGACCGGCAGCCTGAAACACGAAGTGCGCTAAACCCGTCATACTTGAAGCTGCCTCCGCGTTAGCTGCGTGCGCTCACCCCAGTCACTTACCTAAGTAAGCTCCTGAGGATTCCCGCACTGGCTGCCTCGATGCAACTTCAATTATTTAGGGTATAAACAAAATATTGAGGTAATACGTGGCAAAAGCAGCAAAACGGGCGTTTGTATGTAATGAGTGCGGCGCAGATTATCCGCGCTGGCAGGGGCAGTGCAGCGCTTGCCACGCCTGGAACAGCATTACAGAAGTGCGTCTGGCTGCCGTGTCTTCCTCTTCTCGCAACGAGCGTCTGAGCGGCTACGCCGGCGATGCCGGTATCAGCAAGGTACAAAAGCTGTCGGACATCAGCCTGGAAGAGCTGCCGCGTTTTTCCACCGGTTTCCTCGAGTTTGACCGCGTGCTGGGCGGCGGGGTGGTTCCGGGCAGTGCGATCCTGATCGGCGGTAACCCCGGCGCAGGTAAAAGTACCTTGCTGCTGCAGGTGCTGTGCAAACTGTCCGAACAGATGAAAACCCTGTACGTCACCGGTGAGGAATCACTGCAGCAGGTCGCGATGCGCGCCCATCGTCTCGGCTTGCCAACCGGCGGCCTGAATATGCTGTCTGAAACCAGCATCGAACAGATCTGCCTGATCGCCGAGCAGGAACAGCCGAAGCTGATGGTGATCGACTCCATTCAGGTGATGCACATGGCGGATATTCAATCTTCGCCGGGTAGCGTTGCGCAGGTACGTGAAACGGCGGCTTATCTGACGCGTTTCGCCAAGACGCGCGGCGTGGCGATTGTCATGGTCGGTCACGTCACCAAAGACGGTTCCCTGGCCGGGCCGAAAGTATTGGAACACTGCATCGACTGTTCGGTGCTGCTGGACGGCGACGCCGATTCACGTTTTCGTACCCTGCGCAGCCATAAAAACCGCTTTGGTGCGGTGAATGAGCTGGGCGTGTTCGCCATGACAGAGCAGGGCCTGCGTGAGGTCAGCAACCCGTCTGCCATCTTCCTCAGCCGTGGCGATGAGGTCACCTCCGGCAGTTCGGTGATGGTGGTTTGGGAAGGTACGCGGCCGTTGCTGGTGGAAATTCAGGCGCTGGTGGATCATTCCATGATGTCTAACCCGCGGCGAGTGGCGGTCGGCCTGGAGCAAAACCGATTGGCGATCCTGTTGGCGGTGCTGCATCGCCATGGCGGATTGCAGATGTCCGATCAGGACGTGTTCGTTAACGTGGTCGGTGGGGTGAAGGTCAGTGAAACCAGCGCCGATTTGGCGTTGCTGATGTCGCTGGTGTCCAGCCTGCGTGACCGCCCATTGCCGAACGATTTGGTGGTGTTTGGCGAAGTGGGGCTGGCGGGGGAGATCCGTCCGGTACCGAGCGGTCAGGAACGGATTTCCGAAGCGGCGAAACACGGCTTCAAGCGTGCCATCGTGCCGCACGCTAACGTACCGAAAAAACCGCCGGCCAATATGCAGGTGTTTGGCGTGAAGAAACTGGCGGATGCGCTGGACGTGTTGGAACAGTTTTATTAATTGCCACGCGGTACGCAGATTATGCTATTTTGTTTAGCATACTAAACGGAGGGGCTATGCGGCAATTCGATTACCTGAAGGCGTCGATTAAGCAAAAGAACTGCACTCTGCAGCAGGTGGCGGATGCCAGTGGCATGACCAAAGGCTATCTTAGCCAGCTGTTAAACGACAAAATCAAAAGCCCTAGCGCCCAGAAGCTGGAGGCGCTGCACCGTTACCTCGGGCTTGAGTTTCCACGCCGTGAGAAAAAGGTCGGCGTGGTGTTTGGTAAATTTTACCCTCTGCACACCGGTCATATTTACCTGATCCAGCGAGCCTGTAGCCAGGTGGATGAGTTGCACGTGATCCTGTGTCACGATGAACCGCGCGATCGGGAGCTGTTCGACAACAGCTCGATGTCGCAACAGCCGACGGTCAGCGATCGTCTGCGCTGGCTGCTGCAAACCTTCAAGTATCAGAAAAATATTCATATTCACTCGTTTGACGAACAGGGCATCGAGCCCTATCCGCACGGCTGGAACGTGTGGAGTGACGGGGTGAAAGCTTTTCTGGAGCAAAAGGCCATAGTGCCGAGCTTTATCTATTCCAGTGAAGCACAGGATGCTCCGCGCTATCGCGAACATCTGGGCATTGAAACCATTCTGATCGATCCCGAACGTTCATTTATGAACATCAGCGGCCGCCAAATCCGCCAGGATCCGTTCCGCTATTGGGATTATATTCCGACCGAAGTGAAGCCGTTTTTTGTACGCACCGTGGCTATCCTCGGCGGCGAGTCGAGCGGGAAATCGACCCTGGTCAATAAGCTGGCGAACATCTTCAACACCACCAGCGCCTGGGAATATGGCCGCGACTACGTGTTCTCTCACCTCGGCGGGGATGAGATGGCGCTACAGTATTCCGACTATGACAAAATCGCCCTGGGCCAGGCGCAGTACGTCGATTTTGCGGTGAAATACGCCAATAAAGTGGCGTTTATCGATACCGACTTCGTGACCACTCAGGCGTTCTGCAAAAAGTACGAAGGACGCGAGCACCCCTTTGTACAGGCGTTGATCGACGAGTACCGCTTTGATCTGGTGATCCTGTTGGAGAACAACACCCCATGGGTGGCGGATGGGTTGCGCAGCCTGGGCAATCCCAACGATCGCAAGGCATTTCAGTATTTGCTGGAAGAGATGCTACGGGCCAACAACATTGAATACGTACACGTAGAGTCCAGCGATTACGACGAGCGTTTCCTGCGCTGCGTAGAACTGGTCAAACAGCTGTTGGCGGCCGATGCCAGCCGCCTGGTTGGCGTTGCAGTCTAAGCCTGCGGGGCGCAGGCTGCGCCCCGTCGGTCATCAGTAAACAATCACCAGTTTTCCCTGCATATGTCCATCGAGCAGTTTTTGATGCGCGGCGGTCAGCGTCGGCACCGTTAGCCCGTGCATCGTTTCGCTCAGGGTGGTGCTCAGCCTCCCTTCATCCAGCAGTTGCGCCACTTGCTTGAGGATCTCGCCCTGCTGAGCGATATCCGGCGTGTTGAACATACTGCGGGTAAACATCAATTCCCAGTGCAGCGCGGCGCTTTTCAGCTTCAGTGCGCTCTGGTCCAACGGCTGGGCGTTTTCCACGATGGTGCAGATATGGCCCATCGGCGCGATCAGATCGGAGATGGCTTGCCAGTGGCCGTCGGTATCGTTCAGGCACAGAATATAATCCACGTTCTCAATGCCCTGTTGCGCCAGGTTAGCTTTCAGATCGCGATAGTCCACCACCAGATCGGCACCCCGTTCCAGACACCAGGCCGCCGACTCGGGACGAGAGGCGGTCGCAATCACCTTCACCTGGCTGCGCTGTGCCGCAAACGGGATCGCCAGCGAACCAACACCACCGGCGCCGCCAATGATCAACAGAGTTTTCCCCGGTGCCGCATCCTGAATTTTCAGATGTTCGAACAGTGCTTCCCAGGCAGTCAGGGCAGTCAGCGGCATGGCGGCAGACTCGGCCCAGTTCAGGCTGCGAGGCTTGTGGGCAGTAATACGTGAATCGATCAATTGTTGGGTGCTGTTGCTGCCCGGGCGAGTGATATCACCGGCGTACCAAACCTCATCGCCGGGTTTGAAGCCGCTGACGCTGCTGCCCACTTCAACCACGACGCCGCTGGCGTCCCAACCGAGAATGCGTGGCTGCTGCAGGCCGCTTTTTTGCAGGCCAGCATGGACCTTGGTATCCACCGGGTTGACCGACACCGCTTTCACTTCCACCAACAGATCGTACTGACCCGGCGTGGGTTTTTCCGGGCTGATCTCTATGAAGGCGGTGGGGTTTTTCGGGTCTACGGCAATGGCTTTAATCGGCATGACTGTGCTCCTTTCGAATGAATAACCTCAGTGTAGACCTCTTGAGAGGGAGTGATAAGATGGACAATAACTAACTAAGTGTTCGTATGAGGTGAACAATGAGGTTTAAGCAGCTGCAGGATATGGCGCTGTTTGCGCTGGTGGCCGAGTGCGGCAGTTTTACCGCCGCCGCCAAACGCGCCGCTTTGCCGAAGTCCAGCGTCAGCCAGCGCATCAGCCAGTTGGAACAGACGCTGGGCCTGCGCTTGCTGAACCGTACCACCCGCCAGCTCAACCTGACCTTTGCCGGCGAACGCTATCTGGAACACTGCCAGGAGATGCTGAATGCTGCCGAACGCGCCGATTTTGCGCTGCAACGGCTGCGTGACAACCCGAGTGGTCGGTTGCGCATCTCAACCCCTGCCGGGCTGGGGGCGACGTTGCTGGCGCGGCTGGCGGCGGATTTTCAGCGCCAATACCCGGACGTGTCACTGGAGGTGTCGGTATCCGATGCGATGGTGGATATGGTGCAGGACGGATTTGACGCCGCATTACGCACCGGCAAACCGCAGGACTCCTCGCTGATTGGCCGGCGTTTGGGGCATGCGCCGCGCTATTTGCTGGCATCGTCGGCATATCTGGCGCAGTACCCGCCGATCCTGCATCCGCAACAGTTGCAGCAGCACCGCTGCATCGCGCATCGTTCCTGGCCCGCATGGAATCTGCGCCGGGGCGATGAGTATTTTCGCTGGCAACTGCCGACGCTGCATATCACCGATAATCTGCTGTACGCGCGCGAATGTGCGATTTACGGCGCGGGTATTACTTTGTTGCCGGCATTTCTCAGCCGCGAGGTAGTGGCGCAAAAACAGCTGGTGGAGGTGTTGCCGGAATGGCAGGCGGAAGGCAATGAACTCTATCTGGTTTATCCCAGTCGCAAGCTCAATTCCCCGGCGCTGGCCTGTTTTATTGACGTGGTGTTGCAACACCCGGTATTTGACGATTATGCCCGCGAGCTGGCGCGGGAATAAAAAAAGGCGCCGCATGCGGCGCCTTTCGGATTACTTGGCGATTCTCTTGTACTTGATACGGTGCGGCTCAAGCGCTTCGGCGCCCAGCGTACGTTTCTTGTACTCTTCGTATTCGGTGAAGTTACCTTCGAAGAACTCGACGTTACCTTCATCCTGGTAATCCAGAATGTGGGTAGCAATACGGTCGAGGAACCAACGGTCGTGCGAGATAACCATCGCGCAGCCCGGGAACTCCAACAGGGCGTTTTCCAGCGCGCGCAGGGTTTCAATATCCAGGTCGTTGGTCGGTTCGTCGAGCAGCAGTACGTTGCCGCCAACCTGCAGCAGCTTGGCCAGGTGCAGACGTCCGCGCTCACCGCCGGACAGTTCGCCCACGCGCTTGCCCTGATCGACGCCTTTGAAGTTAAAGCGACCGACGTAAGCACGGCTTGGCATTTCGGTGTTGCCGATACGCATGATGTCCTGGCCGCCGGAGACTTCTTCCCAAACGGTTTTTGAATTGTCCATGCTGTCACGGAACTGATCGACCGACGCCAGCTTGACGGTGTCACCCAGCACGATGCTGCCGGAATCAGGCTGTTCCTGACCGGACATCATGCGGAACAGCGTGGATTTACCGGCGCCGTTCGGGCCGATAATGCCGACAATCGCGCCCTTCGGCACGGCGAAGGAGAGATCGTCAATCAGCACGCGGTCGCCGTAGGACTTGCGCAGGTTGCTGACTTCAACCACTTTATCGCCCAGGCGTGCGCCAGGTGGAATAAAGAGTTCGTTGGTTTCGTTACGCTTTTGGTATTCGGTGCTGTTCAGCTCTTCAAAGCGGGCCAAACGTGCCTTGCCTTTGGACTGACGGCCTTTAGCGCCCTGACGCACCCACTCCAGCTCTTTCTCGATGGATTTGCGGCGTGCGGCTTCGGAAGAGGCTTCCTGCGCCAGACGTGCGTCTTTCTGCTCCAGCCAGGAAGAGTAGTTGCCTTCCCACGGGATGCCTTCGCCACGGTCCAGCTCGAGGATCCAGCCGGCCACGTTGTCGAGGAAGTAACGGTCGTGGGTGATCGCCACAACGGTTCCTTCGAAGTCGTGCAGGAAGCGTTCCAGCCAGGCCACGGATTCTGCATCCAGGTGGTTGGTCGGTTCGTCCAGCAGCAGCATGTCCGGTTTTTCCAGCAGCAGGCGGCACAGCGCGACACGGCGACGTTCACCACCGGACAGGTTGGCGATTTTTGCGTCCCATTCCGGCAGGCGCAACGCATCGGCGGCGCGCTCAAGCTGGGTATTCAGGTTGTGGCCATCATGGGCCTGAATGATTTCTTCCAGACGGCCCTGTTCAGCGGCCAGCTTGTCGAAGTCCGCGCCTTCTTCAGCGTACAGCGCGTACACTTCATCAAGACGTTTCAGGGCACCGACCACTTCCGCCAGCGCTTCTTCGACCGACTCGCGGACGGTGTGCTCCAGATTCAGCTGCGGTTCCTGAGGCAGGTAGCCGATTTTGATCCCTTGCTGCGGGCGAGCTTCACCTTCGATATCGGTGTCGATGCCGGCCATGATGCGCAACAGAGTGGATTTACCCGAGCCGTTCAGACCCAGCACGCCGATTTTGGCGCCAGGGAAGAAGCTCAGTGAGATGTTTTTCAGAATATGACGCTTCGGCGGAACCACTTTGCCGACGCGGTGCATGGTATAGACGTATTGAGCCACGGTGCTCTAGCCTCTCTATATCAGTTTTTATAGGATGTCTGGCTGCGGAGTGTAGCCCGTTTCGAAAGCGGATCCCAGACATCACTCAGCGATCGCTAAGTATAACCGGTTATGCGCCCGTGAAGGCGCATATTGGTCGCTTAAGGAGTGACGACGATCGCGACGCGGCGGTTTTCCGCCCGGCCGCTGGAGGTGCGGTTATCGGCGACCGGGTCGCGTTTTCCCATGCCGCGAGTTTCGATGTTAGCGCGTGGGATGCCTACGCTGGCCAGCAGGTCGGCCACCGCATTGGCGCGGCGCAGCGAGAGCTGGTCGTTATAGCTGTCTTCACCGTAATTATCCGTGTGACCGTCCAGACGGAATTTGGTGATGCCGACGCTCATCAGTGCACGGCCCATTTTCTGTACCGTGTCGGTGCTTTCCGGGTTCAGCTTGCCCACGTTGTTGCCGAACAGCACCTTGTCGGACAGGCCAAATTCCCAGCCGTTATCCGTCAGTTTGAACCCTTGCGACTGCAACAGTGCAATCTGCTCGGGCGTCAGGCCCTGCGGCTTGCTCTGACAGCCGGCGAGCGCCAGCAGGGCGATAAACATCATCGTCAGCAGTGAAAAACGGTTTTTTAGTGTTTGCTGTAACATAATCAAATTCCTAGTTTTATTTTATATACCCGTCATCCTTGACGCTGGATCTGTGTTGGCTGCGAGTGCTCACCCCAGTCACTTACTTCAGTAAGCTCCTGAGGATTCTCACTCTGGCTGCCTTGATGCAACGCCAATGATTTTGGGTATCGCCGGGGCTTTATTTCTGTATTGCCAGCCGCCAGCCTCCGTTATAACGATGCTTGGCCTGGTACATCGCATCGTCAGCTTCGTGCAAGAGCCCCTGAGGCGTCACCGCATGTTCAGGGTAAAGTGCAATACCGATACTCAAAGAGGAAATGACCTCTTCGCCGTTCGGTAAAATTACCGGTTGGGTCATGCAGTCGATAATGTTATCGGCAATCTGCAGTACATCTTCCGTAGTGTGGACCGGTGCCAACAGTACGGCGAACTCATCACCTCCTAAACGTGCAACCAGGTCGCTCTCGCGTAACTGCGCGCGGATACGCCCGGCAATGGTGGTCAGCACTACGTCGCCGGCGGCGTGGCCGTAGCTGTCGTTAACTTCCTTGAAGCGATCGCCGTCGATAAACAGCACCGCCAGTTTTTCGGGTGACTCGATGTCTCCCAGCGCGCGACTCAGTCGGCCTTCGAAGAAAGCGCGGTTTGGCAAGCCGGTCAGGCTGTCGTGGGTCGCCCGGTGGGTCAGCGAGTCATTCTCCTGTTTCAGGTGCGCCTGCCAGGCCTCCAGTTCGTCAAGCAGGCCATTAAAGTCGCTGCTCAGCTCATGCAATTCGGCAATCGGTGCCGAAGGTACCCGCAGCCCAAAGGCGCGATCGCGCCGTACCGCATGCGCCACGTTAGCGATATCGTCCAGCGAGCGGACGATCCCCTGCAACATGCGGCGCGACAATACCAGCGCACACAGGGTACTGAGCACCAGACAGGCGATCATGCCTACCATACCGCGTAGCAAAAAACGCAGCAGGCTGCCGCCGTGGCCACTTAACCACACTTTGCCGACCTCTTTGCCTTCGTGAGTGATCGGCAGGATCACCGGTTGTGGCAACGCCCAGTGCGCCACGACTTGCTCCATGCCGTGCAGTGGGCCATCCTTGGGATGGTGCCAGGTCGCAAGCACTTTGCCGTTGTTGTTCAGAATTCTGGCTTCCGACACTTCCTCTTTAGAGGCGATCAGCACCAGGGCTTCGCGGGCGGCGGCACGGTCTTCGAACACCACGGCGGCTTCAACGGTATAGCTGATGGAGCGCGCGATCAGATGCAGGTTATGGTTGGCATAGGCGCGCAGTGCAAACAGCGCCACCAGGGTCAGGAAGATCCCCGCAGTACCCACGGCAATCAGCGCCAGCCCAAGGTGTACTCTTTGCAGTACCCGGCCCAGCGTAGGGCGTGACTGACCCGAACGGTTCTTGCGCAACCACTTCATAGCGGGGGCGCCTGTTTGCGTGCCAACTGCAACACGTTGGGGTGAACGCGCACGCCGCTACGTGCCAGCGCATCGAGATTGGCTTTAAAACTCGCGGTATCCCCTTCGATTTGCAGGCAGAACGCGCTGCCGGCCGAGCATTCAACATCGTTTTCGCTGATGCTGAGAATGGAGTGGCCGCTGATACGCTGTATAAAATTCTGCTTCTGACCGGCGTTAACATTGCCCAAATAAATAACATCGCAGCCGGTGCTCAGCAGCGGACTGTCAAAGGATACGCGTTCGGCCTTAATGGGCCGCGGAGCACTAAGCAGGATCGGATCGAACAGGCCTTCGGCATACTGGGTGGGTGCCGTCACACACAGTCGGATCGGATTGGGTTCGCTGGGCCAGCGGGCATAGCTGATAATGCCTACCACCACGGTGGTGACGGCATGGATGCGATTTTGATAAGGATCACCGGTTTCGGGGCGGGCTGAACCCGGGAAGGCCATCAGGGTGAGCAGCACCAGCGATAACAGGCGGCCGTAGTCCAGACGTGCGCAAATGAAACTCGCAAGAGAATTTTTTGCGCAGGTCGCTAGCCACACGGCATTTTTTGCCATCTTCATCTGCCATTCCTGCCCAGATCCGCAGTACCGATGCGGCAACATAACAATGAGAAGCCTGACCCGCTCGAAGGGATAATTGCCTTACTGAAAACTGTCAATCGCACTGCCTGATGAACACTATCTACCCATTATTGGCGCGGATTGTATTATAAGATATCCCGGTTGCGCGCTTTATGTGCCGTTTTCTCAGAATTATCTTACCTTTTTTTAATAGTATAAAAACGTCCGTCAGGGTTTGCCAGGCGTTTTCTGCAAAGTTAGCCCGCCCGGCCTGAGGTTTGGGGCATTTGCGCAACGGCGTTGTCGTCGGCCAGGAAATATATCCTGCATGACTAATTATTTCAGATGACTTCATCTTATTGTCGGCAGCGCTTATTAATAATAAATGAGCTGCTCGTTTCCAGTGTTAACCTCGGGTTAATGATTAATACGCTGTCTTTGGCGCCGGCTTTATTTTATTTGTCAGCGAGGGTAAACCTTTTTTACCTGAAGCCCTTCGTGACGATAAACTTCATCTACAGTAGTGAATGGATAAGCGATCGCGCTGTCTATGGTAGATGGCTGAGCCAGTCACTCAGCGCCTCCTTTTGTTCTGGCGTGCCGGATGAAGCGATATCCCACGACAGAGCGCGAAACACTCGGAGAGCCGTTTCACTGTCCGTTGGCTGCTGGCGTAGCGCGGCAACGGGGGAATCGGCTCTGGCAACACCATCAGCATTAGCGAGGAAAGAGTCAGTATGGTCAAGGTAGACAAGTGGCGGTTTTTGGCTGTGGGCCTGTGCCTGACGGCATTCTCAGGCGCCGCATTGGCGGACTCGCTGGACGCCCAGCGTCAGCGTTACCTGCAGATTAAACAGGCGTGGGACAGTAAGCAGATGGACGTCGTGGCGCAATTGATGCCGACGCTGCGTGATTACCCGCTATACCCTTATCTGGAATACCGTGAGCTGACGCAAGATCTCAGTCAGGCCGGGTTCTCCGAGGTGAACGATTTTATCAAACAGCATCCGACGCTGCCGCCGGCCAAATCATTGGCCCCGCGCTTTGTTAACGAGCTGGCACGGCGTGAAGACTGGCGGACTCTGTTGGCCTTTAGCCCACAGGCGCCTAAACCTATAGCTGCGCGTTGCAATTACTACTACGCCAAATGGGCCACCGGCGATCAACAGGCGGCCTGGAGCGGTGCTGAAGACGTTTGGATGAGCGGTAAATCGTTACCGGGCTCCTGTGACAAGCTGTTCAGCGTCTGGAAGGGCTCCGGCAAACAGACACCATCGGCGGTACTGGAGCGCATGAAGCTGGCGTTGAAAGAGGGCAACAGCGGCCTGGTCAACAGCTTGTACCGTCAGTTGCCGTCAGATTACCAAACCATGGGCGATGCGTTGGTGCGTCTGCAAAACGATCCGGCCACGGTAGAATCCTTTGCCCGTAGCGTAGGGCCAACAGATTTTACCCGTGCCGCGACCGGCATCGCTTTTGAACGCCTGGCGCGCCAGGATGTAGAAAATGCTCGCGCAATGATCCCGACGCTGGTGCGCCTGCAGAAAATGAGCGACAGCGAGCAGTTGGGGTTGGAAGAGGCGGTGGCCTGGCGCCTGATGGGCAGCGATGCCACCTTCGAACAAACCCAATGGCGCGATAAGGTGATCCTGCGCAGTCAGTCTCCGGCTCTGCTGGAACGTCGTGTGCGTATGGCATTGGGCAATGGCGATCGCCAGGGGGTGGCTACCTGGCTGGCTCGCCTGCCAGCGGAGTCTCGCAATAAAGACGAGTGGCGTTACTGGCGTGCAAGCCTGCTGCTGGACGAAGGCAAACGCAGTGAAGGTGAAGAGATCCTGCGTCGCCTGATGAACGAACGCGGCTTCTATCCAATGGTGGCGGCGCAGAAACTGAATAAGCCTTACCCGGTAATGGTGGCCGTGGCGGCGAAACCTCGCGCTTCGCTGGTGGACGGACCGGAGATTGCCCGGGTACGCGAACTGATGTACTGGAATATGGATAATCTGGCGCGCAGCGAGTGGACCTCGTTTGTGTCCAGCCGCAGTCGTCCGGAACAGGAAGCGCTGGCGCGTTATGCGTTCGAGCAAAAATGGGCCGATCTCAGCGTGCAGGCAACCATCGTTGGCAAACTGTGGGATCACCTTGAAGAGCGCTTCCCGGTAGCCTGGCCGCAAGAGTTCCGGGCCGCGACCGATGACAAGGGGATCACGCCGAGCTACGCCATGGCGATAGCCCGTCAGGAGAGCGCCTGGAACCCGAAAGCCCAGTCACCGGTAGGGGCCAGCGGCCTGATGCAGGTGATGCCGCGTACCGCGCAGCATACTGTGCAGATGTACAATATTCCCGGCTACTCAAGCCCAAGCCAGCTGCTTGATCCCCGGGTTAACATTACCATCGGTACCAGCTACCTGGAGTATGTGTACCAGCAGTTCGGCCGTAACCGCATTCTGTCATCGGCGGCCTACAACGCCGGTCCATCGCGGGTGAATACCTGGTTGGGCAACAGCGAAGGGCGGGTAGATGCGGTGGCGTTTGTCGAAAGCATCCCGTTCTCGGAAACCCGTTCTTATGTGAAGAATGTACTGGCCTATGACGCATTTTATCGCTACCTCATGCATCGTCCGGCCAAGGTGCTGACCGATGCCGAGTGGCAGAGGCGTTATTGATTTTTGCGGTGCTATGGTATGCTGCTGTACTAGTTAAATAGTATGGTGGCTTGCCATGACGCAATTATCGCTTAACGACCCGGCTCTTTCAGAACAAGGCAATGAGGATTGGCTGCGCTTTGTCGCGCTGCTGCAGAATTCGTTCGCCCAGGATCTGCATCAACCGCTGCTGCAACTGCTGCTGACGCCGGACGAAAGAACGGCTTTGGGGACGCGGGTGCGGATTATTCAGGAACTGATGCGCGGTGAGATGAGCCAGCGTGAGCTGAAGAACGAGCTGGGGGCCGGTATTGCCACCATCACTCGCGGTTCGAACAGCCTGAAGGCGGCGACGCCGGCGTTGAAACAGTGGCTGGAGCAGCAATTGCTGGGCGAGGCACCTTAGTCGTGCCTCGCTCGTCAGCGCTTATTTTTGCGGCGCGATGTTATGGTTTTGGTAGATCGGGTTGTGGAAGGGCACCAGCGCCAACAGCAGAGCCTGATGGTAAACGCTGGTGCGGCTCAACCGCCCATCGGTGAAGATACCGATAGCGCCGCCCTGGCGCTTCACTTCGGCATTGCCGGTGATGGCCGCCATTTCCGTCCCCAATTCGCGGCCGGCGCGAATTCCCTGTAAAATCGTCTCCGGCAGCATCAGACTGGCTGAACGCGATTCGCCTCGGGTGTACGGGTTTTCCACCGTCATCCAGGCGAAGGTCATATTCTCTTCGATACCCGCTTCCACGCCGACCCAAAAGTCGGCCTCCGGGCGTACCTGGCGTGCTTCCATGACGCGCTGGCGTGCACCGGTACGGGTTTCGAGATTGCCGATGGGTTGCAGTGAGACACCGCTGGCGACGTCGACTGATTCAATGCGGCATTGGTCTACGCCAAAGGTGTCCTCAAAGGCCAACTGAATAGCCTTAATCTTTGCCGGGTTGGTAGTTGCAGCGACAACATGATACATAACGGGTTTAGCATCCTTAAGCTAAGAGCCTATTCAATACGTCAGACGCTTGCGCAAGCGGCCTGTGACGAAGATAAACTCAGGTTTCACGCAGTATAACGGAAAAGCAAAATGTTACAGGTATACCTCGTTCGCCACGGCGAAACGGAATGGAATGCGGCTCGCCGTATCCAGGGTCAGTCCGACAGCCCGTTAACCGCCCACGGCGAACATCAGGCTCATCTGGTTGCCCAACGCGTCAGCAAGCTCGGCATCACGCACGTGATTACCAGCGATTTGGGGCGTACCCGACGCACCGCGCAAATCATCGCAGAAGCCTGCGGTTGCGAGGTGATAAACGATCCACGTTTGCGCGAATTGCACATGGGGGTTCTGGAAGAACGCCTGATCGACAGCCTGACGCCGCAGGAAGAGCAGTGGCGCAAGCAGATGGTCGATGGTACTGCTGACGGCCGTATCCCTCAAGGTGAATCCATGAGCGAGCTGGGTGGGCGGATGCGCGAGGCGCTGGAAAGCTGCCTGATGCTGCCGGAGGGGAGCAAACCGCTGATCGTGAGCCACGGTATCGCGTTGGGTTGTTTGATCAGCACCGTGCTCGGGTTACCTGCCTATGCCGAACGTCGCCTGCGTTTGCGCAACTGTTCGCTGTCACGTGTCGACTATCAGCAGAGCCCTTGGCTGGCTTCCGGCTGGATTGTCGAAACGGCGGGCGATATCACGCATCTGGACATGCCCGCACTCGACGAACTGCAACGTTAACGGCGGATCGGGATCAAATAGTCGCAGTTGATCTCTGTCGGCGGTTGGGGTGGCCGACGGTCACCCTTGGGATAAAAGCGCTCAATGTCGTGCCCTTTGCGGCGCGTGAGTTTGAGTGCCGGCAGACAAGTGCCGTACAGCGTCAGAATAAAGTCCTGCAGGCCAGAGGCTGGGCCTTCATAACTGAACATCGCATACTCGCCACCCTGCAGCGTCAGCGGCTGCCCAGCCTGAATTTCCTTCGGAACGTGATGCGGTTCCAGCGCCGTGGTGTACAGCACTTCCTGTTCGTCGTCCTTTTCCTGGCTTGGACGCGAATGGTGCAGACCGTACAGCACCGGCGGCAGCGTCTCCGCTTCGCCCAGGTATTGGCGCCAGAACTGTGAACGCAGCTCGGTACGGAAGTTTGAAATTTGCTCCAGCGTGCACGAATAGCTTTGCGTCAGGCCAATCAGGTGCAGTTCCGGTAGTGTGACAAACTCTGGCTGCGGCAGGGTAAAGGCGCCCAGGCGAATTGGCGGACAGATGCCGAATGCGCTCCAGTCTTCGGCGCGGCGATACAATGCCGGCGTTTGCGCAAACTGTTTTTTAAATGCGCGAGTGAATGTCTGCTGCGAGTCGAAGCGATACTGTAAGGCGATATCCAGAATAGGGCGGCTGGTTAAACGCAGCGCCACCGCAGCCTTGGATAATCTCCTTGCCCGGATATAAGCGCCGATGGCGTTACCGGTAATATCTTTGAACATCCGTTGTAGATGCCATTTTGAGTAACCCGCTTTTGCCGCCACGTTGTCCAGCGACAAGGGTTGGTCCAAATGGCTTTCCAGCCAGCTAAGCAGATCACGAATGATACCGGCTTGATCCATAGATCTTCCTCGTAGAGCTTTAGGGTCGGGACCCGAACTGTTTATTCGTCACGCTGGTGCTTGCGCTATCAGACCAATCCATGAGCCATTTTGCGTAGCACTCTTTGCCTCTCGCAGCGGGTTGTGCGGGAGTTGGACAGGGGCACACCTTAAAGGGCGCAAAGAAATAACGACGCCGCATAATAGCAATTTTTTTCCTCCGAGACTCTCAAAGATTTTTTTCACGCTCTGTGCTAAAAAGACCGGTGCAGACCGGAAAAACCCCTATTCTGTGACCTGAAACATAAACAATATTAATTGCCTGCGGCTATTTTCAGCGCCCAGGTTATTGGAGTTAAGTGAATGAAAAAAGGATGGATATTTTTGTTTGGTTTAGTTTGCGCAACGGTAAACAGCGCGCAGGCAGAACAGGTTGGGTCGGTGGATACGGTATTCAAACTCTTCGGTCCGGACCACAAAATCGTGGTGGAAGCATTCGACGATCCTGATGTTAAAAATGTAACTTGTTATATCAGCCGAGCCAAAACCGGTGGCATTAAAGGCGGGCTGGGATTGGCGGAGGATACTGCGGATGCGGCCATTTCTTGCCAGCAGGTCGGGCCGATTGCGCTGAACGATAAAATCAAAAACGGCAAGGCTGAAGGGACGGTGGTGTTCCAGAAACGAACGTCGCTGGTGTTCAAGAAGCTGCAGGTGGTACGCTTCTACGATTCAGCTCGTAATGCGTTGATTTATCTTAGCTATTCAGACCGTGTGGTGGATGGTTCACCGAAGAACGCGTTGAGCGCGGTGCCGATCATCCCTTGGGGTGAGGCAAAATAAGAGACTTGGGGTTCAACTGAACCCCAACTATTTTAACGCGAGACTTACTCTTCCAGATCGCCGCAGAAACGGTAACCTTCACCGTGAATGGTGGCGATGATTTCAGGCGTGTCCGGCGTGGATTCGAAGTGCTTGCGGATGCGACGAATGGTCACGTCCACGGTGCGGTCATGCGGTTTCAGCTCGCGACCGGTCATCTTCTTCAGCAGTTCGCCACGGGATTGGATCTTGCCCGGGTTTTCGCAGAAGTGCAGCATGGCGCGGAATTCACTGCGCGGCAATTTGTATTGCTCGCCCGCTGGGCTGATCAGTGAGCGGCTGTTGATGTCCAGCTCCCAACCGTTGAACTTATAGCTTTCAACCAGACGGCGTTCTTCGCCGACGCTGCCCAGGTTCATGGTGCGGGACAGCAGGTTGCGTGCGCGAATGGTCAGTTCACGTGGATTAAATGGCTTGGTGATATAGTCATCAGCGCCGATTTCCAATCCGAGGATCTTATCAACTTCGTTATCACGGCCGGTCAGGAACATCAGCGCAACGCTGGCCTGTTCGCGCAGTTCACGCGCCAGCAGCAGGCCATTTTTGCCTGGCAGATTGATGTCCATGATAACCAGATTGATATCATTTTCAGACAGGATGTTGTGCATCTCTGCACCATCATTGGCTTCATGAACAACGTAGCCTTCCGCCTCGAAAATGCTCTTCAGGGTGTTACGAGTGACTAACTCGTCTTCGACAATCAGAATGTGCGGGGTCTGCATATTTGCTACCTAAAATTGCCAACAAAATAGAAAATAGGAAGTACAGAAGTCTTTGTTTTCTTAGCGGAGGGCAGAGATTAGCGCTCACGTTCCCTCTTACCAAATGACTACAGTACGTAAACTCGTTCTTGATGCACTTTCCATCTCATGTCAACAAGATCGCTAGCTTGGTGGGGGTGCTATTCCTTACATCCCCAAAGGTGCCAAAACGGCGCATATCCTAACCCTATTAACAGCAATATAACAGTGCGTACCGAATTCATCACCCAACAAAACTAAGCTTTGTTGACATATATCAAATTCAATTGTAGCACGTTAACAGTTTTGTGAAAAACACTTACAGAAATGCCAGCTTAAGTCACAGAACCATAAATTCTGTGTACGATTCAGCATTGTTGTGCCTAATGAGGTAGAATTAACGGCTTATTGATAAAGCAGTTATATTAACACCTTGATTAATAAGAGTAGTAAATCATAAGAAGTAATAATATGTATTCCGTGCCATTTATAAGGCCAATAGCGCATTTACCCCTGTCTATCGCGGTGCGCGGGATTATTGTTGCACACTTGTAAATATAATCAGAGTATCCTGAACAGTCAAAAACCTGCGATCCCTTATTCAGTGGAGTATTGATGCAGCTGCATATTGTTTTAGTGGCTCCGGCACGGCCGGAAAACGTCGGCGCTGCGGCGCGGGCAATGAAAACCATGGGCTTTACTTCGTTGCGCATTGTCGACAGCGAAGCGCACCTGCAGCCGGCGGCGCGTTGGGTTGCTCACGGGGCGGGGGATATCCTCGACGGCGTGCAAACTTTTGCCACGCTGGAACAGGCACTGGCGGACGTAGATTTCACCGTGGCCACCACGGCCCGCAGCCGGGCGCGTTTTCATTATTACTGTACGCCGCAGCAGCTGTTAGGCCAACTGAGTGAGCGCAGCCAGTGGGTGAACCAGGCGGCGTTGGTGTTTGGCCGTGAAGATTCCGGCCTGACCAATGAGGAGCTGGAACTGGCGGATTTGCTGACCGGCGTACCTATGCAGGCGGATTACCCTTCGCTCAATCTCGGTCAGGCGGTGATGGTGTACTGTTATCAACTGTCAGAGCTGATGAACGTCAGTGCGCCACAAGAGCCGGTAGCCAACGAGGGGCAACTCAAGGCATTACGTCATCGCGCCGAGGGATTATTGGCGGCGCTGGAGGTCAGTGACGATCAAAAATTGCGCGACTGGCTGCATCAACGCCTTGGTGTTCTGCAACAGCGGGACACGGCGATGCTGCATACTTTGTTGCACGATATCGAAAAAAAACTGACAAAGTGATACCCGTAAACATGGCTAATTTTGCAGTGTGATCCACTGCAAATCTGCCGCCTGCCTGTCTTTTTGTTCTGTCATCTGGCTTTTCATCTCTCGCATCGCCCGGTTAGCCTGCTGTACGATAAATAAGCAAAAACAAGAAATAATTTGACTTGGGATAGCGATTGCTTTAACCAATAGAGGGGACAGAGTATTTAATGAGACAGACAGAAAAAATGCGAAACATCAGCCTGAACACAACAATTATTACCACCACCGATACCACAGGTAACGGGGCGGGCTGACGCGTACAGGAAACAAAAGAAAAAAGCCCGCACCTAACCAGTGCGGGCTTTTTTTTCGGCTTAAATTCGGGAGAGACAAGAAATGCGAGTGCTGAAATTTGGCGGAACCTCGGTAGCGAATGCAGAACGTTTTCTGCGCGTTGCCGACATCATGGAAAGTAATGCACGTCAGGGACAGGTGGCCACGGTCTTGTCCGCTCCGGCTAAAATCACTAACCACCTGGTGGCAATGATTGAAAAAACGGTAGCGGGGCAAGACATTCTGCCAAATATGAGCGATGCAGAGCGCATCTTCGCCGAGCTGCTGAGCGGGCTGGCGCAGGCGTTGCCCGGCTTTGAGTACGATCGCCTCAAGACGTTTGTCGATCAGGAGTTCGCCCAGCTCAAGCAGGTACTGCATGGCGTTGCGTTGCTTGGACAGTGCCCGGACAGCGTGAATGCGGCCATTATCTGCCGCGGCGAGAAGCTCTCCATCGCCATCATGGAAGGGGTGTTTCGTGCCAAAGGTTTCCCGGTCACGGTGATTAACCCGGTTGAGAAACTGCTGGCGCAGGGGCATTACCTGGAGTCCACGGTAGATATCGCAGAATCCACATTGCGTATCGCCGCATCGGCCATCCCGGCGGATCACATTGTGCTGATGGCCGGTTTCACCGCCGGCAACGACAAGGGCGAATTGGTGGTGCTGGGCCGTAACGGTTCCGACTACTCTGCCGCGGTGCTGGCTGCCTGTTTGCGCGCCGACTGTTGCGAGATCTGGACCGACGTTGACGGCGTTTATACCTGTGACCCACGCACCGTGCCGGATGCCAGGCTGTTGAAATCGATGTCGTACCAGGAAGCCATGGAGCTTTCCTATTTCGGCGCCAGCGTTCTCCACCCCCGCACCATTGCCCCCATCGCTCAGTTCCAAATCCCCTGCCTGATCAAAAACACCGCTAATCCACAGGCACCAGGCACGCTGATTGGCGGCGAAAATCTGGATTCTGATACGCCGGTGAAGGGCATCACCAACCTGAACAATATGGCGATGATCAACGTCTCCGGTCCGGGGATGAAAGGCATGGTCGGCATGGCGGCGCGGGTATTTGCCGTAATGTCGCGCGCCGGCATCTCTGTGGTGCTGATCACCCAGTCGTCCTCTGAATACAGCATCAGTTTCTGCGTGCCGCAGAGCGAACTGCAACGTGCGCGTCGGGCGCTGGAAGACGAGTTCTATCTTGAATTGAAAGACGGTCTGCTGGAGCCGCTGGACGTAATGGAACAGTTGGCGATCATCTCGGTGGTCGGCGACGGCATGCGTACCCTGCGCGGCATTTCGGCCAGCTTCTTCTCTGCGCTGGCTCGCGCCAATATCAACATTGTCGCTATTGCTCAGGGCTCTTCTGAACGCTCCATCTCGGTGGTGGTCAGCAATGATTCCGCGACCACCGGGGTGCGCGTTTGCCATCAGATGTTGTTCAATACCGATCAGGTGATTGAAGTGTTTGTCATCGGCGTTGGTGGCGTGGGCGGCGCGTTGATCGAGCAGATTTACCGTCAGCAACCTTGGCTGAAACAAAAGCATATCGATCTGCGGGTGTGCGGCATTGCCAATTCGCGTGCCATGTTGACCAACATTCACGGCATTCAGCTTGAAAGCTGGCGTGATGAGCTGGCCGGCGCGCAAGAGCCGTTCAACCTGGGGCGTTTGATTCGTTTGGTGAAGGAGTACCACCTGCTGAACCCGGTGATTGTCGACTGCACCTCCAGCCAGGCGGTTGCCGATCAATACGCGGACTTCCTGGCGGATGGATTCCACGTGGTGACGCCGAATAAAAAGGCCAACACCTCGTCGATGAACTACTACCAACAGTTGCGCACCGCCGCGGCCGGTTCGCGCCGCAAGTTTCTGTATGACACCAACGTCGGCGCGGGCTTGCCGGTGATCGAAAACCTGCAAAACCTGCTGAACGCCGGTGATGAGCTGACGCGTTTCTCCGGCATCCTGTCCGGTTCGCTGTCGTTTATTTTCGGCAAACTGGACGAGGGCATGTCGCTGTCGGCGGCGACCCTGGAGGCCAAGGCCAAAGGATATACCGAGCCGGATCCACGTGACGACCTTTCCGGTATGGACGTGGCCCGCAAGCTGCTGATCCTGGCCCGTGAAGCGGGGTACAAACTGGAACTGGAAGATATTGAGGTCGAGTCGGCGCTGCCGCCTTCCTTTGACGCCTCCGGGGATGTGGAAACCTTTATGGCGCGCCTGCCGGAACTGGATAAAGAGTATGCTCGCAATGTGGCCAACGCCGCTGAGCAGGGCAAGGTGCTGCGCTACGTCGGCGTCATTGAAAATGGCCGCTGTCAGGTTCGCATAGATGCGGTAGATGGCAACGATCCGTTGTATAAAGTGAAGAACGGCGAGAACGCCTTGGCTTTCTACAGCCGTTACTATCAGCCGTTGCCGTTGGTACTGCGTGGCTACGGTGCCGGTAACGATGTGACTGCAGCAGGGGTCTTCGCCGATCTGTTGCGCACACTGTCATGGAAGTTGGGAGTTTAATATGGTTAAGGTGTATGCGCCGGCCTCAATTGGCAACGTAAGCGTCGGCTTTGACGTTCTGGGTGCAGCGGTGTCACCGATCGACGGTACCTTGCTGGGCGACTGCGTCAGCGTCGAGGCTGCCGCCACGTTCAGCCTTCAGAACGCCGGTCGCTTCGTCAGCAAACTGCCGGACGATCCAAAAGAGAATATCGTTTATCAGTGCTGGCAGCGTTTCTGTCAGGAGATCGGCCGTGAGATCCCGGTGGCGATGCGGCTGGAGAAAAACATGCCGATCGGTTCAGGATTGGGTTCCAGCGCCTGCTCGGTGGTTGCCGGGCTGATGGCGATGAATGAATTCTGCAACCGTCCGCTGGATAAAATGACCCTGCTGAGCCTGATGGGCGAGCTGGAAGGCCGCATCTCCGGCAGCGTGCATTACGACAACGTGGCGCCTTGCTACCTTGGCGGCTTGCAACTGATGCTGGAAGAAGAAGGCTTCATCAGCCAGGAAGTGCCATGCTTTAAAGACTGGCTGTGGGTGATGGCCTATCCGGGCATCAAGGTGTCCACCGCCGAAGCGCGCGCGATTTTACCCGCGCAGTATCGTCGTCAGGACTGTGTCAGTCACGGTCGCTATCTGGCGGGCTTTATTCATGCCTGCCACACCCAACAGCCGCGTTTGGCCGCCAAACTGATGCAGGACGTGATTGCCGAGCCGTACCGCACTCGCCTGCTGCCGGGCTTTGCCGATGCGCGTAAAGCTGCGCAGGATATAGGTGCGCTGGCTTGCGGTATTTCCGGCTCCGGCCCGACGCTGTTCGCCGTCTGTGATGATGGCGCTACGGCTCAACGCATGGCCGATTGGCTGACTAATCACTATCTGCAAAACGACGAAGGTTTTGTTCATATTTGCCGTCTGGATACCGCAGGCGCACGACTACTGGGATAACGCATGAAACTGTACAACCTTAAGGATCACAACGAGCAGGTCAGCTTCGCGCAGGCGATCAAACAAGGCCTGGGCAAACAGCAAGGGCTGTTTTTCCCGCTGGAACTGCCGGAATTTGAATTGACCGAAATCGATCATCTGCTGGAGCAGGATTTTGTCACCCGCAGCAGCCGCATCCTGTCGGCGTTTATTGGCGATGAAGTTTCCGAAGAGGCTCTGCATAAGCGCGTAGCGGCGGCCTTTGAATTCCCGGCGCCGGTGGCGCAAGTGGAAGACGATATTGCGTGCCTGGAGCTGTTCCACGGCCCGACGCTGGCCTTTAAAGACTTCGGCGGCCGCTTTATGGCGCAAATGCTGGCGGAAGTGGCAGGCGATCAGCCGGTGACTATCCTGACGGCGACTTCCGGCGATACCGGCGCGGCGGTGGCACATGCTTTCTACGGCCTGAAGAATGTTCGCGTGGTGATCCTTTACCCGCAGGGCAAAATCAGCCCGTTGCAGGAAAAACTGTTCTGCACCCTGGGCGGTAACATTCACACCGTGGCGATTGATGGCGACTTCGATGCTTGCCAGGCCCTGGTCAAGCAGGCGTTTGACGATCAGGAGCTGAAAGAAGCGCTGCACCTGAACTCGGCCAACTCGATCAATATCAGCCGCCTGCTGGCGCAGATTTGCTACTACTTCGAAGCGGTAGCGCAACTGCCGCAGGAAGCACGTAATCAACTGGTGATTTCGGTGCCAAGCGGTAACTTCGGCGATCTGACCGCCGGCTTGTTGGCCAAATCACTGGGGCTGCCGGTGAAGCGTTTTATCGCCGCGACCAATGCCAACGATACCGTGCCGCGCTTCCTGACGAATGGTCAGTGGCAGCCACACGCCACGGTGGCAACGTTGTCGAATGCGATGGACGTCAGCCAGCCGAATAACTGGCCGCGCGTAGAAGAGCTGTTCCGTCGCAAGATCTGGCAGTTGAAAGAACTGGGGCACGCAACGGTGAGTGACGAAACCACCAAGGACAGCATGCGTGAGCTGGCGCAACTGGGCTACCTTTCTGAGCCGCATGCGGCAATCGCTTATCGCGCGTTGCGTGACCAATTGAAGGAAGGGGAGTTTGGCTTGTTCCTCGGTACTGCGCATCCGGCCAAGTTCAAAGAGAGCGTAGAGGAAATTCTCGGTCAGGAGCTGCCACTGCCCAAGGCGCTGGCGCTGCGCGCCGATTTGCCGCTGTTGTCCCACAATCTGCCGGCCAGCTTTGGCGAACTGCGTAAGTTCCTGATGGCCTTGCCTGCCTGATCCCGCTGGAGGCATAAAGCGAAAAGCCGTCATTGCGACGGCTTTTTTATGGGCGTGGCGGATTACTGCTCGGGGCGTTTGAACACCAGTTCGTTGCCTTTGGAGTCGGCTTCATCGAAGGCGTAACCTTCCAGGTTGAAACCAAGCAGTTGTTCGCGCTGCGTCAGGCGATTCTTGATGATATAGCGGCTCATCAATCCACGCGCCTTCTTGGCGTAGAAGCTGATCACTTTGTATTTGCCGTTCTTCTCGTCGAGGAACACCGGTTTAATCAGCGTGCCGTGCAGTTTGGCCGGCTTCACCGATTTGAAGTATTCGTCGGAAGCCAGGTTGACCACCACGTCGTCGCCCTGTTGCTCCAGCGCTTCGTTAAGCTTTTTGGTGATCTGCTCGCCCCAGAAGCTGTACAAATCCTTGCCCTTGGCGTTCTCCAGTTTGATACCCATCTCCAGACGGTAAGGCATCATCAGATCGAGCGGGCGCAGCACGCCGTACAACCCGGACAGCATGCGCAGATGCTGCTGGGCAAAGTCAAAATCGCCCTCGCTGAAGTCCTGTGCGTGCAAACCGGTATAGACGTCGCCTTTGAAAGCCAGCAGGGCCTGGCGAGCATTGTCTGGGGTGAACTTTGGCTGCCAGTCGCCAAAGCGAGCGGCGTTCAACCCGGCCAGTTTGTCGCTGATGCCCATCAGTTTGGAGATTTGTACCGGCGTCAGCTCGCGGCAGATTTTGATCAGCTGCTTAGATTTGTCCAGCAGTTCCGGCTGAGTGAAGCGTTCTGTCGCCAATGGGCTTTCGTAATCAAGGGTTTTTGCAGGTGAAATAATAACGAGCATGGCCAGATCCTGTTTATCCAAGAAGGGGTACTGTAGCAAAAAGCGCGGGAAAAAGGGTCAATGGGTCTGATAGGCAGGGCGCGTGCCAGACGCGCCCGTAAAAACTCAGTTTTTATCCCATACGCCGGGTTCCAACTGAGATTTCAGTTCAGGGAAGCGGTTGGCGTCGAAAGTCGGCAATTTGCCCAGCGTACGCTGGCGGTGATAATCGTCGGCCAGTTTCAGCGCCACTTTTGACAGTAGCAGGATCGCCGTCAGGTTGGTGATGGCCATTAACGCCATTGAGGTGTCAGCCATTTTCCAGACAACCGGCAATTCAGCCAGCGCACCAAACATCACCATGCCCAGTGCGGCGCAGCGGAAAACCAGCAGGCCGGCCGGGTGGTTGCGCTCGAGGAACACCAGATTACTTTCGGCGTAGGCATAGTTGGCGATGATCGAGGTAAAGGCGAAAAAGAAAATGGCAATGGCAACAAAGGGAGATCCCCAACTGCCGACGGCGGCGGACAAGGCTCGCTGAGTCATGTCGATACCGCTGACATTGGCTACCGGCTGATCCAGTACGCCGGACGACAGGATGATCGCGGCGGTCGCGCTGCAAATCACGATGGTATCGATAAAGACACCGAGCATCTGCACGTAGCCCTGAGACGCAGGGTGCGGCGGGTAAGGGGAGGCGGAAGCCGCCGCGTTGGGCGCGGAACCCATACCGGCCTCGTTGGAAAACAGGCCACGCTGAACGCCCTGGGTCATTGCCTGCGAAATACCATAGCCGACGGCACCTGCCGCTGCTTCCTGCAGCCCGAAGGCGCTCTTGAACACCAGCGACAAGATTGCCGGCATATGCTCGATATTCTGGCCAATCACCCAGAATGCCAGCAGTAGATAAGCCGCAGCCATCAGTGGCACCACCCATTCAGCCACGCGGGCAACCGAGCGGATACCGCCGAAGATGACCAGACCGCTCAGTACGACCAGACCGATACCGATATACAGAGGCTTCACGTTGAAGGCAACGGCGGAGGCCTGGGCAATGGAATTGGCCTGCACGGCATTGAACACTAATCCGAAGGCTACGATCAGGAAGATGGAGAACAGCACGCCCATCCAGCGCATGCCCAGCCCTTTTTCCATATAGTAAGCTGGCCCGCCGCGGAAGTTACCCTGATCGTCTTTGGTTTTGTAGAGCTGCGCCAGGCTGCTTTCGACAAAGGAAGTGGCCATGCCGATGAACGCCACCACCCACATCCAGAAGATGGCCCCGGGGCCGCCTGCGGTAAGGGCAATAGCCACGCCAGTCAGATTACCGGTGCCTACGCGCGCGGCAAGGGTGGTGCATAAAGCTTGAAAAGAGGAGATGCCCGCGCTGTCGCTTTTGTTGCTGTGCTTGAGCACGGAGAACATATGGCTGAAATGGCGGACCTGGATAAAGCGGGTACGCAGGGTAAAATAAATGCCTGCGCCAAGCAGTAAATAAATCAGTACCGAACCCCACAAAATATTATTTATAAAATTCATCAGGTCCGTCACGGATCCCTCCTTGTTGTTATTTTTTGTGCACCGCGCCGCATCCACCGCGGGTGAAGATATATTGATTGAATTTTTACAAGAGCTTAGCTGAAACCAGTCGGGTTCCGAGCAATTGAGATTTTTCTCAGATCACTGGCCCTATTGCATCAATTTTCGCGAATTTAACATAATTTATTCAATCGATAGCACGTTATTGCCTTTTCTTCAGCTCGGGAATGACGAAAGATACGAGCGTAAACGGTTGCTCGCTCAAGGATAAAACCAGCGCCGCCGGGCCGCGATTTTCCAGCCTTGCACCGGGCCTTGCGCATGTTATTATCAGGGCAGGGCATGGTTGAACGATGCCAAAAGTTCATGCACAAACGATGAGATAATGCCAACATGACCGATAAATTAACTTCCCTGCGCCAACTCACTACCGTGGTTGCAGATACGGGCGATATCGCGGCAATGAAGCTGTATCAACCGCAAGATGCTACAACCAACCCTTCGCTGATCCTCAATGCAGCCCAAATTCCTGAATACCGCAAACTGATTGACGAAGCTATTGCCTGGGCGCGTGAGCAGAGCAGCGATCGCGAACAGCAGATCGCCGACGCCGCCGACAAGCTGGCCGTCAACATCGGTCTGGAAATCCTTAAGCTGGTTCCTGGCCGTATCTCTACCGAAGTGGACGCACGTCTGTCCTACGATACCGTGGCCAGCGTTGCCAAGGCCAAGCGCCTGATCAAGCTGTACAACGATGCCGGCATCAGTAACGACCGCATCCTGATCAAACTGGCTTCTACCTGGCAGGGCATCCGCGCGGCAGAGCAGTTGGAGAAAGAAGGCATCAACTGTAACCTGACGCTGCTGTTCTCCTTCGCTCAGGCGCGTGCCTGTGCCGAAGCTGGCGTGTACCTGATCTCTCCGTTTGTTGGTCGTATCCTCGACTGGTACAAAGCCAACGGCGACAAGAAAGAGTTCGCGCCAAACGAAGATCCAGGTGTGGTTTCCGTTACCGAGATCTACCAGTATTACAAAGAGCACGGTTACAAAACCGTGGTGATGGGCGCCAGCTTCCGTAACGTCGGTGAAATCATCGAACTGGCTGGCTGTGACCGTCTGACCATCGCCCCTGCACTGCTGAAAGAGCTGGCAGAGAGCGAAGGTTCCCTGGAGCGTAAACTGGCTTACACCGGCGAAGTGAAAGCGCGTCCTGCGGCGCTGACCGAGCCTGAGTTCTACTGGCAGCACAACCAGGATCCAATGGCGGTTGAGAAACTGACCGACGGTATCCGCAAGTTTGCCGTAGACCAGGGCAAGCTGGAAAAAATGATCGCCGATCTGCTGTAATTCAGGCAGTCAGCGCAGAAAAAGGTGGCTTAGGCCGCCTTTTTTTATGCCCGCAGATCCCCGGCACGGGCAGACACCTTATACTCTCGGGATGAATAACAGGGCGGGAAGCGAACCCGCTCGAACCCCATTAGGCTGTAGAGGTTACGCATGGACATATTACGTATTGGTTTGGTTTCAGTTTCTGACCGCGCTTCCGGCGGCGTTTACCAGGACAAAGGCATACCGGCTTTGGAAGCGTGGCTGACCGACGCGCTGGCCACGCCGTTCAAACTGGAAACCCGCTTGATCCCCGATGAGCAAACGTTAATCGAGCAAACCCTGTGTGAGCTGGTGGATGAAATGGGCTGCCATCTGGTGCTGACGACCGGCGGTACCGGGCCGGCGCGACGTGACGTGACCCCAGACGCCACGCTGGCGATCGCCGATCGCGTGATGCCTGGCTTCGGCGAGCAAATGCGTCAAATCAGCCTACACTATGTGCCAACGGCAATTCTTTCACGCCAGGTGGGGGCGATCCGCAAGCAGGCGCTGATCATCAACCTGCCGGGACAACCGAAGTCAATCAAGGAAACGCTGGAAGGGGTCAAGGACGAACAGGGCAAGGTGGTGGTGCATGGTATCTTCGCCAGCGTGCCGTACTGCATTCAGTTGCTCGAGGGGCCTTATGTGGAAACTCAGGCCGAAGTGGTAGCAGCATTTAGGCCGAAGAATGCGCGTCGCGAGATAAACCTCTAAATTTCAGCGTAATGTGAGATAAGCCCCAAGCGTTCTGGTGTGAAAATATTTTGCCGTTATAGTAAGGATTCGTTTACAGAAGCCGCTGGCTTTTATTTTAACAGTCTCCTCTGACGGTACCCTATGCCTCACGATAATAATCGCCGGTTAAACCGGCAAGACTACAAAACTCTGACATTAGCTGCCCTGGGCGGAGCGCTGGAGTTCTACGACTTCATCATTTTCGTCTTCTTTGCTGCGGTGATGGGCGAACTCTTCTTCCCGGCGGATATGCCTGAATGGCTGCGTCAGGTGCAAACCTTCGGCATCTTTGCCGCCGGTTACCTGGCCCGCCCGTTGGGCGGCATCGTCATGGCACACTTCGGCGATTTGGTCGGCCGTAAGAAGATGTTCAGCCTGAGCATTCTGCTGATGGCGCTACCGACGCTGGGCATGGGCCTGTTACCGACCTACGCCAGCATCGGTATTGCCGCGCCGCTCTTGCTGCTGCTGATGCGCGTGCTGCAGGGTGCAGCGATTGGTGGTGAAGTGCCGGGGGCCTGGGTGTTTGTTGCCGAACACGTGCCGCGCCGCCGCATTGGTTTTGCCTGCGGTACCCTGACCGCCGGTCTGACGGTCGGTATCTTGCTGGGCTCGTTGGTGGCGACGGTGATCAACACTACGCTCAGCCAACAGACCATCGCCGAGGGGGGCTGGCGCATTCCTTTCCTGCTGGGCGGCATTTTCGGCCTGGTGGCGATGTACCTGCGCCGCTGGTTGCAGGAAACGCCAATTTTCATCGAGATGCAGGCGCGCAAAGCCCTGGCGGAGGAGCTGCCGCTGAAATCCGTGGTGCTTAACCATCGCAAGGAAGTGGTGGTGTCGATGCTGCTGACCTGGCTGCTGTCCGCCGGTATCGTGGTGGTGATCCTGATGACCCCGACTTACTTGCAAAAGCAATTTGGCATTGCCCCGGCGCTGTCGCTGCAGGCGAACAGCATTGCCACCATCATGCTGATTGCTGGCTGCATTACCGCCGGTTTGGCGGCGGATCGCTTCGGTGCCAGCAAGACCTTTATCGTTGGCAGTTTGCTGTTGGCCGGCTGCAGTTGGCTATTTTATCGGACGGTGGGAGAACACCCGGAAATGCTGTTCGCCTGCTATGCGCTGGTAGGCTTCAGCGTGGGCGTGGTGGGCGCTGTACCCTATGTGATGGTGCGGGCTTTCCCGGCGGAAGTGCGATTTACCGGTATTTCGTTCTCATATAATGTCGCATACGCTATTTTTGGGGGTTTAACCCCAATATTTGTGACGTTGATCATGAAGTTAACCCCGTTAGCACCCGCTTACTACGTATTGGCGTTGTCGGGGATAGGACTGCTGCTGGGGATTTACCTCCATCGCGATCTGAATAGCGAAACCAAGGCGCAACGCGCCGGTTCTTACAGCTAAAAAAAAGCCCTGCAATCAACCGCAGGGCTTTTCATTTCAGGTCAATGACGCTTATGCCACTGCCCGGATAGGTTCTACATTGTTGACGCTGGGTTCGCCAATCGGCAGCACCGTACGGCCAAACTGCTCGTTGAGCACTTCCGCCATAGCCAGGTAGATAGCGCTGGCACCGCAGATGATGCCTTCGTAGCCGGCAAATTTCAGCAGCGCAGGGTTGCCGGTGATGTTACCGACGGCCAGCAGGGCGAACAGCAGCGTCAGGCTGCCGAACACGAACTGCAGCACGCGGTTGCCGCGCAGAGTGCCGAAGAACATGAACAGGGTGAAGACGCCCCACAGTGCCAGATAGATCCCCAGCACGCTGGCGTCGGTCGGTTCAGCCAGGCCCAGGCGTGGCAGCAGCAGCAGCCCGACCAGGCTCAGCCAGAAGCTGCCGTAAGAGATAAAGGCCGTCATGCCGAAGGTATTGCCTTTCTTGTATTCCAGCAGGCCAGCCATAATCTGGGCCAGTCCACCGAAGAAAATCCCCATGCTGATGATGGAAGAGTTCAATGGGAAAAAGCCCGCGTTGTGCAGGTTCAGCAAGACGGTGGTCATCCCGAAGCCCATCAGGCCGAGAGGGCCGGGATTCGCCAACTTGTTGGTGTGCATATGTCCTCTGCGATAACAGAATTTTAACGAAAATGGATAGGTAAATTCATAAATGGTCTGAATGGCCGAAAAACCTATAACTTCCATCAGAGCGCGCGGCATCATAATGATCCCCAGAACAGGAAACAATGATCTGAGTGACGATAAAAACGAATTTTTTTTTGCCCTGCCCCTTGATGCTGGATTGTATGGCCCCATCTTATTTGCAACCGCAGTTGCTGACCGCGGGTAAGTCTGAAATGTCGGGCAGTTGAAAAGCAAAAATTCGCCCGCATATAGGTTAGCAACCTGACCGAATATGAATTTATTAGTGGAGACGTTTAGATGGGCAAAATCATTGGTATCGACCTGGGTACTACCAACTCTTGTGTAGCAATTATGGATGGTGGTAAAGCGCGCGTGCTGGAGAACAGCGAAGGCGATCGTACTACACCTTCGATCATCGCATATACCCAGGATGGTGAAATTCTGGTTGGCCAGCCTGCTAAGCGTCAGGCTGTTACTAACCCACAAAACACCCTGTTTGCGATCAAGCGCCTGATTGGCCGTCGCTTCCAGGATGAAGAAGCACAGCGTGATAAAGACATCATGCCGTACAAAATTGTGGCTGCTGATAACGGCGACGCATGGGTAGAAGTGAAAGGCCAGCGTGTGGCACCACCGCAGATCTCTGCAGAAGTGCTGAAGAAAATGAAGAAAACGGCGGAAGATTACCTGGGTGAACCGGTAACTGAAGCGGTTATCACCGTACCTGCATACTTCAACGACGCACAGCGTCAGGCGACCAAAGACGCCGGCCGTATCGCAGGTCTGGAAGTAAAACGTATCATCAACGAACCGACCGCTGCGGCCCTGGCTTACGGCCTGGACAAAGAAGTCGGCAACCGTACCATCGCGGTTTATGACCTGGGTGGCGGTACTTTCGATATCTCTATTATCGAAATCGACGAAGTTGACGGCGAAAAAACCTTCGAAGTTCTGGCAACCAACGGTGATACCCACCTGGGTGGTGAAGACTTCGACAGCCGCCTGATCAACTATCTGGTGGAAGAGTTCAAGAAAGAACAAGGTTTCGACCTGCGCAACGATCCGTTGGCGATGCAGCGTCTGAAAGAAGCCGCTGAGAAAGCGAAGATTGAACTGTCTTCCGCTCAGCAGACCGACGTAAACCTGCCGTACATTACTGCAGATGCGAGCGGTCCAAAACACATGAACATCAAAGTGACCCGTGCAAAACTCGAGTCGCTGGTAGAAGATCTGGTTGCGCGTTCTATCGAGCCGCTGAAAGTCGCTCTGAAAGACGCAGGCCTGTCGGTTTCCGACATTCAGGACGTGATCCTGGTGGGCGGCCAGACCCGTATGCCAATGGTTCAGAAGAAAGTCGCTGACTTCTTCGGTAAAGAACCGCGTAAAGACGTTAACCCGGACGAAGCCGTTGCGGTGGGTGCTGCGGTACAGGGCGGCGTGTTGGCCGGTGATGTGAAGGACGTTCTGCTGCTGGACGTTACCCCGCTGTCGCTGGGTATCGAAACCATGGGCAGCGTGATGACTCCGCTGATCACCAAAAACACCACCATCCCGACCAAGCACAGCCAGGTGTTCTCTACCGCTGAAGACAACCAGTCTGCGGTAACCATCCACGTGCTGCAGGGTGAGCGTAAACGCGCTAACGATAACAAGTCACTGGGCCAGTTCAATCTGGACGGCATCCAGGCGGCTCCACGCGGTATGGCGCAAATCGAAGTGACCTTCGACATCGACGCCGACGGTATTCTGCACGTGTCTGCCAAAGACAAGAATACTGGCCGTGAGCAGAAGATCACCATCAAGGCTTCTTCTGGTCTGAACGAAGAAGAAATCCAGAAAATGGTGCGCGATGCTGAAGTGAACGCCGAAGCTGACCGTAAGTTCGAAGAGCTGGTGCAGACCCGTAACCAGGCCGACCACCTGATCCACGGTACCCGTAAGCAGTTGGAAGAAGCGGGCGACAAACTGCCGGCGGAAGACAAAACGGCTATCGAAGCGGCGCTGAAAGATCTGGAAGTTGCGGTTAAAGGCGAAGATAAAGCCGAGATCGAAGCTAAGACCCAGGCTCTGGTGCAGGTTTCCGGCAAGCTGCTGGAAATGGCCCAGGCGCAGCAGGCTCAGCAAGGTGCTGATGCCGGTGCTGACAACGCGGCGCAGAAAGATGACGACGTGGTTGACGCTGAGTTCGAAGAAGTTAAAGACAAAAAATAATCGCCCTTAAGCGGGCACGGAACGGCTGAGAGGCCGTTACCGGAAACCAGCACGGGCGTCGAGGCAACTCTACGCCCGTGCACGCATGTTAAGGGTTACAGAAATAATGGCGAAGAAAGACTATTACGAGATTCTCGGCGTCTCCAAGACGGCGGAAGAGCGTGAGATCAAAAAGGCGTATAAACGCCTGGCGATGAAGTACCATCCTGACCGCAACCAGGATCAGGACGCCGAAGCCAGATTTAAAGAGGTCAAGGAAGCGTACGAAGTTCTGACCGACGATCAAAAGCGTGCGGCCTACGATCAATACGGCCATGCGGCGTTTGAACAAGGCGGCATGGGCGGTGGCGGTGGGTTTGGCGGCGGCGGTGCCGACTTCAGCGATATCTTTGGCGACGTATTTGGCGACATCTTCGGTGGTGGCCGCCGTCAACGTGCCAGCCGCGGTTCCGATCTGCGCTACAACATGGAGCTGTCCCTCGAGGAAGCTGTTCGTGGCGTGACCAAAGAGATCCGCATTCCGACGCTGGAAGAGTGTGGTGTTTGTCACGGCAGCGGCGCGAAGCCAGGCAGCTCGCCGGTGACCTGTCCAACCTGTCACGGTCAGGGCCAGGTGCAGATGCGCCAGGGCTTCTTTACCGTGCAGCAGGCCTGTCCGCACTGCCATGGCCGCGGTCAGATCATCAAAGACCCTTGCAACAGCTGCCATGGCCACGGCCGGGTTGAGAAAGCCAAAACGCTGTCGGTGAAAATCCCGGCTGGCGTGGATACCGGTGACCGCATCCGCCTGGCGGGTGAGGGTGAAGCAGGCGAACACGGCGCACCTGCTGGCGATCTGTACGTTCAGGTTCAGGTGAAGGCTCACCCGATCTTCGAGCGTGAAGGCAACAACCTGTACTGTGAAGTACCGATTAACTTCGCGATGGCAGCATTGGGCGGTGAGATCGAAGTGCCGACGCTGGATGGCCGCGTGAAGCTGAAAGTGCCGACAGAAACCCAGACCGGCAAACTGTTCCGCATGCGCGGCAAGGGTGTTAAATCGGTACGTGGCGGTAGCCAGGGCGACCTGCTGTGCCGTGTAGTGGTGGAAACCCCGGTTAACCTGAACGACAAGCAGAAGCAATTGCTGAAGGAACTGGAGGAGAGCCTGGGTGGCCCTTCCGGTGATAAAAACAGTCCGCGTTCGAAAAGTTTCTTCGACGGCGTGAAAAAGTTTTTTGATGACCTGACGCGTTAAGCTTCTGTCTCCGTTAGCGTTCTGCATAACCCCGGTGTCAAAACCGGGGTTTTTTATTGACGTTTATTCACCAATACCCCTATAAAAAATGTGATATATATCGTTAATTGTTCGGTTTTAACGATGTTTAAAGCATTTATAAACGTATTTTATCGAGCTAAATCGCCGTCTATACTCGTTCCATTACTTTGTCTGCGGGGCCCATGTGCTACGCACAGATCTGGAGAGACGTATTGTGACCAACATTATTCGTCAGTTTTTACGTCAGGAGGCCGCGGGCGGTATCATCCTGATAGTCGCCGCGATTATTGCATTGATCATGGCCAATACCCCGGCTCAGGGGATCTATCACGCTTTCCTCAATTTACCGGTCATGGTTAAGGTGTCTTCACTGGAGATTGCCAAGCCGCTGCTGCTGTGGATTAACGATGGCCTGATGGCGATCTTTTTCCTGGTGGTGGGGCTGGAGGTTAAGCGTGAGCTGATGCAAGGTTCATTGGCCGGGCGCGACAAGGCGGTCTTCCCGGCAATTGCCGCGCTGGGCGGCATGCTGGCACCGGCGCTGATTTACCTGATGTTCAACGGCGCGGACGAGGTGACTCGTCAGGGCTGGGCAATCCCGGCGGCGACCGATATTGCGTTTGCCCTCGGGGTGATGGCGCTGTTGGGTAACCGCGTGCCAACCAGCCTGAAGGTGTTCCTGCTGGCGCTGGCGATTATTGATGACCTGGGCGTGATCGTAATTATCGCGCTGTTCTATACCCACGAAGTCTCGATGGCGGCGCTGGGCGTGGCGGCGGCGGCTGTTGCGGTACTGGCGTTTATGAACTGGCGCGGGGTGGGGAAAACCTCACTCTATATGATTGTCGGCCTGGTGCTGTGGGTAGCTATCCTCAAATCCGGGGTGCATGCAACGCTTGCCGGGGTGATCGTCGGTTTTATGATCCCGCTGAACGTGAAGAAAGGCCCGTCGCCTTCAGAAACGTTAGAGCATGAACTGCATCCGTGGGTGGCCTTTATGATCCTGCCGCTGTTTGCTTTCGCTAACGCCGGCGTTTCATTACAGGGCGTGTCGTTGAGCGGGCTGACCTCGCTATTGCCGGTCGGGATCGCGGCGGGTCTGTTTATCGGTAAGCCGTTGGGCATCTTCACCTTTAGCCTGTTGGCAGTGAAGTTGGGGATTGCCAGGTTGCCTGAAGGAATTGGTTTCAAACAGGTGTTTGCCGTTTCTGTGCTCTGTGGTATTGGTTTCACCATGTCGATTTTCATCGCGTCACTGGCGTTTGGTGATGCGGATGTTGCACTAAGCACCTATTCGCGACTGGGGATCCTGATTGGGTCAACTACGGCGGCGGTGGTCGGGTACGCTCTGTTGCGCATGTCGTTACCAAGGGTCAGATAACCCCTTTAGGGTATCCCCTGTTTGCGGGGACACACTACAATAGCTGGTCGGAGCTGCACAGTATAAAATATGTGCAGCTTCGGCCGTTCTGTTTGGGACGAATGCAGCAACAGGTTGTCTGAAACAGGGAAAGGACATTAGTCGCTCGTCACGGTCGAAAGTTCGCCGCGATGAAATGTTAAGGAGAGCACCTCGTGAGGATGTCGCATATCAACTTTAATCACCTTTACTACTTCTGGCAGGTCTGCAAGGAAGGTTCTGTGGTCGGCGCCGCCGAAGCGTTGTTTCTGACGCCTCAGACCATTACTGGTCAGATCAAAGCGCTGGAAGAGCGTTTGGACGGCAAGCTGTTCAAGCGGCAGGGGCGTGGGCTGGTGCCTTCTGAATTGGGGCAGCTGGTGTTCCGCTATGCCGACAAGATGTTTATGCTCAGCCAGGAAATGCTGGATATCGTCAATTATCGCAAGGAATCCAACCTGCTGTTCGACGTAGGGGTGGCGGATGCGTTGTCCAAGCGTTTGGTGAGCCAGGTGCTGGAAACGGCGGTGGTGGTGGATAATGAGCAAATTCACCTGCGTTGCTTTGAGTCGACGCATGAGATGCTGCTGGAGCAGCTCAGCCAGCATAAGCTCGATATGATCCTGTCAGACTGCCCGGTGGACTCCAGCCAGCAGGAAGGGCTGTTTTCACTCAAGCTGGGTGAGTGCGGCATCAGCTTCTTCTGTCGTCAGCCGGCGCCGGACCTGCCGTTCCCCGCCTGCCTGGAACAGCGCAAATTGTTGATCCCTGGCCGACGTTCGATGCTGGGACGTAAATTGCTTAACTGGTTTAACACCCAAGGCATTCAGGTGGAAATCCTGGGCGAGTTTGACGATGCGGCCCTGATGAAAACCTTTGGCATGTACCACAACGCGATCTTCGTTGCTCCGACGCTGTATGCGCAAGATACCTATAACGACGATGACGTGGTGGAGATTGGACGTATTGATAGCGTGCAGGAAGAGTACTACATCATCTTTGCCGAGCGCATGATCCAGCATCCGGCGGTACAGCGGGTGTGCAACAAGGACTTCTCTGCGCTGTTTGCCTACTAGACCGGGTAGCGCAGACGTAAAAAAACCGGCCTGAGCCGGTTTTTTTTCAAGCAGACAACACGATGCTTATTACAAAGCGTTGATGCGCGCCGACAGGTTTGACTTATGGCGTGCTGCTTTGTTTTTGTGGATCAGGCCTTTAGCAGCCTTGCGGTCCACGATTGGTTTCATTACAGCGTAAGCAGCTTGCGCAGCTTCTTTGTCGCCAGTGGCGATAGCAGCTTCTACTTTCTTGATGTAGGTACGCATCATTGAGCGGCCGCTAGCGTTATGCTTACGACGCTTCTCAGACTGTACGGCGCGCTTCTTAGCTGATTTGATATTAGCCAAGGTCCAACTCCCAAATATATTCTATTGAGGACAATTCGAAGGCCGAGGAATATGCCCTTTTAGCCTGCGTTTGTCAATGAATTTGTGCAAATAAGCGCCGTTTGTACGGGCGGCACTTGCTACGTTGTGATGGCGCAGGATTTTACCAGCTTCGGTCATGGGAATACAGTCTTTCGCGAGAAAATTCACCAATGATTTGCCACGGTGGTCGCAACCCATTGGCCGCAGTCGGTAATCACCCGGATGACGCCGGATAAACTGCGGTTAGGGCGTTTCACCTGCAGATTATCTCCGGTATGGTATGTCTATTACATAAAGGCACCAATCGCGGGTTAACCTTAACCGCTGTACAAGGTATAATCCGGCGATTTCCACTGTTTTGAGCCAGCTATGGAGCTAATTCGCGGCATTCACAATATCCGGGCACGCCACCATGGTTGCGTGCTCACCATCGGCAACTTTGACGGCGTACACCGCGGTCACCAAGCGTTGCTGGAGCAGCTGAAACAAGAGGGGCAACGCCTCGGGCTGCCAGTGATGGTCATGATCTTTGAGCCGCAGCCGCTGGAAATGTTTGCAGCGGACAAGGCACCGGCCCGTCTCACGCGTTTGCGTGACAAGGCTAAATACCTGGCGCAGGCGGGGGTTGATTACCTGCTGTGCGTCAAGTTTGATCCGCGTTTTGCCGCCAACACGGCACAGGCGTTCGTCGCCGACCTGCTGGTGGAAAAACTGGGCGTGAAATTCCTGATGGTCGGGGATGATTTTCGCTTTGGCGCTACCCGCCAGGGCGATTTTCCGCTATTGCAAAAAGCCGGGAAGGAATATGGCTTTGAAGTGATCAGCACGCCGACCTTCCGCGAGGGCGATCAACGCATCAGCAGCACGGCGATCCGCAATGCGCTGCGCGATGACGACCTGGCGCAGGCGGAGACGCTGCTGGGCCACCCGTACAGCATTTCTGGTCGGGTGGTGCACGGCGATGAGCTGGGTCGCACCATCGGCTTCCCGACCGCCAACCTGCCGCTGAAGCGCCTGGTTGCCCCGGTGAAAGGGGTTTATGCGGTAGAAGTTTATGGTCTGGGGCCTGAGCCGCTCCCTGGCGTAGCCAATATCGGCACGCGCCCAACCGTTGCCGGTGTGCGTCAGCAGCTGGAAGTCCACCTGCTGGATGTCACAATGGATCTTTACGGGCGCCATATAGACGTGGTGCTCCGCGCGAAATTGCGCAATGAACAGCGTTTTGCTTCGCTCGATGCCCTGAAGCAGCAAATCGCCAATGATGTGGTGACGGCCCGAAAGTTCTTCGGGTTAAAAACACTGGTTTAATCGTTTACCCTAAACACTTCGAGTGGCATCGTGGCGGCAACCGCGCGAACCCCGATGAGCTTGCACAGGCAAGTGATTCGGGTAAGAAAGGGCAGCCAACAAAGATGCAGCTTGAAGTGTGACGGGTAAATAGCCGAAAACGGAAACGAGAATCTCATGAGTGACTACAAGAATACCCTGAACTTGCCGGAAACAGGGTTCCCGATGCGCGGCGATCTGGCCAAGCGTGAACCTGGCATGCTGCAACGTTGGTATGAACAGGATCTGTACGGGATTATTCGTACTGCCAAAAAGGGCAAAAAATCCTTCATTTTGCATGACGGCCCTCCGTATGCGAACGGCAGCATTCACATTGGTCACTCGGTTAACAAGATTCTCAAAGACATTATTATCAAGTCGAAAGGGATGTCCGGCTTCGACTCGCCTTACGTTCCGGGTTGGGACTGCCATGGCCTGCCGATCGAACTGAAAGTTGAGCAACTGTACGGCAAACCGGGTGAGAAACTCACCGCCGCGGAATTCCGTGTGAAGTGCCGTGAGTACGCCGCTGAGCAGGTTGAAGGCCAGAAAAAAGACTTTATCCGTCTGGGCGTGTTGGGCGACTGGGATCACCCGTACCTGACCATGGACTTCAAAACCGAAGCCAATATCATCCGCGCGTTGGGCAAAATCATCGACAACGGCCACCTGCTGAAAGGCGCCAAGCCGGTGCACTGGTGTACCGACTGCCGCTCTTCGCTGGCGGAAGCGGAAGTGGAATATTACGACAAGACTTCGCCGTCGATCGATGTGGCTTTCCACGCGGTTGACGCGGCTGCCGTGGCGGCCAAATTTGGCGTCACCAGCTTCAACGGCCCGGTTTCTCTGGTGATCTGGACCACCACGCCATGGACCTTGCCGGCTAACCGCGCGATCTCTTTGCACCCTGAATTTGCTTATCAACTGGTGCAGGTCGAAGGCCAGTGCCTGATCCTGGCCGCTGAGCTGGTAGAAAGCGTGATGAAGCGCGCCGGTATCAGCTCATGGACCGTGCTGGGCAGCTGCAAAGGCGCCGATCTGGAGTTGATGCGTTTCGAACACCCGTTCATGGGCTTCGACGTACCGGCGATCATGGGCGAACACGTCACGCTGGATGCCGGTACCGGTGCGGTCCATACCGCCGGTGGCCACGGTCCGGATGACTTTGTCATCAGCCAGAAATACGGTCTGGAGATTGCCAACCCGGTAGGGCCAAACGGCTGCTACCTGACCGGCACTCATCCGTTGCTGGACGGCAAGTTTGTCTTCAAGGCCAACGATCTGATCGTAGACCTGCTGCGTGAGAAAGGCGCACTGTTGCACGTTGAAAAACTGGTTCACAGCTATCCATGCTGCTGGCGCCACAAAACGCCGATCATCTTCCGCGCAACGCCACAGTGGTTCATCAGCATGGACCAGAAAGGCCTGCGTCAGCAGTCGCTGGAAGAGATCAAAGGCGTGCAGTGGATCCCGGAATGGGGCCAGGCACGTATCGAAACCATGGTGGCCAATCGCCCGGACTGGTGTATTTCGCGTCAGCGTACCTGGGGCGTGCCGATGTCGCTGTTTGTGCACAAAGACACTGAACAACTGCACCCACGCAGCGTTGAGCTGATGGAAGAAGTGGCGAAGCGCGTTGAGCAAGACGGTATTCAAGCCTGGTGGGATCTGGACGCTGCCGATATTCTCGGCGCGGATGCTGCCGACTACGTCAAAGTGCCAGACACCCTGGACGTGTGGTTCGACTCCGGTTCTACCCACTCTTCCGTGGTTGACGTGCGTCCGGAATTCCAGGGCCAAGGTGCAGACATGTATCTGGAAGGCTCCGATCAGCACCGCGGCTGGTTTATGTCATCGTTGATGATTTCCACCGCGATGAAGGGCAAGGCGCCATACAAAGAAGTGCTGACCCACGGTTTCACCGTTGACGGTCAGGGCCGCAAGATGTCCAAGTCCATCGGCAACACCGTCAGTCCACAAGACGTGATGAACAAGCTGGGTGGCGACATCCTGCGCCTGTGGGTGGCGTCTACCGACTACACCGGTGAAATCGCGGTGTCCGACGAGATCCTCAAGCGTTCTGCCGATTCTTATCGTCGTATCCGTAACACCGCGCGTTTCCTGTTGGCCAACCTGAACGGGTTTGAGCCAAGCACCGATTGCGTGGCCCCGGAAGACATGGTGGTACTGGATCGCTGGGCGGTGGGCCGTGCACTGGCGGCGCAGAAGGATATCGAACAGGCTTACGCCAACTATGACTTCCATGAAGTGGTGCAGCGCCTGATGCAGTTCTGCTCGGTCGAGATGGGCTCCTTCTATCTGGATATCATCAAGGATCGTCAGTACACCGCGAAGAGCGACAGCGTTGCTCGCCGCAGCTGCCAGACCGCATTGTTCCACATCGCGGAAGCGCTGGTTCGCTGGATGGCGCCGATCATGTCGTTCACCGCCGATGAAATCTGGAGCTTCCTGCCAGGCAAACGTGCGCAGTACGTGTTCACTGAAGAATGGTACGACGGTCTCTTCGGTTTGGCCGAAGGTGAAGGTATGAACGACGCCTTCTGGGCCGAGCTGCTGAAAGTGCGCGGCGAAGTGAACAAGGTGCTGGAACAGGCACGTGCCGACAAACGGCTGGGGGGTTCTCTGGAAGCGGCGGTCACGCTGTATGCCGACACCGAACTGGCCGAACGTCTTAACAGTCTGCAGGATGAGCTGCGCTTTGTGTTGCTGACCTCGGCGGCGCGCGTTGCTCCACTGGCCGATGCGCCGGCGGATGCACAAACAGCAGAATTGGTGAAAGGTCTGAAAATTGCCTTCAGCACCGCAGAAGGTGAGAAGTGCCCGCGCTGCTGGCATTACACCACCGATATCGGCCTGGTGGCGGAGCATGCAGATCTTTGCGGCCGCTGTGTGATCAACGTAGCCGGTGACGGCGAAAAGCGTAAGTTTGCCTAAATGAGTAAACCAATCTGTTCGACCGGTCTGCGCTGGCTGTGGCTGGTGGTGGTGGTGTTGGTACTGGATTTCGCCAGCAAACAGTGGATCCTCGGTAACTTTGTGCTGGGCCAGTCCCAGCCGCTGATCCCGTCGTTCAATCTGTTTTATGCGCGCAACTACGGCGCCGCCTTCAGCTTCCTCGCCGATCACGGCGGCTGGCAGCGCTGGTTCTTTGCCGGCATCGCCGTCGCTATCGTTGCGGTGCTGTTGGTGATGATGTACCGCAGTCAGGCACAGCAAAAGCTGAACAATATTGCCTATGCTTTTATCATCGGCGGGGCGCTCGGCAACCTGTTCGATCGCCTGTGGCACGGGTTCGTGGTCGATTTCATCGACTTCTACGTAGGCGACTGGCACTACCCGACCTTCAACCTGGCGGATAGCTTTATCTGCGTGGGGGCGGCGATGATCGTGTTGGAAGGCTTCTTGTCGCCGGCGAGCAAAAGCGCAAAGAGTAAAGGTGAGTAATATGACGGCTCAGGTTAACGGTAGCAGCGCAGTGCTGGTTCACTTCACGCTGAAACTGGAAGACGGTTCAACCGCAGAATCTACCCGCAGCAGCGGCAAACCGGCGCTGTTCCGTCTGGGTGACGGCAGCCTCTCGGCACCGCTGGAAGCGGAGTTGATTGGCCTGCGTGCGGGCGACAAGTGCGCCTTTACCTTGCAGCCGGAAGCCGCATTCGGTGCAGAGAACCCGGACCTGGTCCAGTACTTCTCACGTCGCGATTTCGCGGAGACTGGGGTACCGGATGTGGGCACCATCATGCTGTTTACCGCCGTCGACGGCAGTGAAATGCCGGGCGTGGTGCGTGAAGTGGCGGAAGATTCGATTACCGTTGATTTCAACCATCCGCTGGCGGGCCATCCGGTGAGCTTCGATATTGAAGTGCTGGAGATTGATCCCGTGCAGGAGGAGACGCATGCAAATATTGCTGGCTAACCCACGTGGCTTCTGCGCCGGGGTTGATCGTGCGATCAGTATAGTAGAGCGCGCACTGGAAATTTACGGTGCGCCTATCTATGTACGCCACGAAGTGGTGCATAACCGCTATGTGGTGGACAGCCTGCGCGAGCGCGGGGCGGTGTTTATTGAGGAGATCGGTGAAGTGCCGGATGGGTCGATTCTGATCTTTTCGGCGCACGGGGTTTCCCAAGCGGTACGGGCGGAAGCCAAGGCGCGCGATCTGACCATGCTGTTTGACGCAACTTGTCCGCTGGTAACCAAAGTGCATATGGAGGTGGCGCGCGCCAGCCGTCGTGGCACTGAGGCGATCCTGATTGGCCATGCCGGCCACCCGGAGGTGGAAGGCACCATGGGCCAGTACAGCAACCCGAAGGGGGGCATGTATCTGGTTGAGTCGCCGGACGACGTGTGGAAGCTGCAGGTGAAGGATGAAAGCAACCTGTGCTTTATGACGCAAACCACGCTGTCGGTGGATGACACTTCTGACGTGATCGACGCCTTGCGCAAGCGCTTCCCGAGCATCATCGGGCCACGTAAGGACGACATCTGCTATGCCACGACCAACCGCCAGGAAGCGGTACGGAACCTGGCCGGGGATGCGGACGTGGTGTTAGTGGTGGGCTCGAAGAACTCATCCAACTCCAACCGTCTGGCTGAATTGGCTCAGCGCGTTGGCAAGCCGGCCTACCTGATCGATTCCGCCGCGGATATTCAGGAAGCCTGGCTGAAGAACGCGAGTAACATCGGCGTTACCGCCGGTGCGTCCGCCCCTGACGTGCTGGTACAGGACGTGATCGCTCGTCTGAAAGCCTTGGGCGGCCTTAACGTCCATGAAGTCAGCGGCCGTGAAGAGAATATCGTGTTTGAAGTGCCAAAAGAGCTGCGGGTCGATATCCGGCAGGTTGACTAGGCCACAGTGGTAAATAAATGAACGGGGAGCTTAGGCTCCCCGTTTTGCATTTGTGGATCGGGGGACGGGGGGCAATATTAGATCGAGAGGAAGGAATAGGATGTAATTCAAATTTTCTGTTATTTAAAGTCAAATTTGTTCTGACAATTTGAATTAATGAAAAATGAAGTGCTTATATAGGCAGTAATAAAGTTATTAAGACTAATATCATTAGTCTGCAATCTAAATAAAGTCTGGTGTTGGTCAGCAAAGGGCTGAAAGGTTAAATAACTAAATTAATTGTCGTTGCAGACACTGTTTATTTAATTAAGTTCGAAACTGGTTTAAAGAATTTTTCTCCTTTTGCTGCAGATGGATTTTCATATGCTCAAGCAAACGGCGAACTTTTAAAGGTTGGCTGTCCCGTCGCGGCATAATTGCATAGCAATTAATCTCTGGTAATCGCCATTCAGGCAGGATTTCCACCAAATCGCCATTGTGTAATTCACGCTCAACATTGACAAAGAAATTACGGATGATCCCTTTGCCCGCCAGCGCCAGTTCTTTCATGGCCATACCGTTATTGGTAAATAGACGCCCGGTCATTCGTAGCCGATGTTCATCGCCGTTGTGGTGGAGCAGGCGAACAAATTGCGGGTTGCCCAAGGGGGTAAAAGTCACCCATTGATGCCGGGTTAACGCTTGTGGGCTCTCGGGAATACCATGTCCCGCAAGGTAGGCTGGTGATGCACATAATACCTCACGAAAGCGCGCAAGGCGGGTTGAAACGTAACTGGAATCAGCCAACACACCGCCACGGATCGCCAGATCAATACGCTGGCCTATCAGGTCGATTTTCTCGTCGTGGATCTCCAGCCTCAGCGTGATGCGCGGGTGTTCATCAAGGAAGCTTTGCAGTGCAGGCACCAGATAGTGGGTGGCGAACTCAGTGGATGTGGCAACGCGTAGCTCCCCACTCAGCTCACCGCGCAGGGCGGCGATACGTTGTTGACCGCGCTCAGCAGCATGCAGCATCAAAACGCAATCTTCATAAAAACAGAGCCCGGCCTCGGTCAGGCTCAGTGAGCGAGTAGAACGCAGAAGTAATTGAATGCCGAGCTCGTTTTCCAACAGGCGGATATGCTGGCTGACGGCAGAGGTGGTAATGCCTAATTCCTTGGCTGCCATGCTGAATGCGCCGCAATCGACAACTTTAGAAAAAATGGCCATGCGTTTTAGAATATTACTCATAGTTTGTTAAGTTCAACTTAACCAAGATTGTTAATTATACGGGCTAATAATATAGCACCATCTCTTCTATATTGCCTGAAGCAGATAAATCTCAGCAGTGAGTATTATTCCCTGGTGATGCCTCTTTTTTCGAAAAGTCTTATTGCGTTTGTGAATAAATCACCTGCGCCATAATCTGAACAGGAGTTAATTGTGGACAGTGCCCGTATTGAAAAAATATCGTTAAAGATCCTTCATGAGCTATTGCAATATCGGCGTCGTTTTCCAGGAATGGAAACATCAAACTCCGAGGAAGAGCTGCTCGTCACTCAGGTGCAATTGCCGCGCATCCGGGCATTCATTGAACAACAACGGCGGATTGAGTTTGTACTGCCGGCCTTTCCGACAAAATCACCCAATACTAATAAGGTGATCGGTGCGGTACCCGATATGGCGGAACGCTTATCGTTGATATTCCTTAATTCCCTCTGCCAGCGTATTCAGCTTTATTATCCGCCGGGTGCGCATATTGTCATCTGTTCGGATGGTCATGTCTTCGGCGATTTAATCCGCGTCAGTGACGATGCCATCAACCACTATCAGCGCGAAATTGAAACTCTGCTGCATGAGGTTGGGGCCACGCACCTGAGCGTGTTCAACCTGGGGGATGTGGAAGGGCTGGCGGAACACACCGACGACTACGACTTACTGCGCCAGTTGCTGGTCGACGGTTATGCCGAATCGGAGTCGGCAATCAAACAACAGCTGATGGAAAGCGAGCAGGGGCTGCAACTGTACCGCGCCATTACCCGCTTCCTGTATGAAGACAGTCAACTGCCGGGCTACAGCGGCTCGAATGCCGCGTTGCAGAAAGACGCCAAGCTGCGTGCCTGCGGCGTGATCCAACGCAGCTGGGCCTGGGGTAATTTGCTGGCTCAGCATTTTCCGGCGGCGATCCGCTTGTCGATCCACCCGCAGCCTGCCGACAGTCTAAAAATAGGCATTCATATGATGCCAACCAAGGACGACTGGTTGACACCGTGGCACGGCGTCGCGGCCAACGTCAACGGACAGTTCGTACTGATGAAACGCAAAGACGCTCAGGAGTTAGAGGGCGAATTGGTGGCGATCCGCGGTACGCCAAGCCATTACCTGATTGAACAACCTCAAGTGGTGTAACGCGCCACCTTACGCCCGCTATCTTGGCGAGCGTCTTTTAACGGCACGGTTGCCGTGTGAGCAGCAAATTTGCTTCAAGGAGAGTCACCGATGGACAATCAACAATTGAACTGCCGTATTGAACTCAATAGCCCCTTTGGCGCCGTATTGACCCCCGAACACCCGGGGCAATCCATCAGCGAGCTGCCGGTAGCGGCGCTGCGGACGTTGGCACAGCAGCATCACCTGTTGGTGCTGCGCGGCTTCGATTCGGGTTTTACCGATCCGCGGGTATTGACCCGTTATGCCGGCAATTGGGGTGAGATCATGATGTGGCCCTTCGGCGCGGTGCTGGATGTGAAAGAACATCCAGACGCCAAGGACCATATTTTCGACAGCAGCTATGTGCCGCTGCACTGGGACGGCATGTATAAACCGACCATCCCGGAATTCCAGCTGTTTCACTGTGTAGCCGCGCCCTCGCAGGATGAAGGCGGTTGCACTACCTTTGTCGATACTACGCGCCTGCTGGCCAATGCCGATGAGTCGCAGCTGGCTCAGTGGCTGACGGTGTCTATCTCATACCGTATCAAGCAGGTGGTGCACTACGGTGGTGAGGTGTGTTCGCCGCTGGTGGTGACGCACCCGAGCGGTAGTGGGCTGATCATGCGCTACAACGAACCGCCGACAGAAGGGAAGAAATTCCTCAACCAGCATGCGCTGGAATATCACGGGGTGCCGGAAGATCAGCAGGAAGCGTTCCATCAGACTCTGCAGCAGCATCTCTACGATCCGCGCCACTATTACGCCCACCAGTGGCAGCAGGGTGATGTGGTGATCGCAGATAACTTCTCGCTGCTGCACGGGCGTGAAGGCTTTACCGCCCGCTCGGCCCGCCATTTACAACGGGTTCATATACAGAGCAACCCGGTGTGCGCCAATCTGGCGCTGAAACCGGCCAACGCAGAGGCTTAAGAGTTATGGCACGTATTCTGATGACCGCCGTGGCAACGCCCGGTCACGTTTACCCGATGCTGGGCATTGCCCGGCACCTGATTGCGCAAGGGCACCAGGTTCGGGTGATGACCGGCGCGTTGTTCCGTGAACGTGCGGAGGCGATAGGGGCGAAGTTTGTTGCCTTCGATCCCAAGGTCGATTTCGACTATCGCTATCTCGAGGAACACTTTCCTGAACGCGCTGCACTGCCGCCGGGCAATGTGCAGATGGCGCTGGCGTTGAAAGACTTTTTCGCCGCTCCAATCCCGTTGCTGAATCAACAGTTGCGTACGGTGATCGCCGCCGAGGCTACCGATCTGCTGATGGTGGAAAACTGTTTCTACGGGGTATTGCCGCTGCTGCAGGCGGAAGAACGCCCTCCGGTTATCGGTATCGGCGTAACGCCGCTGTCATTCTCGTCTGAAGATTCCATCTTCTACGGGCCGCGCATTCCTCCGGCGCTGTTGCCGCGGGAGCTACGTCGTGAACAGCTGGTGGATGACGCCACGCGTGCCTTGATTGATGAGGTGCAGCAGAGTTTTGACGCCGCGATGACGCAATCCGGTGGCAGGCCGTTGCACCAACCCTTTAGCGATGCCTTGATCGGCGGTTGCGATCGTTTCTTGCAACTGGCGACCCCTGCGCTGGAATATCGGCGTGACGATTTGCCCGCCGGCGTGCGATTTATTGGCCCGTTGCGCAGCGCACCGATGCAACAGTCGAGCGAAGCCCTCTGGGATGAGACGGACCAACGGCCGCTGGTGATTGTCAGCCAGGGCACGTTGGCGAATGTCGATCTGCATCAGTTGATAGTTCCGACGCTGAAGGCGTTGGCACAGTTACCGGTACGGGTGCTGGCGACCACCGGGGGGCGTTCGGTCGACGGGCTGTTGGATCGGTTGCCGGACAATGCCAGAGTGCGAGAGTTTATCTCTTTCGAACACTGGTTGCCGCAGGCCGCAGTGCTGATCACCAACGGCGGTTACGGTTCGATCAACTACGCGTTGGATCAGGGCGTGCCGTTGATTATTGCCGGTACCGGCGAGGACAAGCTCGAGGCGGCTGCTCGGGTGGTGGCAGCTGGCTGCGGCATTAATCTGCACACCAGCAATCCGGACGAATCGCAGCTGCGTCATGCCGTGCAGCAGATCCTGACGCAACCGGCCTACCGACAGCACGCGGCATGGGTTCAGGCCGATTACGCCTGCCATGATGCGCTGGCGACTATTGCCGAAGAGGTGGCGGCGTTAACCGCTTGAGTCGCTTTTATCACGGGGGCTTCGGCCCCCTCTTTGTGTCTTCCGCTATCGGTCGTCGTCTTGCATAATGGCACTGCGTCCCCCATCCATCACAATTGTGGTGCCGGCGATAAATCCCGCACCATCGCTGGCAAGAAACAGGCATAAATCACCGACTTCCTCGGGGCGGCCAAGGCGACCGACCGGATGTTTCTTAACGGTTTTCTCTCGTGCCAGTTTGGCGTCAGTATGGGCGTCGAACCAGGCCTGATTGCCTTCGGTATCAATAAAGCCAGGGGCAATACCCAGCGTGCGGATCGTCGGACCCCACTCGATAGTCAGACTCTGCACCAGCGATAAGAGTGCCCGTTTGCTGATGTTGTAGGGCGCACAGCCAGGCATGGTGGAAAATGCGTGGTTGGAGGTGATCACCAGGATCACGCCATGGCTTTTGGTCAATGCCGGGCGGGCGCATTTCGCCAGATACCAGTGCGAGCGCAGGTTGAGATCGAAATTGTGGGTCCAGTCTTCTTCTTCGCAATCAATGCCTTTGAAGACGTTTTTCCCAGCGTTGGAAACCACGATGTCGATGCGTCCGCATTGTTGTTCAGCATTCGCGACAAAGCGTTTAATGTCGGCGGTCTGGGTGACGTCGACCGAAGAATAGAAAAAATGCTGTGGGTAATCGGCCAATAATTGTCGGGCCTGCGGCGCATTTTCCAGGCTGGGATAGGCGCAACCCATCACGGTATCGCCGTTAGCGAGAAAGGTTTTGGCGATAGCCAGCCCTATGCCCTGACTGGCGCCAGTGACGATGGCTACACGCCCGGATTGGTGGGGTAGCATATAGACCTCCGAAAGGGCCGCGATCAAGCGGCCGTCTTGGCTACAGAGAAAACTGGCTTAAAAACTGCGCGATCATAAGGTGATCATCAGCGGTCAGTTGCCAACCGGGGTGGCGACAGTAATCGGTAGCGATGATATTGCGTCGTTGCAGGATGGTCTTTTCGATCTGAATGATGTATTCGCAGTGGCTCATCCAGCGTTGGATGTAAGGCAACAATGCCTGATGCAGCCTATTCGCTTGTTCCACTTCACCGGCCTGCCAATGGCGATAAATACGCAGGTAAATCTCGCTGAACGAGCAACCCGGCATCACGCCTTTGCCGCCCGCCGCCAACATCTGCAACATATAAAGCCCGGCATAGCCGTTCAGAACGTTGGCCTGGCGAGCCAGTTGCAGAAATTCTTTGGTGTATTCCACCGGCGGATTACATTCAATTTTGAACACCGCATGGGGATAGCGGGCTGCCACGTCGGCCAATTGTTGCGGGGTGATCGGCAAACCGGTTTCACTCGGCGCGTATTGCACCATTACCGGGATGTCTACGGCCTCCAGAACGGCGAAAATGTGCTGCTGGATCGCCTGTGGGCTGGGTTGAAGGAAAAAGGGGGGCAGCAGCATCAAAGCGTCGGCGCCCAGAGCTTGATAATGACGAGCGTGTTTGACGGCGACTTCGCTGCTGTGATCGGTGACCGAGATAGCGCGATACAGCGGGGCTCCTGCCAGTTCGCTGATAAATATCTCCGCCAGGCGTTCACGCTCAGGCTCCTCGAGCTTCGGGAATTCGCTGGCGATGCCAAACAGCGTCATTCCCTGAACGCCGGTTGCTGCCAGATGCTCCAGCAACTGGGTAAAACTCAGCGGGTCGATTTCGCCATTGGCCTTGAACGGCATGGCGACGATAGGGTTGACCCCTTCAATGTCGATAGCTTGGTAACGGCCCATTATTCCTCCTCCCGATCGGCCAGTACGGCACCCTGCGCAGCAGGTAAAGCCCAGCGACGATATAAACGCAGGAAGCCGCGCGGCACTTCTTTGTCCACGGGTTGCCAGTTTTGGCGCCGCTGCGCCAACATCGTCTCGTCAACGTGCAGCGTAAGAGTACGCGCGGGAATATCGATGGATATTTCGTCACCGTCTTGCACCAATGCCAGCTCGCCGCCGTCCACCGCTTCAGGCGAGATATGGCCGACAAACAGCCCGCGGTTGGAGCCGGAGAAACGGCCGTCGGTGATCAGAGCGCAACTGTCAGCCAGGCCCATGCCTTCCAGCGATTTCATCGGCTTATACATTTCCGGCATTCCGGGGCCACCTTTAGGCCCTTCATAGCGCAAGACCAGGGCGCTACCCGGCTTAATCTGGCCGGACATAATCGCCTCGACGGACTCCTGCTCGCTGTTGAACACCACGGCGGGCCCCCGGAAGCGCATCAAATTTTCCGGCACGGCCGCAGGCTTCACCACGCAGCCTAACGGTGACAAATTACCGTGCAGTACGGCAACGCCAGCTTCATTCCGCACCGGAATGGCCAGGGTATGGATGACTTCCGGGCGGCGGCTTGGCCGGGTTTCCGCCAGCAGTTCCGCTTTGGTTTTGCCGGTGACGGTTAACGCGTTGAGATCGAGCAGTTTGGCAATCTCAAGCTCTACTGCCGGTACGCCACCCGCTTCCCAAAAATCAATCATGTCATGTTCACTGGCCGGGTAGAGCGAGGCAACCAGCGGTACCTGGTGGCTCAACTCATCGAAGACGGACAGCGGCAGATGGCCCAGTTCCGCTTCGTAATGAATGGCTTGCAGATGCAGGATGGCATTGGTGGAGCCGCCGGTGGCCAGCAGGTAGATCACCGCATTGCGGATCGACTCGGCGGTGATAATTTGGCGGGCATTGACGCCATTCAATACCAGTTCCACCGCGGTGCGCCCGGTTTCGATAGCGCACTCGCGGCGCTCGGCCGAAACCGCCGGCAGCGTGCTGCTGCCCGGCAGGCTCATACCCAGTACTTCACCGATGCAGCACATGGTGTTGGCGGTGCCGTACATAGTGCAGGAGCCCGGGCCGGGTTCGGCGATATTTTCGATATGGGCAAATTCCGCCTCATCGATTTCGCCACGCATCTTCCAACCGATGGCCTCGGTGACGATGTTGCCGTCCCAGTGTTTACCTTTATATTCAGCCGGGTACATCGGCCCGCCGTTAACCATGATGGCCGGAATATCCAGCCGTGCCGCCGCCATCAGCATGGCGGGGACAATTTTGTCGCAGGAGCCAAGCAACACCATGCCGTCGAAACGATGGGCACGCATCATCACTTCGATGGAGGCGGTGATCACTTCACGAGCGGCCAGAATGTAGCGCATGCCGAGATGCCCTTCGGCGATACCGTCACAGGGAGCGATAGTGCCGAACACCATGCCGACCCCGCCGGCTTCTTCAATGCCCTGCAATACCTTGGCCGTCAGCTCATTCAGATTGGCGTGGCCGGCCGTCGCGTTGGTATAGCTGTTGACCACGGCGATCACCGGACGGCGCAGTTGTTCGTCGCTGTGCCCCATAGATTTGTATAGCGCACGCTTCAGCGCGCCGTCATCGCCCTCCAGAATAGGGTTGAAATGCGAGCCGCAACCGCTGCTGCCACAGGTTCCACATCCGCTCATCATTAAAATCTCTCAGTGATATTTAAAGGATCCTCAGCGTCAGGCTGAGCAACATCTTGGTCATGCATGCCATGGGTTTTGCCGGGGGAGACCAGCTTGGCAGGCAGCATGAAAATCAACGGCGCACAGAGCAGCAGGAAGCCCGCAAGAATGTACAGGCCGCTGTCGGTCTGGCCGGTTTGATCTTTCAGCCAGCCGAGAACCGTGGGGCCGAAGAAACCCGCGAGGTTGCCGACAGAATTCACCAGAGCAATACCGGCAGCGGCGGCGGTGCCGGAAAGCAGGGTGCCGGGCAGGCTGATGTAGGTAGGGATCAGCGCCAGGGTGCCGGACATCGCTACGCAGATCCACGTCATCATCCAGAAGGTGGAGCCGCTGCAGTAAGCGCTCAACGTCAGGCCGATACAGCCAATCACCGCCGGAATGGCAATATGCCAGCGACGTTCCTGTTTCAGATCGGAATGGCGGCTGTTCCATATCATAAATGCCGCGCCAAACACGTAGGGTAGGGCTGCCAGCAGGCCGATTTGGAGATCGTCGCTGATACCCGAAGTCTTGATGATGGAAGGCAGCCAGAAGCTGACGCCGTAATAACCGACGTTGAAACTGAAGAAAATCAGCGCCAGCAACCAGACATAGCGGTTAGCCAGCATCTCTTTCAGGCTGTGGGACGCTTTGCCGTTCGCCGCCCGATCCCGGTTGGCACGATCCTTGGCCAGATCGGTTTGCACGATCTGTTTTTCTTCGACGGTGAGCCATTTGGCTTCGTCCACGTTGTTATCCAGGTAACGCAGTACCACAAAGGCCAGTACGAAAGAGGGAATGGCCTCGACCAGGAACAGCCACTGCCAGTTGTGTAAACCGCCGACATTTTCGAACAGTTTGAGGATCAAACCTGAAAGCGGGCTGCCGATAATCACCGACAGTGGTGTAACCAGAATGAACAGCCCCAGCGTGCGGGCGGAACGCCATGAAGGGAACCACAGCGTTAAATAGAACACGATGCCGGGGAAAAAGCCGGCTTCGGCCACGCCAAGCAGGAAACGCAATACATAGAAGGTGGTTGGCGTGGTGACAAACATCATGGCCGCGGACAGGATCGCCCAGGTAGCCATGATGCGGGCAATCCAAAAACGCGGCCCGAAGCGTTGCATCAGCAGGTTGCTTGGCAGCTCAAAAATAAAATAGCCGATGAAGAAAATGCCGGCACCGAGACCATAGACGGTATCGCTGAAGCTCAGGGCATCCTGCATATGCAGCTTGGCGAACCCGACGTTAACGCGGTCCAGATAGGCGAAGAAATAGCACAAAATCAGGAAAGGGATCAGGCGGCGGGTAATTTTTCCGTACACCCGCGTTTCAGCGGCCTGTTCCGTCGTTGGATTTTCCGTGGTCAGCTTCATGATGGTTTCCTCTGATTTATTTTTATTAGCCGGGTTATGCCGGCGTATTCAAGGAATGGTCGGTAGTCTTGGGCTGGGGTGGCCTGCCTATATGGCGCAGGGAGGCACCCTGCATCAGATTTTTTTCGATGCATTCAAGGGAGATATTTTTGGTTTCCGGTACGAAACATAACGTCAGTACGATGCATAGCAGATTGAGTAGCGCGTAAAGCCAGAAAGTCCCGGCGCTGCCGAGGTTGTCGATCAGCGTCAGGAAGGTGGCACCAATAATCATGTTGGCAATCCAGTTGGCCATGGTGGAGCAGGTGACGCCAAAGTCTCGTCCGGCCAGCGGTTGGATTTCGGAGCACAGTACCCAAATCAATGGGCCGGCACTCATGGCGAAACCTATGATAAAGATCAGCAGCACCGTCACTGCGGCGTATTGTTCCGTGGGATTGCCGATGCCGATATAAAACATATAACCGAGCGTCGCCATGCAGATTGCCATCAGGCTGAAGCCGAGTTTGAGGATCGGTTTACGACCCCAGTGATCGACCAGCGCGATCGCGATAAAGGTGGCCAGAACATTGGTCAGGCCTGCTATCACGGTGCACCACATTTGCTCGCGGGTGGTGGCGAAACCGGCGATTTCAAAAATCTTGGGGGCGTAATACATGATGATCGTCATGCCGGTGAACTGCTGCATAAATTGCAGCAGAACGCCCAGGTAGGTGGAGCGGCGGAAGTGCGCATTGTGGCGAAACAGCTGCCAGCCTCGTTGCTTCATTTGCAGGCTTTCACGGATTTGGTTGAGTTCGTCGCGAGCCTCGGCATCCGAATTGCGTAACAGTTGCAAGACCTTGCCGGCCAATTCACCGCGCCCCTTCATCGCCAACCAGCGTGGGCTTTCCGGCAGTGTCAGTACGCCGATAAATAGCACCAGCGCCGGGAAGGTGATGATGCCCAGCATCCAGCGCCAGTGTCCGCCAGCACTGAATGCGGTATCAGACAGGAAGGCGGCCAAAATTCCGATGGTAATCATCAACTGATAGAGAGAAATCATGCTGCCGCGAATGCGCTCTGGAGCGATTTCCGACAGATACAGCGGCGCAGTGAACGAGGCTATGCCCACGGCTAATCCCAGGATAAAGCGGGAAATCACCAGCACTTCTAGATTTTGGGCCACGGCGCAGCCGATCGAGCCGACGACGAACAAAACCGCACCTAACAACAAGCTTTTTTTACGGCCCAAATGGGAGGACATAGGCCCGCTGCTCAGGGCCCCCAGCGCGGCGCCGAACATCATGATGCTGACGACGATTTCCTGCTGTTGGCTCGAGAGGCTAAATTCGTTTGCCAGGAACGGCAACGCACCGGCGATCACCCCCATATCCAGGCCGAACAGCAAACCGGCTAACGCGGCAAGAAAGCAAACCTGCAGGGTTTGGCGGTTTGTTTTTGCGGGAATAGATGATTTATTCATAACAACACCTTTTAATTCAATGCGTTATATTTATTTTTATACAAGCATCGGCAACGTCGCAGTGGGCAAATAGCTATTCCACGCAATGTTGCCAGGCGGCCTGATAGGCCAGCGCGCGTTGACGTAATGCCGCCAGGCTGATGCCGGGTTGATAGAGTCCGCCTCCCAGCCCAAACCCGTTGCTGCCCGCCTGGATATAGGCGCGCATCTGCAGGGGATCCGGTTGGATCCCTCCTACCGGCAAGCAAACCAGCCTTTGGGGAAGCACGACACGCAGCGCCTTGGTTACCGCTGGGGTAATACTTTCTGCCGGGAACAGCTTCAATCCGCTGGCTCCGGCAGCAAGAGCGCAGAAGGCTTCGGAAGGGGTGGCCACGGCGGGCATGCTGATCAGATTCAAATAACGGGAATGGCCGATCACCGCGGCGTCGGTATTGGGAGAAATAATCAGTTGTCCCCCGGCTTTGGCCACCTCTTCAACCTGCTGGACGTTCAGGACGGTGCCAGCGCCGACAAAACCCCTGTCGCCGACGGTTTTCCTGATCACGCGGATAGAGTCGTACGGGGTGGGGCTATTAAGCGGCACCTCCAGAAAGCGGAAGCCGCAGTCCAGCAGAATTTCGGCGACGGGCTCAGCCTCCTCAGGCGTGATGCCACGCAAAATAGCGACCAGGGGAAGCGGCTGTTGCTGCCACTGTTGGAGGAAGATCTCTGGGCTCATTGGGCGGTTCCTTGTAGTAGGGGATACAGTTGACTTAATCCGTTGATAAAGCAGCTATCGCCATCCGTGGCGCGCAATGACAGGCCCAAGGGTTCCGCCGCCATTTGGTAGCGCGCAACCAGCGGGGGGCTGGCGACAACCCAGATGGGCTGGTGCGCGGGCAGCGCCTGAAGCTCATTACCGATCAACAAACCGGAAAGGTAGCTGTGTATATTTGCCGCGGCGATTTCACCGCTGAGGCGGCGGGTACGTGCCGAGAAAATCAGGTGGCTGAGGGGGGCACCGCTGCGTGCCGTATCGGCCCCGAGGATGAACGCCTGCGCGTCCTCCTGTTGTTCCGGCAGGGCGTTGCCCAAAATGGAGCGCCGGCAGAGCAACGAGAACAGTTCGCCGGTCATAAAGGTTGAGAAGTGGCCGATTTCTCCCTGATTCAACTGAACATGCTTGCTGTGGGTTCCGGGTAAAATTGCCAGGCATTGCGCCGCTGGATGTCGTCTGGCCAAACCGAGCAGCTGCACTTCTTCTCCTCGCATCACTTCAGGCTGCTGAGCCAGCCCCAGCCCCTGAACGCCGGGAATGATCCACGCTGGGCTACCCCAGACAGTGGTGAATTTCATGGCCCCAGCCGCCAAATTTTTCAGGCCGCACGGCTGGGTTATGTAGGCAACCTCATGCCACCCCTGTTGTGATCCCACCATGCCGGCCATGACCACCGGCAAAGCGCCATGTTCGACTAACCAGGGCTGCAATAAGGTATGCAGGGTGTCGGCAAACCGGTTTTTTTCCACGGCCAGCAACCCGCAGGGATGGCTGAGGTTACTTAGGCATTGCTCCCCACACATTAAAAAAGCGCGGAAGTTAGTGGTGCCCCAATCGATACCAATCCAGTTGTTATTCATTCAAGTAATACAAACCATTCAGTCTTGTCATACAAGAATGCTAGAGCGAAAATTGCTCAGGATCTGTGAGGGCGATCGAAATTACAGCAAAGAGGGATTTTTAGAGGATGTGGGCGAACATTTCCGGTTGCTGCTGCCAGTGATTCTTTTTGGCCGCATTGAGCAGAATGACACGCATGCGCTGTCGTGCGGTTTCTACCTGTTTGAAGCGAATGGCCTCCAGCAATTGTTGGTGCTCTTCAACCGCATTTTTGGTCAGCCGGATATCTTCTTCCAGCGTTTGCTGGAAAGAGAGCGCCATGGCCGCGGAAAGTGCGCTGCCCAATGAATGCAAAAAAGGATTGTGGCTGGCGCCCAGCAAGGCAAGGTGAAATGCCATATCGCCCTGCTCGAAGAGTTGGCGACTGGCCTGCTGTTGGCCTTGTGACATGAGTTTGCAAGCATCTTCCAGCGCGGCCAGGTCATGACCGGTGGCGTTAACGGCCGCTAATGCCGCGATATTCGGCTCAAAGATCAGACGGGTGACCATCAATTGTTCGACCAGTTGTTGGTCGAGACTGCCTTCCGCCAACCAGCTCAGTACGTCAGGATCCAAAAAGCTCCATTGCTCGCGGGCATTGACGGTGCTGCGCTTCTTGGCCTGAATGGAGACCAACCCCTTCGCCGCCAGCACCTGCAACGCGTTACGTACCGAAGTGCGTGAAACCGAATACTGCAAGGCCAATTCATTCTCCCCCGGCAGCGACAGCCCAGGCGGCAGATCGCCACTGATGATGCGGCGGGCCAAATCTTGCGTCAGGGTTTCCGATATGGTGGTTTGCGCGGTTTTCATCCGTGGTTCTCAGGTAATTAAAGCGGCAGTTGCGCCCTATACTAAGCTAAGCGGCGTGCGGGTGGTACCTGTGCCGGTTTGAATGAAGAAAACGAGCGTTTTTTCATGCAAATTTCACCGGTTCAAATTGCATGTTTATGTACAATCGTCAATGGGCGTTGATCGGCCTGATTGTTAACCCATTGACAGCATTACTGATGAAAAGTGGGGGATATCATAATTTTCTAATTATGAAATGAATCCTCTGGCGATGATAGGACGAGGCAGTTACCCTGAACCGATATACCCGTCATACTTGAAGCTGTATCTGTGTTGACTGCGCTCACTTACCCGAATCACTTACTGAAGTAAGCTCATTGGGATAAGCTCGCTTGCCGCCTTGATACAGCTCCAATTATTTAGGGTAATGAAATCAATCAACAAGAGAGCAAGTATGACTGATTCACCCATCCGCATTGCGATTGCGGGTTCCGGCGGCCGTATGGGCCGCCAATTGATCCAGGCGGTACATCAGGCGCAGGGCGTGGTTTTGGGGGCGGCAGTATCGCGCCCAGGTTCAAGCCTGATTGGGACCGACGCCGGTGAACTGGCGGGCATTGGTGCGCTGGGCATAACCGTCAGCGACAGCCTGGAAAAAGTGGCCGACGATTTCGATATCCTGATCGACTTCACCCGTCCGGAAAGCACCCTGGCGTACCTGGCTTTCTGCGTCGAGCACAAAAAAGCCGTAGTGATTGGCACCACCGGTTTCGATGATGCGGGTAAGGAAGCCATCCGCGCCGCAGCTGGGCAGATTGGCATCGTTTTCGCCGCCAACTTCAGCGTGGGCGTGAACCTGGTGTTAAAACTGCTGGAAAAAGCCGCGCAGGTGATGGGCGACTATACCGATATTGAGATTGTTGAAGCGCATCATCGTCATAAGGTAGACGCTCCTTCGGGGACGGCTTTGGCGATGGGCGAGGCGATTGCCGGCGCGCTGGGGCGCGATCTGAAAGAGTGCGCGGTGTATGCGCGTGAAGGTTATACCGGTGAACGCGATCCGAAGAGCATTGGTTTTGCCACTATTCGCGCTGGCGATATCGTCGGTGAGCACACCGCCATGTTCGCCGACATCGGTGAGCGGGTAGAAATCACCCATAAGGCCTCCAGCCGCATGACTTTTGCCAGTGGTGCGGTTAAGGCTGCAGCATGGCTTGAAGGTCATGATAAAGGTCTGTTTGATATGCGTGATGTGCTCGGTTTAGACCAGTTATAATTGATTTGTATGCCATCGTGATGTGGCTGTATTAATCATAGTGCTATGATTAACGGACAATAATTTTATTGTCCTTTTTTTTAATATGATAAATGTGTGTTTGAGGTTGTTTTTATTGTTTGATTGCTATTTTTTGTGATTAACTTTTAATTTATGATGCTTTTTCCCCTTCCAACGTATCTCTTGCCTGGAAAAGTGCCCTGGGAATTGTGATTTTCTGTCTTTAGAGCTCGCAACCGTTTACTCACCCGAGTTTAGACGTGTTTTTATGGCTACTGACCCCATTAAACGCCGAGAAGTGCAAAAATAAGAGAAAAAATGGCGCTTTGGGTAGACAAGCGGAGCACTCATCATTAAAATGCGCCCAATTTGCCAAAAATTGACCTTGAGGGCGGTTTTTGCATTGATTTAGATCGTGACATCTGAATTAATATGCAAATATTGTGATTGATTATTCCTTGGAGGGTGTTTTGATTAAGTCAGCGCTATTGGTTCTCGAAGACGGAACCCAATTCCACGGTCGGGCCATCGGGGCAGAGGGTACGGCAGTGGGGGAAGTGGTCTTCAATACGTCGATGACCGGTTATCAAGAAATCCTCACTGATCCTTCCTACTCCCGCCAGATCGTTACTCTTACTTATCCTCATATCGGCAATGTCGGCACCAATGCTTCCGACGAAGAATCCTCCGCTGTACACGCCCAAGGCCTCGTCATTCGCGACCTCCCACTGATTGCCAGCAACTACCGCAACGAAGAAGGCCTGTCTGACTACCTGAAGCGTCACAACATCGTGGCGATTGCCGATATCGATACCCGCAAGCTGACCCGCCTGCTGCGCGAGAAAGGGGCACAGAACGGCTGCATCATCGCCGCCGACACGCCGGATGCCGCCTTGGCGTTAGCGAAGGCCAAAGCCTTCCCGGGCCTGAAAGGCATGGATCTGGCGAAAGAAGTTACCACCCAGGAAGCCTACAGCTGGCAGCAGGGCAGTTGGACGCTTGAAGGCGACCTGCCGGAAGCCAAACCGGCCTCTGAGCTGCCGTTCCACGTGGTGGCCTATGACTACGGCGCCAAGCGCAACATTCTGCGTATGCTGGTGGATCGCGGCTGCCGCCTGACGGTGGTGCCGGCACAGACCCCGGCGGATGAAGTCTTGAAGATGGATCCGGACGGTATTTTCCTGTCCAACGGCCCGGGTGACCCGGAGCCATGCGATTACGCCATCGCCGCCATCAAGCAGTTCCTGACAACCGATATCCCGGTGTTCGGCATCTGCCTCGGCCATCAGTTGCTGGCTCTGGCCAGCGGTGCAAAAACCGTGAAGATGAAGCTTGGCCACCACGGCGGCAACCACCCGGTAAAAGATCTGGATAACGACTGCGTCATGATCACCGCGCAGAACCATGGTTTTGCGGTAGACGAAAACAACCTGCCGGCCGAACTGCGCGTCACGCACAAATCCTTGTTTGACCACACGGTGCAGGGCATTCACCGCACCGATAAAGCAGCGTTCAGCTTCCAGGGCCACCCTGAAGCCAGCCCGGGCCCACACGACGCCGCGCCGCTGTTCGATCACTTTATCGAACTGATTGAGACTTACCGTTCTAACGCCAAATAATCAGGAGCAGTAAAAAATGCCAAAACGTACAGACATAAAAAGCATCCTGATCCTCGGCGCTGGCCCGATTGTTATCGGCCAGGCGTGTGAGTTCGACTACTCGGGTGCCCAGGCGTGTAAAGCGCTGCGCGAAGAGGGTTACCGCGTTATTCTGGTCAACTCCAACCCGGCCACCATCATGACCGACCCGGAAATGGCGGATGCGACCTACATCGAGCCAATCCACTGGGAAGTGGTGCGTAAAATCATCGAAAAAGAGCGTCCGGATGCCGTGCTGCCGACCATGGGCGGCCAGACCGCACTGAACTGCGCGCTGGAGCTGGAACGTCAGGGCGTGCTGGCCGAGTTCGGCGTGACCATGATTGGCGCTACCGCTGACGCGATCGACAAAGCAGAAGACCGTCGTCGCTTCGACGTGGCGATGAAAAAAATCGGCCTGGACACCGCGCGCTCCGGTATTGCGCACAATATGGAAGAAGCGCTGGCGGTGGCCGCTGACGTCGGCTTCCCGTGCATTATCCGTCCTTCCTTTACCATGGGTGGCACCGGTGGCGGCATCGCCTACAACCGCGAAGAGTTCGAAGAGATCTGCGAGCGTGGTCTGGACCTGTCTCCAACCAAAGAGCTGTTGATTGACGAGTCGCTGATCGGCTGGAAAGAGTACGAGATGGAGGTGGTGCGCGATAAGAACGATAACTGCATCATCGTCTGTTCGATCGAAAACTTCGATGCCATGGGTATCCATACCGGCGACTCCATCACCGTAGCACCGGCGCAAACCCTGACCGACAAAGAATACCAAATCATGCGTAACGCCTCGATGGCGGTACTGCGTGAAATCGGCGTGGAAACCGGTGGTTCCAACGTGCAGTTCTCGGTTAACCCGAAAACCGGCCGTTTGATCGTCATCGAAATGAACCCGCGCGTATCCCGCTCTTCGGCGCTGGCATCTAAAGCCACTGGCTTCCCGATTGCCAAAATCGCCGCCAAACTGGCGGTGGGTTACACCCTCGATGAGCTGATGAACGACATCACAGGTGGCCGTACGCCGGCGTCGTTTGAACCGTCCATCGACTACGTCGTGACCAAGATCCCTCGTTTCAACTTTGAGAAATTTGCCGGTGCCAATGACCGTCTGACTACCCAGATGAAATCCGTCGGCGAAGTGATGGCGATTGGCCGTACCCAGCAAGAGTCACTGCAGAAAGCATTGCGCGGGCTGGAAGTGGGCGCCACCGGTTTTGACCCTAAAGTGAGCCTGGATGACCCGGAAGCACTGACCAAAATCCGTCGTGAGCTGAAAGACGCCGGTTCTGACCGCATCTGGTACATCGCTGATGCCTTCCGCGCCGGCCTGTCCGTTGACGGCGTCTTCAACCTGACTAACGTAGACCGCTGGTTCCTGGTGCAGATTGAAGAGCTGGTGCGTCTGGAAGAGCAGGTTGCCGGTACCGGCATCAACGGCCTGACGAAAGAGTTCCTGCGCACCCTGAAGCGCAAAGGCTTCGCCGATGCGCGTCTGGCCACCTTGGCCGGCGTCGCCGAAAGCGAAATCCGCAAGCTGCGTCATGGCTATGGCCTGCACCCGGTTTACAAGCGCGTGGATACCTGCGCGGCGGAATTCGCCACCGACACCGCTTACATGTACTCCACCTATGAAGAAGAGTGCGAGTCCAACCCGACCAACGACCGTCCGAAAGTGATGGTGCTGGGCGGCGGGCCAAACCGTATCGGCCAGGGTATCGAATTCGATTACTGCTGTGTGCACGCCTCGCTGGCGCTGCGCGAAGACGGTTACGAGACCATCATGGTCAACTGTAACCCAGAAACCGTGTCTACCGACTACGACACCTCCGACCGTCTGTACTTCGAGCCGGTAACGTTGGAAGACGTACTGGAAATCGTGCGCATCGAGAAGCCGAAAGGCGTTATCGTGCAATACGGTGGCCAGACGCCGCTGAAATTGGCGCGCGAGCTGGAAGCCGCAGGCGTACCTATTATCGGCACCAGCCCGGACGCGATTGACCGCGCCGAGGACCGTGAGCGTTTCCAGCAGGCGGTACACCGTCTGGGCCTGAAACAGCCGGCCAACGCCACCGTGGCAACCATTGAGCAGGCGGTAGAGAAAGCGGCCGGGATCGGTTACCCGCTGGTGGTACGTCCTTCTTATGTGCTGGGCGGTCGGGCGATGGAAATCGTTTACGACGAAATCGACCTGCGCCGTTACTTCCAAAACGCAGTCAGCGTCTCCAACGACGCCCCGGTGCTGCTGGACCGCTTCCTGGATGACGCGGTAGAAGTCGACGTCGACGCCATCTGCGACGGCGAACGAGTGCTGATCGGTGGCATCATGGAACACATCGAACAGGCGGGCGTGCACTCCGGTGACTCGGCTTGTTCACTGCCGGCCTACACCCTGAGCAAGGAAATTCAGGACGTGATGCGTCAGCAGGTTGAGAAACTGGCGTTTGAGCTGCAGGTGCGCGGTTTGATGAACGTGCAGTTCGCCGTGAAGAACAATGAAGTCTACCTGATTGAAGTCAACCCACGCGCCGCGCGTACCGTGCCGTTTGTTTCCAAGGCCACCGGCGTGCCGTTGGCCAAAGTGGCTGCGCGCGTGATGGCAGGCAAAACCCTGGCAGAGCAGGGCGTGACGGAAGAAGTCATCCCGCCTTACTACTCGGTAAAAGAAGTGGTGCTGCCGTTCAACAAGTTCCCAGGCGTCGACCCGATTTTAGGGCCGGAAATGCGCTCTACCGGGGAAGTGATGGGCGTGGGCCGCACCTTTGCCGAGGCCTTCTCCAAGGCGATGCTCGGCAGCCAGTCAGGCATGAAAAAACAGGGCCGTGCGCTGCTGTCGGTGCGTGAAGGCGATAAAGCCCGGGTAGTAGATCTGGCGGCAAGCCTGCTGAAACAGGGCTTCGAGCTGGATGCCACTCACGGTACCGCCGTGGTGCTGGGCGAAGCGGGGATTAACCCACGCCTGGTCAACAAGGTGCATGAAGGCCGTCCGCACATTCAGGACCGTATCAAGAATGGCGAATACACCTACATCGTCAACACCACCGCCGGTCGCCAGGCGATTGAGGACTCCAAGCTGATCCGTCGTAGCGCATTGCAGTACAAGGTGCATTACGATACGACCCTGAACGGCGGCTTTGCCACCGCGATGGCGCTAAAAGCGGATCCGACCGAGCAGGTGACTTCGGTGCAGGAGTTGCACGCGCGTATCACCAAGTAATTCGATGATGCCGTAAAAGCCAGGGCGCTGCAGTTCATTGCAGCGCCCTTATTTTTTTAACTTGTTCAGTGAATTTGTTGTCGTGAATTAGAAATTTCCGCTATCAATCATTCAGCAAACTGTCACCCTGTGTGATTGGTATATGCTTGATGTATTGGCATGGAACGAAGGAACGACGACAACAATGATTCTGATTATTTACGCCCATCCCTATCCCCGGCATTCGCATGCCAATCACCGCCTGCTGCAGGCCGTGAAGGATATTCCCGAGGTGGAGGTACGCTCGCTGTATGAGCTGTATCCCGACTTCAACATCGATATCAATGCCGAACAGCGGGCACTGGAGCGCGCCGATCTGGTAGTGCTGCAACATCCGATGCAATGGTACAGCCAACCGCCGCTGCTGAAATTGTGGATCGATAAGGTGCTGGAGCACGGCTGGGCCTATGGTCATGAAGGCAATGCTCTGGTGGGCAAAGATGTGCTGTGGGCAGTGACCAGCGGTGGCGATGAACACCATTTCGAGCTGGGCGATTACCCGAACTTCGCGGCTCTCGGGCAGCCGCTGCAAGCGACGGCGCTGTACTGCGGTATGCATTGGCAACCGTATTTTGCCGTGCATAACACCTTTACCTGCAATGAACCGGCGCTGATTGCGGCAGGGGAAGCCTACCGTCAACGGCTGGTAGCCTATCTGATGGAACACGGTGAACCCGCCGAGCAGGGAGTTGAGCATGGATAATCACCAGATGATGATTGAGGGGCTGATCTATTTGGGATCGGCCGCGTTGTTTGTGCCGATTGCGGTGCGGCTCGGGCTGGGCTCGGTGTTGGGCTACCTGATTGCCGGCTGCATTATTGGCCCCTGGGGGCTGAAGCTGGTCTCCGATGCCGAATCGATCCTCACCTTTGCCGAAATCGGCGTGGTGCTGATGCTGTTTATCATCGGCCTGGAGTTGGATCCGAAACGGCTGTGGACGCTGCGCGCCTCGGTATTTGGCGGTGGCATTATTCAGATGGCAGCATGCGGATTGGCGCTGAGCGCCTTTTGCTACTTCCTCGGATTGAACTGGAAGGTGGCGCTGCTGATTGGCCTGACGCTGGCGTTGTCATCCACCGCCATCGCCATGCAGGCCATGAGCGAACGTAACCTGACGCCGTCGCCGATTGGTCGCAGTGCGTTTGCGGCACTGCTGTTCCAGGATATCGCGGCGATCCCCCTGGTGGCGATGATCCCACTGCTGGCCAGCAGCGGTGCCACGACTACGTTAGCGGCGTTTTCCCTGTCAGCGGCCAAAGTGGTGGGTGCGCTGGCAATAGTGGTACTGCTGGGGCGCTATGTGACCCGGCCGCTGCTGCATTTTGTCGCGCGATCGGGCATGCGTGAGGTTTTCAGCGCCGTGGCGCTGTTCCTGGTGTTCGGCTTTGGCATTCTGCTGGAAATGGCCGGGCTGTCGATGGCGATGGGCGCCTTCCTCGCCGGGGTGCTGCTGGCGAGCTCTGAATACCGCCATGCGCTGGAAAGCGATATTCAGCCGTTCAAGGGGCTGCTGCTCGGGCTGTTCTTTATCGGCGTTGGCATGTCGATCGACTTCGGTACCTTGTTCCATCACCCGCTGCTGATCGCCTCACTGCTGCTGGGCTTTATGCTGATCAAGGCGGCGCTGCTGTGGCTGATTGGCCCCTGGCTTGGGGTGCCGAAGCGTCAACGCGGCATGTTCGCGATCCTGCTGGGTCAGGGCAGTGAGTTTGCCTTCGTGATCTTCGGCGCCGCTCAACTGGCCGGAGTATTGCCGCCAGACTGGGCCAAATCATTGACGCTGGCGGTTGCCCTGTCGATGGCGGCGACGCCGCTGCTGCTGGTGGTGGCAACACGGCTCGAGAAAAATACGCCGAAAGACGAACGCCCGGCGGATGTGATTGATGAAGAGAATGCCAGCGTGATCATCGCCGGGTTTGGTCGTTTCGGTCAGATAGCCGGCCGTTTACTACTGGCCAATGGCGTACATACCGTGGTGTTGGATCACGATCCTGACCATATTGAAACGCTGCGCAAGTTCGATACCAAGGTGTTTTATGGTGATGCCACCCGCGCCGATCTGCTGGAGGCCGCCGGTGCCGAGCACGCCAAGGTGTTGATCAACGCCATCGACGACGTGGAGGCTAACCTGCAACTGACCGAATTGGCCAAACGGCACTTCCCGCACCTGAAAGTGGTAGCGCGCGCGCGTGATGTCGATCACTGGTATCAGCTGCGTCAGTTAGGCGTGGAAAAGCCGGAGCGTGAAACCTTTGAAAGCTCGCTACGCATAGGCCGCGAAACGCTGGAGCTGCTGGGGCTGGACGCCTACGAGGCGCGGGAAAAAGCGGATACTTTCCGCCGCTATAACCTGAAAATGCTGGAAGACACGCTGGATAATTATCAGGATACCGAATTCCGCGTTGCCAGCCTGCAGCGGGCGAAAGAAATGCTCAGCGCGGCCATCGAACAGGATCAGGATCGGTTGGCGCGAGTACCGCAGAGTGGTTGGCGTGGCAGTATTGATGGCAAAGCGCCGGAAGATGAGGTGGTGGAAGCCAAGGGATAAGCCTAATGGGCGCAGCCGTCGGGCTGCGCCCACGATGGCCGAATTAACTCAGCGCCACCTTGATACCCAGAGCAATCAGCATCCCGCCCAGCAGCTTATCCACCACCTTTTGCGTTTTCTCCAGGCCACGACGCACCGGTCCGCTTTGGATCAGGAACACCAGAACTGGCCACCAGAGAACAGACAGGCCAAGGATAATTCCCGCATACCACAGTTTTTCGCCCAACCCTGAGTCGATTTGCAGCACCTGGGTGAATACCGCCAGGAAGAACAGCGTAGCTTTTGGGTTGAGCAAATTGCACAGATAGCCCTGTACGAAGGCGCTTTTCAGGCTTGTTTGCTGCGGCGGCAGGTTACTGACGTTCATCTTGCTGCCGCTGCGCGACAGCAGTGCCTGAATGCCGACCCAAATCAGGTAGACCGCACCGGCGTATTTCAGCACGTTGAACAGCCATGGCGTGGTGGTGATCACGACCGCCAGCCCGGCGACGCAGTAAGACATGTGAGTGGCGACGCCGCAGATCACGCCGAAAGCCGTCATCATCGCGGCCAGACGCGGGTAGCGGGCGGCGTTCTTGATCACCAGGAAAAAGTCCGGGCCGGGTGACAGCATGCCCAAGGTGGCGATACCAGCAACGAACAGCGAAGTTTCAAGCATGATTTGACTCTCTGCACAAAAGGCGTAATGGAGGCGATAATAACGCCACGTCCCCTGATACGCATCAACCAAATGAGGTAATGTTTGGCAATATGATGAATATTCACTCAGGGATCTCGACGGGGCCTCATGTATCAGACAACCCATATAGACCAGCCGGAAGCGCAGCGACAGCAGCGTGAAATTACCCGCCTGTGCATTCAGTGCGCTTTACTGTTGCTGCAGCACGGTGCCGAGAGCACGGTGGTGGAGCAGTTATCGACCCGATTGGGGATAGCGCTGGGGATGGACAGCGTTGAAAGTTCGATCTCGGCCAATGCGGTGGTGCTGACCACCATCAGCCACGGTGAGTGTCTGACCACCACGCGCAAGAACGTCGATCGCGGCATCAATATGCAGATGGTGACGGAGGTGCAGCACATCGTTATTTTGGCAGAGCATCGGCTGGCGGATGTGCATGACGTTGCCCGGCGCTTCGACAAGATCCGCCCTTTGCGTTATCCACGCTGGTTGGTGGTATTGATGGTGGCGCTGTCATGCGGTTGTTTCAGCGTGCTGAACGGCGGCGATCAAAAGGCCTTTGCCGTCACCTTTATTGCCAGCGGCATGGCTATGTCGGTGCGTCAGGTGCTGACCGCGCGCCACATGAATCCCTTGATTAACTTTTGCCTGACGGCCTTTGTCGCGACCTCGGTTTCCGGGCTGTTGCTGCGGCTGCCGCTGTTTAACGAAACCTCCACCGTGGCGATGGCCGCCAGCGTATTGCTGCTGGTGCCCGGTTTCCCGCTGATTAACGCGGTGGCCGACATGTTCAAGGGCCACGTCAATACCGGTTTGGCGCGCTGGGCGATGGCCAGTCTGCTGACGCTGGCTACCTGTATCGGCGTGGTGATGGCGATGTCGCTGTGGGATCTGCGGGGGTGGTCATGAGTCTGCTCTGGGCCTTATTGCAGGATATGCTGCTGGCGGCGGTGCCGGCGTTGGGTTTCGCCATGGTGTTCAACGTGCCGCTGCGCGCACTGCGCTATTGCGCGCTGTTGGGGGCGATTGGCCACGGCTCCCGCATGCTGATGATGCATGTGGGGATGAATATTGAATGGTCATCGCTGCTGGCGGCGATCCTGATTGGCATCATCGGTATTTATTGGTCGCGCTGGCTGTTGGCGCATCCGAAGGTGTTTACCGTGGCGGCAGTGATCCCGATGTTCCCCGGTATCTCGGCCTATACCGCGATGATCAGCGTGGTGGAGATTTCGCATCTGGGTTACAGCGAGGCGCTGATGGCCACCATGATGACCAACTTCCTCAAAGCCTGCTTTATCGTGGGGGCATTATCGATTGGGCTGTCATTACCTGGGCTGTGGTTATACCGCAAACGTCCCGGCGTTTAAGGATCATGGGCCAAAAATTGTTGGGCATTAGATATACTGATAAGAGCTATCTTATATATTCATATTGCTTGATTAGCCTATCGACGACCGTTGGGGCTTTACGTATAGTGTGAGCAATTTTGCTGCCTACACAGGGTTTAACAATGATTATCAGCCTGATCGCTGCCTTGGCGGCGGATCGCGTTATTGGCATGGAAAACGCCATGCCTTGGCACCTGCCGGCGGACCTCGCGTGGTTTAAACGTAACACGCTGAATAAACCGGTTATTATGGGCCGTAAAACTTTCGAGTCTATTGGTCGTCCGTTACCGGGCCGCCATAACATCGTGTTGAGCAGCCGTCCTGGCACCGACGCCGGGGTGACCTGGGCGACTTCACTGGACGAAGCGCTGGCCGCAGCCGGTGATGTGGAAGAAGTGATGGTGATGGGCGGCGGGCGTATTTATACCCAGTTCCTGGCACGCGCTAACCGTATGTACCTGACGCATATCGATGCCGAAGTCGGCGGTGACACCCATTTCCCAGACTATGAGCCGGACGAATGGGAAACCTCATTCAGCGAGTTTCACGATGCCGATGAGTTGAATTCTCACAGCTATTGTTTCGAGATCCTGGAACGCCGTTAATGGCCGGCGATTAACCGTATCCTTCTGAGGGCGCAAGTGATTGCGCCCTTTGTCTTTTTACCCCCCACCTCTCCCTGACTTTTCGTTGTAACATTTTCGTCACACTTCCTGATTAGTATGAAGCCCAACTCTGAGCGCCCCGGCAACTCTGGTGAATCTCGATCGCGGCGCCATATTAAAAAGGAAATAAACCTATGACGACCAAAATTGAGCAATTAGATGCCGATCGCCTGACCGATCCCACTCGCCGTAAACTGTTGCTGGGCAGCGCCGGTGCCGTTGGCCTGGCCGGTTTCCTCGGCGGCGGTATTTGGACGGTTTCCGCTCAGGCTCTGGCGGAAGATTTGCCACCGAACAAGCTGCTGGGCTTTAAAGGGATTGCCGCTTCCACCGCTGATGAGGTGGCGATTGCGCCAGGGTATCGCGCCGAGGTGCTGATCTCCTGGGGTGAGCCGCTGGTTGAGGGAGCTGCCGCTTTCGACCCACAGGGCAACAACAGCGCTGCCGATCAGGAAAAGCAATTCGGCGATAATAATGACGGTATGAGCTTCTTCCCGATTGATGACAATCACGGCGTGATGGCCATCAACAACGAATACGTCAACGAGCAATACCTGTTTGCTCATGGCGGCACCAAAGCCACTAGTCTTGAAGACGTGCGCAAGTCACAGGCTGCCCATGGCGTTTCTATCGTGGCGGTACGCCGTGTGGGTGATAGCCAACGTTGGGAGGTCGAGCGCCCATCGCGTTATAACCGCCGGATCACCGCCAACACCGAGATGCAATTCAGCGGCCCGGCTGCCGGGCACGCGCTGCTGCAAACGGCGGCGGATCCTGGCGGCCGCAAGGTATTGGGCACCTTCGGTAACTGCGCCAACGGGAAAACCCCTTGGGGCACTTACCTGACCTGCGAAGAGAATTTCGATACCTATTTCGGCACTCATCAGGCTGACTACAAGACCACGGCGGACCAAAAGCGCTATACGTTGAAAGTCAGCGAACCTGAACGTAACTGGCCGGATTACGATGAACGCTTTGACGTGGCGAAGAACCCTAATGAATTCAATCGTCATGGCTGGATCGTCGAAATCGACCCGATGAACCCTGGCTCAACGCCAATCAAACATACCGCGCTGGGCCGCTTCAAACATGAAAATGCGGCGGTGACCGTCGCCAAGGATGGTCGCCTGGTGGTCTACATGGGTGACGATGAGCGTGGTGAGCACATCTATAAATACGTATCCAAAGGCGTGGTTGACGTGGCTAACCCGGCCAACAACCGCAGCCTGCTGGACGAAGGCACTTTATATGTGGCGCAGTTTGACGGGGACGCCAACGGCACACCGCTGAAAGGTACCGGGCGCTGGATAGCGCTGGAGTTCGGTAAAAATGGCCTGACGCCGGAAAATGGTTTCCGCGATGAGGCGGAAGTGTTGATCTTCGCCCGCAAGGCTGCGGCGCAGGTGGGGGCTACCAAAATGGACCGGCCGGAATGGATCGCCGTCAATCCACATGATGGGCGCGCCTACTGCACGCTGACCAACAACAGCAAACGTGGTGAAGAAGGCATGCCGTTGAATGCCGCTAACCCGCGACCGAACAATGTCTACGGCCAAATTATCCGTTGGGATGAAGGCGGTGATGCCACTGCTGCGTCATTCAACTGGGATATTTACGCGCTGTGCGGTAACCCGATTGCCCATCCGGAAGGCGTGAATCGCGGCACACCCAATATCACGGCCGACAATACTTTCAACAGTCCGGACGGACTGGGCTTTGATAAGACCGGTCGCCTGTGGATCCTCACCGACGGCAAATACAGCAACAAGGGCGACTATGCCGGACAGGGCAACAACCAAATGCTGGTGGGCGATCCGCAAAGTGGCGAAATCCGCCGCTTTATGGTTGGGCCAAAGTCATGCGAACTGACCGGCATTACCTTTACCCCCGATTACAAGACGATGTTCGTCAACGTACAGCACCCGGGTGAAGAAGGTGATTCTCATTTCCCGAACAATAGCCCGCGTCCGCGCTCATCGGTGTTGATGATTACGCGTGAAGACGGTGGAGTGATTGGGGCTTAAGAAGAAAACAGCGGGGCGGCATTGACCGCCCCGACGGGATTATGACGCGGCCTGCTGGTGTACGCTGTCGGACAGATCGCTGCGATGGGCCGGTTGGGTAAAGTACTGCCGGTCTTCCCAACGCAACATGGTCAAATCGCCCCCCCAGCAACAGCCGGTATCCAGGCCAATAATGCCTTCCGGCGTGCCTTTGCCTTCCAGTGATGCCCAGTGACCGAAAACAATGGTGTAATCGGCGTCGACCAATCGTGGCAAATCAAACCAGGGTTTCAGCGGAGCAGGCGCAGTGCCTGGCGCATCTTTGCAGATCATATCGAGTTGGCCGTTCGGGAAGCAGTAGCGCATGCGCGTCAGGGCATTGGTGCTGAAACGCAAGCGCGCCAGCCCGCTCAGTTCCGGGCTCCAGTTGTTCGGCATGTCACCGTACATGGCGTCGAGGAACAGCGGATAGCTGTCGCTGCTCAGTACGGCTTCCACTTCACGGGCACAGGTTTGCGCAGTTTCAATGTCCCACTGCGGCGTGATGCCGGCATGCGCCATCACCAGCTTGAGTTGCTCATCGACCTGCAGCACCGGTTGGCGGCGCAGCCAGTTGATCAGCTCATCGGCGTCTGGCGCTTCCAGCAACGACGTAATGCGATCTTTGGGTTTATTGCGGCTGATGCCGGCATAAACGGCCAGCAGATGCAGATCGTGATTGCCCAGCACCATGCGTACTGCCGGTCCGAGTGAGCGCACGTAGCGCAGCACGTCTAGTGAACCGGGGCCACGCGCGACCAGATCGCCGGTCAGCCACAGCTGGTCATGTTGGGGATCGAAGGCAACCTGGGCCAATAGCGACTTGAGTTCATCAAAACAGCCATGAACGTCGCCGATAAGATATGTCGACATAATCAGTGAATCAGCGTTGGAATGGCTAAGCGGAACACGGGAATAGCGGTCTGGAACGGCTGACCCTGATGATCAACCATTTCGTAATGGCCTTCCATGGTACCCAGCGGCGTTTCAAGAATGGCGCCGCTGGTGTATTGGAATTCGCCCCCGGGCGGAATGAGCGGCTGCTCGCCGACCACGCCTTCGCCCTGAACTTCGGTTTGACGGCCATTGCTGTTGGTGATCAACCAGTAACGGCCGAGCAGCTGCACGTTGAAACGCCCCAAATTGCGAATGGTGATGGTATAAGCGAAGACGTAACGTTCTTCCTCAGGTATCGACTGTGATTCCACATAGACACTTTGTACCTGAATACATACGCGAGGCGAATCAATCATGATCACTACTCCTTATTGCTGCGGCGCGGGATTGGCTGAAAGCCAGTTAGCCAGCTTACAGTATTGCGCCACAGAAATATTTTCTGCTCTAAGTACCGGATCGATACCCAATTCCGTCAGTTGCTCCGGAGTGAACAAATCCCCCAGGCTATTGCGGACAGTTTTCCGGCGCTGGTTGAACGCCTGAGTCGTGATGCGGCTCAGCATGCGCACGTCACCCACCGGATTTGGATTCACCTTGTGCGGTACCAGACGTACCACTGCGGAATCCACTTTCGGCGCCGGAGTGAACGAAGTTGGTGGCACTTCCAGCACCGGAATAACGTTGCAGTAGTACTGCGCCATCACGGTTAAACGCCCGTAGGCTTTGCTGTTAGGGCCGGCAACCAGGCGGTTGACCACCTCTTTTTGCAACATAAAGTGCATGTCGCGAATGGCCTGAGTATAGCTGAAAAGGTGGAACATCAGCGGCGTCGAGATGTTGTACGGCAGGTTACCAAATACGCGCAGCGGTTGGCCAGCCTGCTCGGCCATTTCGGCGAAGTTCACCGTCATGGCATCTTGCTGGTGAATGGTCAGCTTGTCTTTCAACTGCGGGTGGTTTGCCAGACGGGCCGCCAGATCGCGGTCCAGCTCAATCACCGTCATACGGTCCATGCGCGCGCCGACCGGCTCGGTCAGTGCGCCCAGGCCGGGACCGATTTCAACGACCGCTTCGCCCGGCATTGGGTGAATGGCGGAAACAATGCTATCGATGACAAACTGATCGGTTAAAAAGTTCTGTCCAAAGCGTTTGCGGGCAAAGTGCCCTTGGTGGACTTTATTATTCATTACAATTAATTATCATTTTAATGGCGAGATTCAAGGCCGTTTTGAAACTGCCGGCATCGGCGGTGCCGGTGCCGGCCAGTTCCAGAGCGGTACCGTGGTCGACCGAGGTACGGATAAAAGGCAAACCGAGGGTAATGTTTACCGCCCGGCCGAACCCTTGGTATTTTAGCACCGGCAGGCCCTGATCGTGATACATCGCCAGCACCGCATCCGCATGTTGCAGATACTTGGGCTGGAACAGGGTGTCCGCCGGCAGCGGGCCGATCAGATGAATACCTTCAGTCCGCAGCGCGTCTAGCGCCGGGATGATGGTATCTATCTCTTCGCGTCCCATATGGCCGCCTTCTCCCGCATGCGGGTTCAGTCCGCAGACATATATCTGCGGCTGGGCGATGCCAAATTTGGTTTTCAGATCGTTGTCGAGAATACGGATGACTTCGAACAGGCTTTGGCGAGTGATGGCACCAGGCACTGCCAGCAAAGGCAGGTGGGTGGTAGCCAGCGCTACGCGCAGCTCTTCGGTCGCCAGCATCATTACCACGCGGTCGCAACCGCTGCGATCGGCAAAAAATTCGGTATGGCCGATAAAGGGCACACCGGCGTCGTTGATCACGCCCTTGTTCACCGGGCCGGTGATCAGCGCAGCAAACTCGCCGTTCAGGCAACCGTCGCAGGCGCGCGCCAGCGTTTCCACCACGTAAGCACTGTTACCGACATTCAGCTCACCAGCCACTACTGGATGAGCAGTCGCAACCGGCAATACCGTCAACGTACCCGCACGCTGTGGCTGAGCGGGGTGCTGTGGCTGATAGGTGCGCAGCTGTAGCGGCAGGTTCAACTGTCGGGCGCGTTCAAGCAACAAGGCCGGATCCGCGCACACCACCAGTTCAACAGGCCAATCCCGTTGCGCCAGCGCTGCCACTAAATCCGGCCCAACCCCGGCAGGCTCGCCGGGGGTGATTACGATACGATTATTGTTGTGCATTACCGTCAAGGATCTTCACGTAAGCCTGAGCACGTTGTTCCTGCATCCAGGTCTGCGCTTCTTCAGCAAACTTGCGGTTGAACAGCATGCGGTAAGCGCGATCTTTTTGCGCCGCATCGGTTTTGTCCACCTGACGCGTATCCAGCAGCTGGATCAGGTGCCAGCCGAAGGAAGAGTGTACCGGTTGGCTGACCTCGCCTTTGCTCAGCTTCATCAACGCGTCGCGGAAGGCCGGATCGTAGATGTCTGGAGAAGCCCAGCCCAGATCGCCGCCCTGCAGTGCAGAACCCGGATCCTGAGAAAGCTGTTTGGCTTCGTCAGCAAACTTGGCGCGACCGCTCTTGATAGCTTCGGCTACCGCCTGCAGCTTGGCACGCGCCTGATCGTCGGTCAGCACCACGGAAGGTTTCAGCAGAATGTGACGAGCATGAACCTCGGTGACAGATACCGACTGGTTGGCGCCACGGATATCATTCACTTTCAGGATGTGGAAGCCGACGCCGGAACGGATTGGCCCAACCACGTCGCCTTTTTTGGCGTTAACCAGTCTTTCGGCGAACAGGGTAGGGATCTCCTGCAGCTTGCCCCAGCCCATGTTGCCGCCTTTCAGCGCCTGGGAATCTGCAGAGTAGGAGATGGCCAGCTTGCCGAAGTCGGCGCCGCCGTTGATTTCACCCATCAGCTGTTTAGCCAGGGCTTCAGCATCGTCAACCTGCGCCTGTGTCGGGTTCTCCGGCAGCGGGATCAGGATGTGGCTGATGTTCATTTCGGTATCGCTGCCGTTCTGAGCGCCAACCTGGGTCGCCAGTGAGTCCACTTCCTGAGGCAGGATGGTGACGCGGCGGCGAACTTCGTTGTTACGCACTTCGCTGATCAGCATTTCTTTGCGGATCTGTGAACGGTAAGTGTTGTAGTTCAGACCTTCATACGCCAGACGACTGCGCATCTGATCGATGCTCATTTTGTTCTGTGCGGCGATGTTGCCGATGGCTTTGTCCAGATCGGCATCGGAGACGTTAATCCCCATTTTCTTGGCCATCTGCAGTTGGATGTTATCCATAATCAGACGTTCAAGGATCTGGTGACGCAGGGTCTTGTCATCCGGCAATTGCTGACCGGCCTGCTGCGCATTGAGCTTCACCGACTGCAACAGGGTGTTTACGTCGCTCTCAAGTACCACGCCGTTATCCACGACGGCGGCGACTTTATCCACTTCTTGGGGTGCTGCGAACGCGGTATTGGCACAAACCACCAATCCGAGAATAAGCGTTCTCCAGTTCTTCATACTTTTCCCATTCTGTAATCCGCAAATGCGGGTGAAAGTTCTCGTTTTCAAAGTGTTACAAAGTATCAAAATGCACGCTGGTAAGGCAGTATGCCGGAACGCAACATTTCCGCGGAGCCCAGACTGTGATCGCTGCTCAGGCCACGCAGTTCGATGTTGAATGAAACTTTGTTGTCATAAACGCTGGTATTGTTGCTGTTGTTCCAGTCGGTGATCTTGCGCTCGTAGCCCAAGGTCACTGCCCAGCAGCAGGTGTTGTACTTCAGACCGAGCAACTGATCGGCGGACTGTTGGGCACGGGTGTCGTAGTAATAAGCCCCCACGACGGCCCAGCGATCGGCGATTGGCCAACTGCCGGTGACGCCCACCTGCGAAATACCGTCCTGATAAGCCGGCACCTGTCTGGTGTTCAGTGCCGTCTCAATATACTCCGGCGTAGCGTAACGGTAGTTCAACTGCAATACGCGTTCGGAATCCTGACGGTATTCCACCACGGCGTTACCCAACGAGACGCTATTGAGACGCGTATCATACTGCAGGCCGCCACGCAGACCCCAACGATCGTCAATCTTCCAATAGGTGTCGCCGGCCCAGGCCAGGCTACCGGTGTCGTCATTGTTGTCGTAATTCGTCGTTTTGTCGCCGGTACGGGAACGGCTGAAGTAGTAGATTTGACCCACGGAAACGTTAAAACGTTCAACCAGCGCATCATCATAAATACGCGAGGTCAAACCGGTCGATACGCGGTTCTGTGAGGCAATGCGATCCAGGCCGCTGTAGGTGCGGTCGCGGAACAAACCGGAGTAGTCGGTTTGCAGCAGCGTGGTGTCGTAGGTGTAGATGTTACTTTGGTCGCGATAGGGTACATACAGGTACTGTACGCGTGGCTCGAGGGTCTGGGTATAGCCTTCGGACCAGTTCATTGGGCGATCGAACACCATCTTGCCGTCGACCTTGAACTGCGGCAACACGCGGTTGACCGAATCTTCGAGATCGGGGGCGTCGCTACCGGTACGGTTCTTGTAGTTGTTGGCGAAACCGTCAGGAATATCCTGCTGGTAATGGGTCGCCAGCAGCTTGGCTTCGGTATTGATACTGCCCCAGCCGTTGGTCAACGGCAGGCTCAGCGTCGGTTCCATATGCAGACGGGTGGCGTCCGGGCTATAGGGGTTGACGCTGATAAACTTGGCGGCCTGACCATAAATGCGGAAATCGAACGGGCCGAGATCCTCTTTATAGTAGTTCAGGTCGAGCTGCGGCTGAACTTTGTAGGAGTCTGAGCTGCTGCGATCGGTATCGTCGTAAATCTGGAACTGTTTGGAGCTTAAGGTCGCATCCCAGTTATCAATGGCGTAGCCGACGCTGAATTTCTGCGTCGCATAACCGTCGGTGGTCGAACCGTATTTGGAATCCAGATCGGTAAAGTATTTGGAGTCGCTGACCTTGGTGTAGTCGACGTTGAAACGCCACACCTGATCCATCACGCCGTTGTGATTCCAGTAGAACAACCAACGCTTACTGTCGTCAGGATTGTCCTTGCTGTATTCCTTGTCGTCCGGCAACCAGTCCAATTCCATCAGGCCCAGACCCGGCTGCACCAGGTAGCGGAATTCGTTCTGTAACTGCAGACCACGTTTGGACATGTAATGCGGGGTGATAGTGGCGTCGAAGTTCGGCGCAATGTTCCAGTAATACGGCAGCATGAACTCAAAGCCATTGCTGCTGCCATATTTTGCGTTCGGGATCAGGAAGCCGGAACGACGCTTATCACCGACCGGCAATTGCAGGTACGGGCTGTAGAATACCGGTACACCGCCAATTTTGAAGCGGGCGTTCCAGATTTCAGCGACTTGCTCTTCGCGGTCGTGGATCACCTCGGAACCGACTACGCTCCAGCTGTTATCACCCGGCAAACAGGAGGTAAAGGTCCCGTTTTCCAAAATGGTGTAACGGTTGGCGCCGCGCATCTTCATTTTGTCGGCGTCGCCACGTCCCTGACGGCCCACCATTTGGTAGTCGCCTTGATAGACGTCGGTATCTTTATTATTCAGGTTCGACCAGGCTTTCGGGCCTTTCAACTTGATCTGGTTGTCGCTGTAGTGCACATCACCCGTAGCGGTCACGGTGCGAACCGGTTCGGTTTGCCCCGCGTCTTGCGTCTGGTTCAGTTCAACCTGTTTGGCGGTCAGGGTGCTGTTGCCTTGTTCAATATTCACGTTGCCGGTGAACAGCGCGCTTTTCGGATAGTCCGCGCGTGAATCATCGGCGTGAATGGTGACAGGCAGGCTGTTAGGATCGCCGCTGACCAGCGGTTTGTCATAAACAGGAACGCCAAGCATACATTGCTCGGCCAGGTCAGCCAGCGCGTGCTGACTGTAGAGTGCCGTCCAAATCAGTGTGGCCAGCAGTGTTGGGAAACTTTTTTTCATACGCGGTTTTGGTGTTCCGTCATCAGAGGCGTCATGTCCGGCAAACGGTCAGAGACTATATCACTCATCTGCGTTGCGCTAGTGTTAAATCCGGCCGTTTACTTGCGTCGTCGATAGGCGCAAAGATAAATGACAGGTATGATAATCCAAATCCTGAGAAAAATCGCCTTAACCCTTACCTAAGACGGAAGGGAGCAGTCGGCTTTCGGCATGATAATTGAGGAGTATATGCAGTATTGGGGAAAACTGCTCGGGGTCATCGTGGCCATTTGGGCTGGCGCGGGATTCTGGGGTGTAGTTTTGGGGCTGATTGTCGGTCATATGATCGACTCTGCGCGTAGCAATAAGCGCAGCCGGGGCTTTTTTACCGACCAGCAAACGCGGCAAACGCTGTTTTTCCGCACCACTTTTCAGGTGATGGGTCACCTGACCAAATCAAAAGGGCGCGTTACCGAGGCGGATATTCAGATCGCCAGCCTGTTTATGGATCGTCTGCAACTGCACGGGGAAGCCCGTACCGCGGCGCAGCAGGCGTTTCGTGAAGGCAAACAGAGCCAGTTCCCGCTGAGAGAAACGCTGCAGCAGTTCCGCAGCATCTGCTTTGGCCGTTTTGACCTGATTAGGATGTTTCTGGAAATTCAGATCCAGGCGGCGTTTGCCGACGGGTCACTGCATCCTAACGAACGGCAGGTACTGTATGTGATTGCCGAAGAGCTGGGCATTTCACGTGCGCAGTTCGACCAGTTCCTCAGCATGATGGAGGGCGGACGCCAGTTTGGCGGCGGTCAGCAGGGCGGTTATTCGCAAGGCGGTTACCAACAGGCGCAACGCGGTCCAACGCTGGAGGATGCCTGCAAGGTATTGGGTGTCAGCAGCAGCGACGACGCGACCACCATCAAGCGCGCTTACCGCAAGCTGATGAGCGAGCACCATCCGGATAAGCTGGTAGCGAAAGGTTTGCCGCCGCAAATGATGGAAATGGCCAAGCAGAAAGCGCAGGAAATTCAGGCGGCCTACGACCTGATCAAACGCGAGAAAGGCTTTAAGTAAAAAGAGGTGAGGGCTCGGTATTCTCTGAGCCCCTCTTTATATCGGTCAGAAGTCGGGTTCGACGCGAAAGTGCATCGGCGTCTGGAAAGCCGGATGGGTAATGCGCAGCTCTTGTGCATGCAGCTGTAAACGCGGCGCCATGGCTTTGGCTTCTGGCGTGGCATAGAAACCGTCGCCGAGGATAGGATGCCCCAGCGCCAGCATATGCACGCGCAGCTGGTGCGAGCGGCCAGTGATCGGCATGAGTTTGACCCGCGTGCTGCCGTCGGCGTCGCGTGACAACACCAGATATTCGGTTTGCGCCGCTTTGCCGGTCTCGAAACACACTTTCTGCAGCGGCCGATTCGGCCAGTCGCAAATCAGCGGTAAATCCACCAGACCTTCATCCTGCGCCAGATGCCCCCACACGCGGGCGATGTAGGACTTCTTCGGCTCGCGCTCGCGGAACTGGCGCTTGAGTTCACGCTCGGCCGCCTTGTTCAGCGCCACCACAATCACCCCGCTGGTGGCCATATCCAGACGATGCACCGATTCGGCAGCCGGAAAATCCGCCTGAATGCGCGTCATCAGGCTGTCTTTATTTTCCGGCGCACGGCCCGGGACCGACAGCAGGCCACTTGGCTTGTTGACCACGATAATGTGCTCATCCTGATACAGGATATGCATCGGTCCCTGCGGGGGATTGTAGGGTTCCATTTTGTTGGCTCCGCTGAGAGTAACGGCCAGGGGAACTGCAGTTCCCCTGGCGCGGGTTACTGGTGAGTGACGACCACCAGACGGATTGCATCCAGACGCCATCCCGCCTCATTCAGGTTGAGCAGCACCTGCTTGCGGTTGAACTCCAGCGTTTCTACCTCGTCATCACGAATATTCGGGTTGACCGCCTTCAGGGCTTCCAGACGAGCCAGCTCGGTGCTCAGCTTGTCATCCGCTTCCTGTTTGGCCTGCTCGATCAGGGCGCGAGCCTGTTCTTCAACCAGGCTTTCCGCCTGTTGCAACATGGCATGCACATCCTGTTGCACCGCATTGACCAGCTTGCTGGAGGTATGGCGGTTGACCGCGTTCAACTGGCGGTTGAAACTTTCGAATTCAACCTGCGCTGCCAGATTGGTGCCTTTGCGATCCATCAACATGCGGATTGGCGTTGGCGGCAGGAAGCGAGTCAGCTGCAGATGTTTCGGCGCCTGCGCTTCGACCACATACACCAGCTCGACCAGCAGGGTACCGACCGGCAGTGCCTTGTTTTTCAACAGAGAAACTGCACAGCTGCCGGTATCGCCGGACAGGATCAAATCCAGGCCGTTGCGGATAATCGGGTGTTCCCAACTGACGAACTGGGCATCCTCACGCGACAGGGCCTGTTCGCGATCGAAGGTGACGGTACAGCCGTCCTGCGGCAGACCCGGGAAGTCGGGCACCAGCATGTGGTCGGACGGCGTCAGAACAATCAGGTTGTCGCTGCGATCGTCCTGGTTGATGCCGACGATATCGAACAGGTTCAGCGCGAAGCCCACCAGATTGACGTCGTTGTCCTGATTGGCAATGGCTTCCGCCAGCGCCTGCGCTTTCTCGCCGCCGTTGGAGTGCATTTCCAGCAGGCGGTCACGGCCCTGCTCGAGCTGCATTTTCAGGTGGTCGTGCTGCTGGCGGCAGGCGTGAATGAACTCGTCCAGCCCTTCCTGCTCGGTCGGCGAAGCCAGGAAAGCGATCAGCTGCTCGTAGCCGCTGTCGTAGATGGTACGGCCGGTCGGGCAGGTATGCTCGAAGGCATCGAGCCCTTCGTGGAACCAGCGGCCCAGAACTGCCTGAGCGGTGTTCTCCAGGTACGGCACCATGATTTGAATGTCATGCATCTGGCCGATACGGTCCAGACGGCCAATACGCTGTTCCAGCAGGTCCGGGTTGAACGGCAGGTCGAACATCACCAGATGGCTGGCGAACTGGAAGTTACGGCCTTCGGAGCCGATCTCGGAACACAACAGCACCTGGGCACCGTCTTCTTCGGAGGCGAAGTAAGCGGCGGCGCGGTCGCGTTCGATAATCGACAGGCCTTCGTGGAACACGGCGGCACGGATAGCTTCACGTTCCCGTAGCACTTGCTCCAATTGCAGCGCGGTGGCGGCCTTGGCGCAGATCACCAGCACTTTTTCGTGGCGATTGGTCACCAGATAGTTCAGTAACCATTCGACGCGAGGATCGAAGTTCCACCAGGTGGCGTTCTCGCCTTCGAATTCCTGATAGATTTGCTCTGGATAGAGCATGTCGCGTGCGCGCGCCTCAACGGTTTTCTTCGCGCCCATGATGCCGGACACTTTAATGGCGGTCTGGTACTGGGTCGGCAACGGCAGTTTGATCTGGTGCAGGTTGCGGTGCGGGAAGCCTTTGACACCGTTGCGCGTGTTACGGAACAGCACGCGGCTGGTGCCGTGGCGGTCCATCAGCATGGTGACCAGTTCCTGACGCGCCTGCTCGCTGTTTTCACCGTCGCTGTTGGCGGCTTTCAGCAGCGGTTCAATGTCTTGTTCGTCGATCAGCTCGCCGAGCAGGTTCAGCTTGTCGTCGGCCAGGCGCTCACCGCTGAGCAGCAAGGTAACGGCATCGGCCACCGGGCGATATTTTTGCTGTTCGGCAACAAAATCGTGGTAGTCGTGGAAACGGTTCGGATCCAGCAGGCGCAGACGGGCGAAGTGGCTTTGTTGGCCAAGTTGCTCTGGCGTTGCGGTCAGCAGCAGCACGCCGGGAATGTGTTCTGCCAGTTGTTCGATCACCTGGTATTCACGGCTCGGCGCATCTTCGCTCCAGGCCAGATGGTGCGCTTCATCCACCACCAACAGATCCCACTGGGCATCGGCCAGTTCTTCCAGGCGCTGCTTGTTGCGGCGTACGAAGTCCAGCGAGCAGATCACCAGCTGTTCGGTTTCAAACGGGTTGCTGCTGTCGAGTTTGGCCTCTGAGTAACGGCTGTCGTCAAACAGAGAGAAATACAGGTTGAAGCGGCGCATCATTTCGACCAGCCACTGGTGCTGCAGGGTTTCCGGCACCACGATCAATACGCGCTCGGCGCGGCCTGCCAGCAACTGCTGGTGGATAATCATCCCGGCTTCGATGGTTTTACCCAATCCAACTTCGTCCGCCAACAAAACGCGCGGCGCATGACGCTGGCCGACTTCATAGGCGATATGCAACTGGTGCGGGATCAGGCTGGCACGCATGCCACGCAGGCCGGCGAACGGCAGGCGATACTGCTCGCTCTGGTATTTACGCGCGCGGAAACGCAGGGCGAAACGGTCCATACGGTCGATCTGGCCGGCAAACAGGCGGTCCTGCGGCTTGCTGAAGGTCAATTTGCTGTCCAGCAGCACTTCGCGCATCGCCACACCGCTCTCCTGGGTATCCAGGCGGGTGCCGATATAGGTCAGCAGACCGTTATCCTCTTTGACCTCTTCGACCTGCAGTTCCCACCCTTCGTGGTTGCTGATGGTGTCGCCCGGGTTGAACATCACACGGGTGATTGGCGAGTCATTTCTGGCGTAGAGGCGGTTTTCACCGGTTGCGGGGAAAAGCAGGGTAATCATGCGCGCATCCAGCGCCACGACGGTTCCCAGTCCTAATTCGCTTTCCGTATCGCTGATCCAGCGTTGACCAAGTGTAAAAGGCATATATTGTCGGCTCGATTCTTTTAAGTAAGTCTTGTTACCGGGCGGAAAGGGCCGCGGCACCCGTATCAAACGTCTGCTAATCCCGATTTATTTTAATATGGCGGGCAATAGCTATTCATCCCATGCATACATCGTCAGACGACATGGGGGGTGTGTGGGTCCAGAATTTGGGAAGGGCGCTATGGTAATGGAAGGCGGCGCGTTCGTCACCTGCAAAACCCGATGATTTTTCTTAACCCTTCACCAAACCCTGCTGGCGGGCGGAATGTTAAAACAGTCCCATCTGCCCGGTCACCAGCGTGGTAAAATCGTCATGTAAAAATGGCAGTATAGCGTCTGCTACCGGCTGCAGCTGGCGCTCCAGATAATGGGGATAATCAATCGCCGACTGCTGGGTCTCCAGCGGCTCCGGCCCGGCCACGGTCATGACATAGCTGATCCAGCCGCCGTTTTGGTATTGCAACGGTCGTCCCTGCTGACGATTATAGTCGTCGGCGATACGTGCTGCGCGCACATGCGGTGGAACGTTGCGCTGATAGTCGTCCAGCTTTCTGCGCAGACGCTTGCGGTAGACCAGCCGATCGTCGAAATCACCGTTAAGCGTTTGACTAACGTATTCACGCACAAAATCCTGGTAGGGCTGGCATTTAAAAATGCGTTGATACAGCAGGCGCTGAAACTGCTGTGCCAGCGGTGTCCAGTCGGTGCGCACCGTTTCCAATCCCTTGTAGACCATCTCTTCGCTGCCGTCCGGTTGGGTGATCAGCCCCGCGTAACGTTTTTTGCTGCCCTGCTCGGCGCCGCGAATGGTAGGCATCAGGAAACGTGAGTAATGGGTTTCAAACTCCAGTTCCAGCGCATTTTCCAGCCCGTACTCTTGCTGCAAATGCTGTTGCCACCATTGGTTCACCTGTTGCACCAGCTTTTGGCCTATTTGCGCCGCTTGCTGCTCGTCATGCGGTTGTTTGAGCCAAACGAAGGTCGAGTCGGTATCGCCGTAGATCACCTGATACCCCTGCGCCTCGATCAGCTCGCGCGTTTGCCGCATGATTTCATGGCCGCGCAGGGTGATCGACGAGGCTAATCGGGGATCGAAAAAACGACAGCCGCTCGATCCTAATACGCCATACAGCGCGTTCATGATGATCTTTAAGGCCTGCGACAAGGCTTTGTTCTGCTGACGTTTCGCCGCTTCACGGCCTTGCCAGATCTGCTCGACGATCGCCGGCAAACAGTGCTTGCTGCGTGAAAAACGCGCGTGGCGAAAACCGGGCACCGAGTCCGCATCGCCTGGGTTTCGCATGCCTTCGACCAAGCCGACCGGATCGATCAGGAAGGTGCGGATGATTGAGGGATACAGGCTCTTGTAATCCAGCACCAGCACCGAGTCATACAGGCCGGGTTGCGAATCCATCACAAAACCGCCGGGGCTGTGTTCCTCGGGCTGTTCACCCAGGTTGGGGGCCACAAAGCCCAGCCGGTGCATGCGCGGCATATACAGATTGCTGAAGGCGGCCACCGAACCGCCGCTGCGGTCGGCTGCCAGCCCGGTAACCGTGGCGCGTTCCAGCAGGAAGGTCAGCAACTCGGTTTTGGCAAAAATTCGCGTAACCAGTTCGCAGTCTTTCAGGTTGTAACGCGCCAGCGCGGGCTTGTCTTCGGCAAAGCGCCGGTCGATTTCTGCCATGCGCTGGTAAGGGTTATCGATAGACTTGCCTTCTCCCAGCAGCGTTTGCGACACGTGTTCCAGGCTGAACGACGGAAAGTTCCAGGTGGCGGATTTCAGCGCTTCAATGCCGTCGATAATCAGGCGACCGGCAGCGGAAGCGAAAAAGTGATTCTGTTTGAAACCGTGTTCGCGCCACTCCAGCAGGTTGCCGCCACGGCCCAGTCGCAGCGGGATCTGATAGCGTTCGGCGTGTTTTTGCAGCACGCGCAAATCGAACTGCACCAGGTTCCAGCCAATAATGGCGTCGGGATCGTGCCGCTCAAGCCATTGGTTCAGCCGTTCCAGCATTTGCGGACGGCTGACGCAGTACTCCAACTCAAAATCCAGTGGTTCATTGCCGCCGTTGGCGGGCCCAAGCATGTAAACCTGGCGCTGGCCGCAGCCTTCCAGGGCAATCGAGTACAGCTCGCCGTGGGCGGTGGTTTCAATGTCCAGGGAGACCAGCTTCAAGGTTGGGCGGTATTCCGGCGCCGGTTTCATTTGGCCGCCCTGCAGCGGGCCGTTGCCGTTGGCCTGGCCGCTGAACCACACCGGTGCGGTGATGAAACGCTCCATCAGGTAGCGTTCCGGTGGACGGATATCGGCCTCGTAGACATTGACGCCGCCGTCTTTCAGCAACTTTTCCAGCTTGATCAATTGGCGATGCTGCCGGCAGTAAAGCCCCATCACCGGGCGATGGTGAAAGTCAGTCAACGGCAGGGGTTTCAGCTCCAGTTGCCGCTCCTCACGCAGCAGCAGTTCAGCGCGCTGGCGCTGTTCGGCCGGGATAAAGGCTACGGAGATCTGTGGCGCCAGACGAAGTTGCTGCGGCCCATTGTCGGTCGCCAGCCAAAACTCCACCTCGGTGCCGGCAGGCGTATCACGCCAGTGGCGGGTGAGCAGAAAGCCCTGTTGGAGTGACATCATATACCCTTCGTATTTCAAGCTGCGGCGTTGTTGGCTGCGTGCGTTCACCCCAGTCACTTACTTGAGTAAGCTCCTGGGGACTCTCGCTCTTGCCGCCTAGCCGCAACTTGACATCCATTGGGTATTCCCCTGATGCTCAAGGCGTGGTGTCGTTGGCTGTTTGCGAAAGCTTTGGTTCTGGTAGATAAATTATAGTATGGGTTTTTATACAGTAATTGTCCATGGCCGCACAGTTCTGCCAAAAAAGCATACAATTCACAGGTTGACTCGCTCCCGGCCGCACCGGACAATCCCACGCCCACGCGCTTTGGATAACGAACAGAGGTTTAATGGAAGCCTATTTACAGCACTTGATCACCCAGTCATTGGCTTTCACTCTGATGGTGGTCATGTTTGTCGCGTTTCTGGAATCGCTGGCGCTGGTGGGGCTGTTGCTGCCCGGCACGGTCATGATGGCCAGTATCGGTGCGTTGATCGGCAGCGGTCAGGTAGATTTCTATTATGCCTGGGCTGCGGGCATCGTGGGTTGCCTGTTGGGTGACTGGATTTCTTACTTTATCGGCCGCGCCTTCAAGGGGCCGCTGCACCGCTGGTCATTCTTGAAGAAGAACAAAGCGATGCTGGACAAGACCGAGCACGCGTTGCACCAACACAGTATGGCGACCATCCTGATTGGGCGCTTTGTTGGCCCAACGCGCCCGCTGGTGCCGATGGTGGCCGGCATGCTCGATTTGCCGCCGTATAAATTCGCGTTGCCTAACATCATCGGCTGTATTGCCTGGCCACCAGTCTATTTCTTCCCCGGTATTTTGGCCGGCGTAGCCATCGATATCCCTGCCAGCGCCAACAGTGCGTTATTTAAGTGGTTGCTGTTTGCGGTAGTGGTATTGATTTGGTTGGCCGCCTGGCTGAGCTGGCGATGGTGGCGCGAAGGCAAACGCAGCGCTGACCGGCTTGGCAAGTGGCTGTCACCGGTACGTCTGCGGATAGCCTGCGTCCTGAGCTGGGGATTGGCGATCGGCACCTTTTATTATCTGCACCAGCAACCGCTGATGCCGGTTTATCGTCACCTGCTGTGGAAGGTGTTGGCTGGCTGATATCCCCGTTGTCTTTCAAGCGGCAGCGTTGTTGGCTGCGTCCCTAAACCCCAGTTACTTACCTAAGTAAGCGCCTGGGGATTCAGGCTCTTGCCGCCTAGCTGTCACGTGAAATCCATAGTGGATAGGGTTTGGTGTTCTGCCACCTTACTGGAAGAAGGCTTCCAGCTGTTCAAACACCCGCACGTCTTCGCTGTGGCGTTTTACCTGCAGCACATCTTCGAGTTTTTCTACCTGGCTGATCATCTGCATCAGCCGCTGATCGTCCGCCACTAATAGCCAGATGCGGCTTTGTTTACCGTCTTTCAGCGGCAGGCAAAGAATGCCCTCCACGTTGAAGGCGCGGCGGGCAAACAGGCCGCAGACGTGCGACATCACGCCAGGGTGGTTACGTACCGCCAGTTCCAGAATCACCTGTGGGTTATTGCGTTGTTCTGACATGGCTTATTCTCCAATCATGTCGATGTTGGCAGCGCCCGGCGGCACCATCGGGAAAACTTTTTCATTAATATCAATCAGCGCATGGATCAGGCAAGGCCCTGGACGTTGGATCGCTTCGGCCAGTGCCGCTTGCGGATCTTCTGCGGCATTCAAATCGCAGGTGTCCATCCCGAAACCGGCGGCAATCTTGATAAAGTCGGTGCGCTTGGGATAGGCGGCGGCGAAAATGCGCTGCTGGTAGAACAGCGTTTGCTGCTGATGCACCAGCCCCAACGCCTGGTTGTTCATCAGGATAATTTTCACGTCCAGGTCATGTTCGACGGCGGTCGCCATTTCCTGAATATTCATCATCAGGCTGCCGTCACCGGAGAAACACAGCACCTTGCGCTGCGGCTCGGCCAGGGCAGCGCCGATCGCCGCTGGCAGGCCGAAGCCCATGGTGCCCAGCCCGCCGGAGGTCAGCCACTGGCGCGGTCGGCTCAGCGGATAGGCTTGTGCTACCCACATCTGATGCTGGCCCACGTCGGTGGTAATGATGGCGTTTTCGTCCACGCAGCGCGCGGCAGCCAGCACCAGCCCGTAGTGGCTCAGCGGATCTTCGGCGTTAGGCATGCTGAACGGGAACTCGCGCTTGAGATCATTGACGGTACTCAGCCATTCGCTGCGTGGCTGCGCTTCGATTTGAGGCAGCAGTTGTTGCAATACCTGGCCTACGTCGGCGTGAATGGCAATATTGGCCTGCTTTACCTTGCCCAGTTCGGCGCGATCGATGTCCACGTGAATGATGCTGGCGTTTGGACAGAATTGCTCGGTCTTGCCAATCGCCCGATCGTCAAAGCGCGCGCCCAGCACGATCAGTAAATCAGCCTCTTGCAGAATAAAGTTGGTACTGCGCGCCGCATGCATACCCAGCATGCCCAGCGACAACGGATGCTGCACCGGCATGGCGCCCAATGCCATCAGCGTCATGGTGGTGGGCAGGTTGGCGCGTTCAGCGAGCTCAATCGCCTGCTGATAGGCGTTGGCGCAGATGATGCCGCCGCCCAGATACAACACCGGGCGTTTGGCCTGATTGATCATCGCGGCGGCCTGCGCCACGGCGGTAGCTTCAAAGGTTGGCGCCGCATCGGGAACGGCGATCGGCGGCAGTTCGTCCAGGCTGATAACCGCCGTTTGAACATCTTTCGGTACGTCGATCCACACCGGGCCAGGGCGGCCGGATTCAGCGATGCGGAATGCGTCACAGATCACCTGCGGCAGTTCGCGGATATCGCGGACTAAATGGTTGTGCTTGGTGATTGGAATCGAGATCCCATAGGTGTCCACTTCCTGGAAGGCGTCGGTGCCAATCATCGAAGAGGGCACCTGGCCGGTGATGCACACCAGCGGGATAGAATCGAGTTTGGCGTCGGCGATGGCGGTGACCAGATTGGTCGCGCCCGGGCCGCTCGAGGCAATACAAACCGCCGCCTTGCCGTTAGCGCGTGCCATACCCTGCGCCATAAAACCCGCCCCCTGTTCGTGGCGAGCCAGTACGTGATGAATACGGGTGCTTTGGCTCAGCGCGTCATACAGCGGCAGTGCCGCACCGCCGGGAATGCCGGCGACGGTGGTGATGCCCTGACGCTCCAGCAGATGAACGATCAACTCTGCGCCGGTGAAGCGGTTACCTTGATGTGGCGTGCCCGAAATTGCCATGTTCCTATCCTTTCTCAAGGCCGGTTTGCTTTTCTGGGCAGGGGGCTAAAACTAAAAACCCCGCCCGGTTTGCGCCGGCGGGGTTTGGGAATCGATGCGTTGATTCGGACCCTACGGCGCATTGCCGACGACCACCACCACACGCACGACGACCACCGCGGCTGGTAGCGCGGTAATTAGTAGGGTCGAAGTCAGCGAGGATGCGATCACAGGGAACCTTATCATCAGTAAAAAAAGTCAGGTTTTTATAGAACCACAGGCGAAAAATTCGCACAACTGGTTTATTTGCACAGCATAAAAAACGGGCGGAAGATCACGGTTTGTGTGAAATGCCCAGCACCTTGGCTTCCGGCGCGCTACCGTCCAGCAGCGCCTGCGTCGGGCCGTCGTAAAAAATACGGCCGTCCACCACCAGCAGGGTCCGTGGCGCGATGCGTGCGGCGTCATCCAGGTTGTGCGATACCATCAACAGCGTCAGGTTTCGCTGGTCGCAAACTTCCTGCAGCAGTTGCAGCATCTCGTTGCGTAAAGCCGGATCGAGCGCTGAAAAAGGTTCGTCGAGTAACAGGATGGGCCGCTGGCGGATCAGGCAACGCGCCAGGGCGGCACGCTGGCGTTGGCCACCGGAAAGTTGCGACGGCAGGCGGGGCAGATGTTCTTCCAGCCCTACTTGCCGGGCAATTTGCGCCAACTGCCGCTTCTGCTCCTCATTCAGCCGCAGGCCGGGATCCAGGCCTAAACCGATGTTCTGCGCCACCGTCAGGTGGGCGAACAGGTTATTTTCCTGAAACAGCATCGAGACCGGGCGCTTGGCTGGCGGCGTGCCGGTGTGGTCGCTACCGTTGAGCAGCAACCTGCCGCTGGCGGACGGCAGAAAACCGGCGATCAGGCTGAGCAGAGTGCTCTTCCCCGCCCCGCTGGGGCCCAGCACCGCGACGCGTTCGCCCGGTTGAATACGCAGGTCGAAGCGCATTGGCAGGTGTTCATACAGGTAGGTCAGTTTTTCAAGCTTTAGCATATGTCCTTCATCTTTCACGTTGCCGCTGTGTTGGCTTTCTTCACTTATCCCAGTCACTTAGGGAACTAAGCTCCTGGGAATGCGCTCAGTCGCCGCCTTGCTGCAGCTTGAAATCTATCGGTCAGAGCGGCCCGGTAAGCGTTCGATCAGGGTAAACAGCAGGAAGCACAGCAACAGCAACAGCAGCGCGGTGACCGCGCCGTCATTACTGCGGTAGGCGCCGATCTGCTGGTACAGGTAAAAAGGCAGGGTGCGGAAATGTTCGTTGCCAAACAGTGCCACCACGCCGAAATCGCCGATCGACAGTACGCAGGCGAAGGCCAGCGCCTGGGCCAACGGGCGGCGCAGCGCTTTCAGCTCAATCCAGCGTAGCCGCTGCCAGCCCTGAATATCCAGCGACAGGCACAGCGGATTATAACGTTCGGCCAGGTCGCGCATGGGGTTTTCCAACACTTTTAGCGCATAGGGCACGGCCATCAACGCATTGGTGAGGATCACCAGCGCGTACGGCGACTGCGGCAGCCCGACGGTGTCGCTCAACAGCAGGAAGAAACCGGTGGCCAGCACAATGCCCGGCATCGCCAGGATCACCATACCGCTCAACTCCAGCGCGTGCCCCCAACGCAGTCTCTGTTGCAGCTTCAGCTCACGGCTGCTCCACAGCAGCATCATGGTCAGCACGACACAAAGTACGCCCGCCCCCAGAGCGATGCGTAACGAAGTGAACAATGCCTGCCACAACACCTGTTGCTGCAGGACGCTAACCATCGTTTGATTGGCGCCGTCGGCGATCACCGCCAGCAGTGGGGGCAACAGCAGCAGCAACGCGGCGGCAATCAGCAAAAAGTCACTGATGCGTCGCCACAGGCTGTCTTCCGGATTACGCCAGATAGTGGCATGGGTATTGCCGACCGGCAGCGCCTGGCTCAGGCGCTGGCTGAAGATCACCAGCCCCAGGCAGCATGCCAGTTGGATCAGCGCCAGCAGCGCGGCGCGGCTGAGATCGTAGTCGTAACTGAGAGCCTGATAGATGGCCAGTTCGATGGTGGTTGCCTGCGGCCCACCTCCCAGCGACAGTACGGTGGCGAAGCTGGCGAAGCACAGCATAAAGATCAGCGCGCCGCTCGGCAGGATTTGACGGCGCAGCGCTGGCCACTCGACAAAGCGAAACTGCTGCCAACCGCTCATGCCCAGCTGGGCTGCCAATTGGCGCTGTTCAACCGGGATGTTTTCCAGCGCCTGCAGCAGCAGACGTGTCGCCAACGGCAGGTTGAAGAACATGTGCGCCAGCAGGATGCCCTGCAGACCATAAGGCGTGAAACTGTAGTTAATGCCCAGCCAGCCACACAGCATTGCCAACCAGCCCTGGCGGCCATATACGCTGAGCAGGCCGAATACCGCCACCAGCACCGGCAGCACCAGCGTCATGGCGCAGAGCCGCAGCAGTAACTGACGACCGGGGAAACGGCGGCGATAGAGCGCCCGAGCCAGCAGGATCGCGGGTAGCACCGAGATCAGCGCGGACAGCAGGGCCTGCCAAAACGTGAAGCGCACTACGTGCCACAGGTAGCTGTCTTGCCATATACCACGCCAATCGCTGTCCGGCGCGTGCCGCCACAGCGACCCCATCGCCAGCACGGCGATGGTCAGGATCAGGCCGGCGGCCAGCAGCCCCGGCCATAGCCAACGCGGAATCAGTGGCTGACGGCGGTTTGCCATGCCCGGATCCAGTTGCTGCGTTGTTTGGCTACATCTTCTGCGCTGTACTGCAGTGCGGTCTGCGGGACGGTCATTTGGTCAAATCCGGCCGGCAGTGAGGTCTTGATCACCGGGTACATCCAGTTGCCGGTAGGAATGGCGTTTTGGAACGCCGGGGATACCATAAATTGCATAAAGCGTTCCGCCAACTCAGGTTGCTTGCTGGCCTTGAGTTTGCCCGCCACTTCCACCTGCAGATAATGGCCTTCACTGAAGTTGGCAGCGGCGTAGCTGTCTTTTTTTTCTTCAATCAGATGGTAGGCTGGGGAGGTGGTGTAGCTAAGCACCAAATCGCCTTCGCCTTTCAGGAACAGGCCATAGGCTTCGCTCCAGCCCTTGGTCACGGTGACGGTTTTCTTCGCCAGCTTCTGCCAGGCTGCCGGTGCCTGATCGCCATACACTTTCTGCATCCACAGCAGCAGACCCAAACCTGGGGTACTGGTACGCGGATCCTCATAGATCACTTTCCAGTTCTGGCTGCTGTCGACCAGCTCATGCAGGCTTTTGGGCGGGTTTTTCAGCTTTTCTTTGTTGTAAACGAAGGCAAAGTAGCCGTAGTCATAGGGGACGAAGGTTTTGTCTTGCCAGCCGCCCGGTACGTTCAATTTGCTGCTGTCGACGTCGCTTGGCGCGAATAGCCCAGTTTGCTGCGCCGCCTGTAGCAGGTTGTTGTCCAGCCCCAGCACCACGTCGGCGGCGCTGTTTTTGCCTTCCATGCGCAGGCGGTTAAGCAGTGAGACACCGTCTTCCAGCGCGACAAATTTCAGCTCGCAATCACATTGGGCCTCAAAGGCTTTTTTGACCGCCGGGCCAGGGCCCCAGTCAGCGGCGAAGGAATCGTAGGTGTAGACCGTCAGCGTGGGCTTGGCGAACACCGGTGCTGCGCAAAACAACAGTAACAAGGGCAGGCTTTTTTTGACCACTTTGCACTCCTGAAAATTTAGGGGGGCAAGGGTATCTGAGGGGGCAAGCGGCTGATGCCGGATCGCTGGGCTCAAATCCCTCCGCCGGTATTGACCGGATCAGGTTCGACGGGTTTGTTCTCAGCAAAACCGGCCGCTTGCGTTTTCATTACGCTGCTGTCGTTTCGCACCCCGTTGAGACGGCGCCATTGTAAAGACTAACGGGCGCCGGTGAAAGGTGCTTATGCTTCCGGCGGCGCAAACCAGGCGGATTTGAAATCGAACCAACCCAGAGTGTTCATTCGCACGCCGCGCATGCTGCGCTGGCCATGCAGTTGCAGCCAGTGGTGGAACAGAGGATGCAATTGATGGCCGCTGACCAGACGTTGGCAAAAGTCCGCCAGCGGCAGGGCATTGGCGCGCCACAGCGCCGCATCTTCGGACAAGTCCTCACTCATGCAGTGCTGCATCAGCGGCAGTTCATACAGGGTGGCGAACAGTGAGAACTCCAGCGGCAGGTAAAAGTTGGCGCTGCCGAGCCACAAATCGGTGCTCGCGTCGCCTTTATGCCAGGTAGCGTAATCGACAATCTGAATATTCAGCTTAATGCCGTGCTGCGCCAGCAGCGGCTCGATGGCCTGCTGAATGGCGTGGAACTCCGAGTGTTCGCTGTAGTAGGTCAGGGTCAGTTCGGTCAATCCGGCCGGTTTGGGCTGCAATGCCAGCGCGCGATTGTGGTGCCAGCGCGGCAGAATGCCGTAGGCCGGTGACCAATAGCGTTGATAAACAGGGCCGGCGTTGCTCAGGAGCGAAATAGGGTTGATCAGTTCGCATAACCAGCTGCGGATGACCGGATCGGCCGCCAGCGGAGAGCGCTGATCGAATAGCAGAAAATAGCAGCCTTCTTCCAGTCGACTTTCCAGCTCGTTTTTCCCGGTATCGTCCGCCTGGAGCTGTACGCCGGAGTGTACCAGTTCTTCGGTCACCTCTGGCAGCACCCAGATATTGACCTCGTCGATCAGTGCGCGATAGCCAAAGTAATCATCAAAGGCGTGAATTTTCATCTGGCTGCGGTGATTGCGCACCACGCTATAGGGGCCGGTACCGACCGGATGGCGCGAGAACTCCGGCAGGCTCTGCCACTCGCGCGGCAATATCATGGCGTGCACGCTGCCCAGCAGCCACGGCAACCAGTAATCGGGGCTATGCAGATGCACGTCAATCACGTAGGGCGTCGGCGACGTCACGCGTTCGATATGGGAGAACAGCGGTTGTGGCATCAACCGGCTGAGCGAACTGATGACATCTTCCATTTCCAGCTCGCGCCCATGGTGGAAATGAATGGCCGGGCGTAAATAAAAGCGCCAATGCAACGGCGTTAAAGCTTGCCAGTGATGAGAAAGATCGGATTCCAGTTCCCCGTTTTCCTCATTTATCCGCGTCAGGCCGCTGAAAATTTGCCTCGCCAAATGGGTTTCCGAGCGCCGCAGCGCCGAGCCCGGCAACAGATTGTACAGTTGCCGGTAATAGAGCACGCGCAGGATGTGTTTACCCTGACGAAAGCTGCGGCCCAGTTGGGACAGCAGCATCTGCCGCACCACATTTTTATCGCCGACCAGTTGCACCAGTTGATCGATACGATCCTGCTCCAGCAACTCCTCGGCACGCTGTTGCTGCAGCGCCAGACCGGTATAGTGAAAGGTCAGTTGCGAACGCTTGCCGCGCCCCGATTCTGCCTGCCAGGTCAGCCAGCCCTGTTGCTGCATGGCGCCCAGTAACGAACGCACGTGGCGACGCGAGCAACTGAGCACTTCGGCCAGCTCTTGTAACGTGGTTTCGGTCGGTTCGCCATGGCAGCGCTGCCACAGGCGAATGAACTGCTGTTGCAATCTGGAAGTGGACATAAAAGAGGAAGGCTCCGGCGGTAACCCATCAATTTATCTTTCCCTATATTACGCCGATAATTTTCCTCAATGAAAGGGGGAGGGCGACGGATGAAAGTTTTCTTGTCAAAACAGTTCTATCAGCGCTACTTCAGCGCAGTACGCCGGCAGCACGCTGACTGGTTGGGACTGGTACCTGAACAGGCGCGGCTGGAGATGTTGGCTCACCTGACCCAATGGGATATCGCGTCAATGACGGACAAGCAATACCGCGAGCACCTCTGAGGCTTCGGTAGCGAAAGTGTTTCTGAGTAATGGTGCTGTTCACCAGCCAGTGGGGTTATACCCACTGGTTTTTTTATTGTGGGCTGCGGGGATATTCTTGCAATTTTTTCCCCTTGGCCTAAGGTTCTGTCTTCCGCATTAAGGGCCTGAGACGAAGATATGAAACGACTGCATTGGCTGCCACGCCGCTTTAATCCCGTCTTTGCCGCTTTCCTGCTGATTGCTTTCCTTTCCGGTATTGCCGGAGCGCTATTGGCGCCGACCCTGAGCCTGTTTTTAACCACCGAGGTTAAGGTCCGGCCGCTGTGGGTGGGTCTGTTCTATACCGTTAACGCCATTGTCGGCATCGCGGTCAGTTTTCTGCTGGCCAAACGTTCGGACACGCGCGGCGATCGACGCAAGCTGATCCTGGTGTGCTGCCTGATGGCGGTCGGCAACTGCCTGCTTTTTGCCTTCAACCGCGACTATTTGACGCTGATTACGGCCGGGGTGCTGCTGTCGGCGATAGCCAACACCGCCATGCCACAGATTTTCGCACTGGCGCGGGAATATGCTGACAGCTCGGCACGTGAAGTGGTGATGTTCAGCTCGGTCATGCGTGCGCAGCTGTCGTTGGCCTGGGTGATTGGCCCGCCGCTTTCGTTTACGCTGGCGCTGAATTACGGCTTTACGGTGATGTTCGTTATTGCCGCGGCGACCTTTGCAATTTGTGCATTGCTGGTGTGGTTTACGCTGCCTTCGGTGCCGCGTGTCGCACCGGTAGAACCTGCCGATACGCTAATCGCAGCCCCTTCGGCACCGATTGCCCCAGTCAGCGCCTGGCGGAACCCGGATGTCAGGCGGTTGTTTATCGCCTCGGTGCTGATGTGGACCTGCAATACCATGTACATCATAGACATGCCGCTGTATATCACCGCCGATCTGGGCCTGCCGGAGAACCTGGCGGGGCTGCTGATGGGCACGGCGGCCGGGCTGGAGATCCCGGCGATGCTGCTGGCCGGTTATTACGTCAAGCGCTTCGGCAAACGCAATATGATGCTGTTCGCCGTGGTGGCAGGCATCCTGTTTTATGCCGGGCTGGTGGTGTTCAAGTTCAAGCTGGCGTTGATGGTATTACAGCTGTTCAATGCCATCTTTATCGGCATCATCGCCGGTATCGGCATGCTCTATTTCCAGGACCTGATGCCAGGGCGGCCCGGTGCGGCGACAACGCTGTTTACCAACAGTATTTCTACCGGGGTGATCCTGGCCGGGGTGCTGCAGGGCGCGTTGGTGGAAAACCTGGGTCATTACGCGGTGTATTGGTTGGCGGCACTGCTGGCGGTGGCGGCGTTATGGATGAGCGCCCGCGTGCGAGAAGTGTGAGTGTAAACGTCGTCAATATTGACGCATGTCATTGAGAACATTACGCCAACGGCCCAAGCTAAACGAAACCGGAGCCCGATCGCTGTGCTCCCGCCCATCTTGCTGCTGAGATGCCGATCCGTTTAGAAAAGTGGGTATGTTATGGATAAACTAACACCGCTCAAACCTGTCCCTTCCCTGTGTGCCGTCGTCGTCGCTCTGCTTATCTGGTTTGTGATCCCGGTTCCCGAAGGGGTTGCGCCCAATGCCTGGCATCTGCTGGCGCTGTTTATCGGCACTATCATCGCCATCATCGGCAAGGCAATGCCGATTGGTGCGGTTTCGATAGTGGCCATCGCACTGGTGGCCGTAACCGGTGTCACTAACCCCGGCAAACCGGGCGCGGCGCTCAATGATGCGCTCAGCGGGTTCTCCAACCAGCTGATTTGGCTGATCGGTTTTTCGATCATGATCTCGCTTAGTCTGAACAAAACCGGGCTGGGCGCGCGCATTGGCTACTACTTTATTTCGTTGTTCGGTAAGAAGACGTTGGGGATCGCCTATGCATTGACGCTGGCGGAAACCACCCTGGCGCCGGTCACCCCAAGCAATACCGCCCGAGGCGGCGGGATTATCCACCCGATCATGAAGTCAATCGCCGACAGCTTCGGCTCGCGGCCCGATCTGAACACCTCCGGTAAAATTGGCCGCTATCTGTCGCTGGTGAATTACAACATCAACCCCATCACGTCGGCGATGTTTATCACCGCGACTGCGCCTAACCCGCTGATCGTCAGCCTGATCGCCAAGGGTACGCACGGCAACTTTGAGCTTTCCTGGTCAATGTGGGCAATTGCCGCTCTGGTGCCGGGCGTGTGTTCGTTGATCGTTATGCCGCTGGTCATTTATCTGTTGTATCCACCGGAGGTGAAAAGCACCCCGGACGCGCCGCGCTTCGCTCGCGACAAGTTACAGGCTTTGGGGCCAATCACATTGCCGGAGAAAATTACTCTGGCAGTGTTTGCCTTGCTGCTGGTGCTGTGGGCGGGTATCCCGGCGATGATCTTCGGCCCGGCGCTGGCGGTTAACCCCACCACGGCCGCGCTGATTGGCCTGGCGGTGCTGTTGGCGACCGGCGTGCTGAGTTGGGAAGACGTTTTGAAGCACAAAGGGGCCTGGGATACGGTGGTGTGGTTCTCTGCGCTGGTGATGATGGCCAGTTTCCTCGGCAAGTTGGGGTTGATTAGTTGGCTGTCGCAGACCGTGGGCAGCGGTATTGATCATATGGGGATGAGCTGGGTGGGCGGCACCGTGCTGTTAACCATCATCTATCTGTATTCGCACTACTTCTTTGCCAGCACCACCGCACACGTCACCGCCATGTTTGCCGCCTTCTTTGCCGCCGGCGTTGCGCTCGGGGCGCCACCGGCGCTGTTGGGCCTGATCCTGGCGTTTTCGTCTTCTCTGATGATGTCACTGACCCACTATGGTACCGGGACGGCGCCGATCATTTTCGGTTCCGGCTATGTGACGCTGGGCGAATGGTGGAAAGCCGGTTTTGTGATGAGCGTGATTAACCTGCTGATTTGGATGTTAATTGGCGGGGCCTGGTGGAAGTGGCTGGGTTATTGGTGATACCCGTCATACTTGAAGCTGCTGCGGTGTTGGCTGCGTAAGCGCACCCCTGTCACTTAGTTCACTAAGCTCCAGGGGATTTACTTACTTGCCGCCTTGCCGCAGCTCCAATTATTTAGGGTATTAGCCGCTGATCAGTTCAGAAACGCGGGCTGCTGCGCCTCGTAGCGAGAAATATCCGCTTCGTGTTGCAGCGTCAGGCCGATGCTGTCCAATCCGTTAATCATGCAGTGGCGGCGGAAGCTGTCGATCTCAAACGGGTAGCTTTTGCCGCCGGCATTGACCGTCTGGTTCTCCAAATCGACCACGAATTCGACCCCTTCGTTGTCGGCAACCAGCTTGAACAGTTCATCAACCTGTTGTTCGCTCAAAGTAACCGGCAGCAGCTGGTTGTTGAACGAGTTGCCGTAGAAGATATCGGCGAAGCTGGGCGCTATCACCACTTTGAAACCGTAATCGGTCAGTGCCCACGGAGCGTGCTCGCGTGAGGAGCCACAGCCAAAGTTTTCGCGCGCCAGCAGGATGCTGGCACCCTTGTAGCGCGGCTTGTTCAGCACGAACTCAGGGTTTGGCTGCTGGCCGGCGTCATCGAGGAAGCGCCAGTCGTTAAACAGGTGCTGGCCGAAGCCGGTACGCGTCACTTTCTGTAAAAACTGTTTTGGAATGATGGCGTCGGTGTCGACGTTAGCCGCGTCCAGAGGCACGACCAAACCAATATGTTGAGTAAATTTAGACACGTTAGCCCCTTAGTGAATATCACGGATATCGGCGAAATGACCGGCAACGGCCGCCGCCGCCGCCATCGCCGGGCTGACCAGGTGAGTACGTCCACCGCGGCCCTGACGCCCTTCGAAGTTACGGTTGCTGGTGGATGCGCAGCGCTCACCGGGGTTCAGACGATCGTTGTTCATCGCCAGGCACATTGAGCAGCCCGGCAGACGCCATTCGAAACCGGCTTCAATAAAAATTTGATCCAGGCCTTCCGCTTCCGCTTGAGCTTTCACCGGGCCGGAGCCCGGCACCACGATCGCCTGTACGCCATTGGCAACCTTGCGGCCTTTGGCGATTGCCGCAGCCGCACGTAAATCTTCGATACGTGAGTTGGTACAAGAGCCGATAAACACTTTGTCGATCGGCACTTCGGTCAGCTTGATGCCCGGTTTGAGGTCCATATAGGCCAACGCTTTTTCTGCCGAGGCACGTTCCACCGGATCGCTGAACGATTCCGGCGCCGGGATTGCCTGATTAACGGCAATAACCTGCCCTGGGTTGGTACCCCAGGTAACCTGTGGCGCGATGTCTTCGGCGCGCAGGGTCACTACGGTATCAAATTTGGCGTCATCATCTGACTTCATGGTGCGCCAGTAGGCGACGGCCTGTTCCCAGTTGTTACCGGTTGGGGCAAACTGACGGCCTTTCAGGTATTCAAAGGTGGTGTCGTCCGGAGCCACTAACCCGGCTTTGGCGCCCATTTCGATCGCCATGTTGCACAGGGTCATACGGCCTTCCATGCTCAGCGCTTCAATCGCTTTGCCACAGAATTCCACGACGTGACCGGTACCGCCGGCGCTGCCGGTTTTGCCGATGATCGCCAGCACGATGTCCTTGGCAGTAATACCTTCGGCGGCATCACCGGTGACTTCAATCTTCATGGTTTTGGCGCGACCCTGTTTCAGGGTTTGGGTAGCCAACACATGTTCCACTTCCGAGGTACCGATACCGAAGGCCAGCGAGCCGAAGGCTCCATGCGTCGCGGTATGAGAGTCGCCGCAGACGATGGTCATGCCCGGCAGCGTCATGCCCTGCTCAGGGCCGATGACGTGTACGATGCCCTGGAAAGGGTGGTTCAGGTCATACAGCGAGACGCCGAATTCAGCACAGTTCTTGATCAGCTCCTGCATTTGAATACGCGCCATCTCGCCGCTGGCGTTGATGTCTTTGGTTTGGGTCGAGACGTTGTGGTCCATAGTGGCGAAGGTTTTGCCAGGTTGGCGCACCTTGCGGCCCATGGCGCGCAGACCGTCAAATGCCTGTGGCGAAGTGACTTCGTGCACCAGATGGCGGTCGATATACAACAGCGGCGTTTCGTTCGGCGCTTCGTACACCACGTGGGCATCGTACAGCTTCTGATATAAGGTCTTGGCCATGTTATGCCCCCTGAGCTACAAAGCGGGCGATGATGTCACCCATTTCATCGGTGCTGATGGCTTTACCGGTACCTGCCAGATCGGCGGTGCGGTAACCCTGTTCCAGCGCCTGGTTGATTGCGCGTTCTACGGCATCCGCTGCTTCAGTGGCACCCAGGCTGTAACGCAGCAGCAGGGTGGCGGACAGGATCTGGGCGATTGGGTTGGCGATGCCTTTACCCGCGATGTCCGGTGCAGAACCGCCTGCGGGCTCGTATAAACCGAAGCCTTGCTCGTTCAGGCTGGCGGACGGCAGCATGCCCATCGACCCGGTGATCATTGCGCACTCGTCGGACAGGATATCGCCGAACAGGTTGGAACACAGCAGCACGTCGAACTGCGACGGGTCTTTGATCAACTGCATGGTGGCGTTGTCGATATACATATGCGACAGCGACACATCTGGGTAATCCTTGGCGACCTGATTGACCACTTCGCGCCACAGAATCGAGCTCTGCAATACGTTGGCTTTATCAATCGAGGTCACTTTATTGCGGCGCTTGCGGGCAGATTCGAAGGCGATGCGCGCAATGCGTTCGATCTCGAAGCGATGATAGACCTCGGTGTCGAAAGCGCGCTCCTGCATACCCTGGCCTTCACGGCCTTTCGGCTGGCCGAAGTAGATACCACCGGTCAGTTCACGCACGCACAGAATATCGAAACCGCGGGCGGCGATGTCGGCCCGCAGCGGGCAGAACTCTTCCAACCCTTGATACAGGCGAGCAGGGCGCAGGTTGCTGAACAGTTTGAAGTGCTTGCGCAAGGGCAGCAAGGCACCGCGTTCAGGTTGTTCTGCCGGCGGCAAGTGCTCCCATTTCGGGCCACCTACTGAACCGAACAGGATGGCGTCGGCTTGCTCGCAACCGGCGAGGGTTGCCTGTGGCAGCGGACTGCCATGACGATCGATGGCAATACCACCGACGTCGTACTCGGCTTCGGTGATGCGGATATCAAAGCGCTGACGCACTGCGTTCAACACTTTACGCGCTTGGGCCATTACTTCCGGGCCGATTCCGTCTCCGGGCAAGACGGCAATGTGGTAGGTCTTCGTCATGTTCACACCGTTTCCTGATTATTTTGATGTTTGTTTTGCTGCAGACGCTGCTTTTCTTTTTCTACCTGCTGGGAGCGCCAAATATTATTCAGTACGTGAACCATCGCCTTGGCGGAGGATTCCACGATGTCGGTCGCCAGACCTACGCCATGGAAGCGGCGGCCGTTGTACGACACCACGATATCAACCTGGCCCAGCGCATCGCGCCCCTGGCCCTTGGCGGTTAATTGATATTTCACCAGTTCGATCGGGTAACCGGTAATACGGTTGATTGCCTGATAAACCGCATCAACCGGGCCATTGCCGGTGGCCGCTTCGGCTTTCTCTTCTTCGCCGCAGACCAGTTTCACTGAGGCGGTGGCCATAATGCTGCTGCCTGACTGCACGCTGAAGTAATCCAGGCTGAAGTGCTCTGGTTCTTCCTGCTGCTTATTAATGAAGGCCAGCGCTTCCAGGTCGTAATCGAACACCTGGCCTTTTTTGTCGGCCAGCTTCAGGAAGGCGGCGTACAGATTGTCCAGGTTGTAGTCCTGTTCCTTATAGCCCATCTCTTCCATACGGTGTTTCACCGCAGCGCGACCGGAACGGGAAGTCAGGTTCAACTGTACATCCTTCAGACCTATGGTCTGCGGGGACATGATTTCGTAGTTTTCGCGATTTTTCAGCACGCCGTCTTGGTGAATACCGGAGGAGTGGGCGAAAGCATTGGAACCGACGATCGCTTTGTTGGCCGGGATCGGCATGTTGCACAGCTGGCTGACAATCTGGCTGGTACGGAAGATTTCCTGATGATTGATGTTGGTGTGCACGTTCATGATGTCCTGGCGCACTTTGATCGCCATGATCACTTCTTCCAGCGAGGTGTTGCCTGCGCGTTCACCGATACCGTTCAAGGTCCCTTCAACCTGGCGGGCGCCAGCCTGTACTGCGGCGATGGAGTTGCCGACCGCCATGCCCAGATCGTCGTGGCAGTGGACGGAGATAATGGCTTTATCGATATTCGGTACGCGGTCATACAGGGTGGTGATAATACCGCCAAACTGGTTCGGGGTGGTGTAGCCCACGGTGTCCGGGATATTGATGGTGGTCGCGCCGGCATTGATAGCGGCTTCCACCACGCGACACAGGTTATCGATTGGCGTACGGCCGGCGTCTTCACAGGAGAATTCTACGTCGTCAGTGTAGTTACGGGCGCGTTTCACTGAGCGTATTGCCATCTCCAGCACTTCGTCGAACGAGCGCTTCAGTTTTGATTCAATATGCAGGGTCGAGGTGGCCAGGAACACGTGAATGCGGAACGCTTCGGCGACGCGCAATGCTTCGGCCGCGACGTCGATGTCTTTATCTACGCAACGTGCCAGGCCACAGACACGGCTGTTTTTAATCTGGCGAGCGATGGTTTGCACGGATTCGAAATCACCCGGTGAGGAGACAGGGAAGCCTACTTCCATGACGTCGACACCCATTCTCTCCAGCGCCATCGCTATCTGAATCTTCTCTTTCACGCTCAGGCTGGCCTGCAGCGCTTGCTCGCCATCACGCAAAGTTGTATCGAAAATAATGACTTGTTGGCTCATCGGGTGGTTCCTTATCGTGTTTATTTCACGCTAAGCGGGTAAAAAAAAACCCGCGCAGTAGCGCGGGTTTGTTATGAGGGTGGGCTGAATCAGCTCTGAACTCCGTCCACCGGCATACCGCGCAAACAAGATGCGTTAAGTAGTAGGCCTAGTAGACGGTAAGTGTGGTTCATGGCGGTTCAACTCTCTAAAATAATGTCGTTGCCTAATTTGATACGTTATTGGCTTAACTATGTCAACACCTGATTGAAAATGAGGGTACTCCTTTAGAGCCCGATTAGCGCACCCTGAGAAACAGACGATAGTTCGGAGAAAAATGACATTGTCAGAGAAAAGTTGAGGGCGGGTTTGCGGCCCAGTTAGCATAAACGAAATGAATATATATCCTCGCAATTGCTTCTGAGGGACAGTGCGTTAAAATTAAAGATGCAAAACAACGGGAGCCGTGCTAGCCAAAATTGAAGGTGGTGTTTTTGTATTGCTGGTATCAATGCTTTGCAGTGGTTTATGTTTTTTGTGAATTAGCCATAAGACTAAAGTGGCCGGTAAGTAACGGTTGCTTGATTGGGTGATGTGTTTTTAATGCGGTTTATCAGAGGAAGATGGATAATGATTTGTTACTGTAGGTTATTAAAAATAACAATTGCCGGATTTCTACCGGGAGGTGAATGATAAACCTGTTGCAAACCGGATTTTGGCTTTTAACCATGCTTATAAACAGGACGATGCTTTAGCCCGATTTTAAATGAATGGGGCGAGAGATAACTAATTCTTCTCGGTGTGATTAATACCACAATTTTGTTGTTTTAATTATGCCTGGTGAATTATCTACACAGGACTTAGTGGAGTGGGATATGTCGGAATGTAATTCAGAAATTATTATTGATAAGGATGCCGCTGATATTCATTTGCGCAGTGTCGACCTGAACTTGCTCACCGTATTCGATGCCGTGATGCAGATGCAAAACATTACCCGGGCGGCGGCCTTTTTGGGAATGTCACAACCGGCAGTCAGCAATGCGGTCGCGCGGTTGAAATTGATGTTTAACGACGAGCTGTTCGTGCGCTGTGGACGCGGTATTCAACCGACGGCGCGAGCTCGTCAGCTGTTTGGGCCCGTCAGACAGGCTTTGCAGTTGGTGCAAAATGAGCTGCCGGGCGCGGAGTTCGAACCCTTCACCAGTGAACGCGTTTTCTCCATCGCCATCTCCAGCCCGCTTGATCTGCGACTGGGTGCCGGAATAATCAATCATTTGAAGAAAGTTGCCCCGCAAACTCACTTAAAAATCAAATCCTATATAAGCAATAATATCGACAATCAATTACGCTATCAGGAAGTCGAGTTTGTGATTGGCTATGCCCGCTTTGATCCAACAGAGTTTAAAAGTGTGGCTATTTTTGACGATGAGTTAGTGTTGGTTACCGCAAGAAAACATCCCAGAATTGAAAAAGACATTACGCCTGAACAGATTATGGCTGAGCAGCATGCTGTAGTTTCGCTGGAGAGTTTTTACTCTTTTAGCCAACCTTACTATATGGAAGAGGCAATGCAGCGCCTCGTGGCTCAGCAATGCACAGATTTATACAGCGTATTGAACATGGTTTCCAATACTCACATGATTGCTATTGTTCCGGCATGGTTGGCCCGGCAACAGTCGGAAGCATTACAATTGCAGTTTGTCCCATTGCCATGGAATGAAAACAAAGTTACCTGCTACCTCTCTTGGCATGAATCGGCAGAGCGCGACAAGGGGCATCAATGGATGAAAGCCCAGCTTGGCCGGTCTGATATGCCGGAGTAAATCAGTCTATTATTACCCCCATGGTGGTAATGTCCCATTGGGGGGTAATATGTACTGGCGCTTTATTAAGAATTATCTTGGTGTTCTCTAAGGGGTTTCTTTATTTAAGCGTTCTGGATTGGTTCATTTAGAATAAGTTAGACAGTTTCATTAAAAAATATCGATATAAAATTATATACTGAAATGTTATTTATATTTGGTTTTTATCTCTGTTCCAGGGGCGGGCCTTTCGGTCTAGCATTTTGTGGCCTGGATAAAACCTTTTCCTCCCCTTTTTGTCCAACGGTGAGACGCGGTGTAATCAACCTGAGTTTTGGCTCACACTTCTACGCTGAAATCTCTTTTCCCGTTGTCTGAGAGTAGGTAGACTGCGCGAAAAAAAGTAAACACGTGTAAGCTGAGTTGTGAGGAGAGGTTATCCCACACTACGCTAACTGTTTGATTCATTTCAGGCTTAGAGCGCTATGATCAATAATCTGCTGCAATACCATTTGACTCACCGTATACAGCACCAAATTACTCACCGTGCCGATCGCACTGCTTTTCGCCAATGGTCTCCCCAGGGGGAGACCCAAATGACCTGGAAGCAGGTCGATACGCATATCAATCTCATCGCCAGTGCGCTGTTGGCATTGGGTGCCGACGTGCAGGAACGTATCGCGATTTTTGCCAATAACTGCATGGCCTGGTCGCTGGCGGATTTGGCCATTCTGCAATTACGGGGTGTGAGCGTGCCGCTGTATGCCACCAACACGCCGGCCCAGGCGGCCTTTATCATCAATGACGCCGATATCCGTATTCTGTTTGTCGGCGAGCAGGCTCAATTGGATGCCGCCATCGCGCTGCGCGGTGTGTGTCCGCAGTTGAGCCACATTATTGTATTTAATGACAGCGTCGACCTGCATGGCTGTGAGATTGCCCAACACCTGAGCACCTTTGAACGTGAAGTCGACGTAGCGGCGTTCTCATCCCAATTGCAGCAACGCATAGCCGATTGCGATCTGCGGGATCTCTTCACGCTGATCTATACCTCCGGCACCACCGGCGAACCCAAGGGTGTGATGCTGGATTATCGCAATCTGGCTGCGCAGCTTTATCTGCATGATGAGCGGCTGACGGTGAATGAAGAGGATGTGTCTCTCAGCTTCCTGCCGATGTCACACGTGTTTGAACGGGCCTGGAGCTTCTTCATCATGCACTCTGGCGCGCAAAACGTGTTCTTGCCGAATACCGATTGGGTGCGCGAAGCCATGGCGGCGGTACGTCCGACGCTGATGTGCGCGGTGCCGCGCTTTTACGAAAAAATCTTCAGCGCAGTGCATGAAAAGGTCGCGCGTGCGCCTTGGCTGCGTCGGGCGTTGTTCCATTGGGCGATTGTCTGCGGTGAGCGCAAGTTCCTGCAGGAGCGCGCCGGCAAGCCATTGGGCAAGCTGTTCGATCTTTCTCATCGCTGGGCCGATAAACTGGTGCTGAGCAAGCTGCGCGGTATCCTCGGCGGGCGTGTACGCTTCTTGCCGGCCGCGGGCGCCAAACTGGACGACAATGTCATCCTGTTTTTCCAGGCGATGGGCGTTAACATCAAATACGGCTATGGCATGACCGAAACCTGCGCCACCGTTTCCTGTTGGGAAGAGGGCAATTTCCGCTTTGGCTCGATTGGCAAGCCCTTGCCGGGGGTTGAAGTGCGTATCGGCGAGGAGAATGAAATTCAGGTGCGTGGGCCAGTGGTGATGCGTGGCTATTTCAATAAACCGCTGGAAACCGCCGCTTCCTTTACCGAGGATGGCTGGTTGAAGACCGGCGATGCCGGAGCCATGGATGAAGGCGGCAACCTGTTTATCACCGAACGCCTGAAGGATTTGATGAAAACCTCTGGCGGCAAGTACATCGCTCCGCAGATGTTGGAAGGCACGCTGGCGCAGGATCGCTTTATCGAGCAGGTGGCGATCATCGCCGATGCGCGTAAATTCGTTTCCGCCCTGATCGTGCCCAGCTTTGAATCTCTGGAAGAGTATGCGAAATCCATCAATCTGAAGTATCAGGATCGGATCGAGCTGTTGCGTCACAGCCATATTCTGGAAATGTTTGAAAGCCGCCTGCGTGAGATGCAAAAAGAGTTGGCGCGCTTTGAACAGGTAAAAAGATTTACCTTGTTGCCTGCCGCCTTCTCGATGGAGTTGGGTGAGCTGACGCCAACGTTGAAGCTACGTCGTAAGGTCATTTCACAGCGCTATCAGCGTGAAATTGACTCCATGTACCAGGATTAGATCAGCGATTGACGCCGGACGGATTGTTCGGCGAAAAAAACAGCATAATCCTTGCCTGATATAGTTCTGTAATTCCTCGCCTGATTGAAACAATGCCTAGCCCGAGCCGCTGGCGGCTAGTGCATTGTTTCTGTAAACACCTGATCTCCAGCCGCTTGGCAATAACCATTCCATTACCAAGCCTTTTTGCTGTTTGCCTGCCCAATATTCTGACGTTATGTTAATCAGTTAGAACCAATCCACAAAAACTTTGGGGCAATGCCCCACAGCAGGCGCTACGTTCCGGCGCCAGACAAGAAAAAGTAAGCCTGGAGGCAAACCCATGGAGATGTTGTCAGGAGCCGAGATGGTCGTCCGATCGTTGATCGATCAGGGCGTTAAGCACGTATTCGGATATCCGGGCGGGGCGGTACTCGATATTTACGATGCCCTGCATACGGTCGGAGGCATCGATCACATATTGGTGCGCCATGAGCAGGGCGCAGTGCATATGGCCGATGGCTATGCGCGCGCCACCGGTGAAGTCGGGGTGGTTCTGGTGACCTCAGGGCCGGGAGCGACCAATGCGATCACCGGCATTGCGACAGCCTATATGGACTCCATCCCGATGGTGGTGCTTTCCGGGCAGGTTCCCAGCTCGCTGATTGGTTACGATGCCTTCCAGGAGTGCGACATGGTCGGGATTTCTCGCCCGGTGGTCAAACACAGTTTCCTGGTGAAGCGCACCGAAGATATTCCCGGCATTTTGAAGAAAGCCTTCTACCTGGCTTCTACCGGCCGCCCAGGTCCGGTGGTGATTGATCTGCCGAAAGACATCGTTGGCCCGGCAGTAAGAATGCCCTATGCCTACCCGCAGGAAGTGAGCATGCGCTCTTATAACCCGACGGTGCAGGGCCACCGCGGGCAGATTAAACGCGCATTGCAAACTATCCTTTCGGCCAAGAAGCCCGTTATGTACGTCGGCGGCGGCGCGATTAATTCGGCCTGTGACGGTGAACTGCTGGAGCTGGCGGAAAAACTGAATTTACCGGTTACCTGCACCCTGATGGGATTGGGCGCGTTTCCCGGCACGCACCGTCAGAGCGTCGGCATGCTCGGTATGCACGGGACTTACGAAGCCAACAAAACCATGCATCACTCTGACGTGATCTTTGCCGTCGGCGTGCGCTTTGACGATCGTACCACCAACAACCTGGCGAAATATTGCCCGGATGCCACCGTACTGCATATCGATATCGACCCCACCTCAATCTCCAAGACGGTTGATGCCGATATCCCGATCGTCGGTGATGCCAAGCAGGTGTTGACCCAGATGCTGGAATTGTTGGCGCAGGAAGACAAAACGCAGGATCACGATGCGCTGCGTGATTGGTGGCAGTCTATTGAACAGTGGCGTGCGCGCGACTGCCTGGGCTACGACAAGAACAGCGGCACCATCAAGCCGCAGGCCGTGATTGAAACCCTGCATCGGTTGACCAAGGGCGACGCTTACGTCACCTCCGATGTTGGCCAGCACCAGATGTTCGCCGCACTCTACTACCCGTTCGACAAGCCACGCCGTTGGATCAACTCCGGCGGGCTGGGCACCATGGGCTTTGGTTTGCCTGCCGCGCTGGGCGTCAAGCTGGCATTGCCTGATGAAACCGTGGTGTGCGTGACCGGCGACGGCAGTATCCAGATGAATATCCAGGAGCTTTCCACCGCATTGCAGTACAACCTGCCGGTGATCGTAGTGAACCTTAATAACCGCTATCTGGGGATGGTGAAGCAGTGGCAGGACATGATCTACTCTGGTCGTCACTCCCAGTCCTATATGGATTCCCTACCGGACTTCGTCAAGCTGGCGGAGGCTTACGGTCATGTGGGCATCGCCATTCGCACGCCGGATGAACTGGAAAGTAAATTGGCGCAGGCACTGGCCGAAAAAGAGCGCCTGGTATTTGTCGATGTGACCGTCGATGAGACCGAACATGTTTACCCAATGCAGATCCGCGGTGGAAGCATGGACGAAATGTGGTTAAGCAAAACGGAGAGGACCTGATCATGCGCCGAATTTTATCTGTCTTGCTGGAAAACGAATCCGGTGCGTTATCGCGTGTGGTGGGTTTGTTCTCTCAGCGTGGTTACAACATCGAAAGCCTGACGGTCGCGCCGACCGACGACCCTACGTTGTCGCGTATGACGATCCAAACCGTTGGCGATGAGAAGGTGCTGGAGCAGATCGAAAAGCAATTGCATAAGCTGGTGGACGTGCTGCGCGTCAGTGAATTGGTGCAGGGCGCACACGTCGAGCGAGAAATCATGCTGGTGAAGCTGCAGGCCAGCGGTTACGGGCGTGAGGAAGTGAAGCGTTGTGCCGATATTTTCCGCGGTCAGATCGTTGACGTTACCGCTACGCTGTACACCGTTCAACTGGCCGGCACCAGCGATAAGCTGGATGCATTCCTGAGTGCGGTGCGTGAAGTTGCCGAAATTGTTGAAGTGGCGCGTTCCGGCGTGGTCGGCGTATCGCGCGGCGATAAAATCATGCGCTGAGGGGTGAGATTGGCGTAATCTGAGGGCGCGGCCAGGCTGCGCCCTTTGTTTTTCGGCGTTTTTTGCCCGTTTGCTGGCACCTTTCGGCAAAAGCGGTTGCTAGGCAGAGTTTTCTGCTGTTAGATCGCAGAGGCTGGATTGAATAACCGCACAGGATGCGATGGTTAATCCGGGCATGGTTTTCACTTCTATTTTCAGCGTCATTAAGGGGTTAACGTGAAACTGGATGAAATCGCGCGTCTCGCGGGCGTTTCGCGCACTACGGCCAGTTATGTCATCAACGGCAAGGCGAAGCAGTATCGTGTCAGCGATAAAACCGTCGAGAAAGTGATGGCCGTGGTCAGGGAGCACAACTATCACCCAAATGCCGTCGCGGCAGGGCTGCGCGCCGGGCGAACGCGCTCTATCGGTCTGGTGATCCCGGATCTGGAAAACACCAGCTACACCCGGATTGCCAACTATCTGGAGCGTCAGGCACGCCAACGCGGCTACCAACTGTTGATTGCCTGTTCGGAAGATCAGCCGGATAACGAAATGCGCTGCATCGAACATCTGCTGCAACGTCAGGTCGATGCACTCATCGTTTCCACCGCTTTGCCGCCAGAGCATCCATTCTATCAGCGCTGGGCCAACGATCCGCTGCCGATTATTGCCCTGGACCGTGCGCTGGATCGCGAGCATTTCATCAGCGTGGTGGGTGCCGACCAGGAGGATTCTTTCGCGCTGGCGCAGGAACTGCGTACCTTCCCGGCTGAGTCTGTGCTGTATCTGGGCGCGTTGCCGGAGCTTTCCGTCAGCTTCCTGCGTGAACAGGGCTTCCGTCAGGCCTGGCAGGATGACGAGCGTCATGTCGATTATCTGTATGCCAATAGCTATGAGCGCGAGGCTGCGGGCGTGCTGTTTGCCGAATGGCTGAAAACCCATCCGATGCCACAGGCATTGTTCACCACCTCATTCTCATTGTTGCAAGGGGTGATGGACGTGACCTTGAAGCAGCGTGGCCGCTTACCGACCGATCTGGCGATCGCCACCTTCGGCGACCATGAGCTGCTGGACTTCCTTGAGTGCCCGGTGCTGGCGGTTGCGCAGCGTCACCGTGACGTGGCCGAACGCGTATTGGAGCTGGTGCTGGCCAGTCTGGATGAGCCGCGTAAACCTAAACCGGGTCTGACGCGTATTCGCCGCAATCTGTTCCGCCGCGGCAGTCTGAGCCGAAAATAATCCTATAGCAGGGGCGCTTAACTGCGCTCCTGTTTCAAACTCCCCGTTATACGTAGCCTGTTACCCTGAACAGTCTTCTGCAGTATTCGAGAAAATACCCGTACACCACACCCATCGCCATCGATACCACAGCGTTGCTGGCCACGGCCGTTATGATCTGCTGCCCGTCGGCACCGACGCTCCACAGGATCGCGGCATAAACCGGCGATTGGAAACTGACATAGGCCAGCAGATCGGCAAGGTTACGCAATAAAAAGGGGTATCGATCAGCACGCCTGGCGATGCGGATGAACAGGTCCCGATAGCGCCCATAGGGCCAGGCGATCAGGATATTCACCGGAATCGACAGCAAGCGGGACGAGAGCGATTGTTGAAAGCTCATGCCGGAGACCAGAATTTCTATCGCCATACCGGCGATAAAGCAATACACCACCAGAGCAAAGGTATCGGCGGCGGCACTGCGCCAGTGAGTGGTAGGCGAGAGCATGGTGCAATCTCCGGAATGTTGGTTAATGTTCTGTTAAATTTATTTTTTATGGTTGTTAATTCTGGTTTTTTCTTTCATTTGTAGTTTACATTGCCGGTTGATGTTGGATAAGTAGCTTAATATTTTTATTTGGCGGCGTTGGGTGGTTTTTGTGCTGAGGACAGACGGCAGAATGTGGCGCGAAGGGATTAAAAATGGACTATTCCTAACTATTCAATTAAAACAATGGGTTGCATAATTTCTGACGATAAGGCTGTTTTCCACAGTAAAAATTGTGGTCATTAAACATGTAAGGAAATGAAACCATAATTGTAAACAGGTATTTTGGGAGTAATCTTACTAAATTGATTTGAATCGAAATTAACTCGCCTCGTAATATCCGAGTAATTTATTTTTCCATCTGGCTTATCAGCGGCACTTTAATTGAAGTAAAATAGCGGCCGACTTGAGGATGAATAACCGTTGTACGTTATTAACTCAATGGCTTACGCCGTATTTCGTTTGTAGGGCGAGTTAACGCCGAGCCTTGTCTGGCGCGGCTCGCGCTCGGTTACTGCGATGTGATTGCCGAGCTGAAAAATGAGACATCGATTGCAGAAGGAAGTATTGACTTAATTAATCGCCAATTTGTCAGGTTTTTAATCAGGTTCTTTCCGCTTAGAAAATTCTCCCCGTTTATCATGATGTTAATTTTTAATCATCTAATAAATAGCGTTCCTTTCGCGAGTCAGCTCCCAAAATGACCGAAGAAATATTGCCAAAGCGCTGGCGCTCTGGCTTGACAAGGTTTTCATACCCTCCGTAAACTCCATTATGTGGGAATTTGTGGGGTAAAGTGGTGAAAACGGTCGTGAAGGGGTAACTCAGGTATGTTCCGTGGAGCAACGATGGTTAACCTCGACAGCAAAGGGCGGCTTGCCGTACCCACCCGATATCGGGATTTGCTGAACGAGCAATCGCAAGGCCAAATGGTTTGCACCATTGACCTCCACCAGCCCTGCCTGCTGCTCTACCCACTGCCCGAATGGGAAGTTATTGAACAAAAGTTATCCCGTCTGTCGAGTATGAATCCCGCCGAGCGTCGCGTTCAGCGCCTGCTGTTGGGTCATGCCAGTGAGTGTCAGATGGACAGCGCCGGCCGTTTGCTGTTAGCCACTACGCTACGTCAGCACGCCGGGCTTACCAAAGAAGTGATGCTGGTCGGGCAGTTCAACAAGTTTGAACTGTGGGATGAACAGACCTGGTATCAACAAGTCAAGGATGATATTGACGCAGAACAGTCGACTCAGGAACCGTTGTCTGAGCGGCTACAGGACTTGTCGCTATAAGCATGTTGGAAAACTATAAACACACTACCGTACTGTTGGATGAGGCGGTTAACGGCCTCAACATTCGCAGTAACGGCATCTATATCGACGGTACTTTTGGCCGCGGTGGCCATTCGCGTCTGATTCTGTCCCAGCTTGGGCCGGAAGGACGTTTGTTGGCAATTGACCGCGACCCACAGGCGATTGCAGCCGCCAAGTCTATTGATGACCCTCGTTTTAGCATCGTACACGGCCCATTTTCAGAGTTGTCGCACTATGTGCGGGAACGCGAATTAGTAGGGAAGATTGATGGCATCTTGCTCGATCTGGGGGTTTCTTCACCGCAGTTGGATGACGCGGAACGCGGTTTCTCCTTCATGCGTGACGGTCCACTGGATATGCGCATGGACTCCTCAAGCGGTCAGTCAGCCTCCGAGTGGCTGATGAAAGCGGAAGCAGACGATATCGCCTGGGTGCTGAAAACCTTCGGTGAAGAGCGTTTTGCCAAGCGTATCGCTCGCGCCATCGTAGAAAGAAATCTCGTCGAGCCGATGACCCGTACCAAAGAGCTGGCGGACTTGATCGCCAACGCCAGCCCGTTCCGGGATAAGCACAAGCACCCGGCAACCCGCAGCTTCCAGGCGATCCGTATCTACATAAACAGCGAATTGGAAGAGATCGAACGTGCGCTGGACGGCGCGCTGGAAGTGCTGGCCCCGCAGGGCCGTCTGTCGATCATCAGTTTCCACTCGCTGGAAGACCGCATTGTTAAACGCTTCATGCGTCACCATAGCCGCGGCGCTCAGGTGCCCGCCGGTATCCCGCTGACGGAAGAGCAACTGCGCAGTATGGGCGGACGCACGCTGAAAGCGCTGGGCAAGATGATGCCTGGGGATGCTGAGGTGGCGGAAAACCCACGTGCACGTAGCTCAGTGCTGCGTATTGCCGAGAGGATGCCGGTGTGATTGGCAACGAACGCCACGGTCTGGTCGGCGTGATTGGCGGCGATTTGCTGCGTAACGCCAAGATCCCACTGATTTTGCTGATTGCTTCGTTGGTGTCTGCGGTTTTCGTCGTGACCACCGCGCACCGCACCCGCTTGCTGACTGCCGAGCGCGAGCAGTTAGTTCTTGAGAGAGACGCCCTGGACATTGAGTGGCGCAACCTGATTCTTGAAGAGAATGCCCTTGGGGATCACAGTCGGGTAGAACGCATCGCAACGGAAAAACTGCAGATGCAACATGTTGATCCATCTCAGGAAAATATCATCGTTAAACAATGAATGGTTTAACTGAAATCATTACACGGAGTAGAAAGGGAACGCATGAAAGCAGCACGCCCCGGTAAGTTGAAACGCCAGGAAGATCAGGCCAGCTTTGTAAGCTGGCGTTTTGCGTTGCTGTGCGGCTGTATTTTGCTGGCGTTGGTAGGGCTGATGCTGCGGGTGGCTTATCTGCAGGTGATTAACCCGGACCGCTTGGTAAAAGAAGGCGACATGCGCTCACTGCGCGTGCAGGAAGTACCGACTGCGCGCGGCATGATCAGCGATCGTTCAGGTCGGCCGCTGGCGGTAAGTGTGCCGGTGAATGCAATCTGGGCGGATCCGAAAGAGCTGAATGAGCGCGGTGGTATCACGCTGGATAGCCGCTGGAAGGCCCTGTCCGATGCGCTGAATGTTCCGCTGGATCAGCTTTCTACCCGCATCAACGCCAACCCTAAAGGGCGCTTTGTCTATCTGGCGCGCCAGGTGAATCCGGCGATCGGCGACTACATTCGCAAGTTGAAACTGCCGGGTATTTACCTGCGTCAGGAATCCCGTCGCTACTATCCTTCCGGCCAGGTGACTTCGCACATCATTGGCGTGACCAACATTGACGGTCAGGGGATTGAAGGCGTCGAGAAGAGCTTTGACCGCTGGCTGACCGGGCAACCGGGCGAGAGAACCGTGCGTAAAGACCGCTTTGGCCGGGTCATCGAGGATATTTCTTCGGTGGACAGTCAGGCGGCGCATAACCTGGTGCTGAGCGTCGATGAGCGTCTGCAGGCATTGGTTTACCGCGAACTCAACAACGCTGTGGCCTTCAACAAGGCTGAATCCGGTACTGCGGTGCTGGTGGATGTGAATACCGGCGAAGTGTTGGCGATGGCCAACAGCCCGTCTTACAACCCGAACAATATGGCCGGTACGCCGAAAGAAACCATGCGTAACCGTGCTATCACCGATATTTTTGAGCCTGGTTCCACCGTAAAACCTATGGTGGTCATGACGGCATTGCAGCACGGCATTGTGAAAGAAAACAGCGTGCTGAATACCGTCCCTTACCGTATCAACGGCAAGGAAATCAGGGACGTTGCGCGTTACGCGGAACTCTCCCTGACCGGGATCTTGCAGAAGTCGAGTAACGTCGGCGTTTCACGGCTGGCGTTATCGATGCCGTCCTCAGCGTTAGTAGATACTTACTCTCGTTTTGGATTGGGAAAAGCGACCAATTTGGGGCTGGTCGGAGAAAGCAGTGGCATATACCCAAAAAAACAACGGTGGTCTGACATAGAGAGGGCCACCTTCTCTTTCGGCTATGGGCTAATGGTAACCCCGTTACAGTTAGCGCGAGTCTACGCAACGATCGGCAGTCTGGGCGTTTATCGCCCGCTGTCGATTACCAAAGTTGACCCACCGGTTGCCGGTGAGCGCGTCTTCCCCGAACCTCTGGTGCGCACCGTTGTGCACATGATGGAAAGCGTTGCCTTACCGGGCGGCGGTGGGGTGAAGGCGGCCATCAAGGGCTACCGCATAGCCATCAAAACCGGTACCGCCAAAAAAGTGGGCCCGGACGGCAAATACGTCAACAGATACATCGCTTATACCGCCGGCGTGGCGCCGGCCAGTAATCCTCGTTTTGCTCTGGTGGTGGTAATCAACGACCCGCAGGGTGGGAAATACTACGGTGGTGCGATCTCCGCGCCGGTGTTTGGCGCCATCATGGGCGGCGTATTGCGCACCATGAACGTTGAACCGGATGCGTTGCCTACCGTTGAGAAAAGCGATTTTGTAACTAACAGAAAAGAGGGTTCAGGTGGCAGATCGTAATTTGCGCGATTTACTCGCTCCGTGGGTGCCAACGGCTCCCGGGCGCGCGCTGCGGGAAATGACATTAGACAGCCGTATTGCGGCTGCCGGGGATCTGTTTGTCGCCGTTGTCGGCCATCAAACGGATGGACGCCGCTATATTCCGCAGGCCATCGCGCAGGGCGTTGCCGCTGTGATTGCCGAAGCTGAAGGCCAGGCCGAAGATGGCGCTATCACCCAAATGCACGGCGTGCCGGTGATTTACCTGAGCCAGCTCAACCAGCGCCTTTCCGCACTGGCCGGGCGTTTTTACCATGAACCGGCGGAACGTCTGCGTCTGGTCGGCGTTACGGGTACCAACGGCAAAACCACCACCACTCAGCTGCTGGCGCAGTGGGGCCAACTGCTGGGTGAAACCAGCGCCGTAATGGGCACCGTCGGCAATGGTTTGCTGGGCCAGGTTTGCCCAACAGAGAATACCACCGGCTCTGCGGTAGATGTTCAACACGTATTAAACGAGCTGGTCGATCGCGGCGCCACCTTCGCGGCGATGGAAGTCTCTTCCCACGGCCTGGTGCAAAACCGCGTGGCGGCGCTGCCGTTTGCCGCTGCGGTGTTCACTAACCTGAGCCGCGATCATCTGGATTACCACGGTGACATGGCCAATTACGAAGCGGCCAAGTGGTCGCTGTTCGCCAGTCACGAAGTGGGCCAGGCGATTATCAATGCCGATGACGAAGTCGGCCAGCGCTGGCTGAGTCAATTGCCGGATGCGGTTGCTGTCACCATGCAGGGCAACCTGCAGCCTGGCTGCCACGGTCGCTGGCTGAAAACCACCGCGGTTAACTATCACGATAACGGCGCTACTATTCGCTTCAGCTCAAGCTGGGGCGATGGTGAGATTGAAAGCCGCCTGATGGGGGCTTTCAACGTCAGTAACTTGCTGTTGGCGTTGGCGACCCTGCTGTCGTTGGGGTATCCACTGGATGAACTGGTGGCCACCGGTAATCAGCTGCAACCGGTGTGTGGCCGCATGGAAGTTTTCAACGCGCCGGGTAAACCGACGGTGGTGGTCGATTACGCCCACACCCCGGATGCGCTGGAAAAAGCTTTGGAAGCCGCGCGCCTGCACTGCCAGGGGCAGTTATGGTGCGTGTTTGGCTGCGGCGGCGATCGCGACAAGGGCAAGCGTCCACTGATGGGCGGCATCGCCGAACAGTTCGCCGATCGCGTCGTTGTTACCGACGATAACCCTCGTACCGAAGAGCCGCAGGCGATTATCGCCGATATCCTGACTGGCTTGCTGGATGCCGGACGCGTTCTGGTGATCCACGGTCGTGCGGAAGCCGTAACCAGCGCCATCATGCAGGCGAAAGAACAAGACGTGGTGCTGGTGGCCGGTAAGGGCCACGAGGATTACCAACTGGTGGGGAATCGCCGTCTGGATTACTCCGATCGCACCACCGTCGCGCGTTTGCTGGGGGTAGTAGCATGATCCCTGTCTCCCTTCAGGCACTGGCCGATGTATTGAGCGCTGAGCTGATCGGCGCCGATTGCCAAATCGTTGAGGTGACGACAGATACCCGTCAGGTAACCGCTGGTTGCCTGTTTGTGGCATTGAAAGGTGAGCGTTTCGACGCTCACGATTTTGCTGTTGATGCTGTAGCCGCAGGCGCCGGGGCGTTGCTGGTAAGTAAGCGCTTATTGGTGGATGTTCCGCAACTGGTGGTGAAAGACACCCGTCTGGCGTTAGGGCAACTTGCTGCCTGGGTACGCAAGCAGGTACCGGCCCGAGTCGTGGCGTTAACCGGCTCATCGGGCAAGACTTCGGTGAAAGAGATGGCCGCCGCTATCCTGCGTGAGTGCGGCGAAGTGCTTTATACCGCCGGCAATTTCAATAATGACATCGGCGTGCCTTTGACGCTGCTGCGTTTGCAGCCGCAGCACGACTTTGCGGTGATTGAGCTGGGCGCTAACCACATTGGCGAAATCGCCTATACCACCGCATTAACTTGTCCGCAGACCGCCCTGGTAAATAACCTGGCGGCCGCTCACCTGGAAGGCTTTGGTTCCTTGGCCGGTGTTGCCCAGGCGAAGGGCGAAATTTTTACCGGCTTGCCGGCTGACGGCGTGGCGATCATCAACGCCGACAACAACGATTGGCCGCATTGGCAGAGCATGCTGGAGGGGAAGACCGTTTGGCGATTCTCTCCGCAGGCGGCAGAAGGCGTCGATTTCTTCGCCAGCGATGTACAGGTTAACGGTGAAGGCACACGGTTTACGTTGCACAGCCCGTTCGGCACTGCGCCTATCGCGCTGCCCCTTCCTGGGCGTCATAACGTCGCCAACGCGTTGGCGGCAACGGCACTGGCAATGTCGGCCGGTGCATCGCTCGAGGCCGTGCGTCAGGGGCTCAAGCAACTGCAGGCGGTGCCGGGACGTTTGTTCCCGATTGCCCTGTCTGCCGGCAAGCTGCTGTTGGATGACAGCTACAACGCCAACGTTGGCTCAATGACGGCCGCTGCGCAGGTACTGGCGGAAATGCCGGGTTACCGCGTGATGGTGGTGGGCGACATGGCAGAGCTGGGGGCGGAAGCCGAAGAGTGTCACCGTCAGGTGGGCGAAGCGGCTCGGCTGGCGGGAGTCGATAAGGTGCTGGGCGTGGGGCCATTGAGCCAAACGCTGATTGCCGCCTCCGGTAACGGCGAACATTTTCAGGATAAGGCAGCAGTGATCGCGCGCGTGGCGGAATTACTGTCGGAACATGCGGTAATTACCGTGTTAATCAAGGGTTCACGTAGTGCCGCAATGGAGCAGGTAGTACGCGCGTTACAGGAGAAAGCACCATGTTAGTTTGGCTGGCCGAGCATTTGGTCAAATATTATTCCGGCTTCAACGTCTTTTCCTACCTGACGTTCCGAGCCATTGTCAGCCTGCTGACCGCGCTGTTCCTCTCCTTGTGGATGGGGCCGCGGGTGATCAAACGCCTGCAGGAGATGTCCTTCGGCCAGGTGGTGCGTAACGACGGTCCAGAGTCGCATTTCAGCAAGCGCGGCACGCCGACCATGGGCGGCATCATGATCCTGACCTCCATCACCGTTTCGGTGCTGATGTGGGCCTATCCGTCCAACCCTTATGTTTGGTGCGTACTGTTCGTGCTGGTGGGTTACGGCATCGTCGGTTTCGTTGACGACTACCGCAAGGTGGTGCGTAAAGACACCAAAGGGCTGATCGCCCGCTGGAAATACTTCTGGCAGTCGGTGATTGCGCTGGTGGTTGCTTTCGCCATGTATGCCGTAGGTAAAGACACGCCAGCCACCGAGCTGGTTGTGCCGTTCTTTAAGGACATCATGCCTCAGCTTGGCCTGTTGTACGTGCTGCTGGCTTACTTTGTCATCGTGGGGACCAGCAACGCGGTCAACCTGACCGACGGGCTGGACGGCCTGGCGATTATGCCGACGGTGTTCGTGGCCGCCGGTTTTGCACTGGTAGCCTGGGCAACCGGTAACATGAACTTCGCCAACTACCTGCACATTCCATATTTGCGTCACGCCGGTGAACTGGTGATCGTCTGTACCGCCATTGTCGGCGCCGGCCTGGGCTTTTTGTGGTTCAACACCTATCCGGCCCAGGTCTTCATGGGCGACGTGGGTTCGTTGGCGCTGGGCGGCGCGTTGGGCACCATTGCGGTGCTGCTGCGCCAAGAGTTTTTACTGTTGATTATGGGCGGCGTGTTCGTGGTTGAAACGCTGTCGGTGATTTTGCAGGTGGGGTCGTTCAAGCTGCGCGGGCAACGTATTTTCCGCATGGCGCCGATTCACCACCACTATGAATTGAAAGGCTGGCCGGAACCACGCGTGATCGTGCGCTTCTGGATTATTTCGCTGATGCTGGTGCTGATTGGCCTGGCGACGCTGAAGGTGCGGTAACTATGGCGGATTATCAGGGTAAGAAAGTGGTCATCATCGGGCTGGGCCTCACCGGCCTGTCCTGTGTTGATTTCTTTATGGCGCGCGGCGTAACGCCACGCGTTATGGATACCCGCATTTCACCTCCAGGGCTGGACAAGCTGCCTGAAAGCGTTGAGCGTCACCTGGGTGATTTGAATCAGGATTGGCTGTTGGCGGCGGATTTGATCGTCGCGAGTCCGGGCATGGCATTGGCGACCCCGGCATTGAGCGCTGCTGCAGAGGCGGGCGTAGAGATTGTTGGCGATATCGAATTGTTCTGCCGTGAAGCCCAGGCACCGATCGTGGCGATTACCGGTTCCAACGGTAAAAGCACCGTCACCACCCTGGTGGGTGAAATGGCAAAAGCCGCAGGTTGGGCGGTAGGCGTCGGTGGCAATATCGGCCTGCCTGCGTTGAGCCTGCTGCGTCAGGAATGCCAACTGTACGTGCTGGAGCTGTCGAGCTTCCAACTGGAAACCACTTACAGCCTGCACGCGGCTGCGGCGACCATTTTGAACGTCACCGAAGATCATATGGATCGCTATCCGTTTGGGCTGCAGCAATACCGTGCCGCCAAGCTGAAGGTCTATGAAAATGCCAGCCTGTGCGTGGTCAATGCCGACGACGCATTGACGATGCCGATTCGCGGGGCGGATCAGCGTTGCATCAGCTTTGGTGCCGATGTGGGCGACTATCACCTGAACCGCCAACTGGGCGAGACCTGGTTGCGCGTGCGCGGCGAGAAAATCCTGAACACCCGCGAAATGAAGCTGACTGGCCGCCATAACTACACCAATGCGTTGGCGGCGCTGGCACTGGCCGATGCGGTGAACATCCCGCGCGCTTCCAGCCTGAAAGCGTTGACCACCTATACCGGTTTGGCGCACCGCTTCCAATTGGCCTGGGAACATAACGGCGTTCGCTGGATTAACGATTCTAAAGCCACCAACGTTGGCAGTACCGAAGCGGCGTTGAATGGTCTGCAGGTGGACGGCACCTTGCACCTGCTGTTGGGCGGCGACGGTAAATCGGCCGATTTCTCCCCGCTGGCGCGCTACCTGCAAGGCGATAACGTTCGCCTTTACTGCTTCGGCCGTGATGGTGAACAGTTGGCTCAGCTGCGGCCGGAGGTCGCTACGCTGACCGAGACTATGGAACAGGCGATGCAGACGATAGCCGGCCGGGTGCAACCTGGCGATATGGTGTTGTTGTCACCCGCCTGTGCCAGCCTGGATCAGTTCCGCAATTTTGAAGTACGCGGCGACGAGTTTACTCGTTTGGCACAGGAGCTTGGCGGATGAGACTGCGCTTGCCGAACTTCGGGCTGACAGAGCTCTTTAAAAACTGGGTGGCGGGATCGCGAGATAACGATTCGGTCAATATGGTGCTGTACGACCGTACCCTGCTGTGGCTGACCTTTGGGTTGGCCATTATCGGTTTTGTGATGGTGACTTCGGCTTCGATGCCGATCGGTCAGCGCCTGGCGGACGATCCGTTCTTGTTTGCCAAGCGTGATGCGTTGTACCTCGGGCTGGCGTTCGGTCTGTCGATGGTGACCTTGCGCATTCCGATGGAAGTCTGGCAGCGCTATAGCAACATCATGCTGCTGTTGTCGATTGTGATGCTGTTGATCGTATTGGTGGTCGGCAGCTCGGTAAACGGGGCATCGCGCTGGATCTCGCTGGGGCCGCTGCGTATTCAGCCGGCAGAGCTGTCCAAGCTGTCGCTGTTCTGTTACCTGGCGAGTTATCTGGTGCGCAAAGTAGAAGAGGTGCGCAGCAACTTCTGGGGCTTCTGCAAGCCGATGGGCGTCATGGTGGTGTTGGCCGTGCTGCTGCTGGCTCAGCCGGACCTCGGTACCGTGGTGGTGCTGTTTATCACCACGCTGGCAATGCTGTTCCTGGCCGGCGCGAAAATGTGGCAATTCCTGGCGATTATCGGATCCGGAGCCTTCGCGGTAGTGCTGTTGATCATCGCCGAACCTTACCGTATGCGCCGTGTGACCTCGTTCTGGAATCCGTGGGCCGATCCGTTCGGCAGCGGCTATCAGCTGACCCAGTCGCTGATGGCCTTTGGCCGTGGTGAATTCTGGGGACAAGGGCTGGGTAATTCGGTGCAGAAACTCGAGTATTTGCCGGAAGCGCACACCGACTTTATCTTCTCGATTTTAGGCGAAGAGCTGGGCTATATCGGTGTGGTTTTTGCATTGTTAATGGTATTCTGCGTCGCTTTTCGTGCTATGTCGATTGGCCGCCGTGCGCTGGAGATTGATCAGCGCTTTTCTGGCTTCTTGGCCTGCTCAATTGGCGTGTGGTTTAGCTTCCAGGCGCTGGTCAACGTCGGTGCCGCTGCCGGAATGCTTCCCACTAAAGGCTTAACGTTACCGCTGATAAGCTATGGCGGTTCGAGCCTGTTGATTATGTCGACGGCGATCGTGCTGTTGCTGCGTATTGATTATGAAACGCGTCTGGCTAAAGCCCAGGCGTTTGTGAAGAGGTAAGGGATGAGCGGGAAACCTAAGCGTTTAATGGTGATGGCAGGCGGTACCGGCGGACACGTGTTCCCGGGACTGGCGGTCGCACATCATCTGATGGCGCAAGGCTGGCAGGTGCGCTGGCTTGGAACCGCAGACCGAATGGAAGCCGATCTGGTGCCAAAGCACGGGATCGAGATTGATTTCATCCGTATTTCCGGCCTGCGTGGCAAAGGGCTGAAGGCCCAACTGAGCGCGCCGCTGCGTATCTGGCAAGCCGTACGTCAGGCGAAGGCGATTATGCGCAGCTACCAACCGGACGTGGTGCTGGGGATGGGGGGTTACGTTTCTGGTCCTGGCGGTTTGGCCGCATGGCTGTGCGGCATCCCGGTGGTGCTGCATGAACAAAACGGCATTGCCGGGCTGACCAACCGTTGGTTGGCGCGCATTGCCAAGAAGGTCCTGCAGGCCTTCCCTGGCGCGTTCCCCAATGCGGACGTGGTGGGCAACCCGGTACGCACTGACGTATTGGCGCTGCCGCTGCCGGCAGAGCGATTGACGGGGCGTGAAGGGCCCATTCGCGTACTGGTGATTGGCGGCAGTCAGGGTGCCCGGGTGCTGAATCAGACAGTTCCTGAAGTCGCGGCGAGATTGGGCGATAGAATTACGCTCTGGCATCAGGTAGGCAAAGGTGCGCTGGAAAATGTGTTGCGCGACTACGAGAGGGTAGGGCAGACGCAACACAAAGTGACCGAGTTTATTGATGACATGGCGGCGGCGTACGCTTGGGCTGATGTCGTGGTGTGCCGCTCCGGCGCGCTGACGGTCAGCGAGATCGCCGCTGCGGGCCTTCCTGCGATCTTCGTGCCTTTCATGCACAAAGACCGCCAACAGTATTGGAATGCCCGCCCGCTGGAAGAAGCCGGTGCGGCGAAGATTATCGAGCAACCGCAGTTTAACGCCGATGTGGTGGCGGAGCTGCTGGCTGGCTGGGATCGTCCTACGCTGCTGGCTATGGCCGAAAAGGCCCGTGCCGTGGCCATTCCGGATGCTACCGAACGCGTAGCTGCGGAGCTGGTGCGCGTCGCCAAATAATATGCAGGGGTCCGGTTCGCCGGGCCTGAATTAAAGAATGTCATGTAGGGGCCCGGCATGCCGGACCTGGATTAGAGAGAGTGATGAATACACAACAACTGGCGAAACTACGTACTATCGTGCCCGAGATGCGACGCGTCCGGCACATTCACTTTGTCGGCATCGGTGGCGCCGGCATGGGTGGTATCGCCGAAGTGTTGGCCAATGAAGGTTATCAAATCAGCGGTTCTGACCTGGCACCGAATCCGGTAACCCAGCAGTTGAGCGCGCTCGGGGCGACGATTTACTTCCATCACCGTCCGGAGAACGTACTGGATGCCAGCGTAGTCGTGGTTTCTACCGCGATTTCTGCCGACAACCCGGAAATTGTCGCCGCTCGTGAAGCGCGTATTCCGGTAATCCGCCGCGCAGAGATGTTGGCCGAACTGATGCGTTTTCGTCACGGCATCGCCGTTGCCGGTACGCATGGCAAGACCACGACCACGGCAATGGTGTCGAGCATTTATGCCGAAGCCGGTCTGGACCCGACCTTTGTTAACGGCGGGCTGGTGAAAGCGGCAGGAACTCATGCGCGTTTGGGCTCCAGCCGTTACCTGATTGCGGAAGCGGATGAGAGCGATGCCTCTTTCTTGCATCTGCAACCGATGGTGGCGATTGTCACCAATATCGAAGCCGACCATATGGAGACCTACCAGGGCGACTTCGAAAACCTGAAGCAGACATTTATTAACTTTTTGCACAACCTGCCGTTCTACGGCCGTGCGGTGATGTGTATTGACGATCCGGTGGTGCGTGAATTGCTGCCACGTGTGGGTCGCCATATCACCACTTACGGTTTCAGCGACGATGCCGACGTTCGCATCGAGAGCTACCGTCAGGTTGGAGCCCAGGGCCACTTCACCCTGAGCCGCCAGGACAAGCCGCTGATGACGGTGACGCTGAATGCGCCGGGTCGTCACAACGCGTTGAACGCGGCGGCGGCAGTGGCGGTAGCAACGGAAGAGGGCATTGACGACGCAGATATCCTGCGTGCGTTGGCCAGCTTCCAGGGGACCGGTCGCCGCTTTGATTTCCTCGGCGAATTCCCGCTGGAGCCGGTAAATGGCAAAAGCGGCAGTGCGATGCTGGTGGACGATTATGGCCACCACCCGACCGAGGTCGACGCGACGCTGAAAGCCGCACGTGCAGGCTGGCCGGACAAGCGTCTGGTGATGATTTTCCAGCCGCACCGTTACACGCGTACTCGCGATCTGTATGACGACTTTGCCAATGTGCTGTCGCAGGTGGACGTGCTGCTGATGCTGGACGTTTACTCTGCCGGTGAAACGGCAATTCCAGGGGCGGACAGCCGCTCGCTGTGCCGTACCATCCGCAGCCGCGGCAAGCTGGATCCGATTCTGGTTTCTGATGCGGATACCGTGCCGGAAACCCTGGCAGGGTTGCTGCAAGCGGACGATTTAGTGCTGGTGCAGGGCGCCGGCAACGTGGGGAAAGTCGCACGCAAACTGGCTGAGCTGAAGCTGCAGCCTCAGAAAAAAGAGGAGGAACATCATGGCCGATAAAGTTGCCGTACTGCTGGGTGGCACCTCCGCTGAACGTGAAGTGTCATTGCAATCCGGCGCCGCCGTGCTGGCCGGGCTGCGTGAAGCCGGTATCGACGCTCACGGCATCGATATCCGTGATTTCCCGGTCACCCAGTTGAAAGAACATGGGTTTACCAAAGTATTTATCGCGCTGCATGGCCGAGGCGGTGAAGACGGCACCCTGCAAGGCATGCTGGAGTTCCTCGAACTGCCTTATACCGGCAGTGGCGTGATGGCTTCGGCACTGACCATGGACAAGTGGCGCACCAAAATGGTGTGGCAGTCGATGGGCCTGCCGGTGGCGCCTTATGTTGCGCTGAACCGACAGCAATATGCCGGTGCAGAAAAAGAGGCGCTGATCGCGCGCGTAGAGGCCTTGGGCCTGCCGCTGATCGTCAAGCCGAGCCGTGAAGGCTCCAGCGTTGGTATGAGCAAAGTTACCGAGCGTGGCGCTCTTGAGGCGGCTCTGGAAGAAGGTTTCCGTCATGACGACGACGTGCTGGTCGAGAAGTGGCTGAGCGGTCCGGAATACACGGTAGCGATGCTGGGTGATCGAGTATTGCCTTCCATCCGGATTCAACCGGCCGGCGTGTTTTACGATTACCAGGCCAAGTACATCTCGGACGATACCCAGTATTTCTGTCCGAGCGGCCTGGGTGCGGAACAGGAAGCCGAAATGGCGTCTCTGGCGTTACGCGCCTATCGTGGGCTGGACTGCAGCGGCTGGGGCCGCGTTGATGTGATGCAGGATAGCGATGGCAGCTTCTATCTGCTTGAGGTGAATACCTCGCCGGGCATGACCAGTCATAGCCTGGTGCCGATGGCAGCGCGGCAGTCTGGTTTAAGCTTCTCGCAGCTGGTAGCGAGAATTTTGGAATTGGCCGACTGATATGTCGCAAGCTGCCCTGAATGCGCGTGAACGCGAGGTGGACAACAACCCGCGACGCAGCAATGGAACCCAGTTGGCGGGAATGATTTTCCTGTTGATGGTGTTGGGAACGGTCCTGTGGAGTGGGTGGGCGGTGATTGGCTGGATGAAAGACGCCAGCCGCCTGCCGCTGTCACGACTGGTGGTGACCGGTGAACGTCACTACACCACCAACGACGATATTCGTCAGGCTATCCTGGCGCTGGGATCGCCGGGGACGTTCATGACGCAGGATGTGGATATCATCCAGCAGCAGATTGAACGCCTGCCGTGGATCAAGCAGGCCAGCGTGCGTAAGCAGTGGCCGGATGAGCTGAAGATCCACCTGGTGGAATATGTCCCGGTGGCGCGCTGGAATGATTTGCACATGGTAGATGCCGAAGGCAAATCCTTCAGCGTGCCTGCAGAACGAATTGGCAAACAGAAGTTGCCGTTGCTGTATGGTCCGGAAGGGAGCGAACAGGATGTTCTTGAAGGTTACCGGACCATGAGCAGCATGTTAGCGGCCAGCAAATATACGCTGAAAATGGCGGCCATGAGCGCCCGCCATTCCTGGCAGCTGGCTTTGGATAATGATGTTCGGCTGGAGCTGGGACGCGACGATCGCACCGGACGCCTGCAGCGCTTTATCGAGCTTTACCCGGTATTGCAGCAGCAGGGGCAGGCAGAAAGCAAGCGAGTCAGTTATGTCGACTTACGCTACGAGGCCGGTGCATCGGTAGGTTGGGCCCCCGTGTTTATCGACCCGCAGGCTGCAGGCGATCGGCAGAACAGTAATCAGCAACAGAATCAGGCACAGGCAAAACAACAATGATCAAGTCGACGGACAGAAAACTGGTAGTTGGACTGGAGATCGGTACTGCAAAAGTCTCCGCATTGGTAGGGGAAGTTCTGCCCGATGGCATGGTCAACATTATCGGGGTGGGCAGTTGCCCGTCTCGCGGTATGGATAAGGGTGGCGTTAACGACCTGGAGTCGGTAGTGAAGTGCGTACAGCGCGCTATCGATCAGGCCGAACTGATGGCGGATTGTCAGATTTCTTCGGTTTACCTCGCATTATCGGGTAAACACATCAGCTGCCAGAACGAAATAGGGATGGTTCCTATTTCCGAAGAGGAAGTGACACAGGAAGATGTGGAGAATGTGGTGCATACCGCTAAATCGGTACGCGTCCGTGATGAACACCGCATCCTGCACGTCATCCCTCAGGAATACGCCATCGATTATCAGGAAGGCATCAAAAACCCGGTTGGGTTGTCCGGCGTGCGTATGCAAGCCAAGGTGCACCTGATCACCTGCCATAACGATATGGCTAAGAACATCGTTAAGGCAGTAGAACGTTGTGGTCTGAAAGTTGACCAACTTATTTTCGCCGGTCTGGCCGCCAGCTATGCGGTACTGACCGAAGATGAGCGCGAGCTCGGCGTTTGTGTAGTGGATATCGGCGGCGGCACCATGGATATGGCGGTGTACACCGGCGGTGCGCTGCGCCACACCAAAGTGATCCCTTACGCCGGGAACGTGGTCACCAGCGATATCGCTTACGCCTTCGGCACGCCGCCGACAGACGCGGAAGCGATCAAAGTTCGACACGGCTGTGCGCTTGGGTCGATTGTTAGCAAGGATGAAAGTGTAGAGGTGCCAAGCGTTGGAGGACGTCCTCCTCGGAGTCTGCAAAGACAGACACTGGCTGAAGTGATTGAGCCACGCTACACCGAACTGTTGAATCTGGTTAACGATGAAATTTTGCAATTGCAGGAGCAACTGCGTCAGCAAGGGGTGAAGCATCATCTGGCAGCGGGTATTGTGCTGACCGGTGGTGCCGCCCAGATTGATGGCCTGGCAGCCTGTGCGCAACGGGTGTTCCACACCCAGGTACGCATCGGCCAACCCTTGAACATCACGGGTCTGACGGATTATGCGCAGGAGCCTTACTACTCTACGGCGGTAGGTCTGCTGCACTATGGAAAAGAGTCTCACCTGAGCGGTGAGGCAGAAGTAGAAAAACGCGCCTCGGTGGGCAATTGGTTTAAACGTATCAATAGCTGGCTGAGAAAAGAGTTTTAATGTTTCAACAAAGAGATCATGCTGAGTAATCTTTTTATGATCTCGCAGCGACAGGCACAAAACGGAGAGAAACTATGTTTGAACCAATGGAACTAACCAATGACGCGGTGATTAAAGTCATCGGCGTCGGCGGTGGCGGTGGCAACGCCGTTGAACACATGGTGCGCGAGCGCATCGAAGGTGTTGAATTCTTTGCCGTGAATACAGACGCTCAGGCGCTTCGTAAAACGGCAGTTGGCCAAACCATCCAGATCGGTAGCGGTATTACCAAAGGTCTGGGTGCAGGCGCGAACCCTGAAGTGGGTCGCAATTCAGCGGAAGAAGACCGTGAAGCCCTGCGCGCCGCACTGGATGGTGCAGACATGGTCTTCATTGCAGCCGGCATGGGCGGCGGTACCGGTACCGGTGCAGCGCCAGTCGTCGCTGAAGTTGCTAAAGACCTGGGTATTCTGACAGTGGCCGTGGTGACCAAGCCTTTCAATTTTGAAGGCAAGAAACGCATGGCGTTCGCTGAGCAGGGTATCGCAGAATTGTCCAAACATGTGGACTCACTGATCACTATCCCGAACGACAAGCTGTTGAAAGTTCTGGGTCGCGGTATTTCTCTGTTGGACGCGTTTGGTGCGGCTAACGACGTGCTGAAAGGCGCGGTACAGGGTATTGCCGAACTGATCACCCGTCCGGGCCTGATGAACGTCGACTTCGCCGACGTGCGCACCGTAATGTCCGAAATGGGCTACGCGATGATGGGTTCCGGCGTTGCCTGTGGTGAAGACCGTGCTGAAGAAGCTGCGGAAATGGCGATCTCCAGCCCACTGCTGGAAGATATCGACCTGTCCGGCGCTCGCGGCGTGCTGGTCAACATCACCGCCGGCTTCGACCTGCGCTTGGATGAGTTCGAAACCGTGGGTAACACCATTCGTGCTTTCGCTTCCGACAACGCGACCGTGGTAATTGGTACGTCGCTGGATCCGGAAATGAACGACGAACTGCGTGTAACCGTGGTTGCGACCGGTATCGGCATGGACAAACGTCCGGAAATCACTCTGGTCACCAATAAACAGGCCAGCCAGCCAGTGATGGATCATCGCTACCAGCAGCACGGCATGTCGCCGCTGCCGCAGGAAGTGAAACCTGCCGCCAAGGTGGTTAACGATCCGACTGCGCAGCCTAATAAAGAGCCCGACTATCTTGATATTCCAGCCTTCCTGCGCAAGCAGGCAGACTAAGAATATCCTGATAATTTGGAATCTCCGCTCTTTGTGCTAAACTGTCCCGCCAGCCATGCTGTATGCTTGGCTGGTAGGATTGATAACATTGCGAGATAAAACGATGATCAAACAAAGGACATTAAAACGTATTGTTCAGGCGACTGGTGTCGGTTTACATACCGGCAAGAAAGTCACGCTGACAATGCGACCCGCGGCGGCTAATACCGGGGTCATCTATCGTCGCACTGACTTGAATCCACCGGTTGATTTTCCGGCTGATGCAAAATCCGTGCGTGATACCATGCTCTGTACCTGCCTGGTCAATGAGCATGACGTGCGTATTTCTACCGTTGAGCATCTTAATGCCGCGCTGGCTGGGTTGGGCATCGACAACATCGTTATCGAAGTTGACGCTGCTGAAATCCCTATCATGGACGGCAGTGCCAGTCCGTTCGTCTTCCTGTTGCTGGATGCCGGCATTGAAGAACTGAACTCTGCGAAGAAATTCCTGCGTCTGAAAGACACCGTGCGTGTTGAAGATGGCGACAAGTGGGCCGAGCTGTCCCCGCATAACGGGTTCCGCCTGGACTTCACCATCGACTTCAACCACCCGGCGATCGACGCCAGTACGCAACGCTACCGCCTTGATTTCTCTGCCGACTCGTTCGTGCGTCAAATCAGCCGTGCGCGTACTTTCGGCTTCATGCGTGATATCGAATATTTACAGTCCCGTGGCCTGGCCCTGGGCGGCAGCTTTGACTGCGCTATCGTGGTAGATGATTACCGCGTGCTGAACGAAGACGGCCTGCGCTTCGAAGACGAATTCGTGCGTCACAAAATGCTGGACGCCATCGGCGATCTGTTCATGTGCGGCCATAATATCATTGGCGCGTTTACCGCGTACAAGTCTGGTCATGCGCTGAACAACAAGCTGCTTCAAGCAGTTCTGGCGAAACAGGAAGCGTGGGAATACGTCACCTTCCAGGACGAAGCCGAAATGCCACTGGCATTCAAAGCTCCGTCAACCGTATTGGCATAAGTCGATACCGCTGATTACTTATCACGACTGGTAGCGTTGGCACTCTCTCCGGCCAACGACGCCAGTCGTTCTAATATCTTGCGCAGTTTTTCCGGGCTCCGGCTCGCCAATACCCTTAATTCCCCAGCACTTTCCTGACTCAGATGACGCATAGGCACGCTTGACTGCGTATTTCCTGCCGTTTTTGCGGCGCCCTGCACCAGGTTGCTCCCTTTTGCCATCAAGGCCGGATTAATCCTGATGTCGATCGACGACAATGATGGTAGAATTTGCGCTCGTAGTGCTGATAATAAAGCCGGTTGTTCGTAACGTAGACGCATCATCCAGCTGGCATTTGCCGTTTCTAGCACTAAAATACCCTGTCGGAAATTTGCGACGCGGCACCAAGGATGCAGTTGAACGGGCAACAGGCCTTTCACTGCACGGTTAAGCTTAAGCAACGCGACTGCGCGTTGTTGGACGTTATGCAGTGGCCCTTTGTCTTCTGCAGACGCGTCGTCGAACAGGGAATCTAATAATTGTGGACGGCTATCGCGCATAATGGGCTCCGGCGGATTATAAACTCGTGATCGGTATTCTAAATCGTTGGCGACAATTTGGCAGACGTTATTTCTGGCCCCATCTCCTTTTAGGGATGGTTGCGGCCACGCTTGGCGTACCTACCAATCTGACCGGCAACCCCGATCAAGCCGCTCTGCCGAGCACCTCGTCCAGCCTGAACCGGCAAAACTCTGCCAGTGGCGCCTTCAATAGCCTGGCGTTACTGCAGGAAGCGCATCGTCGTCCGACCTTTAGCGTCGACTACTGGCACCAGCATGCGCTTCGTACCGTCATTCGTCACCTCTCTTTTGCGCTTGCGCCGCAGGCCGTTTACGCGCGGGTGCAGGAAAGCGAAGCGGAAGTGACCGAACCCCCATTGCAGGTGGCGCAACTGGCGCTGCTTTCTACCCTTAATGCGCTGCTGACGCACGAGCCGAAGCCGCCGACCATCATTCGCACCACTCACCACGCCGTGCTGCCCGCTGTTGCGCAGCATCAGGCCGGGTTGTGGCTTGCGCAAGTGCAGGGCATTCGCGCCGGACCTGCAGCCTTAAGCTGATTTCTTGCCCCTCGGGCGACAAAAAAAACCTAAAAAATAACATCAAGTTGACTGCCTGCGTTGGCCGTCATGACAGAGATATCAAACATCATGTTAGTGAAATTATTGACCAAAGTTTTTGGTAGCCGTAACGATCGTACGCTGCGCCGCATGCGCAAATCGGTTGAGCTGATCAACCAGATGGAACCGGACATGGAAAAACTGTCCGATGACGAACTGAAAGCCAAGACCAACGAGTTCCGCGCGCGCCTGGAAAAGGGTGAAGTGCTGGAAAACCTGTTGCCTGAGGCCTTCGCGGTAGTGCGTGAGGCGAGCAAGCGCGTCTTCGGCATGCGTCACTTCGACGTGCAGCTGCTGGGCGGCATGGTGCTGAATGACCGCTGTATCGCAGAGATGCGCACCGGTGAAGGTAAAACCCTGACCGCAACCCTGCCAGCCTATCTGAACGCCCTGAGCGGTCGTGGCGTGCACGTGGTAACCGTCAACGACTATCTGGCACAGCGTGACGCCGAGAACAACCGCCCGCTGTTTGAGTTCCTCGGCTTGAGCATCGGCATCAACCTGCCGGGCATGCCGGCACCGGCCAAGCGTGAAGCCTATGCCGCGGACATTACCTACGGCACCAACAACGAATACGGTTTCGACTATCTGCGCGACAACATGGCGTTCAGTCCGGAAGAGCGCGTTCAGCGCAAACTGCACTATGCACTGGTGGATGAGGTTGACTCCATCCTGATCGATGAAGCGCGTACGCCGTTGATCATCTCTGGCCCGGCTGAAGACAGCTCCGAGATGTACATCAAGGTTAACAAGCTGATCCCTAAACTGATCCGTCAGGAAAAAGAAGATTCGGATTCCTTCCAGGGCGAAGGCCACTTCTCGGTTGACGAAAAGGCGCGCCAGGTGCACCTGACCGAACGCGGCCTGATCCTGATCGAAGAAATGCTGATGGAAGCCGGCATCATGGACGAAGGGGAGTCACTGTACTCACCGACCAACATCATGCTGATGCACCACGTGACCGCGGCTCTTCGTGCCCATGTGCTGTTTACCCGTGACGTTGACTACATCGTAAAAGACGGTGAAGTCATCATCGTCGACGAACACACCGGCCGTACCATGCACGGCCGTCGCTGGTCCGATGGCCTGCACCAGGCGGTGGAAGCCAAAGAAGGCGTGGAAATCCAGAACGAAAACCAGACTCTGGCCTCCATCACCTTCCAGAACTACTTCCGCCTGTACGAGAAGTTGGCTGGGATGACCGGTACCGCCGACACCGAAGCTTTTGAATTCAGCTCGATCTACAAGCTGGATACCATCGTGGTGCCGACCAACCGTCCAATGCTGCGTAAAGACATGCCGGATCTGGTCTACATGACCGAGCATGAGAAGATTGGCGCCATCATTGAAGATATTCGTGAGCGCACCGCTAACGGCCAGCCGGTTCTGGTCGGTACGATTTCAATCGAGAAATCCGAAGTGGTTTCGCGTGAGCTGGAGAAAGCCGGTATCGCCCATAAGGTGTTGAACGCCAAGTTCCACGCCATGGAAGCGGACATCGTTGCTCAGGCCGGCCAGACCTCTGCGGTTACCATCGCTACCAACATGGCCGGTCGTGGTACCGACATCGTGTTGGGCGGCAGCTGGCAGGCAGAGATTGCCCAGTTGGAAGATCCAACTGAAGAGCAAATCGCGGCGATTAAAGACGCCTGGAAAATCCGTCACGATGCCGTACTGGCAGCCGGTGGCCTGCACATCATTGGTACCGAGCGTCATGAATCACGCCGTATCGATAACCAGTTGCGCGGCCGTTCCGGTCGTCAGGGGGATGCCGGTTCATCCCGCTTCTACCTGTCGATGGAAGATGCCCTGATGCGTATTTTCGCCTCCGATCGCGTTTCCAACATGATGCGTAAATTGGGGATGAAAGAAGGTGAGGCCATTGAGCACCCATGGGTCACCAAAGCGATTGCCAACGCCCAGCGTAAAGTAGAAAGCCGCAACTTCGACATTCGTAAGCAACTGCTGGAATACGATGACGTGGCCAACGATCAGCGCCGCGCGATCTACAGCCAGCGTAACGAACTGCTGGACGTGTCTGACGTTAGCGAAACCATTGCCAGCATCCGTGAAGACGTGTTCAAGACCACTATTGACGGCTACATTCAACCGCAGTCGCTGGAAGAAGAGTGGGATATTCAGGGGCTGACCGAACGTCTGAAAAACGATTTTGATCTGGATATGCCTATCGCCGAATGGTTGGATAAAGAGCCTGAGCTGCACGAAGAAACGCTGCGTGAGCGTATTCTGGAAAAAGCCAAGGAAGAGTACCAGCGTAAAGAAGAAGTGGTTGGCACCGAGATGATGCGCAACTTCGAGAAAGGCGTGATGCTGCAGACGCTGGATTCCCTGTGGAAAGAGCATCTGGCGGCCATGGACTACCTGCGTCAGGGCATCCATCTGCGCGGTTATGCGCAGAAAGATCCTAAGCAGGAGTACAAGCGCGAGTCCTTCAACATGTTCGCTACCATGCTGGAATCACTGAAGCATGAAGTGATCAGCGTGCTGAGCAAGGTTCAGGTGCGGATGCCGGAAGAGGTTGAAGCCTTGGAACTGCAGCGTCGTGAAGAAGCCGAGCGTCTGGCCAAACAGCAGCAGCTGAGCCACTATGAAGAAAACGCGCTGGTGACTGAAGATCCTAATGCGCCGACCATCGCAGAACGTAAAGTGGGCCGTAACGATCCGTGCCCATGCGGTTCCGGTAAAAAATACAAACAGTGTCACGGTCGTCTGCAGAACTAAGCCGACACTGTTTAACGAATAAAACCCAGGGGTTCAGCGTGCTGAGCCCCTGTTTTTTGGAGCTGCATTCTGCGCTCCAATGACTCAATCAGGAGGATGCGATGAAACATCTGAATATCGCCGTCGGCATCATTCGTAACGCCCAGCAGGAAATCTTCATTACCCGCCGCGCGGCCGATTCGCATATGGCCGGTTTCTGGGAGTTTCCCGGCGGTAAAATTGAACAGGGTGAGACGCCGGAACAGGCGCTTAGCCGTGAATTATTGGAAGAGACCGGCATTGAAGCCCAGCGTGCGGAGTTGTTGGACGTGCTTGAGCATCAATTTAGCGATCGCATCGTCACGTTGAATTTCTATCTGGTGGAAGCCTGGGCTGGTGAACCCTTCGGTCGCGAAGGCCAGCCTATGCGTTGGGTAAAGCAGGCTGACCTGCGGGAAGAAGAGTTCCCTCAGGCCAATATCAGCATTATCAAACTGCTGGTGGAGCAGGCTAACGCCGCGCAGTAATACAACCGGCCTGGCGGCTGCCGGGCCGATCAGAAGGACGATCAGCGATCGTCTGCTTCACTCCACTCTTCGCTTTCGGAAAGATCGCTGTTGCTGGGAATGCGCTTCTCTTCATCGGCCCATTCGCCCAGATCAATCAGCTGACAGCGTTTGCTGCAAAACGGACGAAATGGGCTCACCTCTCCCCAAACCACACCTTTGCCACAGGTTGGGCATTTCACTACGGTAGTCATATCCATTCCTTACTCCCTTCCAACGCGTGAAAGGTCTTGATGTCATTGGGTCAGCAACAGGCCAACTCAAAGGTTAGTCGTTCCGGTACCACGCCGAGCTCACTGTCCAGCGGCAGAAAGCGAATCGCATAGCGCGTCTTATGGCCGGAAATTTGTGGGTAAAGCTGGTGCGCCAGATTAATGCGTAAGCGCAGCAGATCCGCCCCCTCGGCGTTATCCTGGAAAAAACCGTTCAGGCTGATCTGATTGCGAAATGGCCCGGCCTGACGGATCAGATCCAGCACCATAGTCAGTGCCTGGTTTAATGGTTCCAGCGTTTGCAACCATTCGGCTACGTCGTTATCTCGCTCTTGCTGTGGTGCATGCATCCACATGTGCAGCGTCGGCAAGTCAAAGCTGCAGCACCCACCGGGGATGCTCAGACGTTGCCGCACCAGACTAATCAACCGATCTTCGCGCAGCGCCTGCCCCAGTCGCGGCGCAGACATCAGTGCGGCACCACGTTGCTTCAACTGGTTGCGCAACTGATCCACCAGCGACATATCGACGCCCGGAACATCGGCCCACGCCAGCAATTTTTGCTGCTGACGTTCCAGCTCTTTCAGTAGCTCGGTACGTACCTCACCGCGCTCCAGCACGTCCAGCAGATCGGCGATGGTGCGGAAAAATGTCAGGGCGATGGCCGTTTCGCTTAAGGCTCGCTGGCCATGCAGCTGTTGCAGCAAAAATTCCATGCGCAGCCAGGTGCGCATTTTTTCATTCAACGGATGTTCAAAAAGAACGCTTGGGGAAACATCACTCATTCAGTTTAATCCTGTCGGGTCGCTGATGCCGCCAGCTCAAGGTAACGGCAATGCAGTGCGGCAACCAATGGCTCTATCCCCTGAGCGGTGCCGCTATTATCAATGATGTCGTCTGCAGCGGCCAGGCGCTGCTCACGCGTGACCTGTGCGGACAGTATGTTCTGTGCCTGCTGACGGCTGATGCCGTCGCGGGCGATGGTTCTGGCCAACTGAGTCTCGCTGTCGACGTCAACCACCAGCACGCGATCGGCGCGCGCCTGCAGGTTGTTCTCGACCAGCAATGGCACCACCCAGAGAGCGTAGGGGCTGGTGACTTGCGCCAGTTGACGTTGAGTTTCCTGATGAATCAGCGGGTGCAGCAGTTGGTTTAGCCAACGTTTTTCATCAGGGTTACTGAAGATACACTGACGTAAGGCGGCACGGTTCAGTGAACCGTCCGGCTGCAACATTTCATTACCAAAACGTTCGGCGATGGCAGCCAGTGCCGGGGTTCCTGGCTCGACAACCTGCCGGGCGATAACGTCAGCATCGACCACCGTCACGCCGTGGCGAGCGAAGGCGTCTGCCACGGTGGACTTACCGCTGCCGATACCCCCTGTCAACGCAACAATGTAGGCCATGGTAGGGAATGCACCTGAGGTTCATAAAAAAATAATAGACGAATCATAAAGCGATCGCACAGAAGTGCAAGTAAGCCGGCGGCGCTTGCCGTGCCGCTTAGGCTGTACGGTGATAAAAAGCGCAGCCGGAAAGGGAAAATGAGTGGGAGGTCACACTGCGGTGTCGCAGGTAAATTTGTCGGATTGTAGCGCAAAAAAAGGAGAATTCGCAGTCTTGTCCGGCGATTATTAGCGCGTATGATAGCGTCACTGGAACTGGCATTAATCTATACCCGTCATTCTTCAAGCTGCAGGTGTGTTGACTGCGCGCGTTCACCCGAATCACTTACATAAGTAAGCTCATCGGGACTCTCGCCCTTGTCGCCTTCCTGCAACTCGAATTATTTAGGGTATACCCCGTCGCTTTTCAAGCCATTGCGTTTTGCGATCCGTCGCCATAAACCAGGAAATCATAAGTCATGCGTATTGAAGAAGATTTGAAGTTAGGCTTTAAAGATGTGCTGATTCGCCCAAAGCGTTCCACGCTGAAAAGCCGCTCAGAAGTTGAACTGGAACGTCAGTTTACCTTCAAACATTCTGGCTGTAGCTGGTCTGGTGTGCCGATCATCGCCGCCAACATGGACTCAGTCGGTACCTTCAGCATGGCAGAGGCCCTGGCTTCCTTCGATGTTCTCACCGCCGTACACAAACACTACACCGTAGAGCAGTGGGCCGCCTTTGTGCAGCGCGTACCGGCATCGGTGCTGCGCCACGTGATGGTTTCAACCGGCACGTCCGACGCTGACTTTGTGAAAATGCAACAGATCCTGGCGCTATCACCCGAGCTGAAGTTTATCTGTATCGACGTAGCCAATGGCTATTCCGAGCATTTTGTCGCCTTCCTGCAGAAAGCGCGCGAAGCCTGCCCAAAACATGTTATCTGTGCCGGTAACGTCGTCACCGGAGAAATGGTGGAAGAACTTATCCTGTCCGGCGCCGACATTGTTAAAGTCGGTATTGGTCCGGGCTCTGTCTGCACGACCCGCGTGAAAACCGGTGTCGGTTATCCGCAGCTGTCTGCGGTGATCGAATGCGCTGATGCGGCGCATGGCCTCGGCGGCCAAATCGTTAGCGATGGCGGTTGTTCGGTACCGGGCGACGTAGCGAAAGCCTTTGGCGGCGGTGCTGATTTTGTCATGCTGGGCGGCATGCTGGCCGGCCACGACGAATGTGAAGGCACCATTGTGGAAGAGAACGGTGAGAAATTTATGCTGTTCTACGGCATGAGCTCCGAGTCGGCGATGAAACGCCACGTCGGTGGCGTTGCCCAGTACCGTGCGGCCGAAGGGAAAACTGTCAAACTGCCGTTGCGCGGCGAAGTTGAGTTCACCGTTCGCGACATCCTCGGCGGCCTGCGTTCCGCTTGCACCTACGTCGGCGCGGAACGTTTGAAAGAGCTGACCAAGCGCACCACCTTTATCCGCGTTGCAGAGCAGGAAAATCGCGTCTTCGGCAGCAAATAAGCCGCGCGTTTCGGCACCAGCAACACGTGGGCGCAGTTCAATGCTGCGCCCAATCACTGACGGACTTACCCCAAAACATTCCCCAACTGAAAGATCGGCAGATACATGGCAATCACCAATGTGCCGACGATCCCGCCCACCACCAGCATTAACAGGGGCTCCAGCGTTTGCGCCAGGGTATCGGCCAGCTCAAAGGTTTGCTGTTCATGCCATGCGGCCAGTTTGCCCAATAGGGTATCTAACGAACCGGATTCTTCGCCCACGCGCACCAATTGCTGGCATAACGAAGGGAAAAGCGCCTGCTGTTCCAGGGCGCGATGAAAAGTCTGCCCTTGCGAAATCTGTTGCCTGATGTTGTCAATTGCCTGGCGATAAAACAGGTTATCCACCGACAGCGCCGCCGCAGCCAACCCGTCAACCAGGCTGAGCCCAGCTTGCTGGGTCATGGCCAGAATACGGAATATTTGGCTCAGGCAGCCGCCTTTAATCAAGTGCGCAATCAGTGGCAGACGCAACAGCGCCGCCTGTTCGCGCCTGCGCCATTGAGGCTGCGGGTGCAGACGACGGAGATAGGTGTATGCCATACAGACCAGAATCGCCGCCAGCCAGGGACCGCTGTCGATCAGCAGGGTGGAAAGGTTCAGCAATCCTTGGGTAAACCACGGCAGCGGCGCATTGAATGACTGATAGACGCCGGCAAATTCCGGCAACACCATCACCAGCATCAAAATGCTTACCAACAGCGCCACCGCGCAGATAAACAAAGGATAACGCAGCGCCTTGATGACTTTCTTTTGCAGTTTTTGCTGTGCTTCCTGTTGTTGGGCCAGTTGCAGGCAGCATTCGTCCAGGTGACCGGTCAGCTCGCCAATGGCGATTAGCTGGCGGTAGATCAAAGGAAACACGGCATGTTGCTCAGCGATAACTTCAGAAAATGGTTGGCCCTGGCGTACCTGTTCACTCACTTCCCGCAGCAGGCAGCGCCAGGCAGCTGACGGGTGCTCTGCCGCCAGCAATTGTAACCCGCTGACCAGCGGCAATCCGGCCTGCAGCAGGGTGGCTAACTGACGGGTGAACTGGATCAGGGGTTCACCGCGCCATTGACCCGGTGAAATACGTTTTCCGCTGTTGATCTGGCAGGGTTGCAGCCCTTGTTCGATCAACCACTGGCTGACCTCATTCTTCTTACCGCTCATCAGCTCACCCTCACGCAACTGTCCGTGTGGGTCAATTGCCTGCCAGAGGAAAAGGCGGAGTGTTTTCACTGAGCGCCTCCGCCGTCGGCAATCACACCGACAATGCGGTATACCTCCTCCAGCGAGGTGACGCCCTGGGCGACCAGCGTTAGTCCGGCTTGCAGCAGCGTGGTCTGCCCCTGCTGCCGGGCGATTTCAGCCAACATGTTGGGGGCGGCCCCCTCCAGCAGGCCGGCTTGCACCTCTGGGGTAATGGTCAACAGTTCATATACCCCGGTGCGGCCATAGTAGCCGCTGAAGCAGTGCTCGCAGCCATCGGCCTTCCAGGGCAGCAGAGGTGTTGCCCAAATGGCTGCGGGAAAACGTACGGGCAGGCTTTGTTGATAGCGGCAGTGGCTGCATAACTTGCGCACCAGACGTTGTGCGATCACCAGCTTCAGACAGGCGGCAATCAGGTAGCCCGGGATGCCCATATGAGTCAGGCGCGTCAGGGTTTCGCTGGTGGAATTGGTGTGCAAGGTGGAAAGCACCAGGTGGCCGGTTTGAGCGGCTTTTACTGCGATCTCAGCCGTTTCCCGATCGCGGATCTCACCGATCATGATGACGTCCGGATCCTGTCGCAGCAAGGCGCGTAATACGCGGGAGAAATCCAGTTCCGTTTTGGCGTTGGTCTGCGTCTGATTGATACCGAACAGGGGAATTTCAATCGGATCCTCGACGCTGCATAAATTACTCTGCGCGTCATTCAACTGACGCAGACCGCCGTATAGCGTGACGGTTTTGCCGCTGCCGGTGGGGCCGGTGACCAGGATCATGCCCTGCGGGCAGGATAAGGCAGAGGAAAACTGCACCAGTGCTGTCGGATCCATACCCAACCGATCCAACGGCAGCTCCTGGCGTTCAGTTTGCAAAATTCGCAGCACCACTTTTTCGCCGTGCAGGGTGGGCAGGGTGGCGATACGCATGGAGTAGCTAGCGTTATCCAACCGCACGCTGAGCTGACCATCCTGCGGCAGGCGGCGCTCGGCGATGTCCAACTGCCCCATGATTTTCAGTCGAGCCGTGAGGCGAGCCGCGAGCGTGAATGGCGGTGAGGTTATCACCTGCAACACGCCGTCGATGCGTAGCCGGATGCGGAGAGTCTGCTGGTAAGGTTCGAAATGAATGTCCGAGGCTCGTCGCTGAATGGCGATGCGGAGCGTCTGATTGATAAACTGCACCACGGGTGCGTCACTGTCGTCGTTTAATGATGCCGCGTCGAATTGCTCTTCCGAAGTGGGCTGCTCGCGCCTATCGCCCTGCATTTGCCGCCTGTTCAGTTCCAATTCCAGCCTGGCTGCCGGCCACTGTTCCAGATGAATGCGTTTGCCGGTGGCAAAACGCAGGGCTGATAATAGCGCTTGTGGTGCCTCCGTCGTCAGGGCCACGTTCAGGCACTGGTCATCTTCACTAAGAGCCAATGCCTGGTAGCGTTGGCATAGCGTATGGATTTCATCGCTGATTGCCGTACTCATGATGTCGGCGCCGCGGCGGTAGTGTCAAAACGGAAAACTTCCTGGCAGGTTTCCTGCAGATTGCTGTTTTCGCTGGTGCACAGACGTGTCCAACGCGTCAGGCCGCTGGCATTTTGGGTTGGCGTCAGTGCGACCGTCAATCCCTGCAGCGTTTGCGAGCCGGTCAGCGAGATCACGCCCTGGCTGACCTGAACCGCGCTGACGTAACGTGAGGCGTCGCCGGTAGGGATGCCTTTGCTGCCGGCGTTACAGCCGGTCGGCGTGCCGCTGTCGAGCACGCACAGTTCAACGGCCAGCTTATACGGCGTCATGGCTTGCAGCATGTCGGTCATCGCTGCCTTTTGGATATAGCGCTGATAGGCAGGAATACCTATGGCGCTCAGTATGGCGATAATGGCGATCACCACCATCAGTTCTATCAGGGTAAAACCGCGCTGTGTTTCCATCCGTTGCTTCCTCCATGTCAATGTGGAGGCCAGAGTAATCAGGCCAGCGGGACGCTTCGAGCGGGTGATGGCTGTTTTTAGGCGCAGTTCCACAGCATTCGATCGAGGTTGCAGCAGAGGGGAAAAGAGATGGGGCGAGCTTCGCAGTTTTGATGAAAGAACACCTCCCCCGGTAGTTCAGGGAGGTGCGGAGAGAGGGGTTATTTGAAGCGCATGGACAGATCGAGGGCGGTCACATGTTTGGTCAGCGCGCCTACAGAAATATAGTCCACGCCGGTTTCGGCGAAGGTACGCAGGGTTTCGCTGGTCACGTTGCCGGACACTTCCAGCTGTGCACGGCCCTGAGTTTGCGTCACTGCGGCGCGCATCATGTCGACGCTGAAATTGTCCAGCATGATAATGTCTGCACCGGCGTCCAGCGCCTGCTGCAGTTCATCCAGCGATTCGACTTCCACTTCGACCGGCACCTCGGCATGCAGCCAGAATGCTTTTTCGACCGCTTTTTTAATCGAGCCGGAGGCAATGATGTGGTTTTCCTTGATCAGGAAGGCGTCGGACAGCCCGAGACGGTGGTTGCTGCCGCCGCCGCACAATACGGCATATTTCAGCGCGGTGCGCAGCCCTGGCAGGGTCTTGCGGGTATCGAGCAGGCGGGTTTTCGTCCCCTGCAACAGTGCCACATAGCGGCTGACTTCGGTTGCTACGCCGGAAAGCGTCTGCACAAAGTTCAGCGCAGTGCGCTCACCGGTAAGCAGCACCCGTGCCGGGCCGGTCAGTTTGCAAAGCGCTTGGTCTGGCACCAGGCTATCACCGTCCGCCACCAGCCAATCCACCTTCACCTGGTTGCCCAACTGGATAAAGACTTCATTCAGCCAGCGTTTTCCGCAAAAAATACCGGGTTCGCGGGTGATGATCGTGGCTTCGGCCTGGGTATCGGCCGGCAACAATTGCGCGGTAATATCGCGTTCGGCATCGACTTCGCCTCCCAGGTCTTCACGCAGCGCCTGGGCAACGGCATAGGGGATATCGCTTTCAATTCGTTCAAGAAGCTCGGTGCGGCGAGTGTCGGCACTGTAGCGGCGTGTCGGCATAGAAAACTCCGAAATGGACGGTAAGATCGTAGGGGGAACATGCTACTCTGTTGCCGTGACAAGTACCACCGCCCAGAGGTGTCTGATGCAGTTAGAACAAGGCTGGATTGTCGGGGTAACCCGGGTTGTCTCGCCGCATTGCGATCTTCGCCCGAATGAGGAGGCGCCTTCGCTGCTGGTGATCCACAATATCAGCCTGCCACCCGGCGAGTTCGGCGGCCCCTATATCGATCGGCTGTTTACCGGTACTCTTGATCCTGCGGATCACCCCTATTTTTCTGATATTCATCAACTACGCGTTTCGGCGCACTGCCTGATCCGTCGCGACGGTGAAATCATTCAGTATGTGCCCTTTGACCGACGAGCCTGGCACGCGGGCGTTTCGTCGTATCAGGGACGAGAGCGCTGTAACGATTTTTCGATCGGCATTGAACTGGAAGGTACCGATCATGTGGCGTTCACGCCGCAGCAATACCAAAGTCTGAACGCGGTGACCGCGCTGCTGATCCGGCATTATCCGACGTTGGCGGCGCATATCACCGGGCACAGTGACATTGCCCCAGGCCGTAAAACCGATCCCGGCCCGGCGTTTGATTGGGATTTATATCTGGCATCTCTGGAACAACCTGGCGGGCCAGATGACGCTATGCTTGGAACAATGGAAAGGGAGAGGAGTCGCTAATGACGCTGTTTACGCTGTTACTGGTTCTGGCGTGGGAACGTTTATTCAAGCTGGGTGAGCATTGGCAGTTGGATCATCGCCTTGAGGTGGTATTTCAACGGCTGCATCGGTTTTCACTGGCGCAAACGCTGCTAATGACGCTGGCCTGGATGGTGGTGGTGGCAGGGATTTTGTGGCTGTCCCAGGGACTGTTTTTCGGCGTAGTGACGCTGTTGCTGTGGATCGTCATTGATTTGCTGTGTGTCGGCGCAGGGATCAAGCGTAAACACTATCGGGCCTATCTGAAGGCCGCTCGGCAGGGGGATGCCCATGCCAGCGATCAAATGGCGGAAGAACTGGCGTTGATCCACGGTTTGCCGGTGGATTGCAGCGAAGAGTTGCGCTTGCGTGAACTGCAAAATGCGCTGCTGTGGATTAACTTCCGTTATTATCTGGCGCCGCTGTTTTGGTTTGTGGTCTGCGGGCCTTACGGGCCGATCGCGCTGGCAGGCTACTCTTTCCTGCGCGCTTACCAGACCTGGTTGGCACGCCATAACACGCCGCTGGAACGTTCGCAGTCAGGCATCGATCATCTGCTGAACTGGCTGGACTGGATCCCGGTGCGTCTGGCCGGCGTGGCTTACGCGTTGTTTGGTCACGGTGAAAGAGCGTTACCGGCGTGGTTTGCGTCTCTGGGCGATCGTCACTCTTCGTCGTATCAGGTGCTGACGCGGTTGGCGCAGTTTTCACTGGCGCGCGATCCCCATATGGATCCGGTGCAGACGCCAAGGGCAGCGGTCAGCCTGGCGCGTAAGGTGACGATGATTATCGTGGTGGTGGTGGCGCTACTGACCATTTACGGAGCCTTGCTCTAAAGCCAGAGCGGGGGGCACGATGGAAATAAAAACGGGCGCCTGGCGCCCGATTTTATTGGCTTGATGCGTCTTACAGTTTGGCGAAGCAGCGACGCGCGGCATCGATGGTACGCTGAATGTCTTCCTTGCTGTGCGCAACGGACATAAAGCCGGCCTCAAAGGCGGAAGGCGCCAGATACACCCCTTCCTCCAGCATCAGGTGGAAGAAGCGCTTAAAGCGTTCTACGTCGCACTGCATCACGTCCTGGTAGCAGGTCACTGCCGGTGCATCGGTAAAGAACAGGCCAAACATCCCGCCAACGTGGTTAACCACCAGCGCGATGTTTTCTTCTTCAGCCGCGTGCAGCAGGCCAGACGCCAGCATATCGGTCAGTTCGGTCAGGGTCTGGTGGATACCGACCTGAGAGACTTCGGTCAGACAGGCGTAGCCGGCCGCCATCGCAATCGGGTTGCCGGACAAGGTGCCCGCCTGATAGACCGGCCCGGTTGGCGCCAGCGCGTCCATCACTTCACGACGGCCCCCAAAGGCACCGACAGGCATGCCGCCGCCGATGATTTTACCCAAACAGGTCAGGTCCGGCACCACGCCATAATGAGCCTGAGCCCCGGCCAGCGCCACGCGGAAGCCGGTCATGACTTCGTCGATAATCAACAATGCACCGTACTTGTCGCACAGTGCACGCAGGCCCGGCAGGAACTCCGGCAGTGGCGGCACGCAGTTCATGTTGCCGGCGACCGGCTCGACGATGATGCAGGCGATCTCGGAAGGATATTGTTCAAATGCAGCCTGCACCGAATCCAGATCGTTAAAGGTACAGGTCAGGGTATGCTTGGCGAAATCGGCCGGTACGCCCGGGGAGTTAGGCTGGCCCAGGGTCAGCGCGCCGGAGCCGGCTTTGACCAGCAGGCAGTCGGCATGGCCGTGGTAGCAGCCTTCAAATTTGATGATTTTGTCGCGGTTGGTGTAACCGCGCGCCAGACGGATGGCGCTCATGGTGGCTTCGGTTCCCGAGTTCACCATCCGCACCATGTCCATGGTCGGCACCAGTTCGGTAACCAGCTCCGCCATTTTCACTTCCATCTCGGTCGGCGCGCCAAAGCTCAGGCCGCGCTGCGCCGCTTCAATGACCGCATTGCGGATCGCCGGGTGGTTGTGTCCCAGCACCATCGGGCCCCAGGAACCGACGTAGTCGATATAACCTTTGCCGTCGACGTCGAACAGGTAAGCCCCGTCCGCCCGTTCGATAAACAGCGGCACACCGCCAACGCCGTTGAATGCACGCACCGGAGAGTTAACCCCGCCTGGGATTACCTGTTTTGCCTCGGCATACAGACTTTCGGACTTGCTGTTTAAGCTCATAGAACGGCTCCTGGATTCTCTTTTGAATGATTTGACCGCGCTATTCTAGTGAAGTGTTCGTCGATATGAAACGATCACAGTCAGATACCTATTTAGAGGGGCGATCGATTAGCGGGTGGGTTAGAATAATCAACTAGCCTATTTGTATTACATTTAATTCCATTAATGAATAACCCATTATGACTGAATTACAGCAACAGCCGCGGGTGGCGCAGGCCCCACGTCTAAAACGCAGTGACGCAGTGCGCCAGCTTTTACGTCGGGATAAAACGCCGGTGGCGATCCTGTTTATGGCGGCGCTGGTGGGCACCCTGGCGGGGCTGCTCGGGGTGGCCTTTGATAAGGCGGTAGATTGGGTGCAGCAGCAGCGCTTTTCCGCGCTGGCGCAGGTCGCCGATTATTGGATCCTGGTTTGGCCGCTGGCCTTTATTCTTTCCGCCGCGCTGGCGATGTTGGGATATTACCTGGTACGTCGTTTTGCTCCTGAGGCTGGGGGATCGGGCATACCGGAGATCGAAGGGGCATTGGAAGAGCTGCGTCCGGTGCGCTGGTGGCGGGTGATCCCGGTAAAATTTATCGGCGGTATGGGCACCTTGGGCGCGGGTATGGTGCTGGGCCGCGAAGGGCCTACGGTGCAAATGGGCGGCAACGTCGGGCGCATGGTGCTGGATATCTTCCGCATGCGCGGTGCCGAAGCGCGCCATTCTTTGTTGGCAACCGGTGCAGCCGCCGGCCTGTCTGCGGCCTTTAACGCCCCGCTGGCGGGCATTTTGTTTATCATTGAAGAGATGCGGCCGCAGTTCCGCTACAACCTGATTTCGATTAAAGCGGTGTTTATCGGCGTCATCATGTCGAGCGTGGTGTTCCAGCTGTTCAACGGGGAAGGTTCGGTGATTGCGGTGGGCAAGCTTTCCTCGGCGCCGATCAATACCCTTTGGCTGTATTTGGTGCTGGGGGCGATATTTGGTGCGGTGGGGGTGATGTTCAACGCGTTGGTCTTCCGCACGCAAGATATGTTCGCTCGCCTGCACGGCGGAAAAATGCGCAAAATTTTGTTGATGGGCGGTTTGCTCGGCGGTATTTGCGGCATTCTGGGGCTGATCCAGCCCGAAGCCGCTGGCGGCGGTTTTGGCCTGATCCCGATCGCCGCAGCGGGCAACTATAGCGTCGGCATGCTGATGTTTATTTTTATCACCCGAGTGATCACCACGCTGTTGTGTTTCGGTTCCGGCGCACCGGGCGGCATTTTTGCGCCAATGCTGGCGTTGGGCACGCTGTTTGGCACCGCCTTTGGCCTGGCTGGCGGGCATTTGTTCCCCGAGTACGGCATCGAAGCCGGCACCTTCGCTATTGCCGGCATGGGCGCCCTGTTTGCTGCCACGGTGCGTGCGCCGTTGACCGGGATCGTGCTGGTGCTGGAGATGACCGACAATTACCAGCTCATCCTGCCAATGATAATTACCTGTCTGGGTGCTACGCTGGTGGCGCAGTTCCTCGGGGGCAAGCCGTTGTATTCCTCCATATTAGCCCGCACCTTACAACGGCAGGAAGCGTCGCAGGCCAGCGAGGCGGCCGATAAAACAGGTAAAGAAAATACAACAAATGCGGTGAATACTTGAACGCAACACTCAGGTATTGGATAATCATTAACATTAATCCGGCCGCCATTGTAGCGACCTGATGCAGAACAATGTTGGGAGTAAAGAGTATGAGTGATGAAACAGCACTGCCCCTGCAATTTACCGAGGCAGCAGCAAGCAAGGTTAAAGTCCTGATTGCTGATGAAGAAAATCCGAATCTGAAGTTGCGGGTTTACATTACCGGTGGCGGTTGCAGCGGATTCCAATACGGCTTCACTTTTGACGACAAGGTCAACGATGGTGATATGACTATCGAGAAGCAGGGCGTCGCGCTGGTGGTGGACCCGATGAGCCTGCAGTATCTGGTGGGCGGCTCGGTCGACTATACCGAAGGCCTGGAAGGCTCGCGCTTCGTGGTGACTAACCCGAACGCCAAAACCACCTGCGGCTGTGGATCTTCCTTCAGCGTCTGATCCTGCGTGCTGCAGTACTAAACCCGCCAATCTACCGGTTTGCGGGTTTTTTTATGGCTACCATTCTACGGTGACCAATTCTCGATAGGTTTCACTGCCGCTTTCGTTTTGTAACCTGCTACGGGTCACCTTAGGTTGGGTGTCGGTCGCGTTGCCGCATTTCACCTGAGGGACGGTGTCGCTGACATCTACGCTGCACATAGGCATTAAGGTTAGGCTGACGCCGATTTTGCCGCTGGTGGTACCGGCGTAAGCGAGAGAGCTGCACAGCAGTACGCTGAACAATAAGATAATATTTTTCATCATTAGGACAAAGCCATCCGTAAGCAATCACATAATGGCTTATCGGCAAAAAGTTAATAAAATTTAACAGGGCGGGAGAATGGTTAACTTGAACTTAAAAAGTTCATTACATTGTTTTCCCTGATTTTTTCAGGCGCAGATAATAGCATTTGTTTATTAATTGGTCGAATATTCTGCTCTAGGGAGTTGGGGTGTGATAAAACTCCGCCCGGTATCGGGCGGGGTGGGATTAGCGCTCGAGGATAAATGCGGGCAGTTTCAGGTGCCAGCGAATGGCCGCCAGCCTGATGGCTAGCGTGATGACCATGCCAAGCATCATCGCCTGCTGCAGCGGCATACCGAAAGTGGCGAAGGCCGTGGCATGTACGATGCCGCCGATAATACAGGCAGTAGCGTAAATTTCGGTTCGCAGGATCATGGGGATTTCACGCGCCAGCACATCGCGGATAATGCCGCCGCCAACGCCGGTGATCACGCCCATACAGATTGCCACTAATGGGCTGGCATCGGCGGCAAAGGCTTTATTTACCCCGATGCCGACGAACACCGCCAGCCCGACGGCATCCAGCACCGGCAAGATCCATTTAGGCAAGCGGCGCGGTTGGCGCACCAGCAGCAGCGTCAGTACGCAGGTGATCATCGCCACCACCAGATCGGTTGGATCCTTTACCCAAAATACCGGCCCGTTAGCCAATGCCATGTCGCGAATGGTGCCGCCACCGACCGCAGTGACCACGCCAAGCACCAGCACGCCAAAGGGATCCATCCGCAGCTTGCCCGCCAGCAATACGCCGGAAATGGCGAAAACCGCCGTACCCAGGATATCCAACCAAAACACCAGCATTAACGGATCTCCGCCAGTTGGCTGCACAGCTGTTGCGCAGCCAGCATGATGCGGGGGCCGGCGCGGTTGAACCAGTCGCCATTGAGCGCAATCACCGGTACCTGCAGTTGCGGCGCCCAGAAGGCTTTTACGCTGGCAATCTCTTTTTGGTCGCCGGTAATAACGATGGCCTGGGGTTGACGCGCCAACACCTGCTCACGACTGATTTGCGGCCATGGCATGCGGCTGTCGGCAAAGATGTTTTCCGCACCGCACAGCGACAACACCTGGCTTTGCAGGGTGGCACCGGAAGTGGTGAACAAGGGCTGGGTGCCGAATTGCAGCAGGACCCGTCTTGGCTGAGTGTGAGGATATTTGTTTTTCAGGTCGGCAATTTGCTGACGAAGAGCCTCTGCGGCCAGATGCGCCTGTTCAGGATGCGGGCTGTATTGGGCCAGTTGATCCAGCGAGCGGGGGATATCATCCAGAGTAGTGGCGTCGGCATAGAAAATCGGAATGCCGAATGCGGCGAGCTGATCCAGCACTCGCTGCGGATTGCCACCGCGCCAGGCGAGGATCAGATCCGGCTTTAGCGCCAGTACCCGCTCCAGATTGATGCCTTGCCAGGAGGCGACCTGCTCGAGTTTCTTGGCTGCTGGCGGATAATCTGAATAGGCGCTCACCGCCAGCAGCGTGTCGCCCATGCCGGCGGCATAGGCAAGTTCGGTGGTATTGGGTGCCAGGCTGATCACGCGCTGGGCAGCGCCGACAGGCAGCGCCACCCATAATGCCAGCAGCCACAACAGGGCTGAAAAGCGTCGCGTCACATTAACCGCGCTTAGCCAGGGTCTGCAGCATGGCGTTAACCATCAGCGTGGATTGCTGAGCGGCCACCACCAGGAACTCGTCGAAGCTCATGTGCGATTCACTGTCGGCAACGTCAGAGATTGCGCGTACCACGACAAACGGGATGCCGAACAGGTGGCAAACGTGGCCCACGGCCGCCGCTTCCATTTCTACTGCCGCCACGCTCGGGAAAGTCGCGCGAATGCGGGCCAAAGGCTCTGCGCCGTTAATGAAGGCATCGCCGCTGCAGATCAGGCCGCGTACGGCGTTCAGATCCAGTTGCTTGATGCAGCTTTCTGCCAGGGCAATCAGCGCGTCGTCCGCGACAAACGCCGCCGGGCAGCCGGCCATTTGGCCTGGTTCGTAACCGAAAGCGGTCACGTCGGCATCGTGATAACGCACTTCTTCGGACACCACGATATCGCCGACCTTCAGCGTGCTGGCCAGGCCACCGGCAGAACCGGTGTTGATCACCACGTCCGGCTTGCAGTGTTCCAGCAGCAGGGTGGTCCCCATGGCCGCAGAAACCTTACCGATGCCGGACTTCAGCAACGCCACGTCAACGCCGCCGATCTGGCCGGTATAGATTTCACAGCCCGCGCGTTGAATGGTCTGACGGTTTTCGATTTGATCGCGCAGCAGGGTGACTTCCTGCTCCATTGCGCCGATGATGCCTACTTTCATAAATAACACTCGCTGATTGGGTGTGGGAATTGCGCCATAGTCTATCATGGCTCTCATAGAGAGATAATGCGTTGCATATGCCGTCGGGAATTGTTATCACGGGGGCTGGGCGCAACGGCGGAGAAACAGATGTCCGGGATCGACTTTAAGCAGAAAATCAGCTTCCAACGGCCCTTCAGCAACCCCATTGAAGCCGAAGAAGAATACGACATAGTGCGGCAGTTCGAGAGCGATCGCGGGCGTATTGTCAATTCCGCCGCCATTCGTCGTCTGCAGCAAAAAACTCAGGTGTTCCCGCTCGAACGCAACGCCGCGGTGCGCAGCCGCCTGACGCACTCCATGGAAGTGCAACAGGTAGGACGGCATATCGCCAAAGAGATCCTTAATCGTTTCAAACAGGCAGGGCGGATCGACGAGCTCGGCCTGACCAAACTGCTCGATCCTTTTGAAAGCATTGTCGAAATGGCCTGCTTGATGCACGACATCGGTAATCCGCCTTTTGGCCATTTTGGCGAGTCGGCAATTAACGACTGGTTTGCGCAACGGCTGGATCCTGCCAGCTGCGGCAGTGAGCCCACCAGTAACGATCGCTGCCAGGTCAGCGTATTGCGTCTGCATGAAGGTGAGAGCGATCTTAACCGCCTGCGCAGCCGCATTCGTCACGATCTCAGCCACTTCGAAGGTAATGCCCAGGCAATCCGGTTGGTGTATACCCTGCTGAAGCTTAACCTGACCTATGCACAGGTGGGCTGTATCCTGAAATATACCCGCCCGGCCTACTGGGCCAGCGATATTCCAGCCAGCCACAACTACCTGATGAAAAAGCCGGGCTTTTATCTGGCGGAAGAGGCATTTGTCGATCGGTTGCGGCGTGAGTTGAATATGGGCGAGTTCGACCGTTTCCCTCTGACCTATATTATGGAAGCCGCTGATGATATTTCGTACTGCGTGGCGGATTTGGAAGACGCGGTGGAAAAAAACATTTTCACCGTCGAACAGCTTTACCAGCATTTAACTCAGGAGTGGGGTGAGGTAACGCCGGGCGATCTGTTTGATAAAACCGTGGCCAGTGCTTTTCGCAAGATCGATCGCGGGGGGGCGCGTCGCAGCACCGAAGATCAATTCTTCATGTATTTACGAGTTTTCACCGTGGCGCGTTTGGTCCCGCATGCGGCGCAGCGTTTTATTGATAATCTGGAAGCGGTTTTCCAGGGAAACTTTAATCAGGCGCTGTTGGAAGATTCCAGCCCGGCTTACCAACTGCTGAAAATATTCAAGAATGTGGCCTTCAAACACGTCTTCAACCATCCTGAAGTCGAACAGCTGGAGCTGCAGGGCTACCGGGTGATCAGTGGCCTGCTGGATATCTATAGCCCGTTGCTGGCAATGTCTTTGGCGGACTTTACCCGGCTGGTACAGGAAGACAGCCATCGTGCTTATCCGATAGAAACGCGCCTGTTTCACAAGCTTTCGACCAAACATCGTCTGGCGTATATCGAAGCGATTGAAGGTTTGCAGCACCTGTCGCCCGAGCAATTGGCGATCCGGGAGTATTATTTCCGTGCGCGTTTGCTGCAGGATTATATCAGCGGCATGACCGATCTTTATGCCTATGACGAATACCGCAGATTAATGGCAGCGGAATAATTCATTCCGCTAATAAATATTATTTTAAGCAGTTTGCTTGGCGCCGTGAGCTTATTTGGAGTTTTGTAAAGACGGACAATATTTGTTTACTATTACCAATAATCTGCGCCGGAACTTCGGGTTATTAATAGGCTCTCACTATGCACAAAGACCCTAATACTTTCTGATCGACTTTAGAAGAGACACACAGATGAAAAAAACTGCATTAGTTCTGAGCGCATTGGCATTCAGTATTGGTATGGCGATGGGCCCGATGACGGCCGTCGCCGCAGAAACCGCGTCTTCCAGCACCCAGCAATTGCCAAGCCTGGCACCGATGCTGGAAAAAGTGATGCCTTCCGTGGTGAGCATTAATGTTGAAGGCAGCACCACGGTCAATACGCCGAAAATGCCGCAGCAGTTCCAACAGTTCTTTGGTGAGGATTCACCGTTCTGCCAGGACGGTTCGCCATTCCAGGGCTCGCCGATGTGCCAGGGCGGCGCTGGCGCTGAACCGGGGGCGCCTGATCAGGGCACGCAGCAAAAATTCCAGGCGCTGGGCGCCGGGGTAGTGATTGACGCGGCCAAGGGCTACGTCGTCACCAACAACCACGTGGTGGATAACGCCAACAAAATCCAGGTTCAACTGAGCGACGGTCGCAAATTTGACGCCAAGGTGATCGGCAAGGATCCGCGTTCCGATATTGCGTTGATCCAACTGAAAGACTTCAAGAACCTGACGGCGATCAAGATGGCGGACTCCGAGCAACTGCGAGTCGGTGATTACACCGTGGCGATCGGCAACCCGTATGGACTGGGTGAAACAGCCACTTCCGGTATCGTTTCTGCACTGGGCCGCAGTGGGTTGAATATCGAGAACTACGAGAACTTTATCCAGACCGATGCGGCGATTAACCGCGGTAACTCTGGTGGCGCCTTGGTGAACCTTAACGGCGAGCTGATCGGCATTAACACCGCGATCCTGGCGCCGGACGGCGGCAACATCGGTATCGGTTTTGCTATCCCGAGCAATATGGTGAAAAACCTGACCGCGCAAATGGTCGAGTACGGTCAGGTCAAACGCGGTGAATTGGGCATTATGGGTACCGAACTGAACTCTGAACTGGCGAAAGCGATGAAAGTGGACGCGCAGCGCGGGGCATTCGTCAGCCAGGTGATGCCGAAGTCTTCCGCCGCCAAGGCGGGTATCAAGGCCGGTGACGTGATTGTTACCATGAACGGTAAAGCGATTTCCAGCTTTGCGTCGTTCCGCGCGGAGATCGGCACTCTGCCGGTGGGCAGCAAAATGTCGTTGGGCATTCTGCGCGACGGCAAGCCTGTTACCGTGGACGTTACGCTGGAACAAAGCGCCCAGACTCAGGTTGAGTCCGGCAATATTTACACCGGTATTGAAGGTGCCGAACTGAGCAATGGCCAGGTCGGCAACCAGAAAGGCGTGAAGGTAGATAGCGTTAAAGCCGGCAGCGCTGCCGCCCGTATTGGGTTGAAAAAAGGTGACGTGATCCTGGGCGTTAACCAACAGCCGATCCAGAACCTGGGTGAACTGCGCAAGATCCTCGACAGCAAACCTTCGGTGCTGGCGCTGAATATCCTGCGTGGTGACACCAGCCTGTACCTGTTGATGCAGTAATGACCCCAGGTTTTTACCAAAAAGGCACGCTACGGCGTGCCTTTTTATTGCCTGTTACTTCAGGCCAAATGAGCGCGCGCGGCCTGGCAGACCAGCTCAATCTCATCCAGCAGCTCCAGCCATTCCGGCTCCAAATCATTGCTGCTTACCCCCCGACGCAGCTGCTGTTCAATGTAGAAACACAGCTGTTTCAGACGCGGTACGCCGCTGTAGCTGCAACTGCCGTGCAGTTTGTGGATCAAATCCAGAATGTCGGCGTCCGGCGTGCCGTCGAGCATCGCTTGCACGCGTTCGCTAACCTGTGGCAGGAAGTCGAGCAGCATCTGCAACAGGTCACGGGCCAGATCGGGTTTGTTGGCCGCCTGACGCAGCGCCAGGGCCCAGTCGAGCGACAACGGCGGTTCATTAACGGGAACGGGTGCCGGCGTTACCGGGTCGGGTTCGCCGCTGTGATAGCGGGCCAACACGCGGGTCAGCATGGCTTCGTCAATCGGTTTGGCCAGATAGTCATCCATGCCAGCCTGCAGCAAATGTTCGCGTTCGCCGCTGACCGCATGGGCGGTGACGGCGACGATCGGCGTTGAATTGTGGTGCGGCAGTTGGCGGATCAGCTCGCTGGTTCGAATACCGTCAATGTTGGGCATCTGGATATCCATCAGGATCAAATCCAGCACGTTATCGCGCGCCAGCAGCAGCGCTTCTTCCCCGCTTTCACACAGCAGGGTCTTTTCCACCTGTTCGGCCAGCAGGGTGCCGATCAGTTTCAGGTTGGCCGGATTATCGTCAACCGCCATCACCGTTAGCGGCAGGCGTTTACGTTCCGGCAGCGCAGTGATGCGCGGCGGTGTTTCCATGCGCAGCAGCGGGAACAGGCGATTACTGGTGATTGGCTTGATCAGGCAACCGGCGGCGCCCTGTTGTTTAAGCATTTCGGCGTTGATTTGCGACTGGCAAGGCAGCGCCAGAATCACCCGGTCGGCGACTTTCAAAGCCGCCAGCAGCTTGCTTTCGTGCTGGGCCATATTGTCGCGGAAGGGGATTGGCACGCCCACCAGCAGGAAATCGTAATGTTTCTTCGGCAGTTGGGCCAGCGTAGGTGAATGGGTAATCACCAGTTGGGTGACGTTCAGCATATTGAGCGTCGCCTGCGCTGCCATCGGGTTGGCTTCGATATACCCCAACGTCTTGCCTTGCAGATCCGGCAGGCTTGGCGGCAGCGACAGCATGCCTTCGTGCAGATCGAGCGTGATGTGGAACCAGAAGGTCGAGCCGCGATTCAACTGGCTGTGGAAGCAGATATCGCCGCCCATTTCTTTCACCAGCTTCTGGGTGATCACCAGCCCCAGGCCGGTGCCGCCGTGACGGCGTGAAATACTGGCGTCCGCCTGACGGAACGCCTGGAACAGCTGTGACTGTTGTCGTTCGGAGATGCCGATGCCGGTGTCGTGGATTTGTACTTCCAGCTCAATCTGGCGGTCTTGCAAGCCGCGCAGTTCGACACGGATATCGATGTTGCCGGTTTCGGTAAACTTGATCGCGTTGCCCAGCAGGTTGGTAATGATCTGCTGTAACCGCAGCGAATCGCCGATCACCTGCTCTGGAACGTCGTTGTGCACGTCCAGCGTCAGCTCCAGCCCTTTTTCGTGGGCGCTCGGTGCCAACAGCACAATGACCTCGTCGAGGGTTTCACGCAGCGAGAACGGAATATGTTCCAGCACCAGCTTGCCGGCTTCCAGTTTGGAGAAGTCCAGCACGTCGTTGATGATGGTCAGCAAGTTGTTGGCCGAGCGCTCGATGGTTTGCAGGTAGTCGGTTTGGGTGACGCTCATTTCTGTTTTCAGCATCTGGCGGGTAAAGCCAATCACGCCGTTGAGCGGAGTACGCAGCTCGTGCGACATGTTCGCCAGGAATTCGGATTTGATGCGGGCCGCTTCCTGGGCGCGTTTTTTCGCCAGATCCAGCTCGACGTTCTGGATCTCCATTTGCTCCAGGGTTTCGCGCAGGTCGGAGGTCGCCTGATCGATGTTCTGCTGCATCTCTTCATGGTAGGCCGTGAGCGACATCGCCATTGAGTTGATGCCGTTCTTCAGCATATGCAGTTCGCCCAGCATAAAGCCTTCGACGCGGCTGTCGAGCTGACCGCGGCGGATGCGATCGACGGTATTGACCATATTGCGGATCGGGCCGGTGACGTCGCGCATCAGACGGTAAGCGAACAGAATGGCGATACACATGCACAACAGCAGCAGCAGGGTGGAAACGAAGACCTCTTTGTATTGCTGCAGGCGAACCGACTGCAGATCCAGCTCGATCGCCACATAACCCAGGCGGTTGTCCTGCTGGAGATCGCTGCTGGCAGCCTGGTCCGGGTATTGGCTCTCTGACAGGATCGGAGTGCGCAGGATCAACGAGTCACCGCGCCGGGTCAGCATCAGATCCGTGGGGATCGGAACCCCCTTCGGCAACTGCAACTGGGTAAAGTTGTGATGGTAATTGGAGGTGACAAACAGATTATTCTGCGCATCAAATACCGTAATTGAACGCACAATATCTGAATGACGGCGGTGTAACAGACTGACCAACTGCCTGACCGACTCGCGGCTGCGGAACGTCATGCCGTACTCGCTGGCCACTGCCAACGGTTCGATAATGCTGGCGCCGGCGTCAACCAGTTGTTCTTGCAATTCATTGTAGCGATGCACTACGAAGAAAGTGCTGAGCAACAGACCAATCAACAGCGTTGGGGCCAGAATCAGGATCATCATGCGCGCCCGCAGGCTGTATTTGGTCATGGGTTTCCAATGTGGGAGAATTGCCGGACAATCTCTACTTTAAATGAACCAGCACTCAATCGACAAATATGGCGCAATTCTACTCTCCGAAACGTCGCGTGACGACCCGGCAAAATTCTCCCGTGCTAACACTGACGGTAGACAACCTCGATCCCTTCGGTCAGGGCGTGGCGCACCACAACGGCAAAGCGATTTTCGTCCCCGGGGTATTACCGGGCGAGCAGGCGGAAGTCCAACTCACGGAAGAAAAAAACAAGTTTGCCAAAGGCAGGTTAAAGCGCCTGCTCAGCCGCAGCCCGCAACGTGTCGAACCGCGCTGCCCACACTTTGGCGTGTGCGGCGGTTGCCAGCAGCAACACGCGGATGAAAGCCTGCAGCAGCAGAGCAAGGCGGCGGCCCTGGTGCGAATGATCGCTCGCGAAACCGGCGTTACGCCGCAGCAGGAGCCGGTGATCGCCGGTCCACAATACGGCTATCGCCGTCGCGCCCGTCTCGGGCTGTTGTGGCAGCCCAAACAGCAGCGTCTGGTGATGGGCTTTCGCCAGGCGGCATCCAGCGATCTGGTGCCGGTGACGCAGTGCCCGGTGCTGCATCCTGAACTGGAACAATTACTGACGCCGTTGCGATCTTGCCTGAGCGCATTGCACGTCGCCAGACGACTTGGGCATGTCGAACTGGTGCTGGCAGATAACGGCCCGGTACTGGTTCTGCGCCATCTCGACGCCTTGAAAGAGGATGACCGCCAGGCCTTGCAGGCTTTTGCGCGGACAAAAAACGTAACCATTTATTTGGCGCCGGACAGCGATAGCCTCGAAAAACTGTGCGGTGAAACGCCGTATTATCAGGTCGACGGGCTACGCTTAGACTTCAGCCCGCGTGATTTTATTCAGGTAAATGACCACGTAAATCAGCAAATGGTGGCCCAGGCCCTTGAATGGCTCAGTATTCAACCCAATGATCGGGTATTGGATCTGTTCTGCGGTATGGGCAATTTTACCCTGCCGTTGGCGCGACGCGCCGCTGCGGTGGTAGGCATAGAAGGTGTTGCCACACTGGTAGCGAATGGGCAATATAATGCACATAAGAATAGGCTGAATAACGCCAGCTTCTTCCATGAAAATCTGGAAGAGGACGTTGAGCAACAACCTTGGGCAGCACAAGGATTTGATAAAGTGATGCTGGACCCTGCCCGTGCGGGCGCGGCCGGAGTGATGTCACATATTGTTAAACTGGCGCCAGAGCGGGTGGTTTATGTTTCCTGTAACCCGACCACGCTGGCACGCGACAGCAAAGTGCTGCTGAGCGCCGGTTATCGTCTTGCACGTGTGCGGATGTTGGATATGTTTCCGCATACGGGGCATCTTGAGTCAATGGCGCTGTTTATTAACGGTTCTGCGCCAGAGGTCGCTGCAAAGTAGGGAGAGGGTATGGTTGCGGTAAGAAGTGCACATCTGAACACGGCTGGTGAATTTGCTCTCGACGAGTGGATTGCCAGCTTGGGGCTACCTAACCCGCAGTCATGTGAGCGATTAGCCGCAACCTGGCGTTACTGTGAGCAGCAGACCCAGAACCATCCTAATGCGCCGCTGTTGCTGTGGCGCGGGCTGGAAATGGTCGAGATCCTCTCTACTCTGAGCATGGATAACGACAGCATGCGCGCCGCGCTGCTGTTCCCGCTGGTGGACGCCGGCATCGTGCAGGAAGAAACCCTGACCGAAGAGTTCGGCAAGGGCATCACCTATCTGGTGCATGGCGTACGCGATATGGACGCCATCCGCCAACTGAAAGCCACTCAAAACGATTCGATGGCCTCCGAACAGGTCGACAACGTGCGCCGCATGCTGTTGGCGATGGTGGAGGATTTCCGCTGCGTGGTCATCAAGCTGGCGGAGCGTATTGCTCACCTGCGCGAAGTGAAAGATGCGCCGGAAGACGAGCGCGTGCTGGCGGCAAAAGAGTGTTCGAATATCTATGCGCCGCTGGCTAACCGTCTGGGTATCGGGCAGCTCAAATGGGAACTGGAAGATTTCTGCTTCCGCTACCTGCATCCGGACGAGTACAAACGCATCGCCAAGCTGCTGCACGAACGCCGCATCGATCGCGAACAGTTTATTGACGATTTCGTCGCCTCGCTGCGTAATGCGATGGTCGATGAAGGCGTCAAGGCGGACATCTACGGCCGTCCAAAACACATTTACAGCATCTGGCGCAAGATGCAGAAGAAGGCGTTGGCGTTTGACGAGCTGTTTGACGTGCGCGCGGTACGCGTGGTGGTCGAACGCTTGCAGGACTGCTATGCCGCGCTGGGGATTGTGCATACCCACTTCCGCCATCTGCCGGATGAGTTCGACGACTATGTCGCCAACCCGAAACCCAACGGTTATCAGTCGATCCACACCGTAGTACTGGGTCCGCGCGGGAAAACGCTGGAAATTCAGATCCGCACCCGGCAGATGCATGAAGATGCAGAACTGGGTGTCGCCGCGCACTGGAAATACAAAGAGGGTGCGGTTGCGACGGTTCGCTCAGGCTACGAGGAACGTATCGCCTGGCTGCGCAAACTGATCGCCTGGCAGGAAGAGATGGCGGACTCCGGCGAGATGCTCGACGAGGTTCGCAGCCAGGTGTTCGACGATCGGGTTTATGTATTCACCCCGAAAGGCGACGTGGTGGATCTGCCGGCCGGCTCTACGCCGCTCGACTTCGCTTACCATATTCACAGCGACGTCGGCCACCGTTGCATCGGTGCCAAAATTGGCGGCCGCATCGTGCCCTTTACCTACCAGCTGCGGATGGGAGACCAGATTGAAATCATCACCCAGAAGCAGCCGAACCCAAGCCGCGACTGGCTGAACCCGAACCTCGGTTATATCACCACCAGCCGTGGACGCTCCAAGATCCACAACTGGTTCCGCAAGCAGGATCGCGATAAAAATATCCTTGCCGGTCGCCAGATGCTGGACAGCGAGCTGGAACACCTCGGTATCAGCCTGAAAGAGGCCGAGAAGCTGCTGATCCCGCGTTACAACATGAATTCGCTGGATGAAATACTGGCGGCGATTGGCGGCGGTGATATTCGCCTGAATCAGATGGTGAATTTCCTGCAGGGCAAGTTCAACAAACCGAGCGCCGAAGAGCAGGATCGCGAAGCGCTGCGGCAGTTGGTGCAGCAGAAAGCGCCGCCGGCAACCCGCAGCAAGGACAACGGCCGGGTGGTGGTGGAAGGGGTAGGCAACCTGATGCACCACATTGCCCGTTGCTGCCAGCCGATCCCGGGCGACGATATTATCGGTTTTATCACCCAGGGGCGCGGCATCTCCATTCACCGTGCGGACTGTGACCAACTGGTGGATCTGCAATCGCACGCGCCGGAACGTATCGTGGATGCGGTGTGGGGCGAAAGCTATTCCAGCGGTTACTCGCTGGTGGTGCGCGTGATGGCCAACGATCGCAGCGGCCTGCTGCGTGACATCACCACCATTTTGGCCAACGAAAAGGTCAACGTGCTGGGCGTCGCCAGCCGCAGCGACACCAAAAAACAGCTGGCAACCATCGATATGGACATTGAAATCTACAACCAACAGGTACTGGGCCGGGTGTTAGCCAAGCTCAATCAACTGCCGGACGTGATAGACGCCAAACGCCTGCACGGCAGCTAACTCACCTGCGTCTTTCGGGCCACATCATTGTTGGCCAGGCTCCGTGGCTTCAGTTATCGTAGTGGGCGAACCTATTCGCCCCGATTGACCCGGGCGCAGCACGCTGCGCCGCTACATTAATGACCGGCGCCGATTCTTTTGTCAGAGACTTTCTTATGACCCAATCTTCTCCACTGCACCGCTTGCTGAACATCATGAAAACGCTGCGCGATCCGCAGGTCGGTTGCCCATGGGACCGCAAACAAACCTTCGCCACCATCGCCCCTTACACGCTGGAAGAAACCTACGAGGTACTGGACGCTATCGAACGTCAGGACTACGGCGATCTGCGTGACGAACTGGGGGACCTGCTGTTCCAGGTGGTGTTCTACGCCCAGATGGGCCAGGAGCAGGGGCTGTTTGACTTCGACGAGGTGTGTAACGCCATCAGCGATAAGCTGGAACGCCGTCATCCGCACATTTTCGGGGAAGCCGAGGCTGCCGACAGCGAGGCCGTTGCGGCCCGCTGGGAGCAGTTGAAGGCCGGTGAGCGTGCAGAGAAAGCGCTGCATTCTGCGCTGGATGACATTCCTCAGGCGCTGCCGGCGCTGATGAAGGCGCACAAGATTCAGAAACGCTGCGCTTCGGTCGGTTTTGACTGGCATACGTTGGGCCCGGTGCTGGACAAGGTGTACGAAGAGATTGACGAAGTGATGCATGAAGCGCAGCAGGCGGTAGTCGACGAACAGAAACTGGAAGAGGAAATCGGCGATCTGCTGTTCGCCACGGTGAATTTATCGCGCCATCTTGGCCATAAGGCAGAAAATGCGTTGCAGGCAGCCAACCGCAAGTTCGAGCGCCGTTTCCGTCAGGTAGAAGAGATTATCCAACGGCGTGGGCTGCAGATGGGCGAAGCAACGCTGGAGCAGATGGAAGAGGCGTGGCAGCAGGTTAAGAAATCTGAAATCTGATGCGTTGCCGGCGTTAATGGCGCCCGGTTGAACATGAAGGAAGTTCCACGCAGACAAAGGAAGGTGGCGTCATGATCAAGAGGCTGGTTCTTTTAGCATGTTTTTTTCCCGATTTCAGCACGGCGTCGCCTCCTGCCGATGTTGTGCGGCTGCGGTATGATGAACGCAGGCTGCCATTAGTCGATGTGCAGATCGATAACCGGTTACACACACTCATGCTGGATACCGGCAGCGCAGAAGGGATACACCTTTATCAACACGATCTGGAGCGTCTGGTCGCGCAACCGAGCCCTAAGGTGGTGCGGTTGGCGCCTCGGCGACTGAGAGATCTCTCTGGCGGTGAAAATCAGGTGTCTGCCTGGCGGATTAGTCGGCTGTTTATTGGCAATATCCCTTTTAACGACGTCGAAGCGGTGAGTTTTAAGCCCTGGGGACTCAGCCTGGGAAACGAGGTGCCGGTAAGTGAAGTGATGGGACTCGGGTTGTTCCGCGATCGAAAAGTGCTGATGGACTTCGAAAACGATCGCTTGCAAATGTTGGCTCATCTGCCTTCAGACATTGCAATATGGGCTTCTTATCCGTTCGAACAGACCGATGAGGGACTGAGCGTGACGGCCTTCGTAGGCAATAAACCGTTGCGCCTGATTGTTGATACCGGTGCCAGCCATTCTCTTTTGTTTGCCGCGGGCTTGCCGGCTGGCCTCTTGTTTTCCGGCTGTCGTTCCATTGAGCCTGAGGCCACGAACCTGGATTGCCGAGTGACCAGATTCACGTTGACCGATCTCCGGGGCCAGCATCACAACGATTTGGCCATCGTTACCGAAGGCCCAACATCTGAGGTGCTGGGCTTTGATGGTCTGTTGGGGATGGGCTTTATGCGGGGTCATCGTGTGATTGTTGATATGCCTGCACGCATGCTCTACATCAGTCGTTAACCCGACGTGCCTTGAACCCTGGCTAAACGGGTTTAGGAAAGCTGAACCGCCGCTACAATGTTGATCGGCGACAAGGTTCACCCAAGCTGAAACGGTTAAGCTCAGGGCCATAGTTTGCTGAACCGTGGCTTACCGACAGCAAAACGCCAACAAACTGAAATCTAAGGCGTTTTATTGTCTCGAAAAGACGGAAAAATAAATTTTTCTGTGCTAACTCATTGTTTTAAAAAGACAGGCTCTGGCAGGCCGATAGAGTAAACCCTGATGAACCCTTGATGGTGACAGAGATGATGGACAGTAAAACGATCGTTTGTAGGTCTGGAGAGGTTCGGGTATACTACTTTCCCGTCTTGGTTCTTCCATCGTCTTTAAACCTAAACTCTCAGGTTCAGCATGACAACTAATTATATTTTTGTGACCGGCGGGGTCGTATCCTCTCTGGGTAAAGGCATTGCCGCAGCCTCTCTGGCGGCTATTCTTGAAGCCCGTGGCCTCAACGTTACCATCATGAAACTGGACCCGTACATCAACGTGGATCCGGGCACCATGAGCCCGATTCAGCATGGGGAAGTTTTCGTCACCGAAGACGGCGCAGAAACCGATCTGGATTTGGGTCACTACGAGCGCTACATCCGCACCAAAATGTCGCGCCGCAACAACTTCACCACCGGTCGCATTTACTCCGACGTTCTGCGTAAAGAACGCCGTGGCGATTATCTGGGCGCAACCGTACAGGTCATCCCGCACATCACCAATGCGATCAAAGAGCGCATCCTCGAAGGCGGCGAAGGCCACGACGTGGTGTTGGTTGAGATCGGCGGTACCGTCGGCGATATCGAATCGCTGCCGTTCCTGGAAGCCATCCGCCAGATGGCCGTGGAAGTGGGCCGCGAGCACACCCTGTACATGCACTTGACTCTGGTGCCATACATGGCCGCTGCCGGTGAAGTGAAAACCAAACCTACTCAGCATTCCGTAAAAGAACTGCTTTCCATCGGTATTCAGCCAGATGTGCTGATTTGCCGTTCCGATCGCACAGTTCCTGCTAACGAACGCGCGAAAATCGCACTTTTCTGTAACGTGCCGGAAAAAGCCGTTATCTCCCTGAAAGACGTTGATTCTATTTATAAAATCCCAGGCCTATTGAAATCTCAGGGGCTTGATGATTATATTTGTAAACGATTCAGCCTCAACGCGCCGGAAGCCAACCTGGCCGAGTGGGAGCAGGTTATTTACGAAGAAGCCAATCCGGGCGGCGAAGTGACTATCGGTATGGTCGGCAAATATGTCGAACTGCCGGATGCTTATAAGTCGGTGATTGAAGCGCTGAAACACGGCGGCCTGAAAAATCGTCTGACCGTGAACATCAAGCTGATCGACTCGCAGGATGTTGAAACCCGCGGCGTAGAAGTGCTGAAAGGTCTGGATGCGATCCTGATCCCAGGCGGCTTCGGCTACCGTGGCGTAGAAGGCAAGGTGATGACCGCGCGTTATGCGCGTGAAAACAACATCCCTTATCTGGGCATCTGCCTGGGTATGCAGGTGGCGCTGATGGAGTTCGCCCGCAACGTTGTGGGTATGGAGAACGCCAACTCAACCGAGTTTGTGCCAGACTGTAAGTACCCGGTGGTGGCATTGATCACCGAATGGCGTGACGAAGACGGCAACGTCGAAGTCCGTACCGAAGAAAGCGATTTGGGTGGCACGATGCGTGTCGGTGGCCAGCAATGTCACCTGACCGACAATAGCCTGGTGCGTCAGATGTACGGCGAACCGACCATTGTTGAACGTCATCGTCACCGTTATGAAGTTAACAACATGCTGTTGAAGCAAATTGAAGCCGCCGGGCTGTTGGTTGCCGGCCGTTCCGCAGACAACAAGCTGGTTGAGATTATCGAACTGCCGAATCACCCGTGGTTTGTAGCTTGTCAGTTCCACCCGGAATTTACTTCGACGCCGCGTGATGGTCATCCGTTGTTCGCCGGCTTTGTGAAGGCCGCTGGTGAGTATCAGAAGCGCCAGGTGAAATAAAATATTTGGTAGGCGGCGCGCAGTATATTTACCCCAAATAATTGGGGTTACATCAAGGCGGCAAGAGACTGAGTCCCGATGAGCTGACATAAGTCAGTGATTCGGGTGAATGAACGTAGCCAACACAGATGTAGCCTCAAGTATGAAGGGTATGCGCGCTGTTTGTCTGGAGTTTTAGTTTAACTTGTACTGAGGAAAACCTAATGTCCAAAATCGTTAAAGTCATCGGTCGTGAAATCATCGACTCCCGCGGTAACCCGACTGTTGAAGCCGAAGTGCATCTGGAAGGCGGTTTCGTAGGTCTGGCTGCTGCGCCGTCAGGTGCTTCTACCGGTTCCCGTGAAGCACTGGAACTGCGTGACGGTGACAAGTCTCGTTTCCTGGGTAAAGGCGTACTGAAAGCCGTTGCTGCAGTAAACGGCCCGATCGCTCAGGCAGTATTGGGCAAAGATGCCAAAGACCAGGCTAACATCGACAAGATCATGATCGACCTGGACGGTACTGAGAACAAATCCCAGTTCGGCGCTAACGCCATTCTGGCGGTTTCCCTGGCAGCGGCTAAAGCGGCTGCAGCTTCCAAAGGTATGCCGCTGTATGAGCACATCGCTGAGCTGAACGGCACCCCAGGCAAATTCTCTATGCCACTGCCTATGATGAACATCATCAACGGCGGCGAGCACGCTGACAACAACGTCGACATTCAGGAATTCATGATTCAGCCGGTTGGCGCGAAAACCCTGAAAGAAGCCGTTCGCATCGGTTCTGAAGTTTTCCATCACCTGGCGAAAGTGCTGAAGGCCAAAGGCCTGAATACCGCTGTAGGTGACGAAGGCGGCTACGCACCAAACCTGGGTTCCAACGCCGAAGCGCTGGCTGTTATCGCTGAAGCGGTAAAAGCAGCAGGCTACGAGCTGGGCAAAGACGTGACCCTGGCGATGGACTGTGCGGCTTCCGAGTTCTACAAAGACGGTAAATACGTCCTGGCTGGCGAAGGCAACAAAGCCTTCACTTCCGAAGAGTTCACTCACTTCCTGGAAGAGCTGACCAAACAATATCCAATCGTGTCTATCGAAGACGGCCTGGACGAATCTGACTGGGATGGTTTCGCATACCAGACCAAAGTGCTGGGCGACAAAATCCAGCTGGTGGGCGACGACCTGTTCGTTACCAACACCAAGATCCTGAAAGAAGGCATCGAGAAAGGCATCGCTAACTCCATCCTGATCAAATTCAACCAGATCGGTTCTCTGACCGAAACTCTGGCTGCTATCAAGATGGCGAAAGACGCAGGCTACACCGCGGTGATCTCTCACCGTTCAGGTGAAACCGAAGACGCAACCATCGCCGACCTGGCTGTGGGTACTGCGGCTGGCCAGATCAAAACCGGTTCTATGAGCCGTTCTGACCGCGTTGCTAAATACAACCAACTGATCCGTATCGAAGAAGCGCTGGGTGCACGCGCTCCGTTCAATGGCCTGAAAGAAGTTAAAGGTCAGTAATAACGGTTTGGTTCGTTGCTAAATGAAACCCGCTCCGGCGGGTTTTTTTATCACTGGTTATTTACATAAGTGATAGTGAGTTATTTATTATTATTGAACTAATATCGTATTATCTGTTTTTTAACTTGATGTATTAATTATAATAATAAAATTCCTATTTTATATATTCTCTTTTCTATTGCTTTATATTTTTTCGTTACTAGACTGCCAGTAAGGCAGAAGAATTAAGCCTGTATTCCTGCCTCCATTCGTTTCCCTAAAAATTGCCGAGCCGCGACTCGGCTGGGTGAGGGCTTGATGCGAAACAGGATTGTGATAGTCGGTGGGGGTACCGGAGGGACCATATTGGCCAATTTACTGGCCACGAAATTACATCGGGAAATATTGAATAATAAAGTTGAGTTATTGATGATTTCGGATTCTCCGATTCATTATTATAAACCCGCTTTTATGTACGTTGCCTTTAACGCTTTTTTCAAACAGGAATTAACCCGCTTACAGCAAAGCCTGCTGCGTCCGGAAATTCAGTTTATGGTCGATAAAGCGGAGCGCTTTGATTTAACTCAGCGAGTGATCCATACCCGCAGTGGCAAACAGTACCCGTATGATTTTCTGGTGTTTGCCACCGGCTGCGTGCCCTGGCCGGAGCGTATCGAAGGGTTGGCGCGGGCAGGCGATCATTTTTACCAATATCAGGCCGCCCGCCAGCTGGCACAAAAGCTGTCGAGCATCGAAAAAGGCCGAATTTTTATCACCGTCTCCTTCCCCGAAACGCCCAATGTGCCGCACCAGTGCGGTATTGCCCCGATTGAAACCACCCTGATGCTCGATGATTACCTGCGTCGACGCGGAGTGCGTAAAGCGGTTGAAATTGTTTATACCTACCCCAGTGTTTCGCAGTTGCTGCGTAACTGCCTGTTTTTACAGCGTCCAACCGCAGAGGCCTTGCCCGGTATTTTCGCCGCGCGGGATATTCGCCATCAGCGCGGGTTTACTCTCAGCCGGGTGGATGAGCAGCAGAAAATCGCTTATTCCGCCGAAGGTGAGCAACAGCCGTTCGATATTTTGATGGCGACTCCGCCAATTCGTGCGGTAGAAGCGGTGCGGAACACGGGGTTGAGTGAGGGGCATAAAGGTGAAGGCTGGTTGCCGACCGACCATCAGACGCTGCAGGTCTATGGCCAACAAGGGGTCTATGTTATCGGCGATACGGTGGATTTGCCGGTCAGCAAGGCCGGTGGCTCCTGCCACAATCAGGCGCCGGTGATTGCCGACAATATCGTGGCGGAACTGAGGCTGGGCCAGACCGTTAGCCACTACGACGGCAAGGTGCAGGCCATTGCTCAAATGGGGCTGCAGGCCGGGATGCCGCTGGTTTACGACTACCGCAACGATGTGCTGCCGACGCCTTCAACCAAAGTCGGCGGCATGCTGCGCAACGGTTTTAATCGCGGACTCTACTGGGCGACGGTACGCGGGCTGATTTAACGGAGGGCCTATGAACGCATCTGAACATGAACCCCTGGCGGCTTTGCTGGAGAAGCTACAGCCGCTGCTGGCCGGTGGTCGGCTCGATAACGTGGTCGATCTGCTGTCGCTGCTGTCTGATCTGGTGGATATCGCCGATAACGCGCTGGTGGAAAAACTCTCCGGCGCCTTTGAAGGCCTGGTGGCTGCGGGATGGGAAGGCGGAATGGCGCTGAAAATGGCGCATACCGAGTTGCAGTTGGATCCCTCACCCGTCAATTTTCGTGCGCTGTACGCCTTGTTGCGGCAGCCGGATACCTTACTGGGCTTGATGCTGGTGCTGCGTACTTTGCAAATCGTTGGCCAGCGTATGCGCAGCAGCGCACTGCCCACGGACGTTTGAACGAACTAAGCATCATTGTTTTCACTCACTCAGGTAAGGAGTTGTCATGTCTGCCATTTTCAGGCAAGCCTTTGCAACACGCGCGATCCATCACGGTTACGATCCTCAGCAGTATCTGGGAGCGCTCTGTCCCCCGGTGTTTATGAGCTCGACCTTTACGTTCCCGACGGCGGAATATGGCGGTGCCTGCTTTGAAGGCACTGAGCCGGGGTATTTTTATTCACGCATCGCCAACCCGACCCTCAACCTGCTGGAACAGCGGATAGCCAATCTGGAGGGGGGCGAAGCTGCGGTGGCGTTTTCCTCCGGTATGGGCGCGATTACCGCCTGCTGCTGGACACTGCTCAATCCGGGCGACGAGCTGATCGTTGACGAGACGATTTACGGCTGCACCTTCAGTTACTTTCATCACGGATTGGCGCGCTACGGCGTGAAAATAACTCACGTCGACCTGACCCGCCCGGAGCGTCTGGCGGCGGCGATCGGCCCCCGGACCCGCATGGTGTATTGCGAAACGCCGGCCAACCCGAATATGCGTTTGGTCGATATTGCCGCAGTCGCCGAAATTGCTCACCGCCAACAGGCGCTGTTACTGGTGGATAACACCTATTGCACCCCGTATCTGCAACGGCCGCTGGAACAGGGGGCCGATATAGTGGTGCACTCCGCAACCAAATACATCGGGGGGCATGGCGATCTGTTGGCCGGACTGGTGGTGACGCGCCAGGATTTGGCGCAGGACATCCGTTTAGTTGGGCTGAAAGACATGAACGGTGCGGTGCTGTCTGCCCAGGATGCCGCATTGCTGCTGCGCGGTTTGAAAACCCTGCCGTTGCGTATGGAACGCCATTGCGACAACGCCCAGCGTTTGGCGGAAATGCTGGCTCAGCATTCGGCGGTAGAACGTGTCTATTATCCCGGGCTGGAGGATTTTCCCCAGTATGAGTTGGCGCAGCGGCAAATGGCGCGGCCAGGCGGCATGCTGGCGTTTGAACTCAAAGGCGGTATGGCGGCGGGCATTCGCTTCCTCAATGCGCTGCGTTTGATCTTGCGCGCGGTCAGCCTGGGGGATTGCGAATCGCTGGCGCAGCATCCCGCCAGCATGACCCACTCGGCCTACAGCCCCGAAGAGCGGCAGCGTCACCATATCAGCGACGGGCTGATACGCTTGTCCGCCGGCCTGGAAGATCTTGGCGACCTGCAGGCCGATATCCGCCAGGCCTTGGCGCAAAGCTAGCCTTGATGCCCCCGCCCAGTGGGAAGGGGCAAGCGTTAACCTAGCGCAGGGGCAATCTCCGCCAGCGCCTGTTCGTCCTGCAATAGCGCGGCGCTGCTGGCAATGTCGGGCGCCAGCCAGCGATCCTGATGGTAAGGTTCTACCCTTTGACGCAGCAGTCGCCAGGCGCGCCCGGTACCTTCGCCGACGCGTTGCGGTTGCAAAAACTCGAAGGCCTGCGCCGCCAACAGATATTCAATCGCCAGGATCTGGTTAACGTTGGCCAACAGCTTATGCAGCCGCAATGCCGCACCGGTTCCCAGACTGAGGTGATCTTCCTGCAGCGCCGAAGTGACATAGTTATCCACTACGCAAGGCTGGGCCAGCTGACGGTTCTCTGCGCACAGCGATGCCGCCACGTATTGAGCGATCATCATGCCGGAGTTGACGCCCGGCTCACTGACCAAAAATGGCGGCAAACCGCTGACCAGCGGGTTAATCAGACGATCGATGCGCCGTTCCGCAATACCGCCGAGTTCGGCGATAGCGATCGCCAGCACATCGGCGGCCATCGCGACCGATTCGCCGTGCGGATTGGCCTGTGACATGACGCGGAAATTATCCGGTGTGCCAAGCAGCAGCGGGTTATCGGTAGTGCCGTTCAGCTCGGTTTCAATCTGTCGTTCGGCATGAGCCATCTGATCGCGGCAGGCACCGTGCACCTGTGGAATCGAGCGGATGCTCAGCGCATCCTGAGTGCGAATACCTTTGCTGGCGGCAATCACCTCGCTGCCGTGCAGTAGCGCCCGCAGATTGGCACCCACCCGTTGCATGCCTGGGTGCGGTTTTAACGCCAGTATTTCCTCGTCGAAGGCGGCAATTTGTCCACGCAGGGCTTCAAAGCTCATGGCACCCAGCACGTCTGCCCAACGCGCCAGTCGCCAGGCGTCGGCCAGCGCCAGGCAGCTCAATCCGGTCATGCAGGGTGTACCATTGACCAGACACAGGCCATCTTTGGCCCCGAGCGGTGGCAGCGTTATGCCTTCTTCCGCCAGCGCCTGAGCGGCGGGGACGATTTGCCCGCGATAGCTGACCTCGCCGAGCCCGAGCAGGGCAACGCCGACGTGCGCCATATGGGTCAGATAGCCGACCGATCCCTGCGACGGCACCTGAGGCGTGACGCCGTGGTTAAGCAGCGCCAGCAGCGCCTCAACCACCGACTGGTGGATGCCGGATTTACCGTGGCTGTAGTTCACGATAGCGCAGCAAATAATGGCGCGGGTCTGTTCGTCGCTCAGCGGTGTACCTACCCCACAGGCGTGGCTCATCAGGGTATTGCGCGATAGCTGTGCCAACTGTTCGCCGTGCAGCGCCTGGTTACAGAGCGCGCCCAGGCCGGTATTGACGCCGTAGGCGCGTTGTTCACTGGTGACGATTTGCTGAACGATAGCCTGCGTGTTCTCAATACGTGCCCAGGCCGCGTCAGACAGGCTGAGCGGCACCCTATGGCGCGCCACCGCCACCACGTCCTGCCAGCGCAGCGGCTGGCGGTCGATCTCTACTGACGAAGGATAGTGCATTTGGGTTTCCTCAAGCATGGGCCACCCTCATCGGGCGGGGCTTTTGCACATTTTCATCCAGCGCCAGACGGCGTTGCACGAAGCGGTTAACGTATTCGTCGGCCGGGTTGTTAAGAATGTCCTGCGGCGTGCCGACCTGGATCAGTTTGCCGTCCTTGAGGATCGCGATCCGGTTGCCGATGCGAACCGCCTCATCGAGATCGTGGGTGATAAACACCAGCGTTTTGTGCAGCTCTTTTTGCAGCGCCAGCAGTTGATCCTGCATCTCGGCGCGAATCAACGGATCCAGTGCGCTGAAGGCTTCGTCCAGCAAAATGATGTCGGTATCGGTGGCCAGCGCACGCGCCAGCCCGACGCGTTGGCGCATGCCGCCGGAGAGTTGATGCGGATAGGATTTCTCATAGCCCTTCAGCCCTACGGTGTTGATCCAGTGCAGCGAACGCTCCTGATACACATCTTTATTCTCCCCCCGCACTTTCAGGCCGTAGCCCACGTTGTCCAGCACCGTTTTGTGCGGCAGCAGGCCAAAGCTCTGAAACACCATGCTGATCTTGTGGCGACGGAAGTGCTCAAGCTGCTTTTCGTCGTAGCGCAGGATATCTTCACCGTCTACCAGGATCTGGCCGCTGGTGGGATCGATCAGACGGTTGAAGTGGCGTACCAAGGTGGATTTTCCCGATCCGGACAGGCCCATGATCACGAAGATCTCACCGGCTTCGATCGACATCGACAGATCGTGCACGCCGATCACGCAGTCCGTCGCGGCCTGCACTTCCTGCTTGGTTTTTCCTTGTTGGCTCAGTGCCAGCGCCGCCGCCGTTTTATGGCCGAAGATCTTGTAGACGTTTTTGATTTCTATTTTGTTCATCGGGGTTACCTCGCAACGGCGGTGTGGCCGTAAGCCTGAGTGATGCGATCAATGACCACGGCCAGAATGACGATCGCCAGCCCGGCTTCCAGTCCCAGCCCGACGTTCAGCGTCTGAATGCCCACCAACACGTCTTCCCCCAGCCCACGAGCGCCGATCATTGACGCGACCACTACCATCGACAACGACATCATGGTGGTCTGGTTGATACCGGCCATGATGCTCGGCAGCGCCAGCGGCAACTGGACGCCGAACAACTTCTGCCAGCGGTTGGCGCCAAAGGCGGTGACGGACTCCATCACTTCCTTGTCCACCTGGCGGATGCCCAAATCGGTCAGGCGGATCAGCGGTGGCGTGGCATAGATCACCGTCGCCAGAATGGCCGGCACCTTGCCCAGGCCGAACAGCATCAATACCGGGATCAGGTAGACGAAGCTCGGCATGGTTTGCATCACGTCCATCAGCGGCATCATTACCGCCCGTACGCGATCGCTACGCGCCGCCAATATGCCTTGCGGAATGCCGATAATCACCGCCAGCAGCGTGGCGACCAGCACCAGCGCCAGGGTTTGCATCAATTTGTCCCACATCCCGGCGGTACCGACCAGCAGCAACAGGCCGACGATCACCAGGGTTGGCAGCCAACGGCGGGTGGCGTGCCAGGCCAGTAGCCCGACCACGGCCAGCATCACCCACCATGGGGTGGCGCGCAGCAGGCTTTCGAGGTGGATCACCGCCCACAGCAAGGTGTCGGAGATCTTGCGGAACATATCGCCATAGTTGGTGACCAACACGTCGACCCAGCGGTTGATCCAATCGGCGATGGAAAAGGTAAAGCGTTCTGGAAACATAAATTTTCCCCTGTCTGGCCCGAAACCTATCCGATTACGGGTGGGTGTTCACGGAATGCCAAAGCGCTTACAAGGAAGCCTCAATTTTTTTCGCTGCGTCTTCGCTGACCCACTGTTTCCAGATATCCGGGTGCTGCTTGAAGAACTCCAGCGCCAGCTTCTGGGAGCTGATGTGTTCCTTGCTCATGCGCGCCAGATTCTGATTAATCAGACTGAGCGGCAGATTCACTTTTGACAACACCTGCACCAGCTCAGGCGCCTGCTGGTTAAACACGCTGGAAATGCCGACCTTGATGTGGATATTCTTGTCCACGCCCGGTTCTTCCAGTTTCACCAGATCGAGCTGGCCCATGATCGGGGTAGGGGACCAATAGTAGAAGAGGATAGGTTCGCCGCGACGGTAGCTGGAAAGAATAGCGGTATCCAGCGCCGGGCCGGTGCCTGGGCGGAAGTTGGTGAATTTGTCGTCCAACTTGAATTTTTTCAGGATCGCGCTGTTGTCCAGTTCGCAGGTCCAGCCGGCGGGGCAGTTGTAAAAGCGGCCTTTGTCCGGCTCTTCCTGATCGCGAAACACCTGCACGTATTTGGCGAGATCCGGGATGCTTTTCAGATCCGGCGCCAGCGGTTTCAACTTACGCTTGGCATCGCCTTCAATCACATAACGTGGCACGTACCAGCCTTCAACTGCGCCGACAATGGGGGCGCCGACGCTGACCGCTTTACCCGCTTTCTCGGCCTTGTTCCAGACCTCACTGCGGCCGATCCACTCTTCGGCGAAAATCTGAATGTCGTTGGTGCCGACCGCCTGCTCCATGGTGATGGAGTTGCCCGGCAGGGTGTCGGTTTTGCAGTCGTAACCCTTTTGCAGTACGTATTGCATCACGTCGGTCAGCAGCATGCCGCTTTCCCAGTTCAGTCCGGCGAACTTGACCGGTTTGCCGGATTCGCACCAGCCTGCTGCGCGTGCGGAGAGGCTGCCTGTCATCAGCCCGAGCGCGATCAGCGGTATCCATAATTTGTGTCGTGTTTGCATGTTGATACTCCACGTTAATGACGAAGAGCCCGGGAACGGCGGGCTCGTGAGACTAATACTGTGGTGAGGACGTGACGGGTGAACCCCCGCCTTTTTTACGTACCCACAACCAGTAAGCCAGGGTAAGGAAGGCTACCCACACCAACCCCACGTACAGGGCAATGCGGCTGTCTTCGAAGTAACCGAGCAGGCCGATGACGAACAGCATAAATATCGTCGCCAGTGCCGGTGCGATCGGCCACCAGGGAACCGGGAAGCTCAGCTTGCTGACCTCTTGCGGCGTCAGCGTGCGGCGCATGGCAATTTGTGACAGCAGGATCATCAGCCAAACCCAAACGGTGGCGAAGGTGGCGATGGAGGCGATGATCATAAACACCTGTTTTGGGATCAGGTAATTGAGCACCACCCCCAACAGCAGGGCAATGGACATCACCAGCACCGTCATCCAGGGCACGCCGTTACCGGTCAGGCGAGTGAAGCTTTTGGGTGCCTGACCTTCCTGCGCCATGCCGTACATCATGCGGCCGGCACCGAAGATATCGCTGTTGATGGCGGAAATGGCGGCGGTGATCACCACCACATTCAGCACGTTGGCGGCGGAACTGATCCCCAGATTGCTGAAGATCTCAACAAACGGGCTGCCGTTTTGGCCGATGCTGTTCCAGGGATAGATCGCCATCAGCACCAGCAGCGTCAGCACGTAGAACAGCAGAATGCGAATCGGTACCGCATTGATCGCTTTCGGCAACACCTTCGCGGGGTCTTTCGCCTCGCTGGCGGTAATGCCGATGATCTCAATGCCGCCGAAGGCAAACATCACCACCGCCAGCGAGGCAACCACGCCGCCGATGCCGTTAGGCATAAAGCCACCGTGCTGCCACAGGTTGCTGAGGCCGGTGGCATGCTGAGTCTGACCGAAGCCAAACAGCATCACCGCCGCGCCGCCGATGATCATCGCGACGATTGCCGCCACCTTGATCAACGACAGCCAGAACTCCATTTCGCCGAACACTTTCACGCTGCACAGGTTGAGCGCGCCGATGAACATGATGATGCTGAGTACCCACACCCATTGGGCAACGTCCGGGAACCACAGCCCCATATAGATGCCGAAGGCGGTGACGTCAGCCAGGGCAACAATCACCATTTCGAAGGTATAGGTCCAGCCGGTGAGGAAACCGGCCAAGGGGCCAAGGTAATGGCTGGCATAATGACCGAAGGAGCCGGAGACCGGCTGATGCACCGCCATTTCACCCAGCGCGCGCATCACCATAAAGACCGCCGCGCCGCCGACCAGATAAGCCAGCAGCACCGCAGGACCGGCCAACTGGATGGCTCCGGCGGAGCCGTAGAACAGACCGGTGCCGATGGCCGAGCCGAGCGCCATAAAGCGGATATGCCGCGCGTTTAGTCCGCGTCTGAGTTGTTTTGTTTCGTTATGCATGTTGCTTCCCGTCGAGTTTTTACGGCAGAACAGGCACGCGCTATCCGCACCGGGTGGAACGCACCCGGTGGGACAGAACAAACTGCGTGGTAGGTTTTATTTATGCCTGGCTAGGCAGCAATGCCGCAGGCATCAGCGAGGTCAGATGACCGGTTGCCAACAGCAGGCTGGCAGCTTCAATGTCGGGGGCGAAGAAACGATCCTTGTCATAGTAACTGACTTGCTCGCGCAGCACGCGGCGTGCCTGCTCCAGACTTTCGGTGGTTTTCAGGCCCTTGCGCAAATCCAATCCCTGGCAGGCCGCCAGCCATTCGACGGCCAGAATACCGCGCACGTTATCCGCCATTTCCCACAGGCGGCGTCCTGCAGCCGGTGCCATGGAAACATGGTCTTCCTGGTTGGCGGAGGTCGGGATGCTGTCGACACTGGCCGGATGCGCCAGCGCTTTGTTTTCGCTGGTCAGTGCCGCGGCGGTAACCTGGGCAATCATAAAGCCGGAGTTCACGCCGCCGTTGTCCACCAGGAATGGCGGCAGTTGCGACATGTGTTTATCCATCATCAGCGAGATACGACGTTCGGACAGCGAGCCGATTTCGGCAAATGCCAGCGCCAGATTGTCGGCAGCCATCGCGACCGGTTCGGCGTGGAAGTTGCCGCCGGACAGCACATCGCCCTGTTCTGCGAATACCAATGGGTTGTCGGATACCGCATTGGCTTCGACCTCCAGCACTTCGCTGGCCTGGCGGATCTGCGTCAGGCAGGCACCCATCACCTGCGGTTGGCAGCGCAGGGAGTAGGGATCTTGTACCTTTTCGCAGTTGCGATGCGAGTCGGACACTTCGCTGCGTTCGCCCAGCAGATGGCGGTAAGCGGCGGCGGCGTCGATCTGGCCACGTTGGCCGCGTACGGCGTGAATACGTGCGTCAAACGGGCTGCGAGAACCCAGAGCGGCTTCCACCGTCAGGCTGCCGGTGACCGTGGCTGCGGCGTACAGGTCTTCTGCGTCAAACAGGCCGCGCAGCGCGAAGGCGGCGGAAACCTGGGTGCCGTTCAGCAGCGCCAGGCCTTCTTTGGCCGCCAGCGTGAGCGGCTTCAGGCCTGCTTTGGCCAGTGCCTCGGTGGCAGGCAGCCATTCGCCTTGATAGCGGGCCTTGCCTTCGCCCAGCAGCACCAGACTCATGTGTGCCAGCGGAGCCAAATCGCCGGAGGCGCCCACGGAGCCCTTCAGCGGGATATGCGGATAGACTTCGGCGTTGACCAAGGCCATCAGCGCCTGGATCACTTCCAGACGGATGCCGGAGAAACCGCGCGACAGGCTGTTGATCTTCAACACCATAATCAGGCGAACCAGGTTGTCGTCGGTCGGCGCGCCAACGCCAGCAGCATGTGACAACACGATCGAACGTTGCAGATTTTCCAGGTCTTCAGGTGCAATGCGGGTAGACGCCAGCAGGCCGAAACCGGTATTGATGCCGTAGGTGGTGCGGTTTTCTTCGACAATGCGTTCAACGCAGGCCACGCTCTGCTGGATAGCGGCGTAGGCATTGTCGTCCAACGTCAGGGTCACCGGGTATTGATAAACGTCGCGTAGTTGAGCCAGAGTCAGTTGGCCTGGGCGGATAGTCAGCGCTTTCATGCTTTGTCTCCTTGAGTCGCGGCCACCATCGGCAGGTTCAAACCTTGCTCACGGGCGCATTCAATCGCAATGTCGTAACCGGCATCGGCATGACGCATCACGCCAGTGGCAGGGTCATTATGCAACACGCGGGCGATACGTTCGGCGGCTTCGTCGGTGCCGTCACAAACGATAACCATACCGGAATGCTGCGAGAAGCCCATGCCGACGCCACCGCCGTGGTGCAGGGAAACCCAGGTCGCCCCGCTGGCGGTATTGAGCAGGGCGTTAAGCAGCGGCCAGTCGGAAACGGCGTCCGAACCGTCCTGCATAGATTCGGTTTCGCGGTTCGGGCTGGCGACCGAGCCGGAGTCCAGATGGTCACGGCCGATCACGATCGGTGCGGACAGTTCGCCACTGCGTACCATTTCGTTGAAAGCCAGGCCCAGCTTGGCGCGCTGGCCCAGACCGACCCAACAGATACGTGCCGGCAGGCCCTGGAAGCTGATGCGTTCGCGCGCCATATCCAGCCAGCGATGCAGATGCTCGTCATCCGGGATCAGCTCTTTAACCATGGCGTCGGTTTTGTAGATGTCTTGCGGATCGCCGGACAGTGCAGCCCAGCGGAACGGGCCGATACCGCGACAGAACAGCGGACGGATATAGGCAGGCACGAAGCCTGGGAAATCGAAGGCGTTGTTGACGCCCATTTCTTTCGCCATCTGACGAATGTTGTTGCCGTAGTCGAAGGTCGGTACGCCCATTTTCTGGAACGCCAGCATGGCTTCGACGTGTTCAGCCATCGACTGCTTGGCGGCGGTCACCACCTGCGCAGGTTCGGTCTGTGCACGTTCGCGGTACTCTTCCCAGCTCCAGCCTTTTGGCAGATAGCCGTTCAGCGGATCGTGAGCGCTGGTCTGGTCGGTGACCATGTCCGGGCGCACGCCGCGGCGCACCAGTTCTGGCAGAATGTCTGCCGCATTGCCGCACAGGGCGATGGAGATGGCTTTGCCTTCGGCGGTGTATTTCTTGATGCGAGCCAGCGCGTCGTCCAGATCTGTCGCTTGTTCATCGACATAACGGGTCTTCAGACGGAAATCGATACGGCTTTGTTGGCATTCGATGTTCAGTGAACAGGCGCCTGCCAGCGTAGCGGCCAGCGGTTGCGCGCCGCCCATACCGCCCAGACCGGCGGTCAGCACCCAGCGGCCCTGCAGGCTGCCGTCGTAATGCTGGCGACCCGCTTCCACGAAGGTCTCGTAGGTGCCCTGGACGATGCCCTGGCTACCGATATAGATCCAGCTGCCGGCGGTCATTTGGCCGTACATGGCCAGGCCTTTGGCGTCCAGTTCGTTAAAGTGTTCCCAGGTGGCCCAATGTGGCACCAGGTTAGAGTTGGCAATCAGTACGCGTGGCGCGTTGCTGTGGGTTTTGAATACCCCGACCGGTTTGCCGGACTGAACCAGCAGCGTTTCGTCTTCTTCCAACGTTTTCAGGGTGGCGACAATTTTGTCGTAGCAGTCCCAGTCACGCGCGGCGCGGCCAATACCGCCGTACACCACCAGCTCATGCGGGTTTTCCGCCACTTCCGGATCGAGGTTGTTCATCAGCATGCGCAACGGCGCTTCGGTCAGCCAGCTTTTTGCATTTAATTTTGTGCCGCGTGGCGCGCGTACATCGACATTGCGAACTTTGTTATTTGCAGTCACAGCATTTTCCTCAAACAGTATCGGTGCAGATCCCATGGTGCGGTGGGGTGAATCACCACGCCATAACAATGCGTAGGGTTTATTAACATATACTTGTATGTACAAGCATATGCAACACCGACCAGTGAGCGGCTAAAAAGGCATAAGGGAAAGTTATTTTTGTTTTAAATCAATGTGATAGTTTTCATTTTGACGCCTGAGCTATTAGGCTCGCACTGAAGAACAGTGAGCTATTCAACAAAAATGAATTAAAAATGGGTCATTTTTGAGCGGCTAATCACAATAAATTTACATACCCATTACAAGTTAGGGCGAGCGATAAAAAAGTCCTATCGCTGGAGGGAGAGAAGCTATTGACAGAGTGCTGTGTTGTTTTGTGGTAGGGGCGCAGCATGCGGCGCCCAATAGCATAATCAATGGGTTAAATCGGGTCGAACATGTTCGACCCCCTACCGGTTTAGCCCTTATACGGGTTTGTCAGCCGGTTGCAGCGTCGCTCTTCGGGTCATTTTGAAAACTGTAGCGATGGCGGCGATCAGCGCCGGCACGCACAGGAACATCAAAATGCTCTGCACTTCCCATTGCATGGCCAGCAACTGTGCCCCCATCATGGTGCCCGCCACGCCGCCAAAGCGGCCGATGCCCTGCATCCAGGCTATGCCGGTTGCGCGACTGTGGGTCGGGTAGAAAGTGGCCGCCAGCGTTTGCAGACCGGATTGCGCACCGTTCATGGTGATGCCCATCAGGAAGATAAAGGTGCCCAGCAGCACGATATGGCTGTCCTCGGTCGCCATTGCCACAATCAGCAGGGCGGTAATGACAAAGCCGCTCGACACCACCTTATGGGCGTTCCAGCGGTCCATCAGCCAGCCGGCCACCAGAATGCCAAGCGTGCCGCCGAAGGTGAACAGCGAGGTCAAAATGGCCGACTGCTCCAGTTGATAGCCCAGCCCCTGCATCAGGATCGGCATCCAGCTCAGCAGCACGTAATAAATCACCAGGCCCATAAAGTACGTCAGCCACAGCATCAGCGTGCCGGTCAGATAAGGGCGGGTGAACAACAGGCCGACGCTGGTTTTGGACTGTGCCAATTTCTCTTCATACAGATAAAAGCGCGTCACGTTATCGAGATTCTGGCTAACAAAACGCTGGGCAATACGTTTGATTTTTGCCGCATCCTTACCGCGGTTCACCATGTATTTCACCGATTCCGGCAGGAACAGGATCAACAATACCGTCAGCGCCAACGGAGCGATCGCCCCCAGCAACAGCACGCTATGCCAGCCATACGCCGGGATCAGCCAAGACGAAATCGCACCACCGCCGGCCGCACCCAGCGGGAAGCCGCAGTACATGGTGTTAATCGCCAGGGAACGGCAGCGTTGTGGCGCATATTCGGAAATCAGCGTGATGGCGTTCGGCATCGCCGCCCCTAATCCCAGGCCGGTGAGGAAGCGCCACAGCGTCAGGCTATTGAGCGAGCCAGCGTAGGCGGTAGCCAGGCTCGACAGGCCGAAGAACAGACAAGAAAACACCAGCACCCGTTTGCGGCCGATACGATCGGAAATCGGTCCGGCGACCAGAGCGCCAAGGGACAGGCCCAGCAGCGCGGCGCTCAGCACCGGGCCCAGATCCTGTTTAACAATGCCCCAGTCTTTGGCGACCGAAGGAGCGATATACCCCATGGCCGCCGTGTCAAAGCCATCAATGGCCAGGATCAGGAATCCCAAAATGATCAAGGTCCAGTGAAACAGCGAAAATTTGCTGTCATCGATGGCCTGCTGAATATTCAACTCGGTGGAATGAGCCATGGCAACCTCTAACGCAGATGTGATTGTGTGGATAAATCGCCGGAACTGATGCCCGGCTTGTGCTTGCCTGTCTATACATCTGCGCGCAGGCGCTTTATGTCAAACATATTTATCTTATGCGTTAAATAAATGTTGTTTTTGCGAAGCAGATTACATCGTAAACACAAGGAGATTGCTCAGTAAGCAAATAAAATGAAGCGGATAGCCGCTGAGATACGCTGGCGAAGGCGGGTAGGATAAAATTTAATACAATTTCGTCCGTTTGGTCGCCGGGCTGGAATCTGCGATAATCCCTTTTTACCTTTCCAGATTGAGAAACCGATGCAGTACCCGATTAATGAAATGTTCCAAACCTTGCAGGGCGAAGGCTTTTTCACCGGCGTTCCAGCCATCTTTATTCGCTTGCAGGGCTGCCCGGTAGGATGCAGCTGGTGCGACACCAAACATACCTGGGAAAAGGAAGCCAATCGGGAAGTCGATATGCAGCGGATCCTGGTGAAAACCGAAGAGAGCGACGCCTGGGGCAGCGCCAGCGCCGAGCAGCTGTTGGCGGTGATGCGTCAACAGGGTTATACCGCACGCCACGTGGTAATCACCGGCGGCGAGCCCTGCATCTATGATCTGACTCCGCTGACCCAGTTGCTGGAAGACAACGGCTACGGCTGCCAGATTGAGACCAGCGGCACCCACGAAATCCGGTGTTCGGCGAAAACCTGGGTGACGGTATCCCCCAAGGTGAATATGCGCGGCGGCATGAAGGTGTTGGATCAGGCTTTGCAGCGCGCTGATGAAGTGAAGCACCCGGTTGGGCGTGAGCGCGATATCGAAGCATTGGATGTGCTGCTGGCGACGCTGCATGATGAGAAGCCGCGTATTATCGCGCTGCAGCCGATCAGCCAGAAGGAAGAGGCGACTCGCCTGTGCATCGAAACCTGCATTGCGCGCAACTGGCGGCTGTCGATGCAGACCCATAAATATCTGAACATCGCATAAAATTCAGGGCGCCATTGGGCGCCCTTTCTTTAACCTTTATACACGCATCCCGCGGTACAGGTTTCTTTCACCATCACCGCAGTCAGCTCCGGCAACTGGGGTTTGAGCTGTTGCCAGATCCAGGCGGCAAGCACTTCGCTGGTGGGATTTTCCAATCCTGGAATATCGTTCAGATAATGGTGATCCAGGCGCTCCCAAATAGGGGAGAACACGGCTTTAAGCTCGGCGAAATCCATCACCCAACCGGTATGTGCATCCACTTCACCGGTTACTTCCAGACGCACCATAAACGAATGCCCGTGCAGACGGCCACATTTATGGCCCTCAGGTACGTGCGGCAAACGGTGTGCGGCTTCAAACTGAAAATCTTTAAACAGCGTGGTTGCCATTATTACGGCCTCATTGACTCAAAAACCGCCGAAGTTTACCGGAAACGGAGCCTGCTTGCCATTTATACCGCTATGGTCTACCGCTGCTGTGGTCAATGCACGGTTAACACTTTTTTTGTTTGGTACCGACTGGACCTATCGGTTGGGGTAATGAGTGGTAAATGCGATTCATTCAAATAACGTTAAAAAAACGGCTTTATTTTCATGGCGATAAAAATCTCTGCTTAGCGCTTTAAGCACTATCCGTTACCAGAAAAACAGCTTAGTCATTTTGGTTATTAATTATTGCTATCCCTTATTTAATCGTTGCTATTGTGCTCGGTAACCTTACAAACTCTCCTGATCTTTTCAGGACCGCAGACTGAACGAAGAGACAGCGACTGACACTGGCGAGCACCTGGCTGGATAGGTGCCAAGTATAGGAAATAAGTACTGCAATGACGACTCAGGCTCCTCCAACATCGATGCTCCCGCTGACACCCGAACAGCTGGCGCGCCTGCAGGCGGCGATTGGTGAATATTCACCGACGCAGCTGGCGTGGCTGTCAGGTTATTTCTGGGGAATGGTTAATCAACAGCCTGGCGCGGTAGCCATTGCGCCGCCTGCCGCCGCTGCCGCCAGCATCACGCTGATTTCCGCCTCGCAGACCGGCAATGCTCGCCGCCTGGCGGAACAATTGCGCGACGATCTGTTGGCCGCCAAGCTGAGCGTCACGCTGGTTAATGCCGGCGACTACAAATTCAAGCAAATTGCCCAGGAACGTCTGCTGGTGATCGTCGCCTCCACCCAAGGGGAAGGTGAGCCGGCGGAAGAGGCGGTTGCCCTGCATAAATTCCTGTTCTCCAAGAAAGCGCCGAAGCTTAACGAAACCGCGTTTGCGGTCTTTGGCCTGGGGGACACTTCCTACGAAAACTTCTGTCAGTCGGGTAAAGATTTCGACGGCAAGCTGGCCGAACTGGGCGCTGAGCGTCTGGTCGAGCGGGTAGATGCCGACGTGGAATATCAGGAGCTGGCTACCGCCTGGCGCAAACAGGTGGTGGAGGTGTTGAAAGCGCGCGCCCCGGCTGAAAATGCCGCACCGGGCGTGCTGGCCAGCGGTGCGATTGACCTGATCGACAGCAGCCCGTACAGCAAAGAACAGCCGCTGACCGCACAACTGGCAGTGAAGCAAAAAATTACCGGCCGCGCCTCAGACAAAGACGTGCGTCATATTGAAATCGACCTGGGTGATTCTGGTCTGCGTTACCAACCGGGCGATGCGCTGGGCGTGTGGTTCGATAACGACCCCGCACTGGTGGATGAACTGGTGCAACTGCTGTGGCTGAAGGGCGACGAACCGGTGGAAGTGGAAGGAAAAACCTTGCCGCTTTCGCAAGCGTTACGCAGCCATTTTGAACTGACGCAGAATACCACGCTAATCGTCGATAAATACGCGGCTCTGTCGCGCGACGAGAAGCTGATTGGTTTGTTAGCGGATAAAGCCGCGCTGCAGCATTACGCGCACAACACGCCGATTGTCGACATGGTGCGACAGGCGCCTGCCGATCTTAGCGCCGAGCAGTTGATTGGCCTGCTGCGTCCGTTGACGCCGCGCCTGTATTCCATTGCCTCGTCGCAAGCCGAAACTGAAAACGAAGTGCACGTGACCGTCGGCGTGGTGCGTTACGACATCGAAGGGCGCGCCCGCGCAGGCGGTGCCTCCAGTTTCCTGGCCGATAGGCTGGAAGAAGATGGTGACGTGCGGGTGTTCATCGAACATAACGACAATTTCCGCCTGCCGGCCAACCCGGAAACTCCGGTGATCATGATTGGGCCAGGCACGGGCATTGCGCCGTTCCGCGCCTTTATGCAACAGCGTGATGCTGACGGTGCCGGCGGCAAGAACTGGTTGTTCTTCGGCAACCCGCACTTTACTGAAGACTTTTTGTATCAGGTCGAATGGCAGCGCTATGTGAAAGATGGCCTGCTGACCCGCATCGATCTGGCCTGGTCACGCGACCAGCAGCATAAAGTCTATGTCCAGGACAAACTGCGCGAACAGGGCGCGGAAGTGTGGCGTTGGATCCAGGAAGGCGCGCACATTTACGTCTGTGGCGATGCGAACCGCATGGCAAAAGACGTGGAAAACACATTACTGGAACTGGTGGCCGAGCACGGTGGCATGGATACCGAGCTGGCGGATGAATTTTTAAGTGAGCTGCGCCTTGAGCGCCGTTATCAGCGAGATGTCTACTGATGAGTGATAAACACCCGGGGCCTCTGGTGGTCGAAGGCAAATTGGCCGATGCCGAGCGTTTGAAGAAAGAAAGCAACTTCCTGCGCGGCACCATCGCCGAAGACTTGAAGGATGGCCTGACCGGCGGTTTTAACGGTGACAATTTCCTGCTGATCCGCTTCCACGGAATGTACCAGCAGGACGACCGTGATATCCGCGCCGAACGCGCCGAACAGAAGCTGGAACCGCGCCACGCCATGATGCTGCGTTGCCGTCTGCCGGGGGGGATTATCTCCCCACAGCAGTGGCTGGGCATTGATAAGTTCGCGCAGGAAAGCACGCTGTACGGCAGCATCCGCATCACCAACCGTCAGACTTTCCAGTTCCATGGCATTGTGAAGGGCAACGTTAAGCCGGTTCACCAGCTGTTGGGTCGTCTGGGATTGGACGCGCTGGCTACGGCTAACGACGTCAACCGCAACGTGCTTTGCACCTCTAACCCGGTGGAGTCCGAGCTGCACCAGGAAGCCTACGAGTGGGCGAAAAAGATCTCCGAACATCTGCTGCCGCGTACTCGCGCCTATGCTGAAGTGTGGCTGGATCAGGAAAAAGTGGCGACCACCGACGAAGAACCGATCCTCGGGGCGACTTATCTGCCGCGCAAGTTCAAAACCACGGTGGTGATCCCACCGCAAAACGACGTCGATCTGCACGCCAACGACATGAACTTTGTCGCTATTGCCAAAAACGGCAAGCTGGTGGGCTTTAACCTGCTGGTAGGCGGCGGCCTGTCGATTGAACACGGCAACAAGAAAACCTATGCGCGCAAGGCTAGCGAATTTGGCTATATCCCGCTGGAGCACACGCTGGCGGTCGCCGAAGCGGTGGTAACCACTCAGCGCGACTGGGGTAACCGTACCGATCGCAAGAACGCCAAAACCAAATACACGCTGGAACGCGTTGGGGTTGATACCTTCCGTGCCGAAGTGGAAAAACGGGCCGGTATCACCTTTGAACCGATCCGCCCGTACGAATTTACCGGCCGCGGCGATCGCATTGGTTGGGTTAAAGGCATTGATAACCAGTGGCACCTGACGCTGTTTATCGAGAATGGTCGTCTTCTGGACTATCCGGGACGCCCGTTGAAAACCGGCGTTGCCGAGATCGCCAGGATCCACAAAGGGGATTTCCGTCTGACGGCCAACCAGAACCTGATCGTTGCCGGCGTACCGGAAAGCGAGAAGGCGAAGATCGAAGCGATCGCTCGTGAACACGGATTGATCGACGATGGGGTCAGCGTGCAGCGCCAAAACTCGATGGCCTGCGTATCCTTCCCGACCTGCCCATTGGCGATGGCGGAGGCCGAGCGTTTTCTGCCGGCGTTCGTCACTAAAGTGGAAGGGATCCTGCATAGCCACGGTGTGGGTGACGAGCACATCGTATTGCGCATTACTGGCTGTCCGAACGGCTGTGGCCGCGCGCTGTTGGCGGAGATTGGCCTGGTCGGTAAAGCGGTTGGCCGCTATAACCTGCATTTGGGTGGCAACCGGGAAGGTACGCGTATTCCGCGCATGTACCGTGAAAATATCAACGAAGAAGAAATTCTGCGAGAGATTGACCAACTGGTGGGCCGCTGGGCCACAGAGCGTAACGCGGGCGAAGGCTTCGGTGATTTCACTATTCGCGCCGGGGTGGTCAAGCCGGTAATTGATTCGGCGCAGGATTTCTGGGACTGACGCCGTTTGGCCCCGCTTTCACCGGGGGCCGATCCGCGCGGTATGATTCAAGCATCAGGAGGCTGGCAACATGGCTGAATTCGATCTGGCGGCGCTGAATGCGCTGCCCAAGTCTGGGCAGGCGTTGGCACTGGCGGTAGTTAATGGCCAGTTGGAAACGCTTTCCGCCGAGCAACGCGTGGAATGGGCGCTGGAACATCTGCCCGGTGAGTTTGTGCTCTCTTCAAGTTTCGGCATTCAGGCAGCGGTATGTCTGCATTTGGTTACGCGGATCAAACCGGACATTCCGGTGATCCTCACCGATACCGGCTATCTGTTCCCGGAAACCTATCAGTTTATCGATCAGCTGGTCGACAAACTGAAGCTGAACCTGCAGGTGTTTCGTGCCGAGCAGTCGCCCGCCTGGCAGGAGGCTCGCTACGGGAAACTGTGGGAGCAGGGCGTTGAAGGTATCGAAAAATATAACCTGATCAACAAGGTTGAGCCGATGAACCGCGCATTGGAAACTCTGGGCGGGCAAACCTGGTTCGCCGGCCTGCGCCGCGAACAATCCGGCAGCCGCGCCAATCTGCCGGTACTGGCGGTGCAACGTGGGGTGTTCAAGATCCTGCCGATTATCGACTGGGACAACCGCAAGATTTATCAATACCTGACCGAGCACGGCCTCAGTTATCACCCGCTGTGGGAACAAGGCTATCTGTCAGTGGGGGACACTCACACCACGCAGAAGTGGGAACCAGGCATGAGTGAAGAAGAAACCCGTTTCTTTGGCCTGAAGCGTGAGTGTGGCCTGCACGAAGGCTAATCACGTATCAACATCGTCAAAGGGCTCAGCATTTGCTGGGCCCTTGGCGTTTTCAGAGAGACTACTTTTTCTGTTTTTGTGCTTTGGGTGGGTGCGCCTGAGCCAGTTCTTTCATCAGCGGCAGCAAAATCTGCACGCTCTCGCGGCTGCGCTTGTCGATACGCCCTGGCAGATTGCGTTCCAGATATTGCAGGTTATCGTACTGCGGGCGATGCCAGGTGATGCCCTGCGGGAAGTGCGGGCTCACGGCGCGTTGCTGATAACCATCTTTATCGCCCAGTGACCAGTTGGTGGCTTCGACCGACAGCACCGGGATGCCTGCTTTATCAAACACTTCCTGATCGGAACAGCAGCCGGTGCCTTTCGGGTGTGCTTTGCTGCCCGGGTTGGTGGCGGCAGCGATGCCGTAGCGGTGGGCAATATCCAGTGCGCGATCGCGGCTCTGTTTCGCCAGCTTTGGCGGCGTATTGAGACCGGCGTTGAAATACAGGCGATCGCCGGTAATCAGGCTGTCGAGGTTAATCACCAGTAGGGTATTGCGTTTCTCTTCGTCGCTCATGCGCTGCAGGTAGTTCTGCGCGCCCAGCGAACCCAGTTCTTCGGCGCTGGTGGCGACAAAGCGCAGGCCGTAAGCGGTGGGGATGTTCTTAAGGCGTTCCGCCAGTTCCAGCATCACGCCGACGCCAGAGGCATTGTCGTCGACGCCCTGCAGCGTCAAGCCGCCGAGATTGTTGTCCAGATCGGCGTCGCTTCGCGGCGTGTAGGTATCGAAATGCGCCACGACCAGAATCTGCTGAGGAAGGCTGCCATTTTTAGCGGCGATCACCGAGCTGGCGGTGATGTTATTCCAGTTCTTCTTGCCGTCTTTACTGGTGTACAGATAGCGGGTGTTGAAACTGCGGATATCGCTCTGATACCCCATCTTGCTGAACTGCTGTTTCAGATAGTCTGCGGTGAGCAATTCCGCCGGGCTACCGGCCATGCGGCCAGGAAAATAAGTGGCGATGTGGCGAGTCTGCTCGGCGGCGAATTTGCCCATCGGGGCCTCTTTTGCGGGCTGAGTGGCGGCAGAAACGCTGAAAACACCGCCGAGCGCTGCCACCAGCAGGCCGGTTTTCAGGTAAAAGCGGGAAAACATACCGAAAAATCCTTCTTTGATATCGACGAGACCGATTATTTTTGCGGTGTCCAGTATGAGACGGTCGGCAAGATTAAACAATTTCTCCCGCTCTTAAATTTGGTGCTGCCTGGGCAAAGTTTCGGCGCTGTGCGCAACGATGAATATCGATTGATGGCCGGTGCGGCACATTTTGCGAAATGCTTGGCATATTACGAGAATCACTATTTAACCCTGCCAGTAGAGTGGTTTATGATTCGGCGGTACGGTTCTTACGGATCGAAGGAGAAACCCTGATGTTGGACAAATGTGATAACAGGATCGGCCTGATAGAGAAAAAAGCTGAGTATGTGGATCATGCTCTTAATCAGCTCAAAACCGATTTGGCCACGCTGACCACACGTTCAGTGGAGTTTGTCACCAAAGGCGATTTGCATAAGGAAGTGGGATTGCTGCACCGGGAGATCGGTTTAGTTCATAAGGAGGTAGCCAGTCAGACCAAATGGATGGTTAGCACTATATTGGCCGCCGCTGCTTTGTGCATGACCGCCGCGAAGTTTTGGTTTTAACATCTGCTTCCTGACGCATTCCTGGTCAGAATAATGATCACGGCCTTGTCCGGCGCATAACTGCCGCAAACCCCGACGCACTGCGCCTTATTCCATTATTGAACTAGTCATTCCTTTTCGTCATTTCAGAGGCCAAATCTCAGCCCGTATAGTCACACTATCATTCTGCATATATGAAAAGGCTGTTGTGGACTATCTACCTATATTTGCCGACCTGAAACAACGCCCGGTGTTGGTCGTTGGCGGCGGCGAAGTGGCTGCGCGCAAAGTGGATCTTCTCCTGCGCGTCGGGGCTGAAATACGGATAGTTGCGCAGTCACTCTCACCCATACTCGAAGAACTGCATCAGCAGGGGCTCATCCGCTGGCAGGGGCAGGCTTTTGCCACTCAGCAACTGGATGAGGTGTTCCTGGTGATTGCCGCAACCGACGACAGCGCGCTGAATGCCGAGGTATTTGCCGAAGCGGATAAACGCCGGGTGCTGGCTAACGTGGTCGACGATCAGCCGCGCTGCTCGTTCATCTTTCCGTCGATTATCGATCGTTCACCGCTGGTGGTTGCCGTCTCTTCCAGCGGCCAGGCACCGGTGCTGGCACGTATGCTGCGTGAAAAACTCGAAGCTTTGTTGCCCGCCAGCCTGGGGCAGATGGCGGAGGTGGCCGGGCGCTGGCGCGGCCAGGTAAAACAGCGACTGAATGCGATCGGCGAACGTCGTCGATTCTGGGAAAAAACATTCGGCGGACGTTTTGCCACGCTGGTGGCCAACGGCCAGTCCGCACAGGCCGAGCGGCAGTTGGAGCAGGATTTACAGCAGTTTTCCCAGGGCGGCGAAGGCACCCAGGGCGAAATTGCGCTGGTGGGCGCAGGGCCGGGCGACGTGGGGTTATTGACCCTGCGCGGGCTGCAGGTGATGCAGCAGGCCGATGTGGTGCTCTACGATCATCTGGTCAGCGATGAGATTCTGGATCTGGTGCGTCGCGATGCCGAGCGCATCTGCGTGGGCAAACGTGCCGGGGCACACTCGGTTATCCAGGAAGAAACCAACCGTCTGTTGGTGGAACTGGCGCAGCAGGGCAAGCGCGTGGTGCGATTGAAAGGCGGAGATCCCTTTATCTTTGGCCGCGGCGGCGAAGAGCTGCAGGTGGCCGCCGCTGCGGGCATTCCGTTCCAGGTGGTGCCGGGCGTTACCGCGGCGGCCGGCGCAACGGCCTATGCCGGCATTCCGCTGACGCACCGCGATCATGCGCAGAGCGTGACTTTTATTACCGGCCACTGTCGTCCCGACGGTGACGGGCTGGACTGGGCAGACTTGGCGCGAGCGCGTCAGACTCTGGCTATCTACATGGGCACCATGAAGGCGGCGGACATCAGCCAGCGCCTGATAGCCCACGGACGCGCGGCCACCACGCCGGTGGCGGTGATCAGCCGCGGCACGCGTGCGGATCAGCTGGTGCAAACCGGCACGCTGCAACAGCTTGAAAAATTGGCTCAACAGGCACCTTTGCCGGCGCTGCTGGTGATCGGCGAAGTGGTAGAGCTGCATCATCAAATTGCCTGGTTTGGGCATCAACCGCAGACGGAAGGGGCATCGCGGCCCGCCGTCGTGAATTTGGCTTAAGGATCTGTTATGGACGAAAAACGACTCACTCATTTGCGGCAATTGGAGGCGGAGAGTATCCATATCATCCGTGAAGTCGCCGCTGAATTCGGCAACCCGGTGATGCTCTACTCCATCGGTAAAGACTCTTCCGTGATGCTGCATCTGGCGCGTAAAGCCTTTTTCCCGGGTACGCTGCCGTTCCCGTTGCTGCATGTAGATACCGGTTGGAAATTCCGTGAAATGTACGAATTCCGCGATCGCACTGCGAAAGAGTACGGTTTTGAACTGCTGATCCACAAGAACCCGGAAGGCGTGGCGATGGGCATCAACCCGTTCGTTCACGGCAGCGCCAAGCATACCGATATCATGAAAACCGAAGGCCTGAAGCAGGCGCTTAACAAATACGGTTTTGATGCCGCCTTTGGCGGTGCCCGCCGTGACGAAGAGAAGTCACGCGCCAAAGAGCGTATCTATTCATTCCGTGACCGCTTCCACCGTTGGGACCCAAAAAACCAGCGCCCGGAGCTGTGGCACAATTACAACGGCCAAATCAACAAGGGCGAGAGCATTCGCGTGTTCCCGCTGTCGAACTGGACCGAGCTGGATATCTGGCAATACATTTTCCTGGAAAAAATCGACATCGTGCCGCTGTATCTGGCAAAACCGCGTCCGGTGGTAGAGCGCGACGGCATGTTGCTGATGGTGGACGACGACCGTATCGATCTGCAGCCTGGCGAAGTGATCAGCCAGCGCATGGTGCGTTTCCGCACGCTGGGCTGCTGGCCGCTGACCGGTGCGGTGGATTCCGAAGCGGAGACGCTGCCGGAGATCATCGAAGAGATGTTGGTGTCCACCACCAGTGAGCGCCAGGGACGGATGATCGACCGCGATCAGTCCGGCTCGATGGAGCTGAAAAAGCGTCAAGGGTATTTCTAAGGAGCCGCCGGATGAACAATGCAATTGCACAACAAATCGCTGAGCAGGGTGGGGTCGAATCTTACCTGCATGCGCAGCAACACAAAAGCCTGTTACGGTTCCTGACCTGCGGCAGCGTCGATGACGGCAAAAGCACCCTGATCGGTCGCTTGCTGCATGATACCCGTCAGATCTACGAAGATCAGCTGTCTACGCTGCACAGCGACAGCAAACGCATCGGCACCCAGGGCGAGAAACTGGATTTGGCGCTGCTGGTCGATGGCCTGCAGGCCGAGCGCGAGCAGGGCATTACCATCGACGTAGCCTATCGTTATTTCTCGACCGAAAAGCGTAAATTTATTATTGCCGATACGCCGGGGCATGAGCAGTACACCCGCAATATGGCGACCGGGGCCTCGACCTGCGATCTGGCGATCCTGTTGATCGACGCACGCAAAGGGGTTCTGGATCAAACCCGCAGGCACAGTTTTATCGCCACGCTGTTGGGCATTCGCCATCTGGTGGTGGCGGTCAATAAAATGGACCTGGTGGATTACCAAGAGTCGGTGTTCGAACAGTTTAAACAGGACTATCTGACCTTCGCGCAGCAGTTGCCGAACGATCTCGACATCAAGTTTGTGCCTTTGTCGGCGCTGGATGGCGACAACGTGGCCAGTGAAAGCGCCCAGATGCCTTGGTACAGCGGCCCGACGCTGCTGCAGGTGCTGGAGAGCGTGGATGTGATCAGCGAACGCGAGACGCAACCGCTGCGTTTCCCGGTGCAGTATGTCAACCGTCCTAACCTGGATTTCCGGGGCTATGCGGGCACGCTGTCCGCCGGTGTAGTGCGCGTAGGGCAACGCGTGAAGGTATTGCCTTCCGGCGTGGAATCTACCGTAGCGCGTATTGTGACCTTTGATGGCGATCTGCAGGAAGCGGTGCCGGGCGAGGCGATCACGCTGGTGCTGGCAGATGAAGTGGATATTAGCCGCGGCGATCTGCTGGTCGATGCCGGGGAAACCCTGAAAGCGGCGCAAAGCGCGCTGGTGGACGTGGTGTGGATGGCTGAAAAACCGTTGTTGCCGGGCCAAAGCTATGACATCAAAGTGGCCGGCAAAAAGACCCGTGCGCGGGTAGAAGGCATACGCCACCAGGTGGAAATCAACTCGCTGGCGCAGCATCAGGCGGACACTTTACCGCTCAACGGCATCGGTCTGGTCGAACTGACCTTCGATGAACCGCTGGTGCTGGACAGCTATCAACGCAACCACGATACCGGTGGGCTGATCTTTATCGATCGCCTGAGCAACGTCACCGTGGGGGCTGGTTTGATCCGCGAAACCTTGCAGGACGCTCAGGCATCAGCCGGCGACTTCAGCGCATTTGAACTGGAACTGAATGCTCTGGTGCGTAAACACTTCCCACATTGGGGCGCGCGCGACCTGATTGGGGGAAAATAACGTGACCGACGCTCAACTGCGGCCGACCGGGCCGGATGATGACAACGTGGTCTGGCATCCGCATGCGGTAACGCGTTCGGATCGCGAAGTCCGCAACGGCCACAAAGGCGTGGTGCTGTGGTTTACCGGGCTGTCCGGCTCGGGCAAATCTACCGTTGCCGGCGCGCTGGAACAGGCACTGCACGCCTATGGTGTCAGCACTTATCTGCTGGATGGCGACAACGTGCGTCACGGCCTGTGCCGCGACCTGGGTTTTTCCGACGACGACCGGCGCGAGAATATTCGTCGCGTGGGCGAAGTGGCGAAACTGATGGTGGACGCCGGCCTGGTGGTGTTGACCGCCTTCATTTCCCCACATCGCGCCGAACGGCAGATGGTGCGAGAACTGCTGGATGAAGATCGTTTTATCGAGGTGTTTGTCGACACGCCGTTGGCGGTTTGTGAAGTGCGCGATCCGAAAGGATTGTACAAAAAAGCCCGTGCCGGCGAGCTGCGTAATTTCACCGGTATCGACTCGGTTTACGAGGCGCCGCAACGGCCGGATATTCACCTTGATGGCCAACAATTGGTAACAAATTTGATTGCGCAATTGTTAGACGTGCTGCGTGGTCGGGCTATTATCAAACCCTGAATTCAGAAAAGCGTGTGGCGTTTTTGCGCCATACGCTTTTTACGCTAAGCCCGCCGGAGAGCGCGCCGAATAACCAGGGATCGCTATGCAAAATGTCTCGCCTATCTTGATTGACGCAAACCAGGAGAAAGAGGAGCCCTCTTACTCGTTCCTGGGCGGTGTCTGCGGCTTTGTTTTCTACTGGCTGGCCTTCGCAGTGCCGTTTTTGGTTTACGGCTCCAACACCCTTTTCTTCCTGCTCTACACCTGGCCGTTCTTCCTGGCGCTGATGCCGGTTTCGGTGCTGATTGGCATCACGCTCAGCATGCTGCTGCGTGGTCGGTTGATTTTTACGCTGTTGCTGACCGGGACCATCGTTCTGTGCCTGTTCTGGCTGGTGTTCAGCTTTTTGACCGGTTGGTGAGGGGAAGGGCGCAGTCGCCTGCGCCCGAAGCATTGCAAAGCCGTGCCGAAGGTTACAAAACTTTGCTCAGAAAAGCCTGAGTGCGCGGATTGGCCGGCTGGCTGAAAATCTGCTGTGGCGAACCTTCTTCCTGAATGATCCCCTGATCGATAAACAGCACCCGATCGGCCACTTCACGGGCAAAGCCCATCTCATGCGTCACCACCACCATCGTCATGCCTTCGTGCGCCAATGACTTCATCACCGCCAGCACTTCGCCGACCAGCTCGGGATCCAGTGCGGAGGTCGGTTCGTCGAACAGCATGATTTTTGGCTCCATCGCCAGCGCGCGAGCGATGGCGACCCGCTGTTGCTGACCGCCGGACAGGCTGTTGGGATAAGCGTCGATTTTGTCCAGCAGGCCCACCTTTTGCAGCAGCGCCTCTGCCCGCAGTATGGCCTCTGCGCGCGACAGCTTTTTCACGCCCATCGGCGCCATGATGATGTTTTCCAGCACCGTCATGTGCGGGAACAGGTTAAAGCGTTGAAACACCATGCCGACGCTCTCACGCATTTTATTGAGATCGGTTTTCTGGCTGTGTATGGCAAAACCATTCACCAGGATCTCACCGCCGGACAGCGTTTCCAGCGCATTGATACAGCGCAGGAAGGTACTTTTACCGGAGCCGGACGGGCCGATGACGCAGACCACTTCGTTGGCTGCGATTTCGCAGGAAATACCACGCAGCACGTGGCTTTCGCCGAATTGTTTTTGCAGGTTATGTACGCGAATCACTTTTCCCGAACCTCTTTTCCATGTGTTGCACCATCAGCGAAAGCAGGAAGGTGAGGACCCAATAGACCAGCGAAATGGTCAGGTAGGGCTCCCAATAGGTGGCATAGGCGCCGGAAACCGTGCGGGCGGCATAGGCCAGATCGGCAAGACCGATGGCGGAGGCCAGCGAAGAGTCTTTGACGATGGCAATGGCATTGTTGCCCAGCGGCGGCAGCATGCGGCGAAACGCCTGCGGCAGGATCACTTTGCGCATGGTTTTGCCGTAGCTCATGCCCAGCGAACGCGAAGCTTCCATCTGACCGCGATCGATAGACTGAATGCCGGCGCGGAAAATTTCCGAGACGTAAGCACCCGCGTTCAGCGTAATCGCCACCACGCAGGAGAGAAATGCGCCGTAATCGGAGCGCAACGCGCGGGCGAAATCGGTGCTCATCAGGCCGCTGGTGACCAGCAGACCGTCACGTGGGTTGATAAACAGCGGTACCAGCGCGAAATGTACCACCATAATCTGGACAAACAGCGGCGTACCGCGGAAGGCGCTGATGTAGATGCGCACCGGCCACTGAACGCCATAATGCAGTATCGGTTTCCAGATGCCGTGTGGTGCCTGCGCCAGACGACCGAGCCCGAGGAGCAGCCCCCAGGTGGTGCCCAGTATCACGCAGATAATGGTGCATTTGATGGTCATCCAGGCGCCTTCCATAAACAGCGGGGCGTACTCCTGGATTATCTCCCAACGGAAATTCAAGGTCGGATCCTTCTTAAAAAAGTCTTCAGACTGCTGTGTTGACGAACGACGATCGATTATTCGGCGGGCAGCGTGGGGACGTTGCTGTCAAACCAGGTCTGGTAGATTTTGGCGTAGGTACCGTCGGCGATGATTTTCTTCAGGCCGGCGTTGATTTTGCCGCGCAGTTCGTCATTGCCTTTGGCCACGGCGATACCGAAATACTGACGTTCGAATTTGGCATCGGACACCAGTTTGAACTCTTTTTCCGGATGGGTTTTGATATAGAACTTGGCCACGCCGACGTCGCCCACGGCCGCGCCTATACCGTCTTCATACAGCTCTTGCAGCATTAACGGGGTATTGTCGAAACGTTTGATGGCGGTGTTGTTTTTGCCTAATACGTCGGACACCACGATGTCGCCGGTGCTGGAGTTGACTACGCCGACCTTCAGCGCTTTCAAGGCGGCAATGGAGTCTACGCCAGAGTCTTTGGGGACCACGATAGCCTGCTCTGCCGGGAAGTAAGGTGCAGAGAAATCAACCATTTGTTTGCGTTTATCGGTAATGGTGATGCCGGAAATAATGATGTCACGATCGCCGGAGTTCAGCGTGGCGAAAATACCTTCCCACGGCGTATTCACCAGTTTGACCTGAAAGCTCTCGGCCTTGGCTACCGCCTTGATGATATCGATATCAAAGCCTTCCAGCTGTTTACTGCTGTTTTCGAATTCGAACGGACGGTAGGTGCCGCCAGAGCCGACGACGTAGGTAGGTTCAGCCGCCAGGACGGAGGCCGACAGGGTGGCAGCCAGACAGGCACCAATCACAACTAAAGATTTAAACATCGCTATCCCCGGTAATTAAAAATGATTCATTGGATTTATTTATGCACTATGAGTGCATAAAAATAATCTTTAATGAATAAAAACACAACTCCTACCTGATGATGAAATTTTTAATGGTGTTAAATATGCAGTTTGTGCTTGTCGCTGGCGAATGCTTTGGTGAAATCAGCGGGTAGCCAGTTTTTCTTGCTGCATAACCGGAAAAAACGCTGAAGGAGAAAAATGCAGAGGCGTTGGTTGGTTTTTCTGCGGTGAAAGTGGTTTTTTTTGCCGCTTTCGAAGTGAATTTAGGTTATAAACTCAGGAAATTATCATCCTACTCTTAATTTGGCGGCGAAATGCCGTTCTCTGTGTGGAGTCCAACGAAAAGTTGTGGGATGATTGGTCGGTTTTTCAGGGGGCGGAGATGGGAAAACTTACGCTGCTATTGCTGGCATTGCTCGGTTGGTTACAGTATTCACTGTGGCTGGGCAAAAATGGTATTCACGATTACGTGCGGGTCAATGAGGATGTTGCGCTCCAACAGGGCAGCAATGCTAAATTGAAAGCGCGTAACGATCAGCTGTTCGCCGAGATCGACGATTTGAACGGCGGTCAGGAAGCGATCGAAGAGCGTGCGCGCAATGAGCTGAGCATGATTAAGCCCGGTGAGACTTTCTATCGTCTGGTTCCTGACCAATCCAGACGCAACGCGGCGTCCGCCTCGCAAAATAACCTACAAAAGTAACGCATGAATCACTCCGCAGGAACCTTTCCATCGGTGATCGCCGTCCTGCCCGCTGCCGGTATTGGCAGCCGCATGCAGGTTGATTGCCCAAAGCAATATTTAACCATCGGCCACCAAACCATTCTCGAACACGCGATCCAAGCGCTGCTGCGCCATCCGCGTATTTCGCAGGTGATTGTGGCGATAGGCCCCGACGATCAGCAGTTCCACCAGTTGCCGATAGCGCAGGATCCCCGCGTGCAGGCTACCATTGGCGGGCAGCAACGCGCCGACTCGGTAATGGCAGGCTTGCAGCTGGCTGGCGAGGCAAAATGGGTGCTGGTGCACGACGCGGCGCGCCCCTGTCTGCATGCCGACGATCTCGACCGCCTGTTGGCGATTACCGAACATAGCGACGTGGGGGGGATTTTGGCGGCGCCGGTGCGTGACACCATGAAGCGCGCAGAGCCTGGCCACGGGGCCATTTCTCATACGGTAGAACGTCAGGACCTGTGGCATGCGTTAACGCCGCAGCTGTTCCCACTGGCGTTGCTCAAGCAGTGCCTGCAGCGCGCGCTGGATGACGGGGCGACGGTGACCGACGAGGCGTCGGCCCTGGAGCACTGCGGCTATCATCCGCTGCTGGTCAATGGGCGTTCGGACAATATTAAGGTCACGCGGCCGGAAGATTTGGCGCTGGCGGCATTCTATTTAACTCAGTTAGACAATTAAGGAGCGCATCATGCGTATCGGCCACGGTTTTGACGTACATAAATTTGGCGGCGAAGGCCCGTTGGTGATCGGTGGCGTTCGTATTCCTTATGAAAAAGGTTTGCTGGCCCACTCCGATGGCGACGTAGCACTGCACGCCGCGACTGATGCCCTGCTGGGCGCGGCGGCGCTGGGGGATATCGGCAAGCTGTTCCCGGATACTGACCCGGCCTTCAAAGGTGCCGATAGCCGCGAGTTGCTGCGCGAAGCCTGGAAACGCATCCGCGCCAAGGGCTATCGTCTGGGCAACCTGGACATCACTATTATTGCCCAGGCCCCTAAGATGGCACCGCATATCCCGCAGATGCGCATTTTCCTGGCGGAAGACCTGCAATGCCATATGGACGACGTTAACGTTAAGGCTACCACCACCGAACAACTCGGTTTCACCGGGCGTGGCGAGGGTATTGCCTGCGAAGCGGTTGCCTTGTTGATCAAGGAATAAGCGCATGGATATGGCTAACCTGACCTGGCTGCATGGCCAGCCGCAAAGCACCGGCGTGCTGAAGGCCAACCCGGAAGATTTCGTGGTGGTGGAAGACCTGGGCTTTGAGCCGGATGGTGAAGGCGAACACGTGCTGGTGAACATCCGCAAAAACGGTTGTAACACCCAGTTCGTCGCCGATTACCTTGCGCGCTTTGCCGGTATTCATGCCCGCTCCGTCAGCTACGCGGGCTTAAAAGATCGCCATGCGGTAACCGAACAGTGGTTCTGTTTGCATCTGCCAGGGAAAGAGACGCCGGACTTTACCCAGTTCTCACTGGAAGGCTGTGAAGTGCTGGCCAGCGCCCGCCACCTGCGCAAAATGCGGATTGGCACCTTGAAAGGCAATGCCTTTACTCTGGTGCTGCGTCATATCTCCGATCGTCAGGATGTAGAACAACGCCTGCAGGCGATTGAGGCCGGCGGTGTACCGAATTACTTCGGCAGTCAGCGCTTTGGGCGCGGCGGTAACAACCTGGTGATGGCGCGCCGTTGGGCGAATGACGAGATCCGGGTGAAAGAACGCAGCAAGCGTAGCTTTTATCTTTCTGCCAGCCGCAGCGCGCTGTTTAACCTGATCGCCAGCCGGCGATTGGCCAACCAGCAGCAACATACCGTGCAGGAAGGGGATGCCCTTCAGCTTAGCGGTCGGGGCAGTTGGTTTGTTGCCAAACCGGAAGAGCTGGAAGCGTTGCAGCAACGCCTGGAAGCCGGTGAGCTGATGATCACCGCTCCTTTACCCGGTGATGGTGAACCGGGCACCGCCGGGGAAGTGTTGAGCTTTGAACAGCAGTGTCTGCTGGAACAGCCGGAGCTGATGTCGCTTTTAAAGCGCGAACGCGTAGATCCGGCCCGCCGAGCCTTGCTGTTACAGCCGAAAGATATGCAGTGGGACTGGTGGGACGATGCCACCGTCGAACTTCGTTTCTGGCTGCCGGCCGGCAGTTTCGCCACCAGCGTGGTGCGTGAAATTATGCGGCAGGACAGTAGCGATGCGGATATTAGCGAGTAATAATCAAGAAACCTGCGCAAGCAGGTTTTTTTTCGCCAGAAGAATGACTCGTGGCAGTTCCGCCTTGAGTTCCCTGCCTTTTCCCATGGTCACTGGACATGGCGGGGGCAGTAAACATAATATCTGCTGATTAAGCGCCTCCTTTTGGGCGGTCATACCGAGTAGTTAAATCCCAGGCTGCGTTGAGCGGTGCCTGGTGAGAGATAAAAAGAAGACAACCTCTTATGCGGATATTGCTGAGTAATGACGACGGTGTTACCGCCCCAGGCATTCAGGTGCTGGCGGCAGCGCTGCGAGAGTTTGCTGAGGTGCAGGTTGTGGCACCCGATCGTAACCGCAGCGGTTCTTCCAATGCGCTGACGTTGGAATCCCCATTGCGCACCCTGACGATGCCCAATGGGGATATCGCCGTACAGCAAGGAACACCGACCGATTGCGTATATCTGGGAGTGAATGCCCTGATGCAACCTGCGCCGGATATCGTGGTTTCCGGTATCAATGCCGGCCCCAATCTGGGCGATGATGTGATCTACTCCGGCACCGTGGCTGCCGCCATGGAAGGGCGCCATTTGGGCTTGCCTGCGCTGGCCGTGTCGTTGAACGGTCATCAGCATTATGCAACCGCGGCGGCGATCACCTGCCGGGTGCTGCGTGCCCTGTTGCGTGAACCGTTACGCACCGGAAAAATTCTGAATATCAACGTGCCGGACTTGCCGTTGGATGAGATAAAAGGCATTCGCGTGACCCGCTGCGGCAGTCGCCATCCGGCCGACAAAGTGTTCTGCCAACAGGATCCTCGTGGGCAAAACCTTTACTGGATTGGGCCTCCGGGTGATAAGTTTGATGTCGGGCCGGACACGGATTTCGCTGCGGTAGAACAGGGTTATGTCGCGATTACACCCTTGCAGGTGGATTTGACCGCTTATGCGGCCCAGGATGTAGTAAAAACGTGGTTAACCAAAGCAGGGGTTGGCGGGGAATGGTGAACAAGCGTATGCAAACATTGCTGACGCAACTGCGTCAACAAGGGATCCAGGACGAACGATTACTGCGGGCCATTGAGGCAGTGCCGCGTGAACGCTTTGTTGATGAAGCGCTTGAGCACAAGGCTTATGAGAATACCGCGCTGCCGATCGGCTCGGGTCAAACGATCTCCCAGCCCTATATGGTGGCACGGATGACCGAACTGCTGAACCTGACGCCCACTTCCCGAGTTCTTGAAATTGGCACGGGTTCCGGCTATCAGACCGCCATCCTGGCGCATCTGGTGCAGCACGTGTGCTCGGTTGAGCGTATCAAGGGATTGCAATGGCAGGCGAAGCGCCGCCTGAAGCAACTCGATCTCCATAATGTGTCTACTCGTCACGGTGACGGTTGGCAGGGGTGGGCTTCGCGGGGGCCGTTCGATGCCATTATTGTCACCGCCGCACCGCCGGAAATCCCCCCGGCGCTGATGGAACAGTTGGACGATGGTGGCATTTTGGTGCTGCCGGTCGGTGAGCAGGCCCAAACCCTCAAACGTATTCAGCGTCAGGGGAACGAATTTGTTATCGATACCGTCGAAGCGGTACGCTTTGTTCCTCTGGTGAAGGGCGAACTGGCCTAGCGATTGTCTGAATTTTCGGCAGGAAATGAAATCTGTTGCACTTTCATTCACTCCGGTTAAGGTTTTAGCGTTTCAATAAAACTAATTTTCAATACAATTGCCTTTCTGCGCAGTTGTCTTATGGTGCAGCAGCGCTAATGTGGTTAGCATTGGCGCGCTGTTTTGAGGCTCCGGTATGAGGTTTTCTGACGTTCAGAAATCGGCCGCGGGCACCTTTCATTGTAGGAACGTAGAGAATGTTAAAAGCTCAGCTACGATGTAAAGGGTATTTTGGATATATCGCTGATATTGCTGTCATGGGGGAAGCATGAGCACGGGAAGCCCAATGATTACATTACGCCGGGTTGCGGTGTGTACGATGGTAAGTTTGTGGTTGGCGGGTTGTACAAACACTGCGTCGACATCGGCCCCTATCAGTAGCGTGGACGGCGGTGGTGCCGGAGCCGCTGCATCCAGCAATGCTGGGGCGCAGGTGGGCTCTGAGGGGCACATTGTTTACAACCGCAGTTATACTTCGATCCCCAAAGGGAGCTACAGCGGTAATACCTATACGGTTAAGCGCGGAGACACGCTGTTTTACATCGCCTGGATCACCGGAAATGATTACCGTGACCTGGCTCAGCGTAACAATATTCCTGAACCCTACAGCCTGAATGTGGGTCAAAACATTCAGCTTGGTAATGGTTCGGCTAGCGGAAATGGCGGTATGCTGGCGGCGACAGACGCAACCAGCGGCGGTGTACCTAAGCCGCCATCGACCTCCCAGATACAAACTGCAACGGTTGATTCTCAATCAACTAACGCGTATTCTGATAATTCGGGTAAACAGAATGTAGGTAAGATGTTACCTGCAGCAGGCGCAGTGGCGGCAACTACCGCAACAGCCCCTGTTACCGCACCGGTTGTTGCTCCTCCAGTGAGCAGCACCGTCAGCAACAGCGCTCCGGTAAGTACCTGGAGATGGCCGACTGACGGGAAGATTATTGATAACTTTTCCTCATCAGAAGGTGGGAATAAAGGTGTCGATATCGCCGGGTCTCGTGGGCAGCCTATCTTCGCTACCGCCGATGGTCGTGTAGTGTACGCAGGCAACGCTTTACGGGGTTACGGTAATCTAATCATCATCAAACACAATGATGATTACCTGAGCGCCTACGCTCACAACGACACAATGCTGGTCCGGGAACAACAAGAAGTGAAGGCGGGTCAAAAAATAGCCACCATGGGTAGCACCGGAACCAGTTCAGTACGTTTGCATTTTGAAATTCGTTACAAGGGGAAATCCGTAAACCCGCTGCGTTATCTTCCGCAGCGATAGATTGGGCAGAATACGCTGTTATTCTGCTCGCGGTATCACGGGTAGGAGCAGCATATGAGCCAAAATACGCTGAAAGTTAACGAGTTACATGATGATGCGGATTTCGACGAGAACGCAACGGAAGCGGAATCATTCGACGAAAAAGCACTGGTAGAAGAAGAGGCCAGTGAGAATGATCTAGCGGAAGAAGAGTTGTTGTCACAAGGCGTGACCCAACGCGTATTGGATGCGACGCAGCTCTATCTGGGCGAAATCGGTTATTCTCCGCTGCTTACCGCAGAGGAAGAGGTTTATTTTGCGCGGCGTGCACTGCGCGGTGACGTGCCGTCCCGCCGCCGAATGATTGAAAGCAACCTGCGGCTGGTGGTGAAAATCGCCCGCCGTTACAGCAACCGCGGCCTGGCGCTGCTGGATCTGATTGAAGAGGGCAACCTCGGACTGATCCGCGCAGTGGAAAAGTTTGACCCAGAACGCGGTTTCCGTTTCTCGACCTACGCTACCTGGTGGATCAGGCAGACGATTGAACGGGCGATCATGAACCAAACCCGTACCATTCGCTTGCCTATCCACATAGTTAAAGAACTGAATGTCTATTTGCGCACCGCGCGCGAGCTTTCTCACAAACTGGATCATGAACCGAGCGCTGAAGAGATTGCAGAGCAACTCGACAAGCCGGTGGATGACGTCAGCCGCATGCTGCGCCTGAACGAACGTATCACTTCTGTGGATACGCCGTTGGGTGGGGATTCGGAGAAAGCGTTGCTGGACATTCTGGCAGACGAGAAAGACAACGGACCGGAAGACACCACGCAAGACGATGACATGAAACAGAGCATCGTGAAATGGCTGTTCGAACTGAACGCCAAACAGCGTGAGGTGCTGGCGCGTCGCTTTGGCCTGTTGGGCTACGAAGCGGCGACGCTCGAAGATGTGGGCCGCGAAATTGGCCTGACTCGCGAGCGAGTACGTCAGATCCAGGTTGAAGGTTTGCGCCGCCTGCGTGAAATACTGCAGATGCAGGGCCTGAGTATCGAGGCACTGTTCCGCGAGTAACGTCGGCAGTTGAACCGCATCAAAATAAAAACGGTGAGCATAATGCTCGCCGTTTTTTTTCTAACGAATACCCCTGATGCGGATAAAGGCCGTGTTTAGACAAAACCTTCACCGACTTGGTGGGTGAGGGTCAATGTGAACTTTTTTCTGTCAGCCTATAGAACATTCTTAGAAGTCGCCGATGCGCAGGCACGACGGGAATGAGATCAGTGAGAGTCGTAAAGGTTAGCTTTGGTTGCGTGCGCGACGTAACTGATTGCTTCCTGTGCACGGACACTATTGCCGGCTTTATCCAAGGGGGGTGAGTAGACTGCAATGGCGTATTGGCCTGGGACCACTGCGACCATACCGCCGCCAACACCGCTTTTGGCTGGGACACCCACGTTGTATAGCCATTGGCCTGAGCCGTCATAGAGACCTGCAATCGCCATTTCTGTCAGCACGTTAGGGACGTATTGTTGCTGCAGTAACTGCTTGCCGGTGTAGGGAGATTTCCCTGCGTTAGCCAATACGGCCCCCATCTTGGCCAGTTGCTCAGTGGTGGCACTGACCGAACACTGTTTGGTATAGATATCGAGCGCTTCGTCTGCGTTGCTGTACATGCGGCCATAAGACATCATCAAGCGACTCAGCGCCTGGTTATGCTGGTTAGTCACGGATTCGGAATGATAAACCTCCAGATTAATGCTCAATTTAGCATCGGCGTAGGCGTTCATATTATCGATAATCTGCTGCCAGCGATCGTTGGCATTTTTCGCATTGATAAAGCTGACGGTGCTAATGGCGCCGGCATTAACCAATGGGTTCTGCGGACGCTCTGGACGCAGTTCGATGGCAAGGCCGGAATTAAAGGGTAATCCGGTTGAGTTGGCGCCCAGTTCATTCAGTACTTTGTCTGCGCCATGTTGATTTAATGCGATAGATAAAGAGAATATTTTGGTTAATGATTCCAGTGGAAATGTTTTTTGTGTATCCCCGGCTGTGTAGAGTTTTCCATCTATAGTGGCAATCGCGATAGCGTAATTCTTATCACTGTAAGCCGCCAATGCAGGAATATAATCGGCCACCTTACCACGATTATCATTTTTAAATTTCTGATAAGCCGATTGCACAAGGGCAGCATAATCGGGAGAGTCCGCAGCTAAGGCACCGGTGCTTGTCAGGGAAATGAACGGAATGGAAAAAAGTATAGCAAAAAGCTTAGGTTTCATAAAATGACTCCTACAGGATGGATAGGTGTTTGTATTAAATGAAGTTACTGACGTGAGTATTACAATGGGTATTGTGAATGTGAGAATGCTTTATTGATTTAAATACATGCAGCTATAGCGGTACTGTTTTAAAAGAATTTTAATAACAGCGTGGTGGTGCAGAGCACCGTAGGAAAGGTTGTGCTGTCTCCAATGCAGTAGCAGTGGGCGATCCCACATTATCAACTGACTGGATATATTGAGACCTAATTATTCGCTTCGACTTGCATCACGTCCAATTGATTATTTTAATTAATACACATTGGCTAATAGTCATGGCGAATCAAAAAGAGGATATGAAACATTGTTACTTTCATTGTGTAACAATAACGATAAACCTTATTAAATAAAAACGGTGAGCGTGATGCTCACCGTTTGCCGTTTATGCGTCGAGTTAGACCATATTCTTCAGGCGGTAAATCCATTCCAGCGCCTGGCGCGGAGACAGTGAATCCGGATCCAGGGCCTCAAGCGCTTCAACCGCCGGAGAGGTTTCCTCGTTCAGCAGCGTCATTTGGGTGGCGTCAACGGTACCGCTGGCGGTGTGGTTGGAGATGGCTTCCAGTTCACGCAATTTCTGGCGCGCGCGTTTGATCACTTCACGTGGCACCCCGGCCAGTGCGGCAACCGCCAGCCCGTAACTTTTGCTGGCGGCACCGTCCTGCACGCTGTGCATAAAGGCAATGGTGTCACCGTGCTCAAGCGCATCCAAATGCACGTTAACCACGCCTTCCATTTTTTCCGGCAGGGTGGTCAGCTCAAAGTAATGGGTGGCGAACAAGGTCATGGCCTTGATGCGGCTGGCCAGATTTTCGGCGCAGGCCCAGGCCAGGGATAAACCGTCATAGGTCGAGGTGCCGCGGCCAATCTCGTCCATCAGCACCAGGCTGTGTTCGGTGGCGTTATGCAGGATATTGGCGGTTTCTGTCATCTCCACCATAAAGGTGGAGCGGCCGGAGGCCAGATCGTCCGCTGCACCTACGCGGGTAAATATGCGATCGACCGGGCCAATGACCGCCTTGCTTGCCGGCACGTAGCTGCCGATATGGGCCATCAGTACGATCAGCGCCGTTTGGCGCATATAGGTGCTTTTACCGCCCATGTTAGGGCCGGTGATGATCAACATTCGGCGTTGGGGCGACAGTGACAGCGGGTTGGAAATAAAGGGTTCGCTCAACACCTGCTCCACCACCGGGTGGCGACCCTCGGTGATGCGCACGCCAGGCTGCTCGCTCATGGTCGGGCAGGCGTAGTTCAGCGTTTCGGCGCGTTCAGCCAGGTTGGCCAGCACGTCCAGTTCCGCCAATGCCGCCGCGCTTTGTTGCAATTCACCCAGATGCGGCAACAGCAAATCGAACAGCTCTTCGTACAGACCTTTCTCGATGGCCAGCGCTTTCCCTTTAGAGGTCAGCACCTTGTCTTCGTACTCTTTCAATTCGGGAATGATGTAGCGTTCGGCGTTTTTCAGCGTCTGACGGCGTACGTAATGGATCGGTACCAGGTGGCTTTGCCCGCGACTGACCTGAATGTAATAGCCATGAACACCATTGAAACCGACCTTCAGCGTATCCAGCCCCAGTTTTTCGCGCTCGCGGATCTCGAGACGGTCGAGATAGTCGCTGGCACCATCGGCCAAGGCCCGCCATTCGTCCAGCTCACTGTTGTAGCCGGGAGCGATAACGCCACCGTCGCGAACCAGCACCGGCGGGGCTTCCACCACGGCGCGTTCCAGCAAGTCCTGCAGTTCATCAAACTGACCCACCTGGGACAGCAGGTGCTGCACATGCGGAGTATTTACGCCTTTTAACAGCGCATGGATATCCGGTAACTGCTGGAAGGCATGACGCATGCGTGCCAGATCGCGCGGACGTGCGCTGCGCAACGCCAGACGGGCGAGGATACGTTCCAGATCGCCGACCTGACGCAAAGAAGGTTGCAGTTCAGCATACAGATCCTGCAGTGCACCGATGGCTTGCTGACGATCATTCAGTACCTTGATGTCACGAGTAGGCATATGCAGCCAGCGCTTAAGCATGCGGCTGCCCATGGCCGTAACGCTGTGATCGAGGATCGCCGCCAGGGTGTTTTCAGTGCCGCCGGACAGGCTCTGGGTCAGCTCGAGGTTACGCCGGGTAGCGGCGTCCATGATGATACCGTCCTGTTGACGCTCCATGGTGATGCCACGGATATGCGGCAATGAGGTGCGCTGGGTATCTTTTACGTACTGCAGCAGGCAGCCAGCGGCACGCAGTGCCTGATGGGCCTGTTCAACGCCGAAGCCGGTAAGATCGCGAGTGCCGAACTGCAGGTTAAGCTGCTGACGGGCGGTCTCCGGTTCGAATTCCCACAGCGGGCGACGACGCAGACCATGGCGCTGTTCAATCAGCGACATCTGTTCAAAGGTTTCGGGATAAAGCAGTTCGGCGGGGTTGGTGCGTTGCAGCTCGGCCGCCATGGTCTCAATATCTGCTGGTTCGGCAACGCGGAAACGGCCGGAGCTGATATCCAGCGTCGCGTAACCAAAGCCACGTGCGTCTTGCCAGATGGCGGCCAGCAGGTTGTCCTGACGCTCCTGTAGCAAGGCTTCGTCGGTGATGGTGCCAGGCGTGACAATACGCACCACTTTGCGCTCAACCGGGCCTTTACTGGTGGCCGGATCGCCGATTTGTTCGCACAGGGCAACGGATTCGCCAAGCTGCACCAGTTTGGCTAAATAGTTTTCCACCGCATGATGGGGAACGCCGGCCATGGGAATAGGCTCCCCTGCTGAGGCACCGCGTTTGGTCAGCGAGATATCCAGCAGTTGGGACGCGCGTTTGGCATCATCATAGAACAGCTCGTAAAAGTCGCCCATGCGGTAGAACAGCAGGATCTCGGGATGCTGAGCCTTGAGGCGCAGGTACTGCTGCATCATCGGCGTGTGTGAATCGAGCTTGTCGGTGCTATTCATAAGATTACTGTTTCCAATCCATTGAATTTGAAATGAGTTTTGACGTTGTTTTTCATCATTAGGTATCACGCCGTGTTACAAAAATCACGCCTGCAGGCGGTCGCAGGGCGAGGTAAAGCCATTGATCAAACCAGTCCCAAACGGAACGGAGGGCGCTGCGGCTACCGACGATGGGGATCAATAAGCTTTTATACCGACGCTATACTAGCCCAGCGGGCAATCCGCTGTCACAGGTAAAAATGGGGAGCTTTACGCAAACTGGGGTTGTAATGAACGAAAGGCGTTACAATCCCCGTTCTGGCTCTAAAAACCAAGCGTATCTGCTCAGAAATCACCCCATTCCCATCCGTTTTTCCTTCGGTCTCGACGCCTTCCCTTGATGACCAGTTCTAATCAAGGGCGAACTATTCTGTGCTCACTTATCCCCCGTTGCACGATCCCGCGAGAAGAATAATCCATAAATACCCTGCATGTTTATAACGTATTGTTTATAATTGGTATTTGTTTATTTTAGATGAATTAATTCGGTAATTTAAGGTTATTTGTGAGCCCGGTCACACTAATTTTTTATGCAAAATGTGAAGAGGGTCAATCTGGAAGGTCAAGGAGAGACGGTTCTTTACGCCGATGGCTTACCGGTCCGCTCCGATGCCTCCGTATACTGTTCGCAACCAGGGCAGAGCAACGGAAATTTTCATAAGGAATGTGCGCGAGGCAATCGCTATTGCATCTGGCAAACAAATGACACGGGGCTTTTTTGATTATCTTGAGGGATTGGGTATGGAAAAGAAAAAAATCTATCTGTTTTGTTCTGCCGGTATGTCGACTTCTCTGCTGGTCTCAAAAATGAAGGCGCAGGCCGAGAAGTACGAAGTGCCAGTGATCATTGCCGCTTATCCCGAAGCGCTGGCAGCGGAAAAGGGCGCAGAGGCAGATTTGATCCTGCTGGGGCCACAGATTGCCTATACGTTAGCCGAAGTACAAAAACAGCTGCCCAATAAGCCCGTCGAAGTGATCGATTCCGCTTTATACGGCAAGCTTGATGGCCTTGGGGTGTTGAAGGCCGCGGTCGCCACCATAAAAAAAGCTAACCAATAAAGGGGTCTGCCGTGAATACGTTAATTGCCTCGTTGGAAAAGGTCATACTGCCCTTTGCCGTGAAAATTGGTAAACAGCCCCATGTTAATGCCATCAAAAACGGGTTCATTCGATTAATGCCGCTGACGTTGACCGGGGCGATGTTCGTTCTGATCAACAACGTATTCCTCAGTTTCGGCGAAGGCTCGTTCTTCTTTTCATTGGGGGTACGGCTGGATGCGTCCACCATTGAAACGCTAAACAGCCTGAAGACCATCGGTGGCAGCGTTTATAACGGCACCCTGGGGATTATGTCCCTGATGACGCCCTTCTTTATCAGCATGGCTTTAGCGGAGGAGCGTAAGGTTGACCCGCTGGCGGCCGCGCTACTGGCGGTTGCCGCCTTTATGACGGTAACGCCGTTCAGCGTCGGTGAGGCTTATGCCGTCGGTGCTAACTGGCTTGGCGGCGCCAACATCATTTCCGGCATGGTGATCGGCCTGGTGGTGGCGGAGATGTTTACCTTTGTGGTGCGCCGCAACTGGGTCATCAGCCTGCCCGACAGCGTACCTTCTTCCGTGTCTCGCTCGTTCTCCGCACTGATCCCCGGGTTCCTGATCCTGTCGATCATGGGCGTGATTGCCTATTGTCTGACGCTGTGGGGAACCAACTTCCACCAAATCATCATGGACAGCATCTCGGCTCCGCTGGCGAAAATGGGCAGCGTGGTCGGCTGGGTGTATGTGATGTTCTCCTCGCTGCTGTGGTTCTTCGGGGTGCATGGCTCGATGGCGCTGGCCGCGCTGGACAGCGGCATCATGACGCCATTCGCGTTGGAAAACGTAGAGCTTTACAACAAGTATGGTTCGGTCGAAGCCGCCGTTGCCGCCGGCAAAGAGTTCCATATGTGGGCGAAACCTTTCGTCGACTCTTATATCTATCTGGGCGGGACCGGGTCTACGCTGGGGCTGATTATCGCCATCTTTATCGCCTCGCGCCGTGAAGACTATCGCCAGGTCGCCAAGCTGGCTACCCCGTCGGGCATCTTCCAGATTAACGAACCTATCCTGTTCGGCCTGCCGGTGATCATGAACCCGGTGATGTTTATCCCGTTCATTCTGGTTCAACCGGTATTGACGATCATCACCACGGTGGCCTATTACACCGGAATGATCCCGCCTATCACCAACATTGCGCCCTGGACCATGCCGGTAGGCCTGGGGGCGTTCTTCAACACCAACGGCAGTATCGTCGCCATGTTGCTGAGCTTCTTCAACCTGGGCGTGGCGACCTTGATTTACCTGCCGTTTGTGATGATATCCAACAAGGCGCAGAGCCAGATCGATCAGGCTACCGAAAGCGAAGAAGACATCGCCAAGGCGCTGAAATTCTAACTGTCAGTCTGGGGCAGCCTTTGCTGCCCCGGTTTTAGGGGCGTTTGGATGAAATATCAATTTGCTGACGATTTCTGGTGGGGAAGTGCGACCTCTGCGCCGCAGTCGGAAGGGGCCTCTGCACGGGATGGCAAAAGTCAGAACATCTTCGATTACTGGTATGACATTGCGCCAGAACGCTTTCATCATCAGGTCGGTCCGTCCGAGGCATCCACCTTTTATGACCGTTTCCAGCAAGACATCCTGCTGTTAAAAAAGCTTGGGCATAATACCTTCAGAACCTCTATTTCCTGGTCACGGCTGATCCCGGACGGGGAGGGCGAGCTGAACCCGAAAGCCGTCGCTTTCTATAACGCGCTTATCGATGGCCTGCTGGCTGAGGGCATTACGCCATTTATCAACCTTTACCATTTCGACATGCCGATGTGCATGCAGCGAAAAGGCGGCTGGGAAAGCCGGGCGGTGGTGGAAGCCTATGCCCGCTATGCCAAAACCTGTTTCAGCCTGTTCGGCGATCGGGTCACTCATTGGTTTACTTTTAACGAGCCGATTGTGCCGGTCGAAGCGGGCTATCTGAACGACCTGCACTATCCTTGCGTGGTTGATTTTAAAAGGGCAGTCGCGGTGGCTTACCACAGCGTGCTGGCCCATGCCAAAGCGGTGAAGGAGTTCAGGGCGTTGGGCCACCAAGGCGCGATAGGCATTATTTTGAACCTGAGCCCGACCTATCCGCGTTCGAACAGCCAGGAAGATGGCGTGGCCGCCCATCATGCGGATCTGTTGCTGAACAAAAGCTTCCTTGATCCTGTGACCAAAGGGCGTTATCCGCAAGATTTGGTTGATTTACTGCGCGCCAATGATTTGTTGCCACAAACGGCACCGGAGGACGCACAGCTGATTGCCGACGGCGTGGTGGATATTCTGGGCGTCAATTACTATCAACCGCGCAGGGTTAAAGCGAAAGAAGGCTACCGGGCCGACGCACCCGTGACGATGCCGGAAGATCTGTTCAGCTATTACGACATGCCTGGCCGCAAGATCAATCCGCATCGGGGCTGGGAAATCTATGAAAAAGGGCTGTATGACATCCTGATGGATCTGAAGGAAAACTACGGCAACATTCCCTGCTATATTTCAGAAAACGGCATGGGCGTAGAGGGTGAAGAGGCATTTATCGGCCCTAGTGGACGGGTGGAGGATGATTATCGAATCGACTTTATCCGCGATCATCTGAAATGGCTGCATCAGGCGCTGTCGGAGGGTTCCAACTGCAAAGGCTATCATTTGTGGACCTTTATCGACTGCTGGTCCTGGCTTAATGCCTACAAGAATCGCTACGGGTTAGTTCGGCTGGAGCGGGAGAGCCAACAGCGCACGTTGAAGAAGAGTGGCTATTGGTTTGCCGAGACGGCCCGGCAGAACGGCTTTGATTAACGGGAGCGCATGCGATGTCTGAGAACCTGGTTTCGCTGAATGCGAACGACGTTAAGCTGATTCGGGAGCAGGATTTCTTTAACTGCAAAGATTTTCATTTGTTCATTTATAACAAGGTGGAAAGCGCCACTGGGCTGCATCAGCATGACTACTATGAGTTCACCATCGTCCTGAGCGGCAAATGTTATCAGGAGATCAACGGCAAGCGCGTGCTGCTGGAACGGGGCGATTTTGTCTTCATCCCCATTGGTTCGCGCCATCAGAGCTTTTATGAGTTCGGCGCTGCGAAAATCTTCAACGTGGCGGTTGGCAAGGTGTTCTTCGAAGAGAACTATTTGCAGCAGTTGCCACGCTGTTTTGTCGCCTCCCAGGCCTATAGCCTGAAGAATGAATTCCTGGCTTATATCGAGTCGGTGGTGGGTTCCCCCCAGTTTCGCGAGGATGATTTTGCCGAATTCCTGGAAACGCTGACCTTTTATATCATCAGCCGCATTCGTCACTATAAGGAAGAGAGCGGCGAGGGGGACGATATCCCGCAGTGGCTGAAAAACACCCTGGCCGGCATGCATGATAAAGCCATGTTTGGTGAAAAGGCGCTGCTCAATATGGTGGAGTTGTCGGGAAAAACGCAGGAGTACCTGACCCGGGCGATGCGACGCTATTACCATAAAACGCCAATGCAGGTGATCAATGAAATCCGCATCAACTTTGCCAAAACACAGCTTGAAGTCACCAACTATTCGGTTTCGGATATTGCCTTCGACTCTGGCTATGGCGACGTGAGCCTGTTTATTAAAAACTTTAAGAGACTCACCGAAGTGACGCCGGGTAATTACCGAAAAAAGTTCTACGGCCCTGTTTAGGGCCGCTCCCGATAAGCATTAACGCCGATATTCCGAATGCCTTTCAGGCCGCCAATAGCCTGATGAAATAAATTTCTTTGCTTAAGCGAAGGGGAATTGCCGTACCTGACGGACGGTATTCCCTTGCCAAAAATTTGTTAAATGGATGCCAAAATGGAAAAGTTACTGATAGTGAATGCCGACGATTTTGGTCTGAGCAAGGGACAGAACTATGGGGTGATTGAGGCGTTTCACTATGGGGTGGTCACTTCAACCACGGCAATGGTGAATAGCCCGGACGTACAGCATGCCGCCAGCCTCAGCCGGCTTTATCCTGGGCTGAAGATCGGCCTGCATTTTGTGCTGACTCACGGGCATCCATTGACGGCCATGCCTTCGCTGGTTAACGAACGCGGAGAGCTGGGCAAGTGGTTATGGGAAAGGGCAGAGTCTGGGCTGCTGAGCATGGACGAAATCCACGATGAGTTGGTGAGCCAATACGACAGGTTCATGGCGGTGTTTGGCAAAGCGCCGACGCATATCGACAGCCATCATCACGTGCATATGCTGCCGCAGATTTACCCGCTGGTCGAGGCATTTGCTCAGTCCCGTGCCATCCCGCTGCGTATTGGGCGTCAGGAGGTTGAACGGCAAGATATCCCATTGCGTTATGACCGCAGTACCGAGTGGTTTGATGCGGGTTTCTATGGCGAATCGATATCCGAAACGCTGTTTTTACAGGTGCTCGATCGTGCCGATCAACGTGGTGCCAAGTCGGTGGAGATGATGTGCCACCCGGCGTTCCTGGATAACACTATTTTGGCGAGTAAATATTGCTACCCGCGGCTTGCCGAAGTGGACGTTCTGACTTCGCCAGGCATGAAAAACGCCATCGCGGAACGCGGTTACCGTCTGGGATCTTTCCTCGATCTGTAGCAGCCCATCGTATACAGCGATGGCCGCTTAAAGCATGGAGTGGGCCTTTTTCAATCCGGTATCTTCATCAGGATCGGCTCCCTGCGGAACAGGGGGCTCCGCTTCTTCCTGGCCCGACGCATCGCTGGCCTGCGGCTCTATCGGATCGGGAGCCGCCTCCGGTGGCGGCATGGTGTCGTGGATAATCTGTTCATCAAAGGTTGGGTTCAGCGCCGGAGAGAGCGGCGAACTGGTCAGGCTGTCCGGCAGGGGAATGTGCGGTAATGGCGCATCTTGAACAAACTGCGATTCGTCTTGTTTTACCGTCCGGCTGAAGGCCACCAGCAGCACACCACACAGTGCAAAGAAGGCATACAGCGTATTCCCACCCAGCGGCTCTATCAGCGCGCCGACCGCCAGGGGGCCGACACTGGCGCCCACGCCGAAGGCCATCAGCAAACAGGCGGCTAACGAGACGCGCCGCTCCGGCTCTATCAAATCGTTTGCCAGGGCAACCACCAAGGGATAGAGCGTGAACTGCAGCATGCTGACGATAAAGCCCACCACCAATAGCACTGGGAAATCAATGTGCGGTACCAATGCCAACGGCAGCGCGGCTACGATCAATAAAATGGCGTTGATGCGCATCAACAGCGTACGGTTATAGCGATCCGACAGCCAGCTAAGCGGGAATTGCGCCACCAGCCCGGCGAAGATCGATATCGCCATAAACAAGCCGGTCTGCTGGGTGGTTAGCGCCTGCATGCTGGCATAGACCGGGGCCAGCCCGTAGAAAGATCCCACTACCATGCCGATGACCAGCGTGGTCGCCAGCACCTTGGGGATGGCGCCGATAAAATAGCGTAGCTCCATCGGTGCCGGTGACATATGGCGTGCATTGGTGCGGGTAGTCAGGGCGATAGGCACCAGGCAGAGCGCAAAGCACAGGGCGATCACCAGCAAAGTGGTAATACCGAGGTTGGCCTGCAGCATCAGCACCACCTGGCCTAACGACATGCCCAAATAGGTAGCCGCCATATAGAAGCCGAACACCATCCCGCGCTGATTGGATTCCGACTGATCGTTAAGCCAGCTTTCCAGCACCATGAACTGACACATCATGCACAGGCCGATAATCAGCCGCAGCACCACCCACACGGGGATGTATTCCGTCAGGCCATGTCCCAGCACCGCCGCGGTAATAATGCCGGCGCAGGAAACGTAAGCGCGGATATGGCCGACACGAGCAATCAGAAAATGGCCGACCTTGCCACCGATCACCAAACCGATGTAGTTGGCGGCAATAATCGCGCCGATCAACGCGCCGGTCACGTGAATAGACGTTAAACGCAGGGAGATGTAGGTGGTGAGTAACCCTGAACCCAGCAGCATCAGCAGGGTGGTGGTATACAACGGAAAGAAGACGCCTAACGTTTTTTTCACTCTATCATCCTAATCTTTTATCCTGGTTTGCCATGGGCTGGCCATGCCGGCGGCAAAAACAACCCTGTGAGATCCCTCGTGAGAAAACGCCGCTCATTAACCCGAACGTTACATTCGATACTAGCAGTTTGGGTTAAGGCTTAACACCGCATCGCCTGCGAAGCGTCGCGCATTTCTGTCATCGCCGCGTCAGATAAGCTTGATAAATGCTACTATCGGGCGCATATACCTGATTCGCTAAGGAGAGGTTATGAGTGAACAGCAACTGCGTAAACTCAGCGTTGCAGTAGGGGAAAAACTGAAGGCTAATGGCCAGTGGATCACCTGTGCAGAATCTTGCACCGGGGGGGCTATCGCCAAGGCCATCACCGATATTGCCGGCAGTTCCGCTTATTTCGATCGTGGTTTTGTCACCTACAGCAATACGGCGAAGCATGAGCTTCTAGGCGTGGCGGAAGCGACCCTGAATGCCCATGGCGCCGTAAGCGAAGAGGTGGTGCGCGAGATGGCTCAGGGGGCTCTGCACGCGGCTCGGGCCAACCTGGCGCTGTCGGTTAGCGGCATTGCCGGGCCGGACGGTGGCAGCGTGGAAAAACCGGTGGGTACGGTCTGGTTTGGTTTTGCCGAATCCTCAGGACGCGTGCTGGCGCAAAAGATGCAATTTTCCGGCGATCGTGATGCAGTGCGGCTTCAGGCGACAATTTTCGCGCTGCAAACCGCCCTTGACGAATTTTTGTGAAATTAGGCTTGATACTGTATGACCATACAGTATAATTAGTGACATTTCCTGCACAACATACATTCAGTGGCAGTGTGGGGTAACACCGACATTGCGTAACGAAGGAGCAACAATGGCTATTGATGAGAACAAGCAAAAGGCGCTAGCTGCGGCACTGGGCCAGATTGAGAAACAGTTCGGCAAAGGCTCCATCATGCGTCTGGGTGAAGACCGTTCTATGGACGTAGAAACGATCTCTACCGGCTCGCTGTCACTTGATATCGCACTGGGTGCAGGCGGCCTGCCAATGGGCCGTATCGTTGAAATTTATGGTCCGGAGTCTTCCGGTAAAACCACCCTGACGCTGCAGGTTATCGCTGCGGCGCAGCGCGAAGGTAAAACCTGTGCCTTTATCGATGCAGAGCACGCGCTGGATCCGATTTATGCGAAGAAGCTGGGTGTTGATATCGACAACCTGCTGTGTTCTCAGCCGGACACCGGTGAGCAGGCGTTGGAAATCTGTGATGCCTTAACTCGTTCTGGCGCGGTTGACGTGATTATCGTTGACTCCGTGGCGGCCTTGACGCCGAAAGCGGAAATCGAAGGTGAAATCGGTGACTCACACATGGGGCTGGCGGCACGTATGATGAGCCAGGCGATGCGTAAGCTGGCCGGTAACCTGAAAAACGCCAACACCCTGCTGATCTTCATCAACCAGATCCGTATGAAAATCGGTGTGATGTTCGGTAACCCCGAAACCACCACTGGCGGTAACGCACTGAAGTTCTACGCATCAGTCCGTCTGGATATCCGCCGTATCGGCGCGGTGAAAGAAGGCGATGAAGTCGTCGGCAGTGAAACCCGCGTGAAAGTCGTCAAAAACAAAATTGCTGCGCCGTTCAAACAGGCCGAATTCCAAATCCTGTACGGCGAAGGTATCAACAGCCGCGGCGAACTGGTCGATCTGGGCGTGAAGCACAAGATGATCGAGAAAGCCGGTGCCTGGTACAGCTACAACGGCGATAAAATCGGTCAGGGTAAGGCAAATGCCTGTAACTTCCTGAAAGAAAACCCGGCGGTTGCCGCTGAGTTGGACAAGAAACTGCGTGACCTGCTGCTGCACAGCAACGGTGAACTGGTTGCGGCAACTGACGAAGGCTTCGATGACGAAGCTGAAACCAGCGAAGAGTTTTAATCGCTGCTGACGCCTGTGAATGCCGTTATGGGTTTACGGGCGTCGACTACATCAGGCTTGAATAATGAATGACTTGCTAAGCCGCGCCATGCGCCTGCTGTCGCAACGCGATCATAGTGAAGCTGAACTGCGCCGCAAGCTTGCGGCGCAGCCATTTATGGCGAAAGCCAGATTTGGCACCAAAACGCCTACCTCCTCCACACCTGCTCCGTCTTCCGAAGAACCGATTGATCCTGCCGTTATCGAACAGGTGATTGCCTATTGCTATCAGCATAATTGGTTGGACGATCAACGCTTTGCCCGCAGCTATATTGGTAGCCGCAGCCGTAAAGGTTACGGTGCGCAGCGTATCCGCTCGGAACTGATGCAAAAGGGCGTAGACAAAGAGCTGACGCAAACTGCCCTGGCAGACTGTGATATCGACTGGTGTGAGCAGGCTAAACAGGTTGCGCAGCGTAAATTTGGCGACAAACTGCCAACTGACTGGAAAGAGAAAGCCAAAGTTCAGCGTTATCTGCTCTATCGTGGCTTCTTCCAGGAAGAAATTCAGTCAATTTACCGTGATTTTGCGCAATGAACGCACACGGGGTTTTACTTCCCCTTGAAGAAAATTTATCTTATCCCCACTTTTTGTTCGTGAGTTAGATGCCATCGTCAGGATGTCGCGTATCTTGCTCACGTGTCGTTATTCTAGCCTTTCCGGGAAAATTATGAGCAAGAGCACCGCTGAGATCCGTCAAGCGTTTCTCGATTTCTTTCATAGTAAGGGCCACCAGGTTGTAGCAAGCAGCTCCCTGGTGCCTAACAATGATCCGACATTGCTGTTTACCAATGCCGGCATGAACCAATTTAAAGATGTTTTCCTGGGGCTGGACAAGCGCGCCTATTCCCGAGCCACCACCTCACAACGTTGCGTACGTGCAGGCGGTAAGCATAACGATCTGGAGAACGTCGGTTATACCGCACGTCACCATACCTTCTTCGAAATGCTGGGCAACTTCAGTTTCGGCGACTATTTCAAACATGACGCTATCAGCTTCGCCTGGGAACTGTTGACCGGTGAAAACTGGTTTAACCTGCCTAAAGAAAGGCTGTGGGTGACCGTCTATGAAACCGATGACGAAGCTTTCGACATCTGGCAGAAGCAGATTGGTGTGCCGGCAGAGCGCATTATCCGTATTGGCGACAATAAAGGCGCGGCTTTTGCCTCTGACAACTTCTGGCAGATGGGCGATACCGGTCCGTGCGGTCCGTGCACCGAGATTTTCTACGATCATGGCGATCATATCTGGGGTGGCCCTCCGGGCAGTCCGGAAGAAGACGGCGATCGTTACATTGAGATCTGGAACATCGTTTTCATGCAGTTCAACCGTCAATCCGACGGCACCATGCTGCCGCTGCCAAAACCTTCGGTAGATACCGGTATGGGTCTGGAGCGTATTGCGGCAGTCCTGCAACACGTGAACTCCAACTATGAAATCGACTTGTTCAGCACGCTGATCGCTGCAGTGGCCAAGGTGACAGGCGCGGCAGATTTGAATAACAAATCTTTGCGCGTTATCGCTGACCACATCCGCTCCTGTGCTTTCCTGGTGTCCGATGGCGTGACGCCGTCAAACGAAGGCCGTGGTTACGTGCTGCGCCGCATCATTCGCCGCGCTGTTCGCCACGGCAATATGCTGGGCGCGAAAGACAGCTTCTTCTACAAGCTGGTTGCTCCGTTGATCGAAGTGATGGGGCCGGCCGCTGACGAACTGAAGCGCCAACAGTCTTTGGTTGAACAGGTACTGAAAACTGAAGAAGATCAGTTTGCTCGCACCCTGGAGCGTGGTTTGACGCTGCTGGACGAAGAACTGGCTAACCTGCAGGGCGATACCCTGGATGGCGAAACAGCCTTCCGTCTTTACGACACCTACGGTTTCCCGGTCGATCTGACGGCGGATGTGTGCCGTGAACGTGGCCTGAAAGTGGATGAAGCCGGTTTTGAACTGGCGATGGAAGCGCAGCGTCGTCGTGCACGTGAGTCCAGTGGTTTCGGCGCAGACTACAACAGCATGATCCGCGTTGATGGCGCCAGCCAGTTCTGCGGCTATGACCACGAGCAGCAGCAATCAACCGTGATCGCGCTGTTCCGCGACGGTCAGTCGGTCAATGAGATCCACGCCGGTGAAGAAGCCGTAGTGGTACTGGATGAAACTCCGTTCTACGGTGAATCCGGTGGCCAGGTTGGCGATAAAGGCGTGCTGAAAGCCGCTGGCGCCGATTTTGAAGTGAGCGATACCCAGAAATACGGCCAGGCCATCGGTCATCAGGGCAAGCTGTCTCAAGGTTCCTTGAAAGTGAACGATCGCGTTGATGCGCAGATCGATACCGTTCGCCGCAATCGCATCCGTCTGAATCACTCCGCTACCCACCTGCTGCACGCTGCACTGCGTCAGACGCTGGGTGAGCATGTGGCGCAGAAGGGATCGTTGGTTAACGATAAATACCTGCGTTTCGATTTCTCGCATTTCGAAGCGATGAAGCCGGAGCAGATCCGCATTGTAGAAGACTTGGTGAACCAGCAGATACGTCGCAACCTGCCGGTCCAAACCGAAGTCATGGCGCTGGATGATGCCAAAGAGAAGGGCGCTATGGCGCTGTTCGGTGAGAAGTACGACGATAACGTGCGCGTACTGACCATGGGCGACTTCTCGACCGAACTGTGCGGCGGCACCCATGCCAGCCGTACCGGTGACATCGGTCTGTTCCGCATTCTGAGCGAGTCAGGTACCGCTGCGGGTATTCGTCGTATTGAAGCCGTCACCGGCGAAGGTGCGATTGCTACCCTGCATCAGCAAAATGATTTGTTGCAGGACGTTGCGCACCTGGTGAAAGGGGATAGCAACAACCTGACGGACAAAGTGCGTGCGGTACTCGATCGCACTCGCGCGTTGGAAAAAGAACTGCAGCAGTTGAAGGATCAGCAGGCGGCGCAGGAGAGCGCTTCATTGTCCAGCAAGGCCAAAATGGTTAACGGCGTCCCGCTGTTGGTCAGCAAGCTTGATAACGTCGAGCCAAAAATGTTGCGTACCATGGTTGATGATCTGAAAAATCAACTGGGTTCCGCAATTATCGTGCTGGCTACCACGGCCGATGATAAGGTGAGCCTGATTGCCGGCGTGACCAAAGATCTGACCGACCGGGTTAAAGCCGGCGAGTTGATCGGCAACGTGGCGCAGCAGGTTGGCGGCAAAGGGGGCGGACGCCCTGATATGGCGCAGGCAGGGGGGACCGACGTCAGTGCCCTGCCGGCGGCACTAGACAGCGTAGAAGCCTGGGTGGCCTCGAAACTGTGAATATAAATAAATAGCACTTACAAACGCCATAACTCATTGTTGATTATGGCGTTTTTAAACTGTGCTAACACAATTTGGTTACAATTACGGGAACAAAGTTTTTCAGGTCGGCTAAACTTATCATTATCTGAGGTGAGACCAAGTCTGCTTACACTTATTGTGGGTTACATGACTTACGTTTTCACAGCATATGATGGATAATGACGGGGAAACTGAGAGACCCGACTCTTTTAATCTTTCAAGGAGCAAAGAATGTTAATTCTGACTCGTCGAGTTGGTGAAACCCTCATGATTGGCGATGAGGTCACGGTCACAGTGCTAGGGGTCAAGGGCAACCAGGTTCGTATTGGTGTGAATGCCCCCAAAGAGGTGTCAGTTCACCGCGAAGAAATCTATCAGCGCATTCAGGCAGAGAAGTCTCAACAGACGACTTACTGATTTCGAAGCAGCGTCTCGTTGCTCAGCGAGACGCTACTGCGCTTTTTTGTGCCTATCATCGTTCCTTTCCTGACTTCTCCGATTAAATCTTTTTGCTGCCTCCCTGACTTTGTTTGCTATTTCGCTATGGTTGCCTGTTGATAAAACACTCTTTTTGCCGTGAAATCGCCCATGTTGAGTGTGAATTGTGCAAACGCGCATGAGTTGGGAAAAATTGTTTGACTTAAAAGTCGGAGAAAGTAATATGTGCGCCACGCAGTGCCGATGAGCTTCTCCAAAGCAAGTTAGGCACAATTCGAAAGAAGCGTATGGTGAGGTGGCCGAGAGGCTGAAGGCGCTCCCCTGCTAAGGGAGTATGCGGTCAAAAGCTGCATCCGGGGTTCGAATCCCCGCCTCACCGCCATTTGCATCCATAGCTCAGCTGGATAGAGTACTCGGCTACGAACCGAGCGGTCGGAGGTTCGAATCCTCCTGGATGCACCATA